>JAJCXO010000128.1 GCA_029263395.1 Acidobacteriota bacterium | reverse complement strand
TGCACATGCCGTCGCACATCTACATGCAAGTCGGGCGTTATGCCGATGCGTTCGAGGCCAACGTGCTCGCCGCCGAGGCCGACGAGGGGTACCTCACCCAGTGTCGTGCCCAAGGTATCTACCCCCTCAACTACTATCCCCACAACGTCCACTTCCTGGCTTGGGCGGCAATCATGCAGGGTAAAAGCAAGGCCGCTCTCGACAACTCACACAAAGTGGCCAAACTTGTGCCCCACGACCATCATGGCAACGTTTGGGGTCTCTATCAGACCTTCCTCAGCATGCCGCTCTACACTCAGGTGCGGTTTGGTCAGTGGGACGAGATTTTAGCCAGCCCGGCACCACCATCCGAGTTGCGCTACTACGCCGGGATTGGTCACTACGCCCGCGGCATGGCCTACCTCCACACCGGCCAACTGAAGGCGGCGCGCAAAGAGCTCGCCAACCTCGAGAAAACCGCCAAGGCCGCCGACTCGCCCGACGTCTTGGTCGGCTTCAGCAATGCCGCCACCTTGCTCGGCATCGCTCATCATGTCCTCGCCGGTGAGATCGACGCCAAGCGTGGCCGCATGGAAACAGCCCTCGGTCATCTCTCTCGCGCTGTCCGCCTCGAAGACAGCCTGCTCTACAACGAGCCACCGGACTGGTATTACCCGGTCCGCCACACCCTCGGTGCGGTTTTGCTCGAAGCCGGCTCGCCAGTCGAAGCCGAGGTCGTCTACTGGCAAGACCTCGAGAAGCACGAAGAGAACGGTTATGCCCTCTATGGATTATGGCAAGCCCTGAAAGCCCAGAAGCGAACCGGCGAAGCCGCGGAGATCGAAGAGCGTTACAAAGCGGCCTGGAAGGACTCGGACCTCCAGTTGTCGTCGTCGCGGTTCTAACTCGCCAGCTAGTGCCCATCCATATCGCGTCGAGAGCCCGGTCGGCCTTGGGCTGCGCCGCCGAAGGGATCTAACTCGGTCCCTTCTGACCGGGCAACACGCTTGGCCACTCAGAGCCGATTGCGGTTTCGCTGCCAAGTCAGCAGGGTGAGCAAGAGCAAGGTAGTGCCAAGTCCCAGGGCAAGGCTACCGGACCACCTCCAGCCGCGCTCGGTCTCGATTCGCAGGTCACCGCTACCCAGAAGCACAGCTCCAGCCCAGGCTTGGGCCGGGTTGCCGGCTTCGTAGCCCTCGCGGCGCGCCGATCGTAGCGCGCTGGTGACGTTTTCACCAGCGGCTAGCTGGCGGTAGAACGTATCGAAGAAGTCGGCGGCATCAGCGTCAGCCAGGGGCCAACGGGAACCGACAACGGTGACGGCACCAGCCGCAAAAAAAGCTCGAGCCAGACTCATCAATCCTTCGCTCCGCAGCACTTCGCCGTGGGACGTGTTGCAGGCGGACAGCACCACCAAGCTGCCTGGCAGGTCGAGATCGATGATCTCCGAGGCGCGCAGCAGACCGTCTTCTTCTTCGTGCCCCGGAGCCAGTAGCAAACAGGAGCGTTCCGGCCGCTGAAGATCGGTGATGGCGTGGACGGCAAAGTGCAGCACTGCGTAGCGCGGCAGTCGCTCGCTTTTCAACCGTAGCTCTGAGGCCTCGACTCCCACCCATAACTCGCCGCCCAGGTGACGGCGAATGGTTTGGCCTTCCCGCCGCGCTTGAGGTAACCGGCCCAAGCGAAGGCCATCAACCCACACACCGCTTCGCTGTATGGCGGTACCGTGACTGTGGGGGAACGTCGGATCTGCCAACACCAGCGCCGGTCGCCGTCGTTCAGAGGTAGATTCGACCGAATTTCGCCATTCCTGCCACAAGGTTGCCGATGGCACCACAACCAACTCGTACCGAATCCCTAGAGGTAGGCTGTCCGGGGTTGGCCGTAACACGGCGAAGGGCAGATGATGGAGGATGTCGTTGGGCACCAGGATCAGGCGCTGGATGTCCGGGCTGAGCAGTGCCACGGCATCTCCCAACAGCTGTTGTCCCAATTCGGTGGCGGTGGTCGTCTCGGCCCCGTCGCGGCGTGCGATGAGGCCCCGCAAGGCCGAAGTTGCAGCGCTGAGGCGATGCCGGTCGGGGAGTCGCAAGGGGTGAATGGCATCGCGAGTGATCACCAACACCCACGACCCACCTGCCTGGGCGCCGAAGAGATCAACCCGGGAGTCGACTTGAAAGGTTAGTAAGGCTTCGTCCGGCCGCAAACCAGCTTGTACCTGCCCTAGGGAGATAGGGCGAGGAACCGTGAGCTCCTGTGCCTCACCTTCCTCCTCTTCCTCACGCAAGCCTTCGGCGACCAGCAGGCGCTCTTCGAGCTCCGCCCGTTCTAGCTGTGCCAAGGCTTGACGGCGTTCGTCGGCTGGCAGGGCCGGATCGAGCAGCTTCCGCTGATGATTCGCGGTACGTCGTTTAGCAGCGGTCAGCATTTGGGAGTCAGTGGTTGTGGGCCGGTGAATCGATTCCAATAACACCCGAGCTCGCAGTCGTTCGAAAATCGCGAAGGCCGCCGATAGATCATGTCCTGCAGCCAGTAAGCGACCCGCTAGCCAGCTGTAGTCCAAGGTCCAGTTATCGAGGATACGAGCCCGGTCGGTAGCATCGCGCTGGGCGGATCGCAGAGCTTCGATCGCTGCTAGCGCCCGTAGCCCCTCGGTCAGGGCGGCTTCTGCCGGTAAGGCTGCCCAAGCGGCCCGCATGTGAGCCCGCCAAGCAATGGCTCGGTGGTCGTCGCTGTCGATCGAGTCCGCTAACGCCAACGCCTCGGCCGTTGCCGCCAGCGCTGCCTCGGGATCCAGCCGTTCTTCGACCGATGCCCGCGCCTGCAGGCAGTTGGCTTCGAGTTGAGGGCGTTTCAACGCTGCCGCGATGTCGCGGCAGCGTGCGAGATGGCGTCGCGCAAGACGTGGCGAAGTGGACGCTTCGATCTGTGCCAACAGTGCATGGCACCGGACCGCAATGACCTCGTCCCCCGTTTGCTCCGCTTGCTCTAGCGTCATCTCGATGCGCTGGCGTAGTTCGTCGAGTCCGCCTTCTTCTGGACTCTGCTCAAGCTGTGCCTGTCGGGCATTGGCACGGTTGAACGACACAAGCGCCAAGTTGCCGTCGTCTCCCTCGGAGAGCATCAATGCTTCGAGCCGAGCGTAGGTTGCTAGGGCTTCGTCGTAACGCGCGAGTTGCATGGCCAGTCTGGAAAGCTGAAAAAGAATGGTGCGCTTGAGTCCATACGGACCGTCGGCAAACGCCATGTCCGACGCTTGGCGCAGCAAGGCGTAGGCGGCGACCAGCTCACCTCCCGTCATCAGCAGATGGGTTCCCTCGACGACCAGAGCCCGGGTTTTTGCCTCGACATCGTCCGAGGCGGCCGCAACACGGCGTGCCGCCTCGACCTCCTCGGCTGCCTCGGCGAAGTGTCCGCGCCGGGTCAGGATCAGTCGACGGTTACCTCGAGCCAGGATCTCGCCAGTCGCCTCGCCGGTGGCTGCAAAAAGCTCCACCGCAGCTCCATAAAGATCGAAGGCGGCGTCTGTGTTGTGCCGAGTGAGTTCCAGGTGCCCGAGGACCAGGGTTGGCCAACCAATCGTGGGTTGTTGTGTCCGGTAATCTTCCAGCTGACGCCGGACCGCGTCGCTGTCACGCGGGTTGCTACCGACCCGCAGTAGGCAGAGGTAGGGCTCGTAGGCTTCCGGGTGAGTGTTGATCTCTTGCACACAGGCTGCGATCGGATGAGTGGACTGCTGAGCCGCGACCTGTGGGCCGCAAAACCACAACACTACGAGCCACAGCAACGCCAAGAGTTCTGACGCGAAAGGCGGGGAGCCCGGTGTTGAGCACCGAGCCCCGCCGCGAGGTCGAGGCGATCTGCAGGTCACCGACCGTTCACAGAGTAAAATTGGGAAGGACGACAAACCCTGGACAGAAGACTTCTGTCTCTACTGGTTCGCGGGCTGGCAGGCCGGCACAGATCAACCGTTCCACAACTTCGAAACTGCCTGGCCGATGCACTTCGACGGTCGTGACAGGTTTGGACTCGAGGGATTGGTTTTGTAACTCGATTTCCAGGCGTATCGGAGTGCCCTGCTGGTTACTCTGGCTGTTGGTGTATTCGGTGATCAGAGGTTGTTCTGGCGACACCTCGTCTTCGAATTCTTCCAGTAGGTTGGAGTAACGGTCGAAAAAGCGTACGGTTACCCACGCGCTAGACTCGGAGGTTGCTAGGTCTGTGATGAGAACAGTCACTGTTTCGTCTGGCCTGACAGTGAACAAGCCAGTTTTGAGCGCCCTGGCATACTCATCGATCGGCGGCGGGTCGAATGTATTCTGGTTCTCGGCCTGGGCGACGCATCCGAAGGTGGCCAGGATCACTGCGCTGATTGTGGTAACCAACGCCAGGCGGGACGACGAAGCGGGCTGCGGACGCTTGAGGGCAACATGGAACGACATGGGAAAGCTCCTATCATTGGGGAAGGTCAGGTGGTGTGGAGCGGGGCAGGGCGGGAGTCAATTCGAGAAAGAACGTTGATGACACGAGGGTCCGGCCATCCGGCCAACGGGCTTCGACTTGCCACAGCAGGCGTTCCCCCGCTGCAACCTCACTCAGCCGCTCTGGCGGGATCTGGACATCCGTGCTGGTCAGCTCACGGTGCACGCTGATGGGTTCGAGGTCGGAGCCGAGAATGCGCACGGTGTAGCGTACGTCTTCACCAACATCGGACCACCTCAGCCGCACGGTGTCTCGCGCCTGAGGCACGTCTTCCGAGATCAGGCTGAGCAACTGCATCGCCTCTGGATCTCGAAATACCGGTTCGTCTGACGGATCGTGCGGTGGATTGCCGATCCGCGTGACGAGCCCGAGGCCCACCGCCAACAGCAGGGCTGCCGCTGTGGCTAGCCAGCGGCGTCGCCACAGCGGGGTGACCGGAACGCCGCGCCAACCCGGCTCGACGTCTACCAACTCCCGTTGTAGCTCCTGCGCCAGACGCCAGGACTCAGCTGCTGCCGGGTCCTTTGCAATGTGATCGACGATGGCTTCGCGTTCGTCCACCGACCCTTCTGAGGCCACCGCTCGCCAAATAGCGGCATCCTCGACTTCCGGGGTGCCAGCGGACTCGCCCGGCGAGGTTTCGGACAAGCTTTGCCAGGCATCGCGTAGCCGTTTGCCGTCAGCGGGCTCGGTCACGGCCGGATCCCCTTCTTGGTCAGACATTGCCTCAGATCCATCAAACCACGAAACACCAGATTCTCCGTTCGTTTCCTATTCCAGCCGAGGATTCGCGAGGATTCCGGAACCGAGGTGCCTTGCAGATAAAGCGCCACTGCGCGCTTCCGTTCAGCCTTCATCCGGGACAAACAATCCTTGATCGCTTGTCCCGTCTGTCGGCTGCTGGCCTCGTGCTCCGGATCGTGAACCCTCTCGCTTTGCTCCACTGTGTCGCCACCTTCCTCGAGCACAACTTCGCGCTTGCGGCGGTGACGACGGATTTCATCGACAAGGGCGCTATGCGCCACTCGATACAGATAAGACGCTGGCATCTCGCCGATTCCCTCACCTTTTTTCTCCTGCACCGCGAGTACCTTCAACACCGCCGCTTGCACGAGGTCGTCGCGGTGGGCAGCCATCCACGGTGGGCAGGCTCGTTGCACCACGCGCTCGAGGGTCTGGCGCAGCTTCGAGACAGTTTCGTCCGTCGCTGCTCGCGCCAGCAGAGCTTGCTCGTCAGTGTGTGATGCGGCCATTGGAAAAGTTGACGATGGGTCGAAGATTTCGAGCTGGCAGGAGCTTTCTTACGAATCAAGATAACACAGGTAAGCGGTTGAATCCTTTGGGCTTCTGTTCCAACTACGGGACGACTCCAGCCCTCGTCTAGAAAAAAGTTTCATCCGATTTTGAGGGAATCTGCCGCCACCCTTCGTGCTGTACGGCCGAGAGCGACGGTCATGGGACCCAACCAATCGACATCCGACGAAGTTGCCCCGCGGCGTCACCTCATCGACGAAGATTTGCCTCAACAACGTTTCGAATCAGGAGACTCCATCATGTGTACCGAAATCATCCGTCCGTATCGCGCCTTGATCTTGACCGCTGCCCTCAGTCTTGCCAGCCTGACTCCGAGTTACGCAGGCGACATCCTTCCCCCCGGTGGTGACGACGACGACCGGTGTGGTGGCTACAAGCCGACCATCGTCTGTGCTCCAGCCGTTCAGTGCAACGGCACCGCGGGGCCGGACGTGATGCTCGGCACCAATGGCGACGACGATATCCGTGGCCTCGGCGGCGACGACATCATCTGTGGCCGGGCAGGTGCCGACCGGATTTCCGGTGGCCAGGGCGACGATTTTCTCTTTGGAGAGGGTGGCCGAGATACCATCTACGGTGACTCGGGGACTGACCACATCCACGCTGGCGACGGGTCGGACACGGTCTACGGCGGTGACGGCCGTGACAACATCCTCGGTGGCGAGGGTAACGACCTTATCTCCGGTGATTCGTTCTTCCCCGAACTCGGCGATGCCGACACCATCGACGGTGGTAATGGCAACGACATCATCAACGGAACTGGCGGCAACGATGAGATTTGGGGCGGGGCTGGCCGAGACACCATCCGTGGCGGTGACGGAGATGACTTCATCGACGGCGGAGCCGATAGCGATGAAGAGCTTGCTGGCGGTCGCGGCGACGACAAGATTCGCGGCGGCTCCGGTAACGATCGGTTGTTCGGCGATACCGGAAACGATGCCCTCGACGGCGACAGCGGCAACGACGATCTGCGTGGCAACGACGGCGAAGACATCCTGTTTGGCGACAGCGGCAACGGAGACGTCTGCGACGGCGGCAACGCCTTCGATCAGGAAGGGACCGTTGGTGGCGCCACCACCTGCGAGGCCAGCTTCAACATCGAAGGCTTGATCCCGGTTTAAGCACAACGTTCAGATTTCTTGGGCGGGGGCTGTTTCCAGGCCTCCGCCATTCTCTTGTGGTCAGCTGTCGATTGGTGATCGGACGGCGCCCGTCTCGGCGATCGAGTAGGATCCGCGGACGATGAAATCGATCCGCGCTCTGCCACGCCCGGTTTTGCTGCGGTTCGCCGCCTTTTTGCTGCTCTTGGTTTGCGGTGGGCTCTTGGTGCAATGGGCGCCGGTGGGGGAAGTTCTCACCGAAGAGGGCATCAAGGGACTAATGGCGAAGGTGCGGGCTATGTGGTGGGGGCCACTGGTGTTGATCGGGCTGTATGTGATGGTGTCCGTGGTGGCGTTGCCGCCGTCACCGCTGCTGATTGGCGGCGCTTTATTTGGCCCGGTGGTCGGTTCGCTCTACAACCTGACCGGGCTGTTTCTGGGAGCGGCGGCGAGCTTTCTGGTGGGACGGCTACTGGGGCACGATGCGCTCGAGGCATTGGCCGGCAAGCGGGTGCGTCGGATGGCGCGGTCGTTCGAGCGTTCCGGCTTCTGGCCGATCGTCCAGACCCGTTTCTTGCCGCTGCCGTTTTCGGTCGTCAACTTTGGTTCGGCGCTGGCCGGGGTGCCGGCTGTGTCGTTCCTGGGGGCGTCGATGGTCGGGTTGATCCCGGCTACCGCGATCCAAACTTACTTCATCGCCGAGTTGCTGGTTGGTGAAGGCCATCGGCTGGTCACTGGCGCCGCCTACCTGGCATGTTTCACGGTCTTGAACTTGCTGATCGGCATTCCGTGGTGGAAGCAGCAACGCAATCGTCTCGGTCGCTACCGTCAGTTGCGGGCGTCGAGGTCGTCGAGGTCGGTGCGGCCTCGAACTTGATCGCCACTGACGCAAGCTCGCACGAATCAGGTGCTCGGAAAGACAGCCTCGGCGACTCTACCAAGCTTCATTTTGAGTGATGCCCCACTGTCGCGAGTGGTAGGTCCTGCCAGCGGTGGATCGGCGACCCCGGTGCTGGGTCGCCGATGGGTTCGGTAGACAGGGGACCAAGCCAGTGATTTTGGCGACGGGGGAGAAGGTGCCGTGCTCAAGAGCGGGACACTTCAGAGTATAAAATGGAAATCGAGCCGCTTTTTTGATGGCATTCCAACGAGGAAGGCATGATATGAAATACGAAGAGACGCACACCTTTTTTGCTCTGGCTCTGGCGCTGTCCCTGGCGTTTACGGTCGGTTGGGCGATGCCTGCTCAGGCGCAGACGCCAACAGGTAGCGAGTTTCAGGTCAATACGTACACCACCAACAACCAATGGCGTGTTGCGGTGGCGGCGAGTGGCCGTGGTGACTTCCTGGTTGCTTGGAGCAGTTCGATCCAGGACGGGTCTTCGGACGGGATCTTCGCCCAGCGTTACGACAGCAGCGGCGCCACGGTCGGCGGCGAGTTCCAGGTCAACACCACCACCGTCGGCTCGCAGTCCTATCCCGACGTGGCGATGGATGGCGACGGCAACTTTATTGTCGTCTGGAGCACCGGTGACATCGTTGGCCAGCGCTTCTCGAGCTCGGGAGCCATGGTCGGCGGCGAATTCACCCTCAATAGCTACACCACCAGCACCCAGATGCAGCCCGACATCGCCATGACTCAGGGCGGTGATTTTGTGGTGGCGTGGAATAGCTACACCCAGGATGGCAATTCCTGGGGTGTCTTCGGCCAACGGTTCGACGCCAGCGCCAACCCGGTGGGCGGCGAATTCCAAGCTAATACCGTCACCGCCGGCTTACAGATTTATCCCAACGTCGCGATGGCCGAGTCGGGCGAATTTGTGGTGGTGTGGAACACTGGATTTTCGGAAGTCGACGGCCAACGGTTCACCAGCTCGGGGACCGCAGCCGGTAGCGAGTTCTCTGTCAACACCACTACCGCGAGTTCCCAGCGCAATGCCGAAGCGATCTACGATCTCGACGGAGAGTTTGTCGTCGCCTGGCGCAGCTATGACCAGGACGGGGATGGTGACGGCATTTTCGGCCAACGTTTCGAGAATGATGGCACCTTCGACGGCGGCGAATTCCAAATCAACACCTACACCACCGGCAGCCAGTCGGTCCCTCATATCGATCGTTCAGGGAATGGCAATATGGTGGTGGTCTGGGGCAGCTTGAATGGCCAGGACGGTGACCGCTCCGGGACTTTTGGCCAGCTCCTCGATAATTCGGACACGGCGGTGGGTAGTGAATTCCAAGCCAATACCTACACCACCGGCCGGCAGGCTTTTTCGGCGGTTGCCATGGACGATGCCGGCAACTTCCTGGCCACCTGGATCAGTGACAGGCCCGGAACCATCGGGCAGGATGGCGATCTGTCCGGAGTTTTCGCCCAGCGTTTCCAGAGCCCGTGTTCCGCCAGCGTGGCCCTGACCGCCGGGCAGTGGAAGATGGTCTCCTTACCTTGCGATCCCGGCGCGGCCAACACCGTGGCTGACGTATTTGGCGACGACATGACCGGCACCTACGGTGTCGATTGGATCGTTTACGAGCGCGACGAGGCCGCTGGCGCCTACACCGCCTTGACCCTCGGCAGCGCCCTCGAAATGGGTGTTGGGTATTGGATCAAAACCGCTGATGCGGGCGAGACGGTGGCGATCAGTTCGCTGTCGCCAACGGTGACCGAGGTCGCCTTGGTTGCCGACCCGGCCGGCCTCTCGAATCTCGTCGGCCACCCCTTCGGCTTCGACGTCTGCTGGGCTGATGTTCGGGTCGTCGACGGTGCTTCGGTGTTGACCCTGGACCAGGCTGATCCGGTAGTCGGTTCGATGCGAGCCTGCGACATGGTGCCGGCTGACGCTAGCTGTGTGATGTCACGGACCATGACCCAATGGAATGGCTCGGCGTACTCACCATTCGATGGCAGCACTCCCGGCGCCGAAGGCACGTTGTCGGAGTTCGACGCGATGTGGGTCAAGGCGTTCAAGTCAGGTATTGCGTTACGCATCCCGGCAAGGGCGTCCTCGAGTTGTGGCAGCTCGAGTTTTGCGCCCATCGCTCAGGCGCGGCAAGCTCAATGGCAACCCCCGCTACTAGAGAAGGCGAGGCCTGGCTCCGAACCGTGGTTTGTCCGGCTGATCGCCGAGGCGGACGGGTTACGCGACGATGGAAATCTCTACGGGCAGCTGCCGACGAGTCGAACGGGTCCAGATCTCCACGATCTGAAAGAGCTTGCGCCGTTTGCGTCACCCTTTCTCACGGTGGTGTTTCCGCACCCCACATGGGGTGATCAGGCGGGCGACTATTCGACCGACTTCCATCGGTTGAGACGTCACCCTCGCCGCGAACGCTGGATCTTCGAGGTGCGGGCGTCGTCGGAGGTGGAGGAAGTGACCCTGTCTTGGGATGGCCCCAGATCGATCGTCCGACGGTTGCGACTGTTCGACCAAACCACCGGTCGGCGAGTACCGATGCGTCCAGGAGGCACCTACACCTACGTCTCGGATGGATCCCCCCGGACCTTTGTGACCTGGCTGCCCAGCGGTCGATAGGCGAAGCTGGCCTGCTGCGCTGCCTGTAGGCCCGCGGACATAGCCGATTTGGCAATCGGCCTACGAGCGAAACTGACTGGTGATCGACGGGTCTTTGATCTTGTGATCATCAGCCAGCAAGAATGCCTTGCTCAGTATCGTTCTGGCAACGCTATCGCCCTCGAAAGGCAGAATAAGTTGGGCACTGCTGCGACGAGGCACAACCCCGGTGACGATACAAAGATAGGCGTCGTTCGGGGACATCAGGATATTGCCACTTCCGAGATGAATTTTGTAGGTGCGCAGCTGCCCCTGCACGATCAGAAAACGCTCGCTGAACGAACATTTTTTGGCAATCTTCAGACGCTGGACCACGCGTTCGAGCACCTGCCGCCGGTTTTGCGCCATGGTTCCCAATTCTCCGAAAGCGTAGTCCTGCCAGTAAGCTCGATGGGGCGCATCTGTGTGATCGATCCAATTCGGATCGTTGCCAATACTCGTGACACCTACAAAGAGATCAACATCGCGCATCACTTCGGAGAAGGTTAGTTCTGGAAGGGATTCGAGCGGCAGTGCTTCACCTGAAGGACGAACGAAGCGCACGCAATCGGTCGCCACACAGTGATAAATCCCCATTTCGGTCGTGCCCTCGTCTTCACCCGTCTCGAGCCAGAGCTCAACCCTAAGGTCGAGTTGGGGAAGTTTCAGGGTCGGGGAGTTGTGTGAATCGAAAGCGCCCATCAAGTGGTATTGCCAGCCGCGAGCTTGGGCTATTGCCGCGAACTGATGCTGACGCAAGATGTGTGCTGCAAAGCGGTTCGTGTACGTCCCCGTCTGGCGCTCGGCGTCGGTGAGAATGTAGATCTCACGGTGAGTTTGTTTGAAGGGTTGGATCACACCATGTTGGTGCAAAATTTGGCGCCACCTGTGAACTATTTCAGGCGGACTCTCGATCGGGTGCCAAAGTGCCACCTGCCGAGTCGCCTCGAGATCCACTTGCTGGCCGTCCTCACCCCGCCAGCGACCGTCACTGAAGAAGATGAGAGTCTGATCGCTTCCGTCCGTATTGCCGGCTCTCCAAATCAGCCGTCGGGCGAGAGTTCCCATCAGAGGATGTTCCGCATATCGCTCATGCCAGTCAGATATCGCCCATACTCGTGGCCTTAGATAGAGTTGTTCAAGCCGCGCGATCAGCGCCTGCCGTGCCTTACGGATATCGCGTATGGACTTGCGAAGCGTCTTGAGAGGCTCAGCATGGTTCTCACGGACGATCTTGGGCACAGACTTCTGGACTTTGCCGTTGCCTAGAATCCAACGCAGGACAACATCTCCCCCAGCCTCAACCAGAATCTCCGCGGTGAAGACGTCGACTAGATGCCTCTGCCTCCCGACCTCTTGGAGGCCAAACGAGGGGACAGCCAACTCCTCGAGGTCGTCACGGTCCATACCCAAGCGCTCGGCGGCGCGCTCGAGGGCCTTGTCGAGCTGCTGCCGTGTCGAAGGGTGCTTGGCTCGAGCTCTCAAGCGGCTGAGCTCGCCCACCGCGTTCAATTCGTCGCGAAGACTGAGCGCAGTCAAGCAGGCGTTGCCGATCTTGATATTGCGCGGGCCGTGATCTCTGATTTTGCAAAAACATAGGTCGGCCGTCTGGCCGAGGACGGGGATGATGTCGTCGCCTGGGCTCAACAGGGTAGACCAGATAAGCCCACGAAGCAGATCCGTATCGCGGTCGTCGAGGAGCGTTGCGTCGAGGGCGTGAGCGGAGCTCGGGTTCTCTAGTCCCACTGCCGATAAAGTCCGCCCGACAGTGTCACCAAAAGACACCGTGCCGATCGCCGAGACCAACTCGGTTGAGCGCCGCTGCCATCGCTTGCTCGGACTCGCGGACCGAGCCTTGGTGCAGTGCTCGATCAGGTTGCGCCATGGGTCAAAGCTCTTCGAGGGTGTGATCGCCTCCAGCAGGGTGGCAGACCAGAGATCCTGCCCGTGAACCAGGCTTTGCAGCGATCGTCGACCATCTGTCGCCCGCCGACGCTCGAGGATCACCTCGAGTCGCTCAACAAGTCGCCATGTGCTCTGAGTTGGGTAGTTGGTTTGACGGAGTGCACGCACCAAGTCCTCAATTGCTGGGGGAAGCTCTTGTCGGCCATCGCCCTCTCGCTCAAAGAGTTCGAGTGAGCGAACCACACCGGTGGTGGGCATCTTCAAGTCTGTCGCCAACGTGACCAACCGGTTCAGTTGCTCGGAGGTCCAGTTTAGCTTGCGGCGAAGCAATTGGCTGCCGAGGGTAAAGAGGGCTTGGCGAAACCAGAAGTTGTTCTGTTGTGGATATCGCTTGTCGAAGTCCCACGGATCAGCCGCCAATTCGAAAGCTTCGAGGGCAATTGCAGCTTGGTCGGCGCGGCTTTTCTTCAAGATCGCGTTATAGCTGTGGAGTCGAGTTTTGCCTTCCAGCATCTCCTCGATCAACGCCCTGAGTTCCTTGCTCATAGTCGGCCCAGCGTGCGAGCTGGCCTCCTGCTGAGAGCTGCTTTTCGGGCGGCCAGTTGATGAGGCCGGCATTCCGCTCCCAGACCTCAACCGCCGACGAGCGGAACCAACTTGATGAAGCTCACTTGCGTGTCCGACTGAACAGCAACTTCCTCGTCGAGCGACGCCACTTGCCGATCATCGACCAGCACGATAAAGCCATTCGACTCGAAAGCATCGAGGGCAAGCTCGACCTGCGTGTGCCAATCGATCCGCTTGCTTCTTTTTGCATGCTTCCCGTTGAGCTCTCGTTCCGAGGCCGTTGGTTGGACAAGTCCCTTCCAAGGCTCTGATGGCGCTGATTGGTTGAACCGTCGAACCTCTTCATAGACCCGGGAGCGAATCAATTCCCGAACCGTAAGGGTGGGTTCTGGCAGATCGAGGGTGATCACAGCCCGGCGCTCGCCACCAGTGGTTTCGTCGCACAGGGTGAGAGTTGTTGTCATATCTTCTCCCGGTCAGTTCACGATCGACCCAGACCATAGATCGTGAACTGACAATATCATCCACTCCGGTATCGAGGCCTGCCGATCCTTCTCGAGCCCATCCACGCTGTTGTCAGCTGGAGGGACTGTACCGGCCACAGTGTTATCGCGAGTTGTGGCAGGGTCGCGGTCGCGAAGCTCGGAGCCCTGATTGGGATCGCGAATCCTCCTCAATTGCCCAGGGTGACCTTTTCCAGCACGATTGGCTCGTAGCCCTCGCGGCCCTCGGTGATGCGAAGGGTACGGTCCAGGGGTAGGTCGGAAAAGGTCTGGGTCTTGCCGGTAGTCGGCCAGAAGACTTCCAGGCGCTCGATGGTCTCCGCCTTGTCCAAACCGAAAAAGCGACGTAGGGGATTGCCGCCGAAGGTGGCACCGCTGTTGACGTGACGGTAAAGGCTCCGGGACTCGTTGCCCTTGCCAACCACCAGACGGGCGCGGGCGCCGATGGCCGAGCGATTGGAGTGGGTCCCGGTCAAGATCACGGTCAGGTAGTGGTTGCCGAAGCCCGGGTTCTCGTAAAGGGCGTCATAGAAGCGGTCACCGCGGTAGAAGCCGCCCATCTGCTCGAAAACGTCCTGGTCGCCATCGTTGTCGAGGTCGGCAAAAACCACGGCGTGCCCCTTTTGCAGGTGACCCAGGCCGGCGGCGGTGGTGACGTCGGAAAAGTCCACTCCCGCGCGGTTGCGGAACACCAGGTTCGGCATCAGCGCCTCGTAGTCTGGCCAGCCAGTCCCCAGGTAAAAGTCGAGGAAGCCGTCGCCGTCGAGGTCACCGAAGTTGCAGCCCATCGGCGCGCTGGTGCGGCGCAGGTTGGCGTGCACGTGGGTGAAGGCGCCGCTACCGCTGCTGCTGCCGCTGCCGCGGTAGAGATGTGGCAGCGAGTCGGCGGGCTGCAGGCGATCGCTGTAGGCAGCAACCATGGCGGAGGCTGATGACTTGTAGGAAGACACGAAGAGGTCCAGACGGCCGTCGTTGTCGTAATCCCAGAACCAGGCGGGGAAGCTATCCGCAGGGCCGTCCACCCCAAGCGTGGCCGCCACCTCCTCAAACGTGCCGTCGCGATTGTTGCGGTACAGCCGGTTGGGACCGCCGTAGTTGGAGATGTAGAGATCGGGGTAGCGGTCGCCGTCGTAGTCGCCCCAGACGACGGCCTTGGTCATTGCCACCTGGGCCACGCCGGCGCTGCGGGCAACGTCCTCGAAGGTGCCGTCACCGCGGTTACGGAACAGTTGGCCGGGAAACTGGACGCCGGGATAGGACTCATTGCCGACATAGATGTCCAAATCACCGTCGTTGTCGTAGTCGGCCCAGGCGGCGGTCTGGGTAGGGTAATGGACCTCGCCCAGACCCGCGGCAAACGTGACGTCCACAAAGCGGCCGTCTCCCTGATTCTGCAGCAACGAATTGGGCTGCTCGCCGGCCTGAAACATCCAACCCCCGCGCAGCACGAAGAGGTCCGCGTCGCCATCGTTGTCGTAGTCGGCGTGGACGACGTTCAAGCCGCCGAAGAGTCCTGCCAGATCGTCGCCATCCTCGTCGAACCCGCCGGCGCCATTGTTGCGGAAGAATCGCAGGCGCTCGCCGGGATCCGAGCTGGATACCACCAGGTCGAGGTCCAGATCACCGTCGAAATCCTCAGCGATGGCTCCGCCGGCCAGGGAAAAGGTGTCGAGACCGAGCTTGGCGGCGACGTTGACAAAACGCGGGAAAGGTTCGTCGGATTGGAAGTTGTCGGCCGGGATGCGGTAGCGGGCGGGCACGCCGTCTGGATACTCGCCCAGGGTCATAGAAGCCAAGTTGAGCAACCACTGAGATCTTTGGTAAGCAGCAGACTCTTCCTGAGTGTGCTGCAGAATGTAAGAGAAGTGTTGGATCGCTTTGCTGGAACCCTCGCGCTGGGTGTGAATTGCGGCCCCCCGGATAGGCAAGATGCAACTCTCCGCCGACTTGTGCGCAGAGCAGTTTTCGGTTTCGCCGAGGCGCATGTAAGCAACCCCGAGACGGAACCGAATCTCCAACGCCGTGGGTTGGTCCGTGGTATCTGCCGCGGGCAGCAAAGCGAGGGCGCGTTGGAGTTGGCTGATCGCCTCACGCTCCTTCCCGAGCCGCAGCTCCGCCTCGCCCAGGTCCAGTCGCAGCTGGGCCTGCTCCTGAGGTACCAGGTGACCCGCCTGGGCTACCTGGCGACGCAACTGCCGAGCGTTGGCATCACCGACGTAGACATTGTTTTTGGGGCTGGCCTGCCGGATCGCCTCCAGCATGGCCAGCATCTTTTGGTGCCCGGGTCGCGACGGGTCTGGTTGTGACAGGTCTGCTTGCAATAGAGGGGGTGGACGCTCTTCATCGGCGACCACCGAGGTCGTGCATGCCAACAACATGGCGGCGAGCGTCTTCAACATCCCACGTCTCTTGTGCAGTCGCATTGCGTTGCAGACGCTGAACACATTGTTTCCGTTCAACACGTTGCCAAGCTTAGACAACCACTCTTCTACTGTCTAACTCCGCAGGCCGGAACAACCACCTATCGCTCGGTATACGATAGACGGCCGGCGACCGTGCCTTTTCACCCCCTGCCCCCTCTCAGCCCCGCACCTCAGCCTGCTAGGAGACCATGAACTATGACAGTGAAGGTTCGTATTCTGATGGTATGGCTGTGTGTTGGTATGGCGGGCGGAGCCTGGGCTCAAGATCAACCCGGGTTGTCGTCGGTGCCGTTGCGTGCTGCGGGTCCTGGTGCGAGCCCACTTTTTGCGAAGTTGTCCCCGGGTGAGACCGGCATCAACTTTGTCAGCACGCTGAAGCGGCCAAATCAGATCCCGTTCATCAATACCGGTGCAGGGGTGGCGATCGGCGACATCGACGGCGACGGCCTGGCCGACGTTTACCTGCTTTCTACCGACAGCCCCAACAAGCTGTACCGCCAGACGAGCCTTTGGCGATTCGAAGATGTCACGGCAGAAGCCGGGGTTGATGGCGGGGCGGCCTGGAGCCGCGGTGCGACCTTCGTCGATATCGACGGTGACGGCGATCTCGATCTCTATGTGTGCAATACGGAAGCGCCGAACTTGCTTTACGTCAACCAGGGTGACGGATCCTTCACCGAACAAGCCAAGCAGTTCGGCCTTGCCCATGCGGCGGCCAGCATCATGGCCTACTTCGCCGATTACGACCGGGACGGCGACTTGGACATGTACCTGCTCACCTATCGGGCGCTCCATCAGAGCGTGCCGGGCGCCCAGATCGCCGATTTGGTGGTGCCTGCAGACACCGTCAAGACCATCGACGAGATGCGGGTTCATCCGGTACGGACGATGGAAAAGGATGGTCGCCTGGTGGCCGAAAATCCCGAGGACTGGGCCGATCTTGGCCGTGGCGGCTGGGAGCTGGCCGGCCAACGGGACCGCCTGTTCCAGAACAACGGCGACGGTAGTTTCAGCGACGTCACAGAGGCCGCCGGCCTGATCGACTATGGATTGGGCCTATCCGCCGCCTGGATGGATTTTGACCGCGACGGCTGGCTCGACATCTATGTCGGCAACGACCTGACCACCCGGGACCGGGTCTGGCGCAACAATGGCGACGGCACTTTTACCAATATTCTCGAGTACCTGTTGCCCCACACCACCTGGACCTCCATGGGTTCGGACTTCGGCGACATCAACAATGATGGTCGGCTCGACTTCTACGTCGCTGATATGGCCGGTAGCAGCCACTACAAATCCAAGCGGAACATGGGCGACATCAGCACCTTCCGCGACTTCCTCGTCACCGAATGGCCGCGCCAGAAAATGCAAAACGCGCTTTTCCTCGCCACCGGTCTGGCGCGTTATGTAGAGGTTTCCGCCATGGCCGGTCTGGACGCCACGGACTGGACCTGGTCGGTGCGTTTCGGCGACCTCGACAACGACGGACGGCTCGATCTGTTCACCACCAACGGCACTTCGCGCGACGACATGAGCCTGGACCTGACCGGCATCAAGATGTTCGAGGTCTGGGACACAGAAGGCGAGGCGGCAGCGATGGAGTACATGAAGACCCTCCCGCAGGCGCCCTCCCCCGATTTCGCGTTCCGCAACCTCGGTGGCTTGCACTTCGAGGACGTTTCGGCGAGCTGGGGGCTGAATCACGACGGTATCAGCTTTGGCGCTGCCTACGCCGATCTGGACCGTGACGGTGACCTGGACCTGGTGGTCAACCGACTGGGTGAGCCGGCCGGCATCTATCGCAACCAGAGCGGCAGCGGCGGCCGGGTACTGATCCGCCTGCGAGGCAAGACCAACCGCTACGGACTCGGCGCCCTGGTCCGCCTCACTTCGAGCCGTGGCACCCAGGTACGCCATTTGATGCCCACCCGCGGCTTCATGTCGAGTGAGGAGCCGTTGGTCCATTTTGGGCTGGGCGAAGACACATCCTTCGATCTCGCCGTCGAGTGGCCGGAGGGCCATACGCAGCAACTCGACAAGCTGGTTGCAGGCCGTTTCTACACCCTCGACGAGCAGCCGGGGCCGCCGACGGTCAAACGCCTGCCCAACCCCAAGGAGTTGCTCTTCCTGTTGGTGACCAAGCGGCTCGGGCTGGAGTGGCGCCACGAGGAACGGCCCTTCGATGACTACAGCCTGCAACAGTTGTTACCCTTGCAATTGTCCCAGTTGGGCCCCGGGCTGGCATGGGGTGATGCCGACGGCGACGGTCTCGATGACCTGTTTGTGGGCGGTGCCGCCGGCCAGTCGGGCGAGCTGTTTCTCTTCCGTGGCCGTGCGGGTTTCGAGCGTCGAACAGGCCCTTGGTCTGGGCATGCCGAATCCGAGGATATGGCACCCCTGTGGCTGGACTCTGACGGCGACGGCGACCTGGACCTCTTTGTCAGCAGTGGCAGCAACGAATACCCTGGCGGCGATCCCCGCCAGGCCGATCGCCTCTACCGCAACGATGGATCCGCCACTTTTTCCCATGTTCCGGATGCCTTGCCGGTGGTCCATGGCTTCAGCGGCGCGAGCGCGGCGGCCGACTTCGACGCTGACGGCGACCTGGACCTGTTCGTTGGTGGGCGCGCGGTTCCGGGGCGCTATCCAACCGCGCCTCGCAGCCGCCTGTTGCGCAACGATGGCGGCCGCTTCAGCGATGTCACGGCAGCCATCGCCCCCGGCCTGGCTGACGTCGGCATGGTCACCGGGGCTTTGTTCAGCGACGCTGACGGCGACGGTAAACCCGACTTGCTGGTCACCTTGGAATGGGGGCCGGTACGTCTTTTCACCAACCTCGGTGGCTCCTTCGCAGACCACACCCAACAAGCCGGTCTGGCCGAGCGCACGGGCTGGTGGAACAGCATCACCGGCGGCGACTTCAACGGTGACGGCGCCATGGACTACGCGGTGGGAAACCTGGGCCTGAACAGCAAGTACTCAGCCTCACCGGAACTGCCTACCAGGCTCTACTACGGCGATATGGACGGCTCCGGCGAACCCGAGTTGATCGAGGCCAGTAGCACCACCGAAGGGCTGTTGCCAGTGCGGGGTCGCAGCTGTGCATCGTTGGCGATGCCCTTCGTCGAGGAGCGCTTTCCCACTTACCACGACTATGCTTCGGCCCAGCTGATCGATATCTACCCGGACGACACGCTCGGGCAGGCCCAGACGTTTGAGGCGGTCGAGCTCGCCAGCGGGATCCTGATGAACGACGGCGAAGGTGGCTTCGACTGGCGGCCGCTGCCGCGCCTGGCTCAGGCCTCGCCTGGGTACGGCATGGTGGCGTCCGACTACAACGGCGATGGCCACACCGATCTCTATGTGGTCCAGAATTTCTTCAGCCGCGAGCCGGAGACCGGCCTGCTGGACGGCGGGGTCTCGCTCCTGCTGTTTGGGGACGGAAGCGGCGATTTCAGGGTATCCGACCCGTCCGAATCAGGCCTGATGGTGCCCGGTGATGGCATGGGCCTGGCGGGTGGCGACCTCAACCGCGACGGTTGGCCCGACGTTGTGCTGACTCAGAACAACGGACCGCTGGCCGCCTTCGGTAATCATGGCGTCGCGGGCAACAGCTCCTTGGCCGTCCGCCTGAAGGGTCTCGTAGGTAACCCGGTCGCGGTGGGCGCGCGGGTGACCCTGGAAATGTCCGACGGCCACCGCCAGACGACGGAAGTTTACGCCGGTTCAGGCTACCTTTCGCAGTCGTCGCCGACCTGTTTTTTTGGACTAGGCACCGGCCAGGCGAAATTGCTGTGGGTGCGCTGGCCGGATGGGGCCGAATCTCGACATCCGGTGGGTCCGGGGCCGAACATCACCCTTATCCACCCCGCAGCCCAGAAAGCCGCCCGGTGAGGCGAATGTTGTAGGCCCTGGAATCGAGCCGGCTCCCGAACGAAGTCGACGAACACCCTGTGGTGTCAGCACAATCGTGGCCATATCCGTTGGTGATGATGCAGCTCGGCGATGAAATCCGCCCAGTAAGACGGAAGCTACTCAGGCCGGTAGAACCGGCTGCAGCGTATGCCGGTTGAGCCGGCTGCGACGTCTCTTCACCCTTGATGTGAGGTCACCTAGTGCTAGACAAGTCTACGGTTCGCGAGACGCGTACTTTGACCCGTTGGAAGCAGAACTCGTCCAGTGATGGGCCTGTGATGGACGTTGGTTTGATTGCAGAGGATCGGGCTTCGTCCCAACGCGAGATCTCGAAGGGAACCGCGTTGGGACGATACATCGTGTTGTATCGGATTGGTTCCGGCGGTATGGGTGAGGTTTATGCCGCCTACGACCCACAGCTCGACCGCAAAATTGCGATCAAAGTACTCCGGTCGGACCTCGGACGCCAGACTGGTAAGGCGATGCGCCGCGAGGCGGCTGCTTTAGCAAGGTTGATTCATCCCAACGTCGTGACGGTGTTTGATTTTGATGAGACCGCGGGTCGCCAGTTCATTGCAATGGAGTTCATTGCCGGGTTGACGCTCAAGGAATGGTTGGCCGAAGAGCATCCTAGCCGTCAGCAGGTTGTTGCCATGTTCAGCGCCGCGGGTCGCGGGCTGGCGGCGGCTCACGACGCGGGGCTCGCCCATCGTGACTTCAAACCGAGCAATGCGATGCTGACGGTTGGTGGAGACGTGAAGGTCCTCGACTTCGGGTTGGCTTCCGACCCGAGCTTGGATAACACTGTAGACGAGGCGACCCGGTGGTTGGGAACTCCCTTGTACATGGCCCCTGAGCGTCTCGACGGGCATCCGGGAGATGCTCTGTCCGATCAGTTTAGTTTCTGTGCCGCTCTCTTTGAGGCGCTGACCGGCAACACCCCATGCCCGACCACGGGTCGCGGCCAGCGCTTCACAACACCCCTGGTTGAGCAGGCTGCCAACAGCATTCCGGCACGCCTGCGCCGGACCCTTCGCAAGGGTTTGGCTCGACGGCCGGAGGAACGTTTTTCCGATCTTCCTGAACTGCTCGAGAGTCTGGCACCCGTGCGCATCCGTCGAAGCGGCTTGGTGGCAGCGGCGGTACTAGTGGTTGGCCTATTGCTGGTTGGGCAAGCAAGGTCAAACGGCCCGCGGTGTGATGGTGGTTCACAGAAAATGGTTGGTTTGTGGGACACGGCCCGCAAGGAGCAACTCGAAGCTTCTTTCTTGGCTGCAGGTGTCCCATTTGCGGTCGACAGCTGGCGAGGCATCGAATCTGAACTCGATCGCTACATGGGTTCCTGGCAAGAGATGCACACTGAGACCTGCGAGGCAACCCACCTTCGCGGTGAGCAGTCGGCGGCCCTGCTGGACCGCCGGATGTCATGTCTCGATAGCCGTTTACAAGCCGTTAAGTCGGTGACCGATTTGCTGATTGATGCCGATGCCAAGACGTTGAGCAAATCGGGAGCTGCTATCGATCGATTGCGCAGCCTCGATGATTGCGCTGATCGCGAGCGGTTGACGAGTCTGGTGGAATTGCCGGACGAGCCAGCGGTGCTCGGCCAAATCACTGAGCTTTACCAAGTGGCAGCCGATCAGATCGCCAAGTTTCACCTCGGACAGCATCCTGATCTTCAGGCGCTCGAAGCTGCTGACAGCCGCTCCGTGAAACTGGGTTATCCGCCTCTCGAAGGTGAGCTTGCCTACGTCCTCGGCAAGCTCCAGCAGACGTTTGCAGTGGATGCTACCCTCGCAGAGGAGACGTTGCTCCGAGCCCTGGAACGGGCGATTGCCGGCCGAGATCGTCAACTACAGGTGCGCGTTTACACGGAACTGACCGAGGCCACTGGGCGGGCAAACCCGGAGGGAGGCAAGCTCTGGGAGCGCCTCGGTCGTGCTGCACTCGAGGCGATGCCCTCTGCAAGTCGCGAGCTCGCCTACGAGTTGGAGACCGCGTCGGGCTTAGTGGACTGGGCCGCGGGTGAGTACGAGCAAACGCGAGAACATTTTGTCCAGGCGCTGGCCCTTGCTGAACAAGTCTGGGGGCCAAACCACCCTCGGCTGGCTCGGCCTATCGGCAACTTGGGCATGATGGGCGGAGGACCGGGCGTGGAACGGGCGATTGCTATCTTAGAACATGCTTACGGTCGCAATAGTCCGATGCTCTCCTCGCACTTGGTCAATATTGCATCGCATCTGGCCAACAAGGGTCTGTACAACCAAGCTCTGGAACAAGCGGAGCGTTGTGATCGTTTGGTGGCTGACGCTTATGGCGAGGACAACCGCGACCGGATTTTGCCGCTGACTCTGCTTGCCCAGATTTATCTGGCTGCCGACCGCCCCTGGCTGGCGGAGCCTGCACTCCGCCGGGCTTTGGCGTTGATTGTAGGTGGGGCACCCAATGTTCGAAGAGAAGCGGACCTCAATGTGGTTCTGGCCAAAGCTTTGCATCGCCAGCAGCGTGATCTAGAAGCCTTGCCTTATGCCGAAGAGGCGCTGGCTAGGGTCGAGACGCAGGTATCGCCGAAAGATCCACTGACAATCGAGGTGATGATCGTCGCTGGTAGTGTGTTGCGAGAGTTGGGGCGATTGACCGAGGCGGAAGCGCATCTAGCGAAAGCTCGAGAGATGGTTGCAGGTCCTGCGGACGACCTGCAGCGACTCGAGTTACAGGCTGAACTCGCCGAGACTCTGTTGATCCGAGGCCAATCCGCTGTCGCCGTCCCACTGTTGGAGGTTGCTATCGAGCACGTTCGGGCTGATATGGATCGTGGGCTCGCCGCGCGCTTGCGTTTTCTTCTGGCTCGAGCCTTGGTAGGTGACGATGCAGCGAGGGCTGGCGAGTTGGCTACAGCCGCCACCGCCGGCCTCGATGAAAACAACCGCTGGCACCAGCAATTGAGGGCTGAGATCGAATCGTTTCTGGCGACTTCGGGGCTCGTCAGCACGGATCAGCTGATCTCGTAACGTTTCAGCCGGCGCCGAAAACTAGAACGAGTGATCCCCAGAAGGGCGGCTGCTTGTCGCTGATTACCTTGGCTGCGGCGAAGGGCTTCTTGCACCGCGGCTTTTTCCAAACCTCCCAACTCGAGCGATGAGTCGATGTCTCCACTGTGTTCGTCAGTTGAAGGCATCGCGTCAGCTGTAGGCATCAAGCTAGAGTTGAACCCAGATTTCAGATCTGGTGGGGCGGCGGATGCGGCAGTCGGTACCGAGTAGCTTGGAACCATGATGGATGGTGTCGGTGCGTCGACTGCAACGTCTTCAGAGGCTGGCTTTCGAAGCATCTCTTGATCGATCACCCCGCCGACGGGGCAGCGATAGACCAAGGCGCGAATCTCATGCTGGAGCTGGCGGATATTGCCCGGCCATGGATGAGCTACGAGACGTTCCATAGCCCCTGCGGTCAAGCCGTGAATCGGACGCTCGATTTCATCACAGCTGCGCCGCAAGAAGTGCTCAACCAGGGCGGGGATATCCTCTCGACGTTCGCGCAACGGTGGAATCCGCAGTTCATATCCGGCGAGGCGATAAAAGAGATCGCTGCGGAATCTGCCGAGCTGGATTTCTGTCTGAAGCTCGGCGTTGGTTGCAGCGACTACTCGGGCATCGATCGGGATCGGTTTTGAGGCGCCGATCGGGAAAAATTCTCGCTCCTGCAGCACCCGCAGCAGCTTAGCCTGGAGCTGGAGGGCCATGGTTCCGACTTCGTCGAGCAAGATGGTGCCGCCCGCCGCTCGACGAAAGAGCCCCTGGCGCCCTGTGACGCCGGTCGCAACTCGTTCACCGATGCCGAAGAACTCGGCTTCTAGCAGATCGCTCGGCACTGCAGCGCAGTTGACGGCCACCAACGGTTGGTCATGTCTTGGTGAGGAAAGATGCAGAGTGCGGGCAATAGGTTCTTTGCCAACACCGGTTTCTCCGATAATGAGCACGGGTTCCTGGCCAATCGCCAGGGCTTTTATCTGATCGAAGATGTCCTGCATCGCGGGCGAGGAGCCGGGTAAAAAGCCAGAGGGAAATGTGAGCTCCGGTTGGGGACTCCGCGAGTTTGTAGTTTCGACGGCCTGGGCTGCTGGTTTCGACTGTGTCCGCCAGGAGGCATAGGACTCGAGCAGCAGGGCGAGTAAAGGAGAACACTTCGGTCGCCCGGGAAACTCTCCCGCCAAAACGATGCACCATGGGTAGGACACGTCTGGGGGAGCGTACCCGCAGACCTCCGCCTCGATCACGAGACTTCGGCCTGTTGCTGCCCACTGGGCGGCCGCTCCTTCGATCTCTTGGGTATCGATGGAGCCATGCGTAGCTACCAGGGCGGCAGGGAGGTTCGTCGCTCGCCGCAGCAAGGCTGCCCCCCGCAGGCCGAGTCCAGCCGTCAATGTGGCGAGCGCTTCAGACTCGACGCCCGACTTGCGCAGAGCCGAGCTGAACGATCGACCGAGATCGAGCCATGAGCCTCGATCACTGGCGATGGCGCGGGCAGTTGCAGTATTGGTGAGCCGCGAGTAGCCCATGGTGGTACCACTGCCATGGAGGTCGACCGCTAGCACGGTCTCCGCCAGCGTCGCGGCTTCGCAGGTGAGTTCAACCGATCCGAAGGCCAGCACGTCGCCAACCGTAATCTCGGCGCGGACTATGGATTGGCCGTTGAGAAACGTTCCATTTTTGCTTTTGGCGTCGGTGACGACCAATCGCCCGGCTTCTAGCCAGAGGGTGGCGTGGTGCCGTGATACGCCATCCTCGTCGAGCACTAGTTCATTGTCGATATCGCGGCCGACCCGACTCCTACCGCTGGGCAGTGGCCAGTTCCGCACGCCACTACCGACCTGGCGACGGAGACGATATCGGTGGGTGCTCGAGGCTATTGGCGGTTGGGACATCAAGAGTCTCGCGATTTAGTGGCGCGCACACTCTATCAAGGGCAACCTTCCATCGAATGGCGCGCCCGGACATCCCGTCGGTTACGGTTACCATAGAGGCACCTGAGGCGAAAATATGACTGGCCAATTTGCGGAAACTGAAGCCCATCCTTTGCTCGATCCTCGTCCGGAAGGGGGACCAACTTCGCCGCCCTTCGGTCGAGTGCGGAATATCGTACTCTCGACCTCGCTCGGCCAAGGCGGGATGGGGGAAGTTTTCATCGGCGAAGACGAGGTTCTCGGTCGACGCGTCGCAGTGAAGTGCATACGACCCGGCCTGTTGAACAGCAAAGTCGCCTGTGATCGATTCTTGCGCGAAGCGCGGCTGTTGTCCCAGCTCGAACATCCGAATATCTGCCGGGTTTATGACTTCATCACCACCCGCGACGGAGATTACCTGGTGATGGAGCTGGTGGATGGGTGTTCGCTCGAGGAGGCGGCGCTGGGCCTCGACTTCACCGCCAAGCTCGAGATTGTCATGCAGATCGCGAAGGCGCTTTCGGCCGCGCACCAACAAGGTATTGTGCACCGGGACCTGAAGCCACAGAACGTCATGATCGACGCTCGGGGTGATGCGAAAGTGCTCGACTTCGGGCTCGCCCGCAGGTGGGACGAAGAGCCGGCCGAAGCCGAGCCCAGGTCGAAAACGATGTCTCAGCTCGGTTTTGAGACCGAAGCGGGACACATCCTGGGTAGTCCGGCCTACATGTCTCCAGAACAGGCCCGGGGTGAACCTTTGACGCCGGGTTCTGACCTCTATTCCCTCGGCCTTCTGCTCCAGGAGCTGTTGGAGGGTGTGCGAGCCTACGACGACACCCGGCTCGCTGCTTTGATGGTCAAGGTCCAAGTGGGAGAGGCCCGACAGATGGTCGACGGAGACGCCGATCTCATCGAGTTGGTCGAAAGTCTCAAGGCCTTGGACCCTGCTGTGCGTCCCTCGGCCGAAGCCGTCCATGAGCGACTGCGATCGATTCTCGACAAGCCTCGAAGGCGGAGAAATCGAATCGCCGCTGCCGTGGTCGGAATGATCGTGTTGCTCGGCGCGGTCAAATATACGGTTGATCTGCGCCGCGAGCGACAGCTCGCCATCGAGGCCCAGACCCGAGCCGAAACCCTGATCGACTTCATGGTCGACGACCTCTATGGCGGTCTCGAGCCCCTGGGGCGCCTCGACCTGCTCGAAGCTGCGGCCGACGCTGCCAGCGGCTACTACGATGAGTTCGGCAGCCACGGAGGGGACGTCGACCGATGGTTCGGGCGAGCCAGGGCGCTGCGTAACTCCGGCCGTGTTTTGGAATACCAGGGGAAGTATGAGAAGGCTTCCCTGGCCTATCGACAGAGCGCCGAGAGCCTTACCGGTTTGATCTCTTCCCGTGCAGAGCATCCTGAAGGCGAGGACTGGCGACGGGCTCTCGCTGAGACCGAGGCTCTTTTGGGGCGGGCTCTGCAGGAGCAGGGAAAGCTGAGCGAATCGTTCGAGCTGCGAGCTAGCTCGTTGCAGCGCAGGCGTCAGCTGGAAGCTGACGCGAGTCCAGAGCGTCGGTCCGAGTTGCGCCTCGAGCGTTTCAAGGAACAGGCCGAGCTGGCTTGGCTGTTGCGCGAAATGCATCGTCATGAAGATGCGCTCCGAGAGCTCGATGCGATCCTCGAAGAAGCCGAGAACAGTCCGGGGGATATTCGCCAGTTCCTGTCGGTGATTCTGTCGTACCGCGGAACGACGGAATTCGAGCGCGGGCGCTGGCCGAGAGCCCTGGCTGATCTCAGCCGCGCCAGAGATCTAGACCTGGAGCTGTGGCAGGAGAACCGCGATCCCGGTCGCCAGCTCAATCTGCTGATGACCACGTCTCAGATCGGTGAGACGCTCGCCCAGATGGGGCGCGGCGACGATGCCGTCGAGGCCTTTCGCAGCGCCCGCGATCTTGGCCTGGACTTGGTGTCGAAAGACCCCCTGAACGCGGATTGGAAGCGCGAGCTGGCCGTGGCCCATACCAATCTGGCCGCGGTATGGCGTGACCAGGGGCACTTCGACACCAGTCTCGAGGCGTCCGAAGCCGCGCTGAAACTTTCACGAGAGCTGCTGGCCGGAGATCCGACCAATGCCTCCTATCGCAATGATGTTGCTGCCGACCTGACAGCCGTTGGTGTTGCTCTCGAGGGATTGGGCGACGCCGCCGCGGCGGAAGCTTCATGGCAGCAAGCCGTCCATTTGCTGGAGCCGGCTGTCTCTGGCCTCACCGAGGCGAGCAGCTACTACGTCGCAAGCCTGGCCGAAGCACAGCTACGCCTGGGTCGCCTAGATCAGGCCAGCCGGCCGCTAGCGTTACTCGCAGCCCGAGGCTGGAGAGATCCCGCCCTCGAGACACTGGCTCGCGAGCTGGGCTGGCGGCCATCAGACCAGGAGACGGAATAGCGATCCGTCTTCGCACGAAACCTCGAATTTGCAAGCGCAAAAGCGGTACGGCAGGGCTCGTCAGGTCGAATTTGCAAGCGCAAAATTGGCCAGGCAAGGCCCCAACCATGCGCCCATCATCCATGCCATCGCCTGGGGCCTGTTCCTATACGGTTTGGTAGGAGAACAGCTGTTCGAGTCCGCCGGCGCCCGCGAAACTCGGGGAATCCGCCTCGAGCGCGACGTCTAAGCGTCTCGCGGTTTAGTGCCCTCGACACTTCATCGAGGGCACGATCGATCGAATGGCGCGCACGGACAATCCTGACGGTGGGCGAATTCGCCCAGGGGTGGTCGCTGGCGCACTTGTGCCAGCCCGTAAGCGACCACTTCGTTAGGGCGCGGGGTGCCGTCTAGAACCCTCTTGCGACAAATGCTCCTTGATTCTTGGGCACTTTGCCCGAATGCCGAGGCATTCTATTTGGACATGGCAGCTTGGCATGACCGGTGCAGCTGTCGATTGGCCGAGAACGGTCTCGCTTGCGCTATCCGACAACCTGCTAAGGAACTCAGAGGGAACCCATCATGACCCGACACTTTCGATTCCCGAGCCATCCGCACGGAGAGACGTCACTCTGTGCCCCGCTCCGCGCGACCAAGTTGGGGTCTTCACATTGGCCAGTTTGGTTTGGCATGGTGGTTCTTTTGTTGGCTGCGCCGGCCTTCGGTCAATCGCCATCGAGTTCGCTGGTCGCTCCGGTCTCCGGTAGCCAGTTTGCGTTGGGTGAGCCGATCGACCTGATTGCGGTAGCGGAGGCGTCCGCGGGGTCGGCCATCAACGAAGTGGAGTTCCTGTTGTACGGATCGACCTTGGGAACCATCCCTGGTGACCAGTCGTTTGAGCTGACTCTCGCCGCGTTGCCAGAAGGTCTTCACATCCTGCGCACACGCATTAGAGACGAAGCCGGCCTCAGTGCGCTGTCAGAACCGGTGGCAATCCGCGTCGGCGAACCTAATCTCAACACGGTGTTTGTCGTCAAAAAGCTCCCTCTGAGAGACGGTGACAAGGCTTTTGCTGAACGCCTGGAGAGTTATGGCTTCATGGTAGAAGCAGTGACAACTGAGGCGTTCGATGAGCGTGATGGCGATTCCGACAGTGATAGCGATTCCGACAATGACAGCGATTCCGACAGTGATAGCGATTCCGATTCCGATTCCGATTCCGATTCCGATTCTGACTCCGACTCCGACTCCGACTCCGACTCCGACTCCGACAGTGACAGTGACAGTGATGGCGAACCCGGCGTGTCTGTTTTAGATGGCCGGGCGTTGATTGTTGTTGCGTCGCGAGTGCAAATGACTTCAGATCTAGTTGCGGTTTTGCAGCAGACGGAAATCCCGGTTGTGACCTGGAACAAACGGCTGTATGCGGCGCTTGGGATGGCAAGCCCCAAAGGTTTTGTCAACGGTCGCCAGCGTTTGGATATTGTCGATCCGGGAAGCTTGTTGGCAGCGGGTTTAGAGGGCGAGGTCAAAGTGACTAGCCGGCCCGAACGACTGAGCTGGGGAACTCCTGCATCAACTGCGATGGCGGTCGCAACTCTGCCTGGCGATTTGTCGAGGGCGGCGATTTTCGGTTACGAAAGCGGTGAGGCGATGATCGGTCGGAGCGCTCCAGCACGTCGTGCTGGGCTGTTCTTGGCCCGCAAGACCGCACGCTCCTTGACTTCAGAAGGTTGGCTGTTAGTTGAGGCGACGTTGGCCTGGGCGGTCGGTTTTGAACCTGCTGGAGAGCCCTTTGTTGAGATCACCTCGCCAGTCTCAGGTAGTGCAATTGCAACCGGCGAAGACATTGTTGCGACGATTGAGGCCGGACCAGCCGCCGGTGTGCAACGTGTTGACCTCCTGCTCAACGGTATTGAGGTGGCCACCGGAACTGCTGCACCCTTCCAACTAGGGGTGGAGAATCCGCCCGATGGCCTCTACAGCTTGCGCGCGCGTGCCGTGATCGATGGAAGCTTGGTCTACTCGACACCGGTTTCCATCCGCGTTGGAGCCCCAGCAACCGATCTGCTGGTGGTCACCGGTGGTCCGGCAAACGCTGATGATTTGGCATTGCGTGACCGCTTGAGTGGGCTGGGCTTCTCCTCGAGCGTTGTTGCCGCCGCGGCTTTGACCGCGAGTGATGCTGAGGCAGTCACGATGTTGGTCCTTGCCCCCAGCGTTGATGAGACCCAGATCAACCTTGATCTTCGCACGGTCGAAACACCGATCCTGGTGCTCGAAGGAGCACTCTACGGCGCGCTCGGGATGACTGAAGCAGAAGGCTTCGGCGTCAGCGAGGCCGCAACCGCTGTGGAGATGGACGTCAGTCGCGGAATTCTCGGCGGTTCACCCTTGGCGGCAGGACTGGTCGGGACCGTTGAAGTGTTCGAGACGCCGCAGCCGATGCGCTGGGGGCTGGCTGGGGCCAACGCCGTAGGTGTCGCCGGGACCTTGACCAGCAGCGTCCAACGGACCGTGTTCGGATTCGAACGCGGGGCGTCGATGCCAGGCGGGGAAGCGCCGGCCCGACGTACCGGATTTTTTGTCGTGGACGGTCCGCTGGCCTTGAGTGCTAGCGGTTGGGCATTGTTCGACGCTGCCGCCACCTGGACGGCGGGGTTTGAGGTCGGTAATCAGCCGCCGACGGTGACGCTGCTGTCGCCGATCCAGGGAGCGATGGTCCCCGCGGGCCAGAGTGTGGTGCTCGCGGCTCAGGCCAGTGATCCAGACGATGCCGTCGCTTCGGTGATCTTCTATGCCAATGGGCGCGCCATCGGCAGCTTGCCCGCGCCTCCCTTCGAATTCTCTTGGATTGCTCCTGATCCAGGCTTGTATCAACTGACCGCGCAGGCAGTTGACGGCCAGGGCGCAGCAACGCTGTCATCGGCGGTCAACGTTGTGGTCGGATCACCAGCAGTAGATGCGTTGCTGGTGGTGGGAGATGCACAGAGTCCGATGTCGGAAGACCTCGCAATCCAGGCGCGTCTGGAGAGGCTGGGACTCGAAGTTTTGGTCGTCTCGGCAGGTGATGCAGCGGCTACGGATGGGTTGGGGATGGCTCTGGTTGCAGTCTCTTCGAGTGCTGAGGTTGTGTTGGTCGATCCGGATTTTTCCGCGGTTCCTGTGCCGCTGATCAGTTGGAATGCCGACCTCTATCCAGTGTTCGGGTGGACGGAATCGGAGTCCGTCGGCGACTTTGGTTATGCATCCGCTCAGCTCGAGCTGACCGTGGTCGACGGAACAATCCTCGCCCCGGGATTGCGTGATCCAATTGTATTTTCCTCGGCTCCAGCAACCTATGCCTGGGGACTGCCTGCACCCACAGCCATCGTTGCGGCGCGACTGTCGACTTCAGAAGCAGCAATTTTCGGCTATGACTCCGCGGTTGAGATGGCTGCTGGAGTTGCGTCGGCGCGGCGTTTAGCCCTTCCTATCAGCCTCGAGACCGGCAGCCTGCTCACGACAACGGGCGGCTCCACCATTGATCAGGCAATAGCCTGGGCTCTCGGAAGTGAGCCGACATCCACCGACACGGTACCGCCAACCCTGACCATTGTCAGTCCTGAAGCCGGGACTCTGGTCGATCCAGGCCTAGCTGATCTCGACACCGGGATTGTGGTTGCCTATGGCGATACGGGGGTTGGCATCGATCTCGAGACGGTTCTGATCTCGTTTCGGAATCTCCGCAGCGAGGCAGCCTTCGAGATGGAAGAGTTGTGTTCGATTGGCCCAACTGGAGCTGAGTGCCCACTTCCGTTGGTTGGGGTGGGTGCGTTCGAGATTGTTGCTGAGGTTGCCGACCGGGCCGGTAACCGACAGCAAGTTGTGACGCAGCTGACCATCGAGTCGAGCTCCGATCTGGCGCCGCCAGTCCTGACGTTGACCAGCCCTGCAGACGGTAGCTTCGTGACCGAACCCTCGGTCACCGTCTCCGGCACGGTCATCGACGATGGACAACTTGCTAGCTTTCACATTGACGGCCAATTGATTGCACTCACCAGTCAGGTTTTTGATGAGCAGGTGGTGTCTTTGGTCGAAGGGCAGAACGAGATCACCTTGCTGGCGCAGGATTTTGTCGGTCGGGCAACCAGTGTGACTCGCACCGTGACCCTAGACTCTGAACCCCCTGGGCTGATCGTCGAGCAGCCACTGGCAGATTTGTTGACAACCGATCCAACAGCCCGAATCTTGGGCCAGGCGGTCGATCCATACTTGGATAGGGTTATGGCCGGCGGCACGCTGCTGGCGCTCGATGCCGAGGGGAGATTTGATCAAACCGTGGCTTTGGAGCCTGGACTCAACGTCTTGGATGTCACGGCCTGGGATCTCGCCGGCAACTTGACGAGTTTTAGTGTCTCCGTTTTCCGTTCAGCACCGGTTGCGGTAGCGATCCAAGAGCCGGCGGATGGTCTGCTGACCGCCGCCGACACTGTGACGGTCAGCGGTACGGTCGATGCTGGCGTGGCTTCGGTGCTGGTGGGCGGCATCTTGGCCGACGTGGTGGGTGAGTCGTTCACTGTCTCGGGGTACGAGCTGCATGAGGGAACAAACATCATTACGGCAGTCGCCACTAACGAGATCGGTGTCTCAACCACCGCCACAGTGCGACTCTTTCGCGACAGCGAAGCACCGGTTGTGACGTTCCTCAGCCCGCAAGACGGGCAAACGATTGAGAGTGCCACCGTGGCGGTGACCGGTGTTGTGCAGGACCTCGGAAATGCGCCGGTTGCGGCACCGACCATCACGGTTGCTGGCAGTCCCGCCGAGGTGTCGAGTGGCACGTTCCGAGCGGTTGTGCCGCTGGTTGTGGGTAGCAACACCATTACCGTCGAATCAGTCGACTCGGCTGGCAATGCGACAAACGTCACCTTGACCGTTGAACGCGAAAATCTTGCCGGCCAGCCTCTGTTGCGTGCCGTTTCGGGTGACGGCCAGGCTGCAAGGGTTGGCGATCCCCTGGCATCTCCGCTCGTCGTCGAGCTGCGAGCGGCGGACGGCGCACCCGCAGTTGGTCGTCGAGTGATTTTCAAAATTGTAGGTAGTAACGGGAGTCTCACGGGTTCTACCACCGGTACCGATCGTGCCCGTGTGGTTGCAACGGATGATCAAGGTCGGGCCTCGGTATTCTGGACCTTGGGATCAAGATCTGGTCTCTATGATCGAGTCGTCGCGACTGCGGTAGGTTTTGCCGGGGAAGCAGTTTTCGGCGCGCAGGCTGAAGTGGGTGCCCCTACGGAGCTGTATATCGACTCCGGTAACTATCAGACGGGTGCCGTTGGTGAGCTGTTGCCTTTGCCCCTCAGGGTGGCGGTGACCGATGGGTTCCAGAATCCAGTACCGGGCGCTGAGGTTCGGTTCGAGGTTTCAGAGGGTAACGGTCTGGTCAATGGCACGCAGGCTGTCACTCTCACGACGGGAGCCGACGGCCGCGTCGGCGCTGGGTTCACGCTCGGTACAGTAGAGCTCAGGGAAGGTAATTCGGTGCGTGCTGATCTGCTAGACGGCAGCGCTTCACCAGCCTACTTTCTGGCGACGGGTCTGGTACCCGGTCAGGAGTTTGCGACGGCAGTCCGCGGCCTTGTCCTCGACAATGCTGATCAACCGGTACCGGGCGTCACGATCACCATTGATGGCAGCGCTGAGACGGCGATCACGGATCAAGAGGGGCAGTTCGAGATTGCACCGGCCCCGGTCGGTTATGTGCATTTGGTGGCGGATGGCTCGACCGCCACCCGTCCTGGAGATTGGCCGAAACTGGCGTTTGAGATGGTCACGGTGTCGGGCCGAGTTAATGGCATGGATCGGCCCATCTACATCCTGCCGGTGCGAAACTCGGAGGGGTTGACGGTGGGTCCCGATAGCGGCGGAACGTTGACCCTGCCGGACGTGCCAGGTCTCGAGCTGACGGTGGCTCCAGGCTCGGCAACCTTCGCTGACGGCAGCCAGACCGGGGTAATCTCAGTCACGCTGGTCCATGCCGACAAGGTGCCAATGGCTCCAAACTTCGGTCAACAACCACGGTTGGTCTTGACCGTGCAACCACCGAGTGTGCGGCTTGATCCGCCGGCGAAGTTGACCCTGCCCAACGTCAGTGGACTGCCTCCCGGCGCCGTCGGCGACGTCTATTCCTTTCGTCATGATCTCGGCGAATTTGTCTCGATTGGCCCGGGAGCCGTCAGTGAGGACGGTACGGTTCTGGTCACCGGCGACGGCTTAGGGTTGCGTGCTGGTGGCTGGCATCACGCACCACCGAGGCCTAAACCACGGCCTAAGACCGATGGCTGTGGAGGGTGCCCAGAATGCCGACGCTGTGACGAAGGATATTGCCGATTCATCGGTCTGTCGCAACCCTGTGACGATGGATTGTTCTGCACCATCGATGACAAGTGTGTTGATCCGATCAAAGGCTGCAAAGGTACGGATCGCAAGGAGCGTGTCGACAGCCGAATCGACATTCGGAAAGATGCGCTCGACAACCTCAACAAGGCTTTGGACGCGATCGATCGTGGGATCTCGAACTTTGCCCCCTGCAAGGCCAAAATCGGTGATCTCTCAGCAACCGGGCGTCTCGAGTCGGTTGAGACGTGTTGTGAAGCTACCGATGAATTGTTGCTCAAGGGGAGAGGCACTGGCTTCGGCTCGGCTTCCTTTGGGCTGAGTCGGTGTGTCCTGCCGGGCGCTGGTTTTGCGATCGGTAGTCTCGCCAGGTTCGGAGTTTTCATTACGGTGCAAGTGCAGCCTCGAATTCAGCTGAGTGCTAGCAGCAACCCTTGCCAAGGTAAGCCAAAGTGTCCTTTTGGACTCGAAGGACAGCTCAAGGCGAAATTCATCATCGAGTTGGGCGGTTTGCTGGAACTTGGTGGTGGAGGGGACCCAAATGACGAAGACGATAATCCTCCAGGGCTGTTGAGTGTCTCTGTTTACGGTCGTAACGAGGCCCAGCCGACGTTGAAGGTCGACTGCACGGGCTTCGACGGTAGCGTACCGATCGGGCCCCTCCAGGTGATTGCCAACGTCACGGTTGCTGGTGGCTTCAGCATCCAGCGGATTTTTGAGATTCCTAACAGCCGCTGGGAGTTCCCTAATGGTTAAGGCAGCCTCGACGCCCTCGAATTGGCGGTACGGAATGAGGTGGCTGGTGAGCCGTCAGCAGTTGATCTACGGCGTGTTCGTGGTAGCCGTACTGTTCTCGTCCGCAGCTGTCCGCGCTGAACCACGCCGCATCGAGGTCGACTTCTACCCGCACGGCGACAGTTCTCAAGGGCACCCGATTCAGATGGTGTTCGAGGCAGACCATATCCAAGGTGGGCGGGAGCTGGCGGCAGTCAGTGAGACAACAGGCGCTGCGACCGAAGAGCTCGGAACGCTAGCTACTGAACGCCAGCTTGCAGCCTATGTAGACGCTTTGCGAGTTGGGGACCTAGACGATGCCCTGACGTTCTGGGCAGGCAACGAACAATCCGCGGCGCGAGGTCGATTAGAGCCAGTCTTCGAGAAGCAACGGTCGCTGATGGCATCGGTTACCAAGACCAGGCTGCATATCACGCTGCGTTATGGCGGGTATTTGTTGTTTGTTGTCGAACACGAACGGGGTGAGGCGCAAGGATTCGTAGCGGTTTATCCCATGCTCGAAAGCGAACCAGGCCTTGGGTTGACCAATGCGCTGAGCCAGGACTCCATGTTCCAAATCCTGTATTTCACTTTCCTTGACGGACTTGGTGTGGAAGAGAAGTTCCGCACCATCAACTGAATGTCGATTGGAATCATCATGCCGAGCAATGATCACCGAGGGGCCACCATGACTGCGCAAGCGACGACAAAACTTCAGCCCTTGCCACCAAATCCACACGACGGAATCCTGATCCGCTGGGTGTTTTTGACCTTGTGGATGTTGCTCAGCGTGTTACCGGCCGCCGCCCAACTCGACGATTCCTGTGTGGTGACGGCACTCAACCGCGGTGCTCAGGTGCGGGAAGACGGTAGCTTTTGGATTAGCCAGATTCCAGCGGATGTGGGATTGGTCCGGGTGCGTGCAACCTGCATCCGTGACGGCGTCACGATTACCGGCGCGTCGCCCTTTTTCGAACCGATGCCAGACGATTTATCAGAAGTTCCCGACATCGTGCTCGACTCGCCACCCCTGGTACCGACACGCTTGACGTTGACCGCCCCGGTGGCCGAAATTGCAGCGCCGGGGGAGAGCCTGCAACTGTTGGCCACTGCCGACTATCCGGACACGACTACCGTGGACGTGACGGAGGCCAGTCTGGGCACCTCGTATGCGATCAGTAATCCGGCAATCGCCACGGTGGATAGTCGCGGCTTGGTGACGGGTGTCAGCAGTGGCACCGTGCTGGTTTCCGCATTCAACGAAGGAGCTCTCGGCGTGGTTTTGGTGCGGGTGGCTTTTGCCGCTGGTGAAGACAGTGATGGCGACGGTATTCCAGATGCGGTCGAAATTGCGCTGGGGCTCGATCCCAACGATCCCCTGGACGGCTTCCAGGATCTTGATGATGACGGCCTTGCCAACGTCGACGAGATCAATCTCGGTACCGGGCCGAACGATCCAGATTCCGATGATGACGGTATTTTGGACGGAGAAGAAGTGGTCCTTGGGGTCGATGGATTCGAGACCAATCCTCTGTTGGCCGACACCGATGGTGACTTGCTGCGCGATAACCTCGAGATTCAGATCGGCACCGATCCTACGGATCCGACAAGCTTCGACTTCGGTGCAGCGTTGACCGGCTTGACTGTGGCTCCGAACGAAATTTTGTTGGCACGCTACGTCGGCGATCCGTCAGCCGAGCTGACGCGTCAATTGGTTGTCAGCGGAGCGCTGATCGACGGCGAGGTGGTCGATCTGACGTCGACGCTGCGCGGTACAACCTACGGGTCTAGTGACCTCTTGGTCTGCAGCTTCACCAGCAATGACGGCGAAGTTTTGGCGGGCAACAACGGCGAATGCGATTTGACGGTTTCCAACGGCAGTTTTTCGGCCACGGTGGAGATCGAGGTCCGTACCTTACCCCGTAGTGTGAGTTCGCTCGACCTGCCAGGTTTCGCCAATGACGTTGCGGTCGACCTTGCCAGCGGCCTGGCTTTTGTTGCCGGTGGCAGTGCAGGCTTGTTGGTGATCGACGTTTCCGATCCATCCGTTCCGGTGTTGGTTGGTACGGCTGATACCGCGGGTACCGCCATCGAGGTGGTGGTTTCTGAGGGGGTGGCGTATGTCGCTGATGACAGTGGCGGCTTGGTGATTGTCGATGTAGCAGTTCCCTCGGCACCAATCGTGACCGCCACGGTTGCGACCGGTGGTCGGGCCCTCGATGTGGCAGCCGGCGGTGGACTCGCATTTGTCGCCTCCGGCACGACGGGTCTGGCGGTGGTGGATGTGCTGGATCCCGCAGCACCTCAGTTGCTGGCGCAATATCTGCCACCGAGTGGTGGTTCTGCTCGGGCGGTCGCTCGCCGGGCCAGCGATGGTTTGGTGGCGGTCGCCACCCTAGCAGGCAGTGAGGTGACACTTGCTCTCCTCGACGTGACGAATGGGGCAACGCCTCAGCTGGTGGGTAGCCTGCAGCCCACAACCGGAACACCCTACGCCCTTGGCTTCGTCCACGAGCGGTTGATGCTCGGCGGCGTCTTGTCCAGCGGCAGCCTTGGCCTCGTTGATGTGGATATCAGCGATCCATCGACGCCAACAGTAGGTTCGACAGTGCCGCGACTGGCTGGTGGTTTGGCCTACGACCTGGCGCTCGACGAACGGCTGGCTTACGTTGCTGATACGTTTTTCCTCGGGACGGTGCCGATTCTGGATTTGTCTGCCGCCGGACAGCCAGTCCCGGCCGCCTATTGGACTTACAACGCACAGCGTGGCAACGGCCACGGTATTGCGGTTGGAGCCGGGCTGATATTTTTGGCGGAAGGCGCTCAGCAAGACCCTTTCCAAGCCAACGGACCGTCGCGTCTGCGCATTGCCCAGTACGTTCCACGGCCGATCGATGCCGGGGGTGTCCCACCTGCTGTGACCGTGACCGAACCGCTGACCGGGGCTGTGTTTGTCGGCGGCAGGTCAGTCATCTTGGCGGCCGACGCCAATGACGACGTCGCGGTCTCCTCGGTCAGCTTCTTCGTGACCGATACCGCAACCGGCGAGGAGGAGCTGATCGGCGTTGATACCACAGCGCCTTATGCGGTCGAACTTGGGTTGCCGACGGGGCCGACAAGTTTGGATCTGCGTGTTGTCGCCCGCGATACCGGTGGTCGGACGGCAGAAGACTTGGTGACGATTGACGTCCTGCTCAATCAACCGCCCACCTTGACGTTGACCGCGCCGACAGAGGGCTCGACATTCTTCAGTGGGGATTTGATCGAGATCTTGGCCGACGCCAGTGATCCCGACGGCAGCGTTGTCGACGTCGCCTTCTCAGTCAACGGCGTCTTGCGCTCAACAGACACGACAGCGCCTTACCGCGGTTCAACGTTTGCTACCGAAAGTGAACCGACGGTGGTGATCGAAGCGGTGGCGACCGACGACCTTGGAGCGACCGTAAGCGATCAACTGACGGTGATGGTGATCCCAGATCCGCTGCCGGTAGTGACGATCTTGCAACCGGCAGAAGGTGCCACGGCTGTGGCCGAATTGCCGCTGACGATCGTCGTCGACGCCACCGACAACGAGCCGCTGTCAGCTGTGATCATCCGCGTCGACGGCGTGCAGGTGTTCAGCGCGCCGAACCCGCCGTATCAGGTGACCGTGGACGTACCGATCGACGCGACCGAGTTGCTGATCGAAGTGACGGCTCGCGACCGGTCCTTGCAGGTGACCAACGCCAGCCGAACGGTACCGGTGGTAGCAAGTGACCCACCGACGGTTGTGCTGGTATCTCCACTGCCGGGGCTACAAGTCACGCCTGGTTCGGTTGTGGTCCTCGAGGCCCAAGCAGCAGATGACGTCGGCGTCGCGACCGTCGAGTTGCTGCTGGACGGAACGGTAGTGGCCTCGTTTACCGAGGCACCGTACCGTTATGACCTGACGGTCCCGGGGGGAGTCACTGAAGTCACGCTGAGTGCCCGCGCCACCGATACCGCAGGGCAGGTGACGGTGAGCGATCCGGTTGTCGTCGACGTGCTAGCCAGCGCGCCACCCACGGTTGCACTGACCGCGCCGGCTGATGGCTCGGTGGGAGTGGTCGGCGAGACGGTTGTGGTGACAGCCGTTGCGGATGATGATGTTGGAGTGGTCGAGGTGCGGTTTGCGGTCGACGGTGTTCCGGCGGCCACTGATACGACGCCGCCCTACGGCTTTGAGCTCACTGTGCCGGCTGCTGCTGGAACGACCCTCAGCCTGACGGCTGAGGCGGAGGACAGCGATGGCCAGGTCACCGTGTCCGCCGCTGTGTCTCTCGAGGTGGTGGCCAGTGACGGCACCGCGATTACCGGTCGAGTTGTTGACGCGGCGGGTGATCCGCTCGGCAACGCCGACGTCACCTGTGCCGACCAAACCACTAGCACCGCCGGCGATGGCAGCTTCTTGGTGACAGGCTTACCGGTCGACCAAGGGGATTTGATTTGCCACGCCACCGCAACGTTTGGCGGGCGCTCCTTCTTTGGTCGCTCGGTGGCAGTGGCGCCGGTTCCTGGTGGAACTGCTGATAGCGGCGATATCGTGGCGCGAGAGGTTGTGCTCATTGCCGGCGGTGAGGAGCTTAGGATCGTCGATCCAGCTACCGGCGATCAGCAGATCGTGTACATGTCGTCCGATCCGGACGAAACCCCGATTGCGGTTGCGGTGCGCGTCGATGGTTTCACTGCAGTGGTGACCAGAACGGGTCGATTGCAGGTGATCGATGTGGATCGCGGCAATGTGGTCGGCGACATGGGAATTCCCTGGACTGACGATCTAGAGCGAGTGCGCTTGGAAAGCCTTGCGATCCACCCGATCACGGGTCAAGCCTACGGCACGACCGACAGTGACCTTCGTCTCTACCGGCTCGAAGGCGGCGGTCGACTCACCGCCTTGGGCTCCACCGGGCTCGAAGATGGCTCGTCGTTGGCCTTTGCTGCCGATGGCACGCTCTACCAGGTCGGCAACAATGAAGCGCTGCTGCAGGTCCTCGATCCGGAGACGGGAGCACCACAGCAGACGATTGGGCTGGCGCAGGGTTTCCGGGCCTTGGCCATTCACCCGGTGACTGGTGACGCCTACGTCAGCACCCGCGATCAGCTATCAACCCTGGACCTCACAACCGGAATCGCAACACCCGTTGCGCCCCTGGCTCTGGATTCTGTGGCTCAGCTGTCGTTTGGCACACTGCAATCGGCCGCCGGGTTGACGGTGGTGGGCACGGTGGTCGACGATGGTGGGCTGCCGGTTGCTGATGCAACCGTGGTGTGTTTCGAGCAAACGGCCCTCAGCGCTGCTGATGGCAGTTTCTCGGTGCTCGACGTGCCGAGCAACCTGGGTGCTTTCCGTTGCCGGGCGCGGTTCCGTGATCTAACCGGTGACCGACTGCGCGGTCTTTCGCCAAGTCTTACACCGGTGGCTGGCGGCAGCTTGGACATCGGTAACCTGATCGTACGGTCCGTCGGTCGTGCCCACTATCCCGGCTTGAGATTTCCGGCTGGTGGAACCGTCGTTGCGGTCGCAGCAGGTGACCTGGACGGCGATGGACTCGACGATGTTGTGTCAACCCTCGACAGTAACCGGGTTGCGGTGTTGAGAACCACCGAGGCCTCTCAACTAGGCAGCGCATTGAGTTACGGGATGGGAAGCAGTCCAGCCGATGTCCAGCTTGCAGACCTGGACGGTAATGGAGAGCTCGACGTGGTGACCGCCAACGCGGCGGGCAACAACATCTCGGTGCGGCTTGGTGCAGGTGACGGGTCACTCCTTGGCGAGAGCCGGTTTGCGGTTGGTGTTAATCCCAGCGGCGTCGCCGTGGCGGACTTCGACTTGGACGGAAACTTGGATCTGGTGGTATCCAACGCTGATTCACTAGATCTCTCCGTACTGTACGGCACGGGTGGAGGCAATTTTGGCAGCGAACAACGGCGCCCCCTAGGTTTCTCGCCTGGACCGCCATCGGCTGGTGATCTCAATGGTGATGGCCGGCCTGATGTTGTGGTTGCTGACGGTCGTGGTTTCTCGAACGCGCTCTTCACGCTCATGGCCGACGTTGACGGCACCCTTCAAACGGGGCCAACGGTGGTGGCCTGTTGCACGGTGATTGGTGCTGGTATGGCAGACGTCAACGGAGACGGCATCAACGATCTCCTCGGTAAAACCCTTGACCAGGGAGATCTGATCTTGGCCACCAGTCGGGGTGATGGCACCTTCGAAGGGGCGATGCGATTCTCGACGCAGCCGATCGACATCACGACGTTCTTCCAAGATGTTGATCTTGTCGCGGGTGACTTCGAGGGTGACGGCCGGACCGACGTGGCGGTGGTCCAGAACTACCAAGCCATCATTTACCGTAGCCTGCCGTTGGGTGGTCTCGGAGCTCGCCGGCAATTCCCCATGCCGACTTTTTCCACGTCCTCAGGGGGCGGCGGGAGTGAGGGACTCACCGGCGGCGAGTCGGCCTTTGCCTTCAAGGAAGGTGAAGGTAATCTCGCAGGCATTAGGGGTTCCGCAGCGGGTGACTTTGATGGTGACGGCGTGAGTGATCTGGCTGTTGCAGTCGAATCTGATCTCGGTCTCTATTGGGGAGCGGACAGCGTTGCCGTGCCGGATACGTGTGTTGGTCAGAAGACCAAAATGGCTGATCTCGACCAAGATGGCCACGATGACCTGCTCGTGTGGTCGTGCCAGCAAAGTGTTGCCTACCAGCTGTCGGATGGGGAGGGAGGTTTCGGCCTGGTCCAGTTGTTGCCAGCCCAGGGGGCGGTGGATGTCGCAACCGGCGATTTCGATGGTGACGGCGTAGTCGATGTGGCGGTCGCCCGGTCTGCCCTCGCTCCGACGGTCTTCCGTGGCCTTGGGAGCGGCATCTTTGATGCTGCTCTGGCTGCGCCCGGGGTGAGTTTTAGATCCGATGCGATCGTTGTTGCCGAGCTCGACGGAGATGGCCTGTTGGACTTGGCGGTTGCTGGCCACAACTGCGGTGAGGAAGCGGGATGCACTCCCGAGCTCTCACTGCTGTTGGGCAACGGCGACATGACATTCCAACCGCGGACGGTGATCAATCTGGCGGCTGCCGGCGGGTCCGAGGTGGCGGCGATGATCGCCGTTGATCTCAACGCTGATGGACGGTCCGATTTGCTGACAGCCAACCCGGACAACAGCAATATGACCGTGGTGAGGTCTCTACCAAGCGGTGACTTCTTACGGTTCTCAGTCCCGACCTTCGGAGCGACAGCGGCAGTTGGGGCGGCGGATTTCAATCGTGACGGCAGGGTCGATCTGATCGCCGCCGCCGGCACTGGTGGCCTTGGATTATCGTTGGCCAACACCAACGATACCTATGACCTACCGATCGAGCTACCGGTTGACGGCACCGATTTTCGCGGGGTGGCCGTGGTTCACCTCGACGAGGATGGTATCGAAGACCTGCTGGCCATCGACTATCCGACCGATCAAGTGGTGGTGCTACGAGGGTTGGGTGACGGAACGTTTGAAGAAGTTCAGAAGATCAGGGTCGGATCAAGGCCAGTCTTCCTCACCACCGGAGATCTCGATGGTGACGGCCGACCGGACTTCGCAGTCCGTGGTGAGGGTATCGATAGCTCGATCGGTGGCGCGCTGACCCTTCGTAGTCTGGGTGTTGTCCGTCACCACTAAAGTCTGGCAAGCCGCCAAAGGAGAGGGAGGCCTGCGTCCCTCTTCTTTGGCGGAGCCATCAACGCGAGCTACGGGGTCAACGCGATGTTCGGGTTTGTCTGGAGATGGTTGGCCCCGTTCCTCGGGTCAAGATCGCACTTCAGCTTGGTACCGAGTTCCTCCAAGGACGCTAAGACACGAGCGTTGTGAGTGAAGATCTTCAATCGTCGTTGGCGTAGTTGCCGCGTCAGCTGGAGCGTGATCGAGGTGGCTGCCGAGGTGGCCGGCCCTGCGGTCCTGCCGCACCGTGTGCGTATGCGTCGTTATAGCTGGCCGGGATCGAGTTGGGCTCTCATGCTCGGCGTTATTCCTGGCCCTGACTGACCCTGACCCTGACTGACCCTGACCCTGACCCTGACTGACCCTGACCCTGACCCTGACTGACCCTGAACTAGAGGTTCAGGGCGGTTGTGGGTCGATATTCGGCCAAATCGGGCGAATTGGGCCCCGGTTTGGGTGATTCGCCGGAGCGTTCCGGAAAACTGCACCCGGGAGAAGACCTTTCGGTCGTCAAAACAAGGGCTCTCCCGTCGGGAGGACGCTATTCGATCGTCAGGAATCGCGTCCGACCGCGGGAGAACGCTTGTTGCACGTTGGGTCAGGGGGGCCAACGGCGGGAGAAGAGCTTTCCATCGTCACAACACGTCTCCTGGTGGGCCCGGGGCGGGAGTTGGAAGGCTGGAGACGTCTTGTCCCGTCGTCAGGACGCGAGTTGGAGGGTGGGAACGGCTGGCTACCTTCGCCTTCGGAGGTGTTGATACCGATGAAGGATCTTCGGGTGACGGTGGGGGATGATTGGAGCGGGTGGGGCCGCGAGCCGGCTCCCCGCAAGCCGGCAGATATCACCGAAGACGTGCGCGACCGAGAAGCGCTGACCGAAGTAGCCGGCACTCCGATCGCGCCGTACGGGTTTTGCCCACGTGATCTACAACATCCTGACGGGCGTCGCCGCTTTTCTGCTGCTCGACACCTACCTGCAACTGGTTGCACCCTGGATCGGTTCCGGCCTGCGCGGCGATCCGCAGGTGGCATTGGTCGCTTTCCACACGACGTTCAACGTACTCGGCGTGCTCGTCGTCTTGCCGTTTGCCCCTGCGTTCGCCCGTCTGATCGTCTGGATCGTGCCCGAGAAGGGATCGGCGACTCTGCAGCGACTCGATGACCGCCTGCTGGCCGACGCCGACGCCGCCATCGACGCGACGATGCAGACCCTGACCGATTTGACCTCTGTCGCCTTCGCCGCGTTACGCCGCCAACTGGATGCCGCCAGCGAAGAAGAACAACCATTCAACGAACTCCGTGAGGGTCTCGACGCCACCCGCGCCTACCTCGAGCGCATCCGGACGAATCCCCTGAGTCAAGAGAGCCAGAGTCAGGAAAGCCACCTTCGCCACCAGGAGTCTTTGCATGCTCTCGACCATTTGACTCGGCTCACAGCGCGCCTACAAGAGGCAACACCGATCGAGGTCCTGAAGCAAGACGAGAGGCTCCAGCCGCTCGTCGTCCAGATCGCTCTCGCCCTGACGGGCGCCGCCACACCTAGGGACGTCTCGTCCGAGGACGAGCTCGAGCGGTTGGTTCAGGTTCTCCGTCGGCGTCGAGACGGCTTTCGCGAGCGTACGATCGAGATTGCGGCACGTAGTGAAGCTTCGGGAAAGATTGTGCTGGCGCGTCTCGATGCCTTCCGCTGGTTGCTGAGATGCACCGATCACGCCTGGCGTATTACTTACCACTTGCGTCAGGTCGCCTGGGATCCTCCCGCCAAGGCGAGTCTCCTTTGAGGCGTGTGTCCCCTAGAGGCGCAGGTCCTCTAGAGGCGCCGGCTAGCGCACGACCGCCAGGCGTGCAGTGTTACAGTGGTGCCCTCTGGAGGACCAACAATGAAAGCCGAGGACTGGCGAGCCCGAGGGGCGTACCATACGCTGAATGGCCAATCCCTGTTCGTGGTCGACACCGGCGCCGAGGGCGCCCACGACCAGCCGACGCTCGTGTTGCTACACGGCTACCCAACCTCGTCCCACGACTACTACCGTGTGCTGGACGACCTGGCCGGCAACTACCGGGTCGTCATTCATGACCACCTCGGCTTTGGCCTGTCTGACAAGCCCCGGGACTACTCCTACTCGCTACTCGAGCAGGCCGACGTTGCCCTGCTGCTCTGGCAGCGGCTCGGAGTGCGCTCCGCCCACGTATTCGGCCATGACTACGGCACCAGTGTAGCCACCGAGCTGCTCGCGCGATGGAATCGTGGCTTTCGCCCCGTCCATCTCGAGTCGATGACCCTGTGCAACGGCAGCATGCACATCGAGTTGGCCAAGCTCCGAGTCATCCAGAAGTTGCTCCGCAATCACACCCTTGGCCCACTGGTGGCGCGCCTGTCCAGCCAGCGGGTCTTCAACCGCAACATGCGTCGGCTCTGGCACGACCCAGACACCCTGTCGCAAAGCGATCTGGACACCATGTGGGAGCTGCTCACCCGAGACGGCGGCAAGGCGGTTCTGCCGAACATCACTCAGTATCTCCGCGACCGCGTCCTGTTCTGGCACCGCTGGTTGGGTGCTCTCCAGCAGGGCCAGCTGCCGCTCGGCTTCCTGTGGGGAGCCGAGGATCCGATCGTCGGTGCCGACGTAGCCGAGGTGCATCACTCTGAGGCACCGGGCAGCCGGCTCACCGTTCTCGATCGGGTCGGCCACTACCCGATGCTCGAAGCTCCGGATCGCTGGACCGAGGCACTGCTCGAGTTGATTACGAGCTCGAGACAATGAAACAGCCAATGGCCGGACTTGTCCTTGTCCTGGCAGTCGGATGTATGCCAGCCATGGAACCGCCGGCTACCGACAGCGAGATGGTGGATGCCACCTCCGCCCAATCGCAGGCCGATCGCTTCTTTACCTTGGAGGAGGTAAGGGACATCCATCGACGCTTCGATCCCACCTTCTCCGAGTGGACACGGGGCGGGGATCTCACCCGTTACGTCTACCTACACCCGTCGGAATTCTGGCCACAGATCGTGCTCAGGCGAAGCGGGCCGATCAGATCGCTTCCCGTGGACCCAGGTGCAGGGATCGGGGACGTCACGGTTTTGGTCAGGGCGGGCGAAACGACTCTGGCGGATTACGTGGGAAATTTTGAAGTGGACGGAGCGCTAGTCGTCAACGATGGGCGAATCGTCTTCGAGGCCTATCCGCGGATGTTACCCACCGACAGACATATTTGGTTCTCGGTCTCGAAGACTGTGGTCTCGACGGCCATAGCGATTCTGGAGGACCGTGGGCGCATCGATGTGAGCCGACCCATCGACTCCTATCTCAAACCACTCGCCGGGACCGCCTGGGAAGGCACTCCGGTCATCGACATCTTGGACATGGCGTCCGGGATCGACTGCCCGGAAGTTCTGAATGAGCCCGACTCGTGTTTCTGGACTTTCTACGACGCCTTCGGGTGGCCGGAAACTGACCAAGTCCTAGCCGACCCAATGAACATTATCGCGCAGATGACTCGGAGCGTGCCGTCCGGTCAAGTCTTCGACTATACCTCGGTGAATACCGAGATCCTCAATGGGCTGGTGGAGGCCGTCTCGGGGGAGCGCTTCTCTGACTTTGTCGAGCGTGAGATCTGGTGGCGCGCCGGTGCCGAGTCCGATGCCTTCATCACTGCCACGACCCACGGCAACTCTTTTGGCGGAGGAGGGTTCAGCAGCACTTTGCGTGATCTGGCTCGCTACGGGATGCTCTTCACTCCGAAGGGGCGCGTCGGGGAGAATCTCGTGGTGTCCGATGCCTATCTCAACAACATCCGAAAAGCCGGTCGACCCGAGTTAACCACCGAAGAGCAAAGGGGTTGGCACAACGAAGATCTTGGTGATGAGTCGTTCCACCACAGTACCCGCCAATGGGACATAGTCACCTCTGACGGCGACTTCTACAAGGGTGGTGTCGGCGGGCAAGGCCTCTACGTGTCTCCGTCGAAAGGGTTGGTAGTTTCGTGGTTCAGCACCAAGACTCGAGGGCGAATGGATGAAATGCTGAGTATCGCCAGGCAGCTCGCAACATCAGAGCTGTTCGAATGAAGTGGTGTGTAGAGGTGCTGGCCAATTCGGAGAAGGATCCCGTCGCCTAAATCTGCAGACGCCGAATCGCCTTGACGAGGCTCGTTTGCCAGGTTTGCGGATGCCGAATCGATCAGACAGGGGCTCGCTGTCGATACGTCAAGCGCCGAGACGGTTTGACGGTCCTCGTCCGCTGGATTTACCGATGCCGAAACCATTCGACGCTGCCCGTCGAGTCGATTCGTCAGTGCCGAAACGGTCTGACGTGGCTCGCCGGGTCGATTCGTCAAGTGCCGAAACGGTCTGACGCGCCCCGTCGAGTTGATTCGTCAAGTGTCGAAACGGTTTGACACGCCCCGTCGAGTCGATTCGTCAAGTGTCGAAACGGTCTGACACTGGAATGTCTGGCAGAGTACCATACCAGTAACGCGGTGCTCGTCGAAGCCAGCCCGATGGACAGCATCTGGGCATTAGTATCGCCAAGACCGACTCGAGGGTACAGTCTCCACATGAATGAACCTCCTCGGATCGCACTCATGGAGGTTCGCCTCCTGCTGGCAAATGCGGAGCCATATACATGAGTATGGACTGGTTCGAACGGCTGACGGGATTTCAGGAACTCTCGTATGAAGAGACGCGCAGAGGCCTCGAGGTTGCCGGTAGTGCCTTGTACTCCAAGATCAATCGGAAGTCATATGCCACCGGTGAACTGGAAACTCCTTCTCTGAAGGAACTCCGTGGTCGGGCTCGAAGCGCCCTCGGCCCACTCGCCGGCAAACTCAAGCTCACCAACGTTTGTGGCAACGTGCGACAGATGCATCATGAGGCCGCTCACGAGAGAGCACTTTTTCAAGTTGCTTCGCAGTTCAACCTGCTCGAGATGGTGGGACCCGGCATCACTCCTGAGGACGGCGTCACCCGTTACCAGGACGACGCGACCCAGGGACCTGCCTGCGCCATCGCGGCGGGTGCTGCGACGATCTACCGAAACTACTTCGCGCCGGTCGACGGTCACGTCGGGCAAACGCACGACCGGCAAATCGACTGCCTGAAGGATCTGGGCACGGCGCTCGGCAACCATAGCGGTGAACTGTGGGCGATGCGCAACGGTTATGCTTTGTGTTCTGAGGAGGGCCTGGCGACGATCGATCGCAAGCTTGCGGTTCTTGACCGTCACAGCCGCAGCGAGTTGCGGGACCTGGTCCGTATCGGAATCCATTGGAACGTCCAAGTGACCGACGCCCCGGCGCCGTATCCCGTGGTCTCGCAGGTTTTCTGCTCGGCTCTCCCAGTGAGTTACACCCGGGTTGCCTCCGACCGCTGGGAATCCTTTGCGACGCTTGTCCTCGAAGGTGCGTACGAGGCCACCCTCTGGGCCGCGGTGCTCAACGCCCAGCAGCACGGTTGCGCTATCGTTTTCCTCACGCAGCTCGGTGGCGGGGCCTTCGGCAACAGAGAGGCATGGATCCACCGCGCCATCCGTCGGTCCTTGGAACGTTTTGCGGACGTCGCTCTGGACGTTCGTATCGTGAGTTACGGAGCCGTAGATCCAGGACTTGTGCGCTTGGCCCAGGAGTTGCCCAGTGGCTTGTAGTCAGGCCGTTTTGGGGCCATGAATTCAACCCGCCACCGGTGTTGCCGGTTACCGTTTGGGTCAACGTTCGCGTCAGGGCTTGTTCAAAGCCGCGAAGACAGTTCGCGGATCGTGTTCCGCCACCTTGAGCAAAGCACGAGCCGGACCTTCGGGCCGACGTCGACCTTGCTCCCAATTGCGCAGGGTCCCAACGGAGACGCCAATCATCAGAGCGAATTCCGTCTGTGAGCAGTCGAGCCGTCGGCGAATGCCTTGAATGTCAGCAGGATCGAGCTCAAAGACGCGACTCGGCTCCTTTTCCTTGCGTCGAATCGCACCCGCCTGCTTCAGACTCAGTGTCAGCTTCTCGAAATCGTGGTCGTTCATCGCAAGTGCTCCTGCACGAGAGTTCGCAAAATCCGCAGCTGCTTGGGCGTCAAATCAGACTGTTTTGTTTTGCGATACATCGTGAGCAAGTAGATAACCTTTTCTTGGTTCATCCAGTAGTAGACGATCCGAGCTCCGCCGCGCTTACCACGGCCCGCCTGGCGCCAGCGCAGCTTGCGAAGTCCGCCGCTTTTTGGGATCACCTTCCCGGCGTCGGGTCGCAGCAAGAGTGCCAACTGGAGGGTTCGATACTCGTCCCGAGAGAGCCAAGCCTCAACATCAGCCGTGAAGAGCGGCGTCTCAACGAACAACATGGATACTACGCCATTGACGCATGGTTTGCAAGTGTTGATGCATGTGCAGGTGCTGACCTGTTCTTCTCATGGCTACGATCTCCTATCCAGACTGCGGTATTGAATGGACTCGGCAACGTGCGAGGCACGGATACGTTTACTGCCATCAAGGTCGGCAACGGTGCGGGCGAGCTTGAGGATGCGGGTGACGGCACGGGCGGAAAGTTTGAGGCGTTCGAAGGCGTTGTCGAGGAGCTTCTGAGCGGTCGGCTCGAGGACACAGTGGGTGTGTAGGCTCTCGGTACCCATCGCGGCGTTGGTGGGAGTTGGAGAGTTTTTGCCGTGCCGTTGCTGTTGAATGGTGCGGGCAGCTAGGACGCGCTGGGCGACGTTGGCACTGGTTTCTCCGGCTGGGCCTTTGAGCTCTTGGAGACTGATGGCCGGCACTTCGACGTGCATGTCGATGCGGTCGAGTAGGGGACCGGAAATGCGGGAGCGGTAACGCTCGATGGCTTGGGGAGAGCACGCGCATTGATGCCGCGGGTCTCCTAGATGCCCGCATTTGCATGGATTGAGTGCCGCGACCAGCGATACGCGTGCCGGAAAGGTGAGCCGTGCGCGCGTTCGGACGATGGTGACTTCGCCATCTTCCAGGGGTTGCCTGAGCGCTTCGATAGCGTCGCGCCGAAACTCGGGTAGCTCGTCGAGGAACAGCACGCCGCCATGGGCCAAGCTGACTTCGCCGGGGCGGGGGATCGTTCCACCGCCGATGAGACCAGCGGTGGAGATGCCGGAGTGAGGGCTGCGGAAGGGACGAGCGGTCAGCAGCCGCGACGGCGGCTCTTCGGCCACCAGCGAGTGGATTTTGGTGACGGCGATCGATTCGGCGAGGCTGAGCGGTGGCAGAATCGGTGGCAGCCTGCGGGCGAGCATGGTTTTGCCGGATCCTGGAGGGCCGATGAACAACAGATTGTGGCCCCCTGCGGCTGCGACTTCTAGGGCGCGTTTGGCAGCTTGTTGGCCACGGACTTCCGATAGGTCTGGGCCACCGGTCGAGTCTGGCGGCTCAGGAATCTGGCGACTTCCGGGCGCTATCGGAGACTGTCCCAGGATGTGGTCGATGGCCTCGGCGAGGCTGCGGATGGGGATCACTCGAGGACTGCCGAGTGCTGACGCTTCACCGGCATTGGCTGCGGGTAACAACAGCTCGCGCAGGCCCTCGCGGGTTGCACAGTCGGCGATGGCGAGTCCGCCGCGCACTGGTCGAACACTGCCGTCCAGGCCCAACTCGCCGCATAATAGGCGGCCTTCCAACGCATCTTGGGATATTTCCCCGAGCGCGACGAGCAAAGCCACAGCGATAGCAAGATCGAGGTGGTTGCCTTCCTTCTTCAGGTCGGCGGGTGCAAGATTGACCACGATGACCCGCGGGGGAAGCTCGAAGCCGCTATTCTTGATCGCCGAGCGCACCCGTTCGCGGCTCTCGCGCACGGATGCGTCGGGGAGACCGACAATCTGCATATTGGGCAGGCCCATGTGCACATCGATCTCGACGAGTACGGGGCGTGCATCGACGCCCCAAGGAGTGGCAGATAGAATTCGTGCAAGCATCAACCTACATAAGACGTAAAAGCGTCCGCCGATCTTTGAGTGATCGGCCAAAAAACCAAAAAAAGTCCCGATCGGCAGGGGAACCGGGATCGGGTAGACTCCCGGCAGGAGGACACGCTGTGAAGTTCTGGACAAATCTGAATCCCTGGACGAGAGGCTCGGTGGCGATGGTGGCCCTGACGTGTATCGGCGGAATAGGGACTGGCTGTGGTGGTGAAGCCCCCGAGACAGAGACGGCGGCTGAGGTGACGACACCGGTCAGCAACAAAGACCGCGCCTTGAAGCTCGCCCAAGAAACGCTGATGATCGACACTCATGTCGACGTGCCGTACCGTCTGTTCGCCGAGATGGAAGACATCTCAGTGCGGACCGAGAAAGGGGACTTCGACTACCCACGGGCCAAAGCCGGAGGGCTCGACGCGCCGTTCATGTCGATTTATGTGCCGGCAGCTCTCGAGGACGAAGGCGCCAAGGAGCACGCGGACCTGCTGATCGACATGGTGGAGAAGTTCGAAGCGGATTGGCCCGATAAGTTCATGGTGGCGCGCTCCCGCGCCGATGTGGAAGCGGCGTTTGCGGCCGGCAAGATCGCGTTACCGATGGGGATGGAGAACGGTGCGCCGATCGAAGGGGACTTGGAAAACCTGCGTTACTTCGCCGAGCGTGGGATCCGCTACATCACCTTGACCCACTCCAAAAACAATCACATCTGCGATTCATCCTACGAGACGGAGAAGAAGTGGAAAGGCCTGAGTCCCTTCGGTCGCGAGGTGGTGGCGGAGATGAATCGTCTCGGCGTGATGGTCGACATCTCACATGTCTCTGATGACGCCTTCTACCAGGTGATGGAGCTGTCGGAGGCCCCGGCGATCGCGTCACACTCGTCGTGCCGTAAGTTCACGCCAGATTGGGAACGGAATATCAGCGACGACATGATTCGCAAGCTTGCCGAGCACGGCGGGGTGGTGCAGATCAACTTCGGCTCCGCGTTCCTGAGCGGCGAAGAGAATGTCCGCGGCACCAAGCAGTGGGAGGTGGTCGCCAAGTTTGTCGAGGAGAACAACCTCGACTCGGACGACGAGCGGATCAAAGAGTTCTCGGATCAATACAAGAAAGAGCATCCACCGATCTTTGCGGATGTTTCCGATGTTGTGGCCCACATCGACCACGTAGTTCAGTTGGTCGGGATCGACCATGTTGGTCTGGGCTCTGATTTTGACGGCGTCGGTGACTCGCTGCCGACCGGTCTCAAGGATGCGTCTCAGATGCCTAATCTCATCGAAGCCTTGCTCGACAAGGGATACTCCGAAGACGATATTCGCAAGATCTGTAGCGGTAACGTGATGCGGGTTTGGCAAGAAGTGGACGAAGTTGCGGCCAGGTTGCAGGCTGCCGGCTGAGTTGATTTGCTAGACCCTCAATTCTCTGGGAGCTCCTTGATGTTGATGCGACACTTTACTGCACTGGCTACGCTGCTGGCCCTCTCTTGTACCGGCTGTACCACCATTTATTACGCTGCGTGGGAACAGCTCGGCAAGGAGAAACGCGATCTGCTGCGCGACAATGTCGAGGCGGTGCACAAAGATCAGGAAGAGGTCAGCGAGCAATTCGAAGATGCCTTGACTCGCATCAAGGAGCTCTACGGTTTTGATGGCGGTGATCTCGAGAAGCGCTACGATGCGCTCAAGCGGGACTACGATAGTAGCGTCTCGGCGGCGGATGCCTTACGCGACCGTATCGAGCGAGTCAACGCCATCGCCGACGACCTGTTTTCCGAGTGGGAGACCGAGCTTGGCTCGATCTCGGATCCCAACTTGCGGCAACGGAGTCGTGGCAAGCTCGACGAAACCAAGAGTCGTTTTCGTCGGATGAGTGATTCTTTAGGCACCAGCGAGCGCAGTATGGACCCGGTGCTGCAGAAGTTCGAGGACCAGGTGCTGTTTCTGAAACACAACCTGAACGCGCAGGCGGTTGGTGGCCTCGAGATCGAGGTCCAGGATATCGAGCGTGAGGTCGGTCGATTGATCGAAGATCTGAGGGTTTCGATTCGTCGCTCGGACGAGTTCATTCAGAGTCTTCCAGAGTAGGGTGGAACGAGACAGGCTTCGCGCCGCACCTCACCATGGGTAGCGTTTGGCAACAGGCCGTCCTCATGGCAGTAACAATCCTGGTTGCTCGTGAGCCCTGACGGCCATTCGGTCTGGCAAGCAGGCCGAATGTGGGGTTATGGAATCAGATGGTTTCTCGCCGCTGGGCGAGGATGCGATCGACACGGTGTCTGGCCGCGACTACTGGAGAGGTGTTGCTGGCGGCGGCTTCCTGCAAAATCTCAGTGATTGCGGGGCGGATCCCGGCGACCCGTCGCATCAACTCGTCACGTTCGGTGAGTCCGGTGTGCTGCAGGCTGATCGCCATGGCACCACCCGAGTTGATGATGTAGTCGGGAACGTACAGGACGCCCCGCTGGTGCAGGCGCTCGGCATCTTCGGCTTCGAGCAATTGATTGTTGGCCGAACCGGCGACGATCCGGCAGGCTAGCTGCGGGATGGTCTGAGCATTCACTGTCGCGCCGATGGCACAGGGTGCATACACATCGCAGGGGGTGGAGTAGAGGCTGTCGGAGGCTGCGGTTTGACAACTCAGTTCTTCGGCCAGAGTCTCAGCTCTGTGGGCATCCAGGTCGTTCAGGATCAGTCGAGCGCCATCTGCTGCCAGTGATCTGGCAAGCGGCGCGCCGACCCCTCCCAGCCCCTGGACCAAGATGGTCCGGTCTGCAGGGCTGTCGCTGCCGAACACCTGAGCCAACGCCGCCCGCAAGCCGACCTCGACGCCATGGGCGGTGAAGGGCCCTGGGTCGGTTGAGTCCATGGTGTCGTAGTCGACGCCGAGCACGTGTTGACAGCGACTGGCAATGGTTGCCATATCGTCGGCACTGGCGCCGAGGTCAGCACCGGTCTTGAACGCTCCGGACAACGATTCGATGAATGCACCGTAACGTTTCAACAGTCCTTGGCGGGCGTTGTCGTCGAGTGGTTGCTCGGGCAGGGCCAGGACTGCTTTACCGCCTCCGTAGTCCATACCCAAGCCGGCCCATTTGTAGGTCATGCCTTCGGCCAGGCGGGTGGCGTCGATCAATGCGGCGCTCAGTTCGGGATAAACCTTGATCCGGGTGCCGCCGGTCGGGGTCCCGAGAGTGCTGTCATGGAGTGCGATGAAGATCCAGGTGCCGGTCAGCGGGTCGAGGCGTGTGATGACGCCGTTGCCGTCCCATGGCTCGATCACCGAGAGAATATCCTGCCCCATCACCTGCTCTCCTGCTTTAGTGGACGTGTTTTGCCCAGAGACGACTCTGTCCAAAGACAGAAGCTTGATCATACCATTCGAGAGCACGATAGGATCCGTGTTCCCAGGGCTCAGTTGGCGGATAGGACGGGCCTAGCCGAAGGCCTGGGAGCCAAGACTCAATAGCCTAAGACTCAATAGCCCGAGCTCGCGAAAACCGGTACGCTTAACAGCGGTTTGCAACGGCTCAACATTCTGGCCGGGAGTTCTCGATGAATGAAGTCAAGCGAATTCGAATTCTGCTGCGTTCTACCTACCGCGGGCGAGCGTGGCACGGGCCAGCTGTGCGTGAGGTCTTGGAAGGTGTGACGGCATCGGAGGCCGCTGCGCGTCCTATCGCGGGGTCGCATTCGATCTGGGAGTTGGTGTTGCACATGACCTACTGGCGTCGAGTTGTCGCCGAAGCTCTAGTGGGCGGGCCGATCGATGAACATCCGCCGGCAGAGCTCGACTGGCCGACGATTGTGAGTGACCGTCCGGAAGCCTGGGAGCAGGCTTTGGAGGATCTCGAAGCGAGCCAAAAGGCTCTGGTCCAGCGCGTCAAAGCCTTTGATGAAGCGCGGCTGATGGAGAACGTTGCCGACCGCGAGTTTTCGTTCTACTTCGTGCTTCATGGCATCGTCCAGCACGATATTTACCATGCTGGCCAGATTGCGCTACTGAAGAAGGCCTGAGGGCTGATGTGGAGGATCGGTGATGATTAGGTCTGGGGAGCGGGATGTGATGCTGAGTGATAGGACCTAGGTGATGGCGGATTTGTCTTCAGGACCCTACGTCAACCCGTCTGACGGTGACGACTACGGTGTAGTCCATGTGTCGCTGAGTTGGGGATTTCTGTCGCTTCTCGCGTTCCTGGTCGTGGTGACGTTTCAGTTATTCGGTTCCGAGGTTTTGCACCTTCAGTTCAACTACATTATTTTTTCGACATTGATCTTGTCGCCGGTTGGATTTGTCCTTGGTCTGATTGGCTTGAAGTTTGGTCGTAGCCCACAAATCGCCAAGGTTGGAGTGTTCCTCAACGGAGTGGTGCTGTTCTGTATCTTCGTGTTGCTACCGGTGACGTTTGCGATTCTGCGCAGCCTCAGGTAAGCCGTGGCTGTTGAGGTCAGCAGGATGACCGGTCTCGACTTCAGCGGCGAATTGAAGCACGAGCTAGGCAATCGCTTGGCGGCTCACAGCTGGCAGCGGTTGCCATCAGCCGGACGGCGTCTGTCGGCGGTGGTTTTGGCCTTGGTGCCGGATGCGTCCGGACAAGCGACGATTATCCTCACGCGTCGTGCTGGCCACTTGCGTCGTCACCGTGGGCAGTTCGCGTTGCCTGGTGGCCGACTTGATCCCGGTGAGACGCCTGAACAAGCGGGATTACGTGAGCTTTCCGAGGAAGTTGGTCTCCATCTCGAGCCCGCATCCCTGCTGGGTCGACTGGATGACTTTGCTACTGAGTCGGGTTTCCTGATGACACCGTTGGTAGCTTGGGGTGGTGAGGCCAAGTTGTCTCCAGACCCGAACGAAGTGGCTGCTATCTACCGCGTGCCGCTGGCGGAGTGTGGGCGACCAGACGCCCTGGTGAAGTCCAATTTCTTCGCGAACCAACCATCGCTGCCAGCCCTTTCCCTAGACAGTGTAGGCGCCTCAGACGGTGTCAGTACATTGGTTTTCTCGCCTACCGCTGCGATTATCCATCAGTTCGCCGAGCTTGCGGTCCATGGTCGGTGCACTGCGGTGTCGCATTTCGAGCAGCCGACCTTCGCTTGGCGTTAGTGTCTGCCAAATGCTGCTGACCGTGGCAACGCGTAGAATCGTTGGCACAATTACCAAGACTAGGCCCAGGTCCGGGCAGAAACAGGTCTTTCCAGAGACACGTCCGCAGGAAATGTGGGTGATCTAAACTCGAGAGAAGGAGAAGACGGATGGCTAGTTTTCAAGATCGAATGATCGGGGCTGCGATGCTCAATGTGAGCACCTACGAGGAAGTGGAAGCGGATACAGGCGCTTTCCAGCAGGCGATGACGGTTGTCGTGCTGTCGAGTGTTGCTGCAGGTATTGGTGCGATTCGGGATGGGGGGATCACCGGTATCGTGATGTCCACCGTGTTGGCCTTGGTCGGCTGGTTCATCTGGGCTGGCTTGTCGTTTGTCATTGGTACCAAGCTGATTCCGGAGCCGCAGACCCAATCCGACATGGGTGAGCTGTTGCGGACTCTTGGCTTTGCCTCAGCCCCAGGAATCCTACGAATTTTCGGTTTCATACCGATCTTGGGCGGGCTGATCACACTCGTCGCAACTTTCTGGATGTTGGCGACGACGGTCATCGCTATCCGTCAGGCGCTCGACTACCAGAGCACTGGCCGTGCGATCGCGGTTTGTGTCATCGGTTTTCTAGTTTACTTCGTGATTGTCATGGTGCTCGGCGGCATGCTCGGTGGCGCGAGCCTGCTTGCTGGCGCATTCAACTAACTTCGACCCTCTCCTGATCTCAGCCATCACCTCCCCATTTGGGGAGGTCATCAATGCCGCTGGTTGCTGTACCGGTTCCTGATCGAGCCGGTACACAAGCCGTCTTGCATTGACCTACGGGCGTTTCCAAGGTTTCCGTCGTCTTGGCACTGCGGTTGCTATAGGGGCTGGAGACGGGCCACGCATCAACTCGCGTGGGCCGTCTCTCAGCCGAGCAACCCCAGAGTGACCGATTGGAGGAAACCGATGAAGCCTCTCGTGTTCCCGTTGATTCTCGCCGTCCTGTGGTGTCCGACTCCGATTGATGCCCAGCAGGTGATGCAGCGCAGCCTTGATCCCGCAACCAGTCTCATGTTGATGGAGATTGGAGCGATCGCCGAAGCGGCGGAGAGGGGTGATGCGATCACCCTCAATACGGTTCTGCCTAAAGCCGTATGGCCTGAGGCGAATCGAAGCCTCGACCTCCGCCAGGGGGATGTCGTGCTGATGATGAACGGTCAGCGCGTCCGTTCGATTTCCAAGCTGCGGGAGCTGTACGACGGGTTGAGCGAAGGTGCCGAGGTCAAGCTTGCGCTTGGCCGCGACGAGCAGCGTTTTCTGGTGGCTTTTGCAAAAGGCTCCGCAGAGGCGATCTCGGGAGTGTTCGGCGCTGGCGGTACCGCCGTGCGCGTGGTGCGGGCCGGTCCCGGCGGCGGTGACGTTGAGCTCTTCCATGAAGCGCGGGTGCTCTTCGGTGAGCAGGACGGCGAAGTACGTGTCCTCACCCAGCTGATGGACGACGGTGATTTGCATGAAGGTGACATGCTGGTGACGGTCGACGGCAAGCCCATCGCGACTCTCGGCGACTTTCGACAAGCATACGGCGCGGCCGCCGTTGGTGACCGCTTGCATCTCGAGATTCGCCGTGGCGACGAATCACACAAGCTCGAGGTCGCCAAGGCTGAACGTCCCGCGGGTATGGTGATCCGTTGAAGCGAGCTCTTGGAGGTAGCTCGGTGCGCTCAGGCAAATTGATGTCGGTCATCTGGGCGTGGCTGTGGCTCGGCCTCGCCACCTCGGTGGGCGCGCAGTCTGGCACGTTCTTCAACGAACGTGACGATCAGTACCGGCTACTGGGTTTGAAGCGGGCCAAAGATGCGTTCGACCTGGCTCGCAGTCAACTGGATCGGCAACAGGAGATCTTCAGTGCTGGCTTGCTGTCGCAGAGCCGGCTCGACGAAACACGGCGGGCATGGTCCGAGGCTGAGGTGAACTACCAGCAATCGCTGTTGGCGGTGTTGTTCGAACAGCAATACGTGGCGGTGATGGAGGCGGTCAAGTACCAGGCTGACGACGGTCGAAAGCACGTTCGTTTGCAACTCGAGAATACTTCCGGCGGTGGTGCCGAGCTGGCTCACTTGATCGAGACTGAGGATACGTTGTTCCAGTCGATGAAACCCGATCTGATTCACGACGTTTACGTCTCCCTCGCCAATGACGACGGGGCCATCATCTCGCAACCTTATGAGGCCAAGCTCGAAGAGTTGCGCTACCGCCAACCCGGCACCATCGATTTTTCGCTGCTCCAGGATGTCGACGCGGTGACGGTGCGCCTGACCTACGGCAACAGCGGGCAACGTTCGGTGAAGATCTTCTTGCAGAAAGACGCCTCGGTAGATCGTGTTGTGGTGCAGTCGGAGCAATTTTCGCAAGAAGTCGAACTTGGGGCTTCAGCCTCTTTCGATCTGACGTTGGAGCTGTTTAGTGGACGCACCGACACCTACAAGTTGGAGGTTGTGGGTTTGCCACCGCAGATCCACCGCTACTTCAAGGATCCGGGCAGCAATGCACGTCTCAGTCAGTTCAAATTCACCGAGTCGACGCAGACCCGTAGTGCGGCACTCGAAGTTTTCCTTCCAGACCGTGATTCGTCGAGCGTTCCGATCAACGAGCCGATTCCGTTCTGGGTGTTAGTGGTGCCGCGTCAGAGCATTGAGACTTTGGGGGAACTCGAAGACCGGACTTGGACTGCACAGGAGATCGCGACGCTTGGGGTTGGCCATGTCCGGCTCGAATTGGTGCCGCGAGGCGTCGGCCGCCTACGAGTCAAGGCGCCGATTCTTTACTTCCCGACCGCCGCCGGTGAGGAGGTGGTTGTGCGTCTCGACCTGATCAACGAGGGGACGCGTCGTTTGGATAACGTCGAAGTCACCGCGGATCCGCCGCTGCGGTGGACGAAAGCGATCGACCCGCCGTTGATCGAAAGCCTCGCGATCGGCGAAGAACGCACCGTCAGTTTGCGGTTGCAACCGCCTGCCGATGCCGCCGTCGGCAAATACGAGACGCGTATCCGTTCCACGTCGTTCTCGGACAACCAACCAATCGAAGCCGAAGACAAGACGGTCAGCGTCGAAGTCCAGGCCTCGGTCAGCGTTGCGCCGTCGCTGATGTTGATTCTGATGCTGATCGCATTTGTGCTCGGCATCGTGATCTTCGGCGTCCGGCTGGCGCGGCGCTAGGCAATGTCGCCAGGACTCATGGAGACCAAAATGCAGCTCGACAACGCATCAGACCGCGACAACGCGTCAGAGCTCGGCAGTGTGCCAGACCTCGGCAGTGTGCCAGGCCCCGGTCCTGCGACGAACCCTGAGCCTCTCCTGCAGACGATCGAACTCACCAAACGGTATGAGGATGGGGTACTGGCCCTCGATCGACTGAGTCTCGAAGTGGCGCCGGGCCAGATCTACGCCATGCTGGGGGGCAACGGGGCTGGCAAGACGACCACGCTCAATCTCTTTTTGGGTTTTATCGAACCGACGTCGGGCGAAGCCTTGATCGACGGTATCGCAACCCATGTCGATCCGTTGCGAGCCAAGGAACGCATTGCCTATGTCTCGGAGAACGTGGCGCTCTATCCCCAATTCACAGCACTACAGAACCTGGACTTTTTTGTGCGTCTGGGTGGGCGCAAATCACTGGACCGCGAGCAGCTGAGCACCGCCCTCGATCGGGTCGGTCTCCAGCGTGAAGCGCATAACAAACGTCTCAAGGGCTTCTCGAAAGGCATGCGGCAAAAGTGTGCCCTGGCCATCGCCATCCTCAAAGATGCGCCCGCTATTTTGCTCGATGAACCGACGTCGGGGCTCGATCCCAAGGCCGGCATGGAGTTCACCCATCTGTTGGGTGAGTTACGGGACGAAGGTAAGGCTATCTTGATGTCGACACACGACATATTTCGCGCCAAACAGATCGCAAATCGCGTTGGCATCATGGACCGCGGTCGGCTGGTTGCGGAACGCGAGCGTCACGAACTCGCAGGGGAAGATCTCGAGGCACTCTACGTGCGCTACATGGCGGGGCCGTCGGAGGAGGTTGCATGTTTGGCCTGATCGTGCGTAAAGAGTTACGCGAGATCCTGGGGACTCCACGTTTCGCGGCGACGTTCGGGGTGGTGTCGCTGTTGATCGTCCTCGCCTTCTATCTCGGTGCCCGCAACTATGGCCATGCCCGCACTCAGCACGAAGCGGCGGTGGCCGAGAACCTGCGGCAGATGGAGGGTCTGACGGATTGGCTGCAAGTGAAGCCCTCGATTTCGCTACCGCCGCAACCCTTGGCCAGCCTGGTGAGCGGCATTTCGAACGATGTCGGCCGCAACGTCACGGTCATGGGATTGGGTACGCTGCGGGCATCCCAAAGCCGCTATAACGAAGATCCGGTGCTGGCCGTGTTCCGTTTTATGGATCTGGATTTCATCTTCCGGGTCGTGCTATCGTTGTTCGCCATCCTCTTCGCTTACGACCTGGTGAGTGGTGAAAAAGAACGCGGCACCCTACGCCTTGCGCTGTCTAATGCGGTGCCCCGCAGCACTTGGATCCTCGGTAAGTTGAGTGGTGCGGTCGGTGCTTTGACCTTGCCGCTGCTGGTGCCTCTGGCCATCGGAGGCTTGTTGTTGGTCGTCAACAGGGTGCCGATGCAGAGTGGCGATTGGTTACGTTTGGGTTTGGTGGTTTTGGCGGGGCTCCTGTACGTCGCCGCCAACCTTGGAGTGTCGGTCATGGTCTCGGCGCTGACCCACCGTTCATCGACCTCGTTCCTGGTGCTGTTGGTGCTGTGGATTCTGGCCGTTTTGGTGTTGCCCCGCAGCGCCGTGCTGTTGGCGGCGCGATCAGTTGCGGTGCCAACGGTCGACGAAGGCCTATCGCAGCTGGGTCGATTACGAACCCAACTCTGGGCTGAGGATCGCCAGGCTATCGATACCTTCTTGCAAGAAAGCATGAGTGGGGAGCCCGAGTCGCCGGAGGCCGCGGCGTCGATTGTCGGGCGTTTCAACCAATTCTTCCAGCAACGCAGTGAGGCGCGCAGCCAAGCCTTGGAAGCGTTCGAAGCTCGGCTTACCGAACAACGTGCCAACCGTCAAATGGCTCAAGAACGATGGGCTTTCTCGTTGGCGCGACTGTCACCGGCCGCGGCGTTTTCGATTGCAGCTACGGGGTTGGCAGGCACCGCATTGGACCTACCGCGGCAGTTCATCGATCAAGCTAGGGCTTACCAGGAAGTTTTTGAGCGATTCCAGAAGGAGAAGACAGGCGGTCGCAGCTCGGGTGGTATCCAATTCGCCATCCGAGTCGCTTCGGTGGACGGCGAGGCGCCCAAGGAAGAAGCAGTTGCGATCGATCCGCAAGAGCTACCTGCGTTCGAGTTTCGGGCACCGTCGGTGGCCGCGGTGTTGCACCGCACAGCTTTCGATCTTGCATTGTTGATGCTGTTCAATGTGCTGTTTTTCGCCGGAGCGTTTGTTGCTTTCTTGCGCTACGACGTCCGCTGACGGCGTCGCTGACGACGACCACTGAAGGTTGCGCTGAAGGCCGTCGGGCGAGGTCGTAGCTCGAGGCCAACCGTGTAATGAGTGTGATCGGATGATCTCGGTCTGAAATGACCGTCAGGAGTTTCCTATGTTGCGAGTCTTGATCGAGAAAGAATGGAAGGCCGTGTTACTGAGTCCCAAATTCGCGTTGACCTTCGCGGTTGCCGCAGCGTTGATTTTGTTGGCGGTCGGGATCGGCATCCGTGAGTATTGGGCCTTCGAGTCACAACAGGCTGCTGCCCAGCATCTGCTCGCCGAAGAGCACCTCGAACAAACCAGCTGGAGCGACTTGGGGTCCCAGGTTTTTCGTCGAGCGGATCCCCTGCAAATTTTTGTCGGTGGAGTCCACAACGACATCGGTCGTTTGGCTCGTATCAGTCCCCGGCAGGCGGCGCTGCTAGAACAGAGTATTTACTCCGACGACTCGATCCTGGCAGTGTTTCGAACCTTCGATCTCAGCCTGGTCGTGCAGGCGGTATTGTCGCTATTTGCCATTCTCTTTACCTACGATGCGGTCAACGGTGAGCGGGAAGCTGGCACCCTGCGGTTGATCCTCTCGAACGCCGTACCGAGAGCGCACTTCGTGCTGGCCAAGTTTGTCGGCACCGGATTGGCTCTTGCGGTGCCGCTGTTATTGCCGGTGCTGTTGGCGCTGTTGGCGGTTGTCCTCGCTGAGGTTCCCCTCGACGGTTCCCACTGGCTGCGCTTGATGCTTTTTCTACTCGCCTCTGGACTGTATCTCACGGTCTTCATGGCGTTTGGCATCGCGGTTTCGGCCATCACCCGTCGACCTTCGACGTCGTTCTTGATCTTGTTGGTTAGTTGGGTGTTGTTGGTGCTGGTGATTCCCCGCGTGGGTCTGTTGGTAGCGGTGCACCGAGTCCCGGTGCCGACCGTGGCCGAGATCGAGAGTCAGAAGGCGGGGTTCGAGACCCGGCTACGCGCCAACTATCGTCGCAATCTAGAAGACACTTGGGTCGTCCGTCAACGAGCGATGGCAGGGCTCGATGCGGTGGATCGGGTGGCCTACGAGGACGCCAATTTGTGGCGCTGGCTGGAGGAAGACGACGCTGCTCGCATGCAGCTCGAAACCGAGTTGGAGCGTCATACATCACGGCTCGACGAAACGTTGCGACATCGGAAGGCCGAGCAAGAGCGGTTGGCTTTCAGCCTCAGTCGAATCTCTCCGGCGTCAGCCTATCGCCTGCTCGCTATGCGATTGGCGGGGACCGGCGTGGCCCTCAAGACACGCTATGAAGCCGCTGCCCGCGGGTATCAACACACTTTTGCGAGGTATGTCGAAGAGTCCTCTGGTGGCGGTGCTGGCATGATGGTACGGCGTCGAGGGGGTGGCCATACGGGTAGTTTCATGGGAGCTAGAGAGCCACTGGATCTGAGTGCCATGCCGAGCTTCCAGGCACCGCGCGAGGACGCCGCGATGATCGCTGCCGTGCCTCGGGAGCTCGGCTTGTTGGCGATCGAGGCTCTGGCCTGTTTTGCTATGGCCTTCGTCGGCTTTCTGCGGGCCGATGTCCGATAGTGCCCGCTTGCCGACGCAAGAATAGTGAGGCTCTTTAGAGCAGGCGTAACATCGGCAGGCGCAAGAAGAACCGAGAAAAGCGGTAGGGATTGGTCAAACAGGGTACTAGAACGGGCTGAGGTGTCGAGCGAGCGTCGGTTATCGTTGGCTTTTTGGGGCGCTAGCAGCCACTCTGCCAAAACCCGTTTCGGATCTTGGACGTAAACTAAGATATCGGTCCTGACCCAAGCCCTATCCTCAGCTCAAGGAGCCCGAAGTATGTCCTCCAAGTTCATCCGTAGTGTTTCGCTCGCACTGTGCGTCGCCATGACGAGCGTCGGCACAGCCTCAGCCCAAACCAAGCTGTTGCGTTATCCTGATATCGGAGGCCAGCGGGTCGTTTTTTGTTATGCGGGGGATCTGTGGACCGCACCGGTAGCTGGCGGCACCGCGACGCGGCTGACCGCTCACCCTGGCCAGGAGTTGTTTCCGAAGTTCTCGCCAGATGGCAAGTGGATCGCCTTTACCGGTCAATATGATGGAGACGAGCAGGTGTATGTTGTCGCCGCCGACGGCGGCGTGCCGAAGCGGCTGACCTACTACCCGGCGCGCGGACCGCTGGCGCCCCGGCACGGTTTTGATCATCAGGTCTACGGTTGGACCGTCGACGGTTCAGCTGTCCTGTTCCGCAGCTTTCGCGACGCGGGTGGCGGCGCCGAGACCAATCTCTACACCGTGAGTCCGTCCGGTGGTCTGCCCGTCCGCCTGCCGATGCCGACTTCGGGTAGCGGCGACTATTCCCCGGATGGCGGCAAGATGGTTTATTCGCCGCTGTTCCGCGACTTCCGAAGCTGGAAGCGCTACTCCGGGGGCTGGGCTCAGGATCTCTTCATTTTTGATCTCGCCTCGCATGAGGCGCAGAAGATTGCCGACAGCGATCGTTCCGAGCGCGACCCGATGTGGATCGGCGAGCGTATCTACTTCTCGTCCGATCGCGACGGTACCCTGAATCTCTACTCATTCGACGTCGCGTCTGGCGATGTTGCTCGGCACACTCAGAGCTCCACCTGGGACGTGCGCTGGCCGAGCTCTGACAACACCTCTCGGATCATCTACGAACTCGACGGCGAGCTCGAAGTCTACGATGTCGCCAGCAGCAGCACCCAACGTTTGGCGATTGAGGTTCCCAACGATGGCGTCGCGATGCGGCCTTCCCGGGTCTCTGCGGCAGACAACATCGAAGACTTCGCCTTGTCTCCCAAGGGCGAGCGGGCGCTGTTCGTTGCTCGTGGTGATGTGTTCACCGCGCCAATCAAGAAGGGCCCAACCCGCAACCTGACACACTCGTCGGGTGCCCATGACAAGTGGGCTCGGTGGTCGCCAGACGGTTCTCAAATCGCATTCGTATCGGACATGAGTGGCGAGGACGAAATCTACGTCGTCGCTCAAGATGGCAGCTCTGCGCCCGAGCAGCTCACCAAGGGTGGCTCGGCGATGCGATACGCTCCGGAATGGGCTCCCGACGGCAAGCGCCTTGCCTTCTCGGACAAAGACGGCAAGTTGTATGTACTGGAAGTTGCCAGCCAGCAGCTGACCGAAGTTGTCGACGATTTCTACGGCCAGGTGCGGGACTACACCTGGTCACCCAACGGTGGCCACCTCGCCTTCAGCCTAGGTGAAGACAACGAGTTCAACTCGATCCACATCTGGAGTGCCGCTGACAGTAAAGTTCGGCGAGTCACTAGCGACCTATTCGATGAGTTCGAACCGGTATGGGGCCCCAAAGGGGACTATCTTTTCTACCTCAGCCGTCGCCAATTTGCGCCTCAAATCTCGATGATCGAATGGAATTATGCGGGCAATCGCAGCATCGGGATTTTTGCGCTGGCCTTGCGCAAGGACGTCGAGGACCTGTTTGCGCCAGAAAGCGACGAGGTCACAGTCGACGACGATGAAGACAGCGATTCGGCAGCTGAAGGCAGCAAGCAAGGCGACGAGAAGAAGGGCGCCAAAGGAAAGAAGGGCAAAAAAGACGCCGATGAGGACGACGCTGAGAGAGACGACAAGGACGAGTCCGAGAAGGTCTACTTCACGATCGATTTTGAAGGTCTCCAAGACCGGGTTGCGCAGGTGCCGGTATCGGCGGACAACTACGCAGGGCTCAGCGCGGTGGATGGCCACTTGCTTTATGCCACCTTCGGTGCGCCGTTCTACGGTCGCCAGAGTTACGCCGACGCCAAGCTCCACGTCTTTTCTTTCGAGGATCGCGAGGCATCGATGCTGGTCGACAGCATCGATGGCTTCACAATCTCAGCAGATGGCAAGAAGGTTTTGGTGGCGCAGGACGGCTCGTACAAGCTGTTTGACGCCAAGCCCAAAGCCTCCGGCGACTCTGTCTCGACCCGAGGTTTGATGGTCGACAGGGTGCCGGCCGAAGAATGGGCACAGATTTTCGACGAAGTCTGGCGGCGGTTCCGCGACTTTTTCTATGTCGAGAACATGCATGGTTACGACTGGCAAGCGATCGGCGATCAATACCGAGCGCTGCTTCCTCATGTCGCGCATCGCTCTGATCTCAACTACGTGATCAGCGAGATGATCTCGGAGCTCAGTATCGGTCACGCCTACATTCAGGGTGGCGACTATGAAGTCCCTGATCGCCCGCGGGTCGGCCTACCCGGTGCCAATTTCGAGCTCGATGAGGCCAGTGGGCACTATCGTATTGCCCACATTTTCCGAGGTTCGAACGAGGAATCTCGGTACCGCGCTCCTTTGACCGAGATTGGGGTCGATGCCAACGAAGGTGATTATGTGTTGGCTATCGATGGTGTCGAGCTGAAGGGTTCGGACAACCCCTATCGTTTGCTGCAGCACAAGACCGATCCGGTCACTCTGACGCTGAATACCAAACCGAGCTCCGAAGGCTCGCGCCAGGTCAGTTACCAGCCAATCGCGGGCGAAGGCAGCCTGCGTTACCTCGAATGGGTCAATCACAATCGGCAGAAAGTGGCCGAGATGACCGACGGCAAAGTGGGTTATCTCCACATTCCTGACATGGGCGCCAACGGTATCCGCGAGTTCATCAAGTGGTACTACCCGCAGATTCGAAAACAAGGGTTAGTGGTCGACGTGCGGTCCAATGGTGGGGGCAACGTGTCGCAGTGGATCATCGAGCGCCTCGACAGCGAGCTGCTCGGGACCCGTTTCGGCCGCGTCAACCAGGCGGCACGGACCTATCCTGCCGCTACGTTCCACGGTCACTTAGTCTGCCTGCTCAACGAAACTTCGGCCTCGGACGGTGACATTTTCCCCTATCGTTTCCGCAAGGCTGGTCTTGGACCGTTGATCGGCAAACGTTCCTGGGGTGGTGTTGTCGGTATCTCGGGCCGCGGCCCGCTGGTCGATGGCGGACAGGTTTTTGTACCCGAAGTGGGGACCAACGATCCTGACGGCCAGTATGTCATCGAGGGTCATGGCGTCGATCCCGATATCGAAGTCGAGAACGATCCTAAAGCGGTCATCGCTGGCGGTGACCCTCAGCTCGAGCGTGGTGTCGCAGAAGTTATGGCCAAGATCAAAGCTGAACCTCTCAGCCTGCCGGAGCGGCCCGCGGATCCGGTCAAGACGGAGTAGGCACACCGCGACTATTCTGGAATCTTCGTCTCCTCGCCCGCCAGGTCCGGTAAAGTAACGGCCAGATCCCTTTGGACGTTGTTTTGACCGGGCCTCCGCAGCCCGTTGCCTGGGCTGCTGGCCGCGAGGAGATGCCGTGGCTTTTAGCAGAGAGCAACTGAAATCCGAGCTGATCGACCAGGTTTTGGAGCGAGTGCGCACCCGTTTGCCGGCGGCGCGTGCTGCTAGCGCCGAGGGTTTCCTGCAACGCTTCTTTGCCCACGTACCGCCGGCTGAGATTGTTGGCGAGGAACCGGACAATCTCTATGGTGCTGCGCTGACGCTGTGGAGCTTTGCGCAGCAGCGGCAGCCAGCAGAGACCAAGATTCGGGTCTACAACCCGCGAGCCGAGAGCCATGGCTGGAAGTCGCCTCACACCATTGTCGAGTTGGTGAATGACGATATGCCGTTCCTCGTCGACTCGTTGTTGGCGGCGGTGCAGGGACTCGGCACCGAGGTCCACCTGATTATCCATCCGGTGCTGCGGGTGCGGCGTGACGAGGCTGGGCGCTTGGAAGAGTTGATCGCGGGTGACGCGGCGACGGCGGACGTCGAGGGGCTGGGGCAGGTGCTGACGGAATCGGTCATGCATCTGCAGATCAGCGAGCGGCCGACGACCGCCCATGGCGAAGTGCAGAGGGCTGTGGCTGCGGTGCTGAATGACGTACGGTCAGCGGTCGAAGACTGGGCGGTGATGCGCGACCAGTGTCGGCAGCTGGTGGCGTCGACTCGACAGTCGCCCCCGCCGCTGCCGCGGCAAGAAATCGACGAGGGGACCGCCTTTCTCGACTGGCTCGCCGACGATCACTTCACTTTTCTCGGCTACCGCGAATATTTGTTCGAGGGTGAAGGTCGAGACGCGGTGGCTCGAGTTGTACCCGGGCACGGCCTCGGTCTGCTGCGCGATGACGAGCTCACGCTATATGCCAAGGATCGTAGCCTCGGCCCTATGCCGGATCATGTGCGCAGTTTTCTGAAGCGACCCGAACTGTTGGTAATCTCGAAGGCAGGGCGCCGATCCACTGTGCATCGGGCGGTGCACCTCGACTCGATCTCCCTCAAGACGCTCGACGACCGCGGCGAAGTGGTCGGCCAGCGGGTTTTCGTTGGCCTCTTCACCTCCGTCGCTTATGCCGCTCGGCCGAGCCAGATCCCGCTCCTCCGGAGCAAAGCTCAGTACGTCTTGGATCGTTCCGAGTTACCGCGCAACAGCCACGATGGCAAAGCGTTGATCCACATTCTCGATAGTTATCCACGCGACGAGCTCTTCCAGATCACCGAGGAGAAGCTGCACGAGATCGCGATGGGGATACTCCATCTCCAAGAGCGCCACCGAATCGCCTTTTTTCCGCGTCGGGATGCCTTCGAACGTTACCTCTCGTGTCTGATTTATGTGCCGCGAGACCGTTACGACACCAAGCTGCGCCTCTCCTTTCATCGCATTCTCAGCGATGCCTACGAGGGCGAAGTCAGCGACTTCTACACCCACCTTTCGGACTCCAAACTGGCGCGCCTGCACTTCATTGTCAAAACCACCCCGGGCCAAATACCTGAGGTGGATGCCGAAGCTTTGGAGCAGAAGTTGGTCGACGCCGGGCGCTCATGGGGCGATCGGTTGCAGGACGCTTTGGTGGATGCCCGCGGTGAAGAGCAGGGAGTCGCCACCATGCACCGTTTCGGAGCGGCCTTTCCCGCCAGTTACCAGGATCACTTCAATGCCCAGACCGCGGTGGCCGATATATCCGGTACCGAGCAGGCGTTGGAGAGTGGCCTGGCCCTCAATCTCTACCGTCCGATCGAGGCTGACGACCGCGAGTTGCGGCTCAAGGTGTTTGTGACCGCTGAGCGCGTCCCGCTGTCCGAGGTCCTGCCGATGCTCGAGAACATGGGTTTGAAGGTGATCGATGAGATCCCTTACGAGATCATGCCGACGGATCTCGATCAGCCGGTGTGGATCCGTGATTTTGTCATGCAGATCGAAGACGGTCGGCGGATCGACGATGGACGGCGGGTCGACTTGGCAGCGATCCGCGCCAACTTCCACGAAGCCTTCCGTCTAGTCTGGCGCGGTGAGATGGAGAACGACGGTTTCAACCGTCTGGTACTGGCTGCTGGCCTCACGGCGAGTGATGTCACGATCTTGAGGGCACTCTGTAAGTATCTGCTGCAAGCTCGGATCCCCTTCAGCCAGGCCTACATGGAACAGACCTTGACCCGCAATCCGCGGCTTTCGAGGTTGCTGGTGGCGCTTTTTCTCCGCCGCTTCGATCCCGCTGGGGCGGCTGAGGTTGATCGCGACGATGCCAGTCAAGATCAGACTTCCGAAGAGCAGCTCATCGCACGAATCGAAGCCCGTTTGGACAACGTCACCCATCTCGACGAAGACCGCATTATCCGGCGGTTCGAGAATCTGATTCGAGCGATCCTGCGCACCAACTTCTTCCAACCCGACGAGCATGGGCAACGTAAGCCCTACATCTCCTTCAAGCTCGACTCGCAGCAGATCATCGCTTTGCCATTACCACGGCCGCTGTGCGAAATTTTTGTCTACAGCCCGCGTCTCGAGGCGGTGCACCTGCGCGGTGGACGGGTTGCTCGCGGTGGTATCCGTTGGTCGGATCGGCGCGAGGACTTCCGCACCGAGATCCTGGGGTTGATGAAGGCTCAGATGGTGAAAAATGCG
>JAJCXO010000127.1 GCA_029263395.1 Acidobacteriota bacterium | reverse complement strand
CGCTGCCACCGCGGTCGATCAATCGTTTGGCGAAAGCGGCAACGTCGATGTGGTTGTAGTGCTCCTCCGGCGCCATCGGTCGCCGCATCGCTCGGGGCTCAACCAGAAAACGTGGGGTGTAACGCATCAAGCGCTCGTTCTTCCACACCTCGTCGTGTTGATACCAGTAGTCCTCCCCCTTGATGCCACCGAAACAGACCCCGAGGGTCGGGGTGTAGCCAACGTCGGTTGCACTCCACAACTGCAGCACATCTTCGTAAGCATGCGCGATTGACAGCGAATGTTCGATGCCGGTGTGGCCATCGACGATCATGTTCATATTGTTCTGGAATTTGCCGCCGCCTTCCGGCACCACCATGATGCCGAGCTCCTGACCGGCGGCGATCAGCTGCTGCCGTTGCTCCCGGCGCGGCTGCTGATAACTCTTGACCGAGATGGCGCCACTTTCCTTCAGCCGTCGAATATGGAAAAGCGCCTCGTCGAGGTTGGCAATCTCGGCGGTGAGTCCGGGCTGATGGGCGCCATAGAGGATGGTACCGGTCGAGAAAATGCGCGGCGCGAGGAGCTGGCCGGTACGTTGTAGTTCGGCGGCAGCGAAGATGCTGCTGGTGTCGTTCGAAGGATCGTGGATGGTGGTCACGCCAAACGCCAGATTCGACAACTGCATCCAATTCTGCTGCGGCACGATCTCGTTCGTCGACATCGGGCCGTGAGCATGGACATCGAGGAATCCAGGGACAATCGTTTTGCCCGTGAGATCAAACTGTTGGGCATCCGGTGGGATACGGACCTCGCTGCGGTTGCCGATCAGCTCGATGCGGTGACCTTGGACTAAGACCACGCCGTCTTCGATCACCTCCTGTTGGGTGCGGGCGTCGCGCATGGTGACAATGCGGGCACCAACCAGGGCGATACGGCCCTCTGGGATGTCCGCCGCAACGTTGAAACTGAGATCGGAGCCTTCGGTGGTCGGTTCGGGCAGCTCGTCGGGTGCACCTTGCAGGAAAGCGAACGCATCGGTGAGCTCGCGGGAATAGAGCGTTGGGCCATGGGCCCAATGGAGGCGACGGCTGTCCGACGACCAACTGAGAAATTCACCCGAGCGTGCCGACACCTGCCGCACCGGCACGGATTTCATTTTGGGCCCGATCTCTACCGTGCGACCGGTGAAGGTGAAGGGGGCGACGTAGGTGTTGAACTGCTCGGTGAAAGCGACCCAGCGTCTGTCGGGTGAGATGCTGATCTCGGTGATCTTGTCGCCGCTCAAATGGGTCCGCTCCTCGTGCCCATCGAGTCCGATGCTTTTCAACAGACGTTTCGCACCGTCGATTTGAGAGAAGAAGACACGGTCTGTGGCACCGGCGAAGTGGGGCGACGTGCCGGTTTTAATGACCTGCTTGGGCTCACCGCCAGCCGCCGGGACAACATAAATTCCGGGCTCCATCGACCATTCGCCAGACAACAGGAAGCCGCCGGTGATTTTGCGATAGGTGACGAGCTCGCCGTCGGGAGAAAATCGGGGCTCGACATAGTGGCCAGGTTGTTGCGTCAACGTCCGCGACTCTCCACCACTGGCGGTGATGGTGCGGACGCTACCGAGGTCGTCGTCGTGCCATGTGGTGTAGGCGATGTGTCGACCATCCGGGGAGAAAGTGGGGAAAAGCTCGACGTGGTTGTCCTGAGCAGTCAAGCGGCGCGGTGGTGATGCCGTCGCCAGACCATCGGGCTGCAAATCACGCAGGTAGAGGTGCCCCAGCGCTTGGAAGAGGGCAACGTTGCCGTCGGGTGACGGCTGTACCCAGCGCAGCATCTTGGCGGAGAACTCGTCCGGTGCCACCGCGACGTCGAACCGCAGCGTTTCGCGGATTTTCTTCTCGACTCGGACATGGATCGGAATCGGGCTGATGGCGCGAGACTCGATCTCTATTCGATGCAGCTTGCCGGCGGTCCAGAAGACAATCGACTGGCTGTCGGGGGTCCAGGCGAAGGCCTGGGCGTTACCTTGGCTGCCGAAGGTCTCTTGCAAATCCCGCTCGTAACGATCGTAGATCGACCACTCGCGTCCTGATTCGAGGTCTTTGAGATAAAGCGCGCTGAGCATGTCGGGGGTGCGTTTGATGAATGCCAGATACCGCCCGTCGGGTGACGGTGTCGGCCGGATGGCTCCTCCTGGCCCGTCGACGAACACCTCGATCTCACCGGTTTCGCGATCGAGGCGTCGAATCACGAAGACCTGACCCGAGGCATCTTTGTTGTATTGCCAGACCCGACCCGGCGTCGTGTCCTGGCTGTAGTAGATGTAACGTCCATCGACGGAGAAGCTCGGCTCGGCCATCGTCTTCTGGTCTCGTGGCCCGTGGGGGCGCTCGGTGACCTGTAGGCCGCCGCCGCCGCCGGCATGGAACAGCCAGATCTCGCCGGCCGCGATGCTGCGGGTCGAGGTGAAGTCTTTCTTGGCAACGATGTACTCACCGTCCGGGCTCCACGACGGGTTGTGCACCAGGTGTTCGGTCTCGTGGGTCACCGCCTGTGGATCGGACCCATCGGCCAACATCACCCACAGGTTGTTGGCGCCACCACGATCGCTGACGAAGACGATCCGTGAGCCATCAGGGCTGTATCGGGGCTGGAAATCCCAAGCGATGCCGGAGGTCAAGGGAGTGGCTCCGCCACCTGCGATCTCGACCGTGTAGAGGTCGCCCAACATGTCGAAAATGAGGGTGTTGCCGTCGGGGCTGACGTCGATATTGGTCCAAGTGGTTTCGGTGGTGTCGATCGTGACGGACTGCCAAGTTCCTGGCGGGTTCGAAACGTCCCAAGCGTCTGTTTCGGTCTCGGCCTCGCTGGGCTCGCTGGCCTTGCTAGCCTTGATGGCGTCGCCTGGCGTCGGCGAGCAGATCAGAAGAAACATCAACAACAGAGCGTTAGACAAGACCTGAGTGCGCTTCATGGAATGACCTCGTGGACAAATCGGGAAGGATGATCGAGGAAGCCTACCAGGCTTTGCGATAGCTCCGGAGCAGCAAGAAGACGAACCACCGGGAAGGCGATATAGTTGTCGGCATATTTCCAAAAATATTCGAACTTCTGGGAGCGTCCATGGGAGAGTTGGCGGGAAGTGGAGCTGAGTTTGCGGACAACCTGGGGACTATTGCCCTCGACAATGCCTTCGATGCCATGATGGTCACCGACGCTGAACTCGACGAGCCTGGCCCGAGGATTCTCTATGTCAATGCCGCGTTCACACGGCTAACCGGGTATGCCGCTGAGGAAGTTCTCGGCAAAACCCCCCGCATCTTGCAGGGGCCGAAGACCGATCGGGGGGCTCTGGATCTGGTGCGCCAGGGACTGGTTGCCGGTGAACCGGTGGCCAGCTCCGGGATCAACTACCGTAAGGACGGCGGTGAGTTCCATGTGCAGTGGCGCATCGAACCGGTGCGGGATGATTCCGGGGAGATAACCTTCTTTGTCTCGACGCAGCGGGATGTGACCGAGCGCATGAACGTCGAGCGAATGAAGGGCGAGACCGTTGCGTCGGTGAGCCACGAGATGCGAGGCCCGTTGACTGGAATTCTTGGAGCGCTTGATCTCATCAAACGGCAGCCCGATCAACTCTCCGAATCCATCAAACATTTGGTGGAGATCGCCGATCTCAGTTGCCAACGGTTGCTGCGACTGGTCGAGACAATGCTCGATGTGCAGAAGCTGGCCGCAGGTCCGATGCAGGTTGATCTGGTTGCGGTCGACCTTGTACCACTCGTCGCCCAGACGTTGGCGCTTCACCGTGGCTACTCAGAAGAGCTAGAAGTCGAGATCTTCACCGAGGTGCCGATGACTCAGGCTTGGGTCCTGGGAGACGAGGATCGACTGATTCAAGTCGTGACCAACCTGTTGTCGAATGCGGTCAAGTTTTCTTCTTCCGGCAGCCAAGTGCGAGTCGCTCTGCGTCGCGCCGACGGTAAGCTGATACTGGAAGTCAGCGACGCCGGGCCTGGTATTCCAGAGTCCTTCTTGCCCTATCTCTTCGAGAGATTCGCTTGTGGCCCGTCTTCGAACACGACCAGGCACCGCGGTATCGGCCTGGGACTGGCAATCACGCGAGACATCGTCGAGTTGTTGGGGGGCGAGCTCAGCTATGTGACGGAGGAAGGCGTCGGTACAGCCTTCACGGTTGCGCTGGCGGAGCAAGTCTCGAGCGTGACGGGATTGGCCTAACTAGATCCCGTCGAGTTCTGCCATTCTAGGCTCTGTGAGGGAGGTCTTGTGGAGCGAGCAAGCAGCGAGCATGTTTGAGCTTCGCACCTGTTGGCATCCCGCATCCGTTGGCACCAAAAGGGCTTAGGCATACTTCCAGGGATCCGGCGAGTTCTGGAGCTGCGGCGCAGCTCACAAGATCGACCGAGCTCTCGATGCGTTTGTAGGTGGGATCTAACTAACCGGCGGTTTTCGGATCGATGCATCGTCAGGGAGCGTAAAACAGAAGGTTGATCCCGCGCCTTGCCCTTCGGATTCCACCCAGATCCGACCGTTGTGCGCGTCGATAATCCGTTTGACCAGACCAAGACCCAACCCGACACCTTCTTGCTGGGAGTCGAGACGCTCGAAGAGTGTGAAGACCCGCTCGTGGTCTCGAGGTTCGATGCCGATCCCATTGTCCCGCACGAAGAAGACCGTGGTAGCAGCACCGGAGGGAGAGGTCTCCTGGCGTGAACCAACCTCGATCCGAGGGGCCGGCTGGGGGCCAATAAACTTACCGCTGTTCTCGAGCAGATTGCGCAGCACCTCCAGGAGTTGTGCACGATCGCCGATGGCGGTGGGCATATCGGGAGCGATGACAATCTCGGCGCGACGATTGGCAACCAGGCCGGTGACCTGGCCTGCTGCTTCGTAGGCGAGCTCACTCATCGGCACAGCGGCGGGGGTGTTGACCATACGGCCGACCAACAACAGTTTGAGCAGCTTGTCGAGCAGACGGACGACGCGTCCCACCGCTTCGTGGGTGCGGTTGACGTCTTCCTTGAGTTGATGCATGTCACCGGCGGCGGCGTCCTGTTGCAAGGCGCCGAGGGAGCTGCGGATCGAGATCAACAGCACCTTGAGATGTTGGGACACAGCGGAGGTGAAACTCTCCATCTCGGCCAGACGGTCGCGGGTGACAGCATTACGATCTCCGAGCTCGGCAATGTCGTTGGCGTAGCTACCCTTGAGTGTTTCGAGCTCGGCAAGCGTTTGCTCTAGCTTGCGTTGGGACTGGTCAAAAGTGGTGCGGGTGGCTTCGAGTTCGGTTGATGTTTCGGCGAGTTGGACCGCCTTACGTTCCAACAGGGTCGAAGCCTGGTCGAAGTCTTGGCTCTTGCGCTCCAGCTTGGCCTGAGACTGTTCACAGGCGCTATTTGCTCGATTGAGCTCGAAGTTGGTGCGATCGAGCTTGTCGTGCGCGTCCAAGAGACTCGATGAGGCCTGCTCGAGGTCATGGTTGGCGCGTTCGAGGTCGAATCGTGTTTGTCGGAGCTGGCGCGAGGTGCTGTCGAGTTCTGCGCTGGTGGCGTCGAGCTGCTCGGTGGTTTGCTGCAGCGTCTCGGAAGCTTGCTGCAGCTCCAAGTCGCGATCCGCGATCACCCGGTTGAGATGTTGACCGAGCCGCTTGCGGCTCAGCCAAGACAACAACAAGAGCAGCAACGCGAGGCCGCCGCCGACGGCCAGGGCAAGCTGCAAGGGCCGGGCATGTTGCGTTGAAGCGGTTGGACCTGGAGCCGCTTGATCAAGGGTGCCAAGCTCCGATTGTGTTGGTTGCTGACTCGCGGTCAACTGCTCGATCTGGCGGCGGGCTTCTGCGAGCTCTGCTTCGAGTCGGCCAACGGTTACCGTCGCCTCGTTTGGGCCATCATCCATCAGATCCTGGACTCGACGCAGGGTGCGATAGGCCTCGGGATAACGGCCAGCGGATGCATAGGACTCCGAGAGTGCAGCTTCGATCTCCGAAATCTCGCTCGCGTCGATTTCGCGAGCGGTGGCGAGGGCACGTTCCAGGGTGGTGACTGCCGCCGGATACCGTTCGGCTTGGTGATGGATTCGACCGATCGACAGCAGATTGGCGGCAATCGCTGGCTGATCGCCGATTTGGCGAGCCAGTTTGAGCGATGCTCGGAAGGCGCTCAACGCTTCGGCTACGTCACCGCGATCCAGGTGTGCGAGCCCGGCGGTTCGCTGTTCGCGAACCTGCCGAGCTTCAAGGGTCGTCTCAACAGAATCCTCGGCTCCCGGCTGAGCCAGCAGTGCTGGCGCAGTAGTCAGCCAGAGGATGAGCAGTAGTCTCTTCATGTTCAGCGGCTGCGAGACATCCAAGATCTGAAGCCGGGCTTACAACACAGCCGGTTGGAAGGATTGCGGTGGCCTGTCACGGCCATCCCATCCACGGGCTGAGGCACGCCACTGTCAGCTCTCGATGGTCAATTCAGTGCACCACCAGAAGCGATCGTTTGTGGTGGCCGCATCATATCCCAGCAACGCTGAACGTCGCTCAGCCGCTCGCTGTTCAGCCGTCCTCTGGGCCAGCCTTTGTTTCCAGCAGAGCGAGGCGTGCGCGCAGGGCCTCTCGCACCGTCGCGGTGTGGACTTGGAGCATATCCTTGTCGTCTGCGCCTGGCGGCAGATAAACCTCGACGTCACCGGTGAGGGTAATGCGAGTTTGGGCCTTCAACTGAGCCGAGGTCAGATCGTCGGGGTCGCTGGCGACGAACGTCGAGACCGTCAGCTGGTCGAGAGTGGGATCGGAGAACCCTCGGGGAGATCTTGCAACCCGGCCCTGGCCACTGTTTGTCGGTTCGGCAACCAAGTTTTTGGCTCCTGGTGCCGCCTTCTTGGCAGCCTGTTGGGAGCCTATCCAAGTCTGTAGATCGATGAGGGCGAACTGGCGGTGGTACAGTGCGGGCGGTATCGTGGGTAGTGGGCGTTTCCAGTAGACCGGCCGAATGAAAGCTGAAGACTTCCGACTGGCGAGATCTAGTGCATGACGCCACTCCTGCTCCACAAAAGCGGAACGACTGGATTCTTCGGACCAGAAGAGTTGAAAAACATCGGCCTGTTGGATCTTCCGAAGCAGCGCGTCGGACCACCGTTCTTCGCGCTTCAGCACCAGTAGTTCCTGTAAGTAGTCCAGCCCGAGCGCCTCGCTCGCAGCTTCGATGGCTTCGACGACCGACCTGTCGGCTTGGGAAAAGGCTGGAAACATCGTCCGATACATCTCCGTCGTCTGGATCTGTCTCGGAACTGCTGAGTCCAACGGTTCATCGTCGTCCGGCACCATGACGGGTAGCTGGATCTCAGCGATCAACAACGGGCCGAGATAACAAGCGACCGATCCTTCGATCAGTCGTCCGGTGTGGTCGCCATTCGCTTGCATCACAAACTCAGCCCGCTGCCATGTGCCGGACCAGGTCAGCTTGGCTTCCGGTGGGTCGAAGGTGATGCCTTCGGCCGTGGGTACAACCATGATCTCAGTGCCGGCTGGAATGCTGCTTCTGTTGTCCGCTACTGGCTGGTGATAGTCGGCGGCAACCATCCCCAGCACTTGGCCGGCATCGGTCGAGATCGCGTCGAGGGCTCCTTGGAGATGGCTGTAAATCAACAGCGGATGCCGTTGTCCGGCGCTCAGTGCGCTCGGCTGATAGGCGCTGAAAAAGAGGGATGTTGGAGGCGAGTTCGATGTCATGTGCTGTTCCTCGGCAGGGGGAGCGAGCGATGGCAGCAACTGGGTGTCTCTAGACCCGAAACTCCAAGATCTGATGCACCAAGACCGATGCATCAAAATCAGAGCAATTGCGCGATTGTAGCGTTCACGCATTGCGACTGTAAATTGAGGAGACGCTGCGGCGTGCAGGCTTGGCGTCTGTATGCTGTACGCATACAGTAGACAGTATGAACTCTGTCCCGACAGCTGCAGACGGGCATCAGTGGATCAGACACACCCTGGTTCTTGCAGCGCTTCTGTGGATGACCGGTTGCGGGCGCCAAGAAACGATGCCGGAGATGGCCAACGAGCTAGAGCCTCCGTCCGTGGCCGGGATGACCGTGCAACACAATTCAATTCGAGCTGCGGTGGACCCGCCAGCCGAACCGGCTTTAGATCCCTTGACGTGGTCTTCTGAAGTCGCGGCGACCGCTCGAAACTGGGCCGCCCAGTGTCGCTTCGAACACAACTCGAATCGCGGGCGACTAGGCGAAAACATTGCTGCCTTCACCGACTCGACCGGCTCGGCCGACGAGACTTTGCAGCAATGGGCCGCCGAGAGCGCCGACTATGACTGGGCGAGCAACCGTTGTGCGGCTGGGCGAGTCTGCGGGCATTACACCCAGGTTGTGTGGCGTGGCTCCCGACGGCTCGGGTGCGGCATGGCCGAGTGCACCACCGGGAGTCCGTTCGAAGGCTTCGAACGCTGGCAACTCTGGGTCTGCAACTACGATCCGCCTGGCAACGTGGAGAGACAGCGCCCCTACTAGTTAGTTAACACGAGGGACTGAAAGTCCCTCGCTCAGTCATAACGTCCCTGGCGGGACGCAGAAAAACTAGGCAGAGGGATTTACGGCACAGTGAGGGAGGTCTTGTGGAGCGAGCAAGCAGCGAGCATGTTTGAGCTTCGCACCTGTTCGCATCTCGTATCCGATAGCGCCAAAAGGGCTTAGGACTCTCGTAACAGATCCGGCGAGTTCTGGAGCTGCGGCGCAGCCCACAAGGCCGACCGAACTCTCGGCGTGTTATTGGATGGGATCCAGTTAGTCGTCGCCTAGAATCTCGGCGACAACATCTGCGGGAACGTGTTGCTGGAGCTCTTTTCGTAACCGCTGCTCTCGCGCCAGCTCTGCTTGCAGCGTATCAACTTCGCGATTGCGACGGGTGCGTTGTTCGACGTCGGCCAGCACGTCTTCGATGACTGCCTTGAGTTCGTCCGCCTGCCATGGCTTGGTAACGTAATGATCAACACGACCGACATTGATGGCCTCGATGATGGCGTCGGTGTCGGAGTAGGCGGACAGGATGACCCGGCCGATGTAGGGATGCTCATCGCGGATGTTCTGCAGCAGCTCGACACCGGTCATTTCCGGCATGCACTGATCGGTGATCAGCAAGTCGATGGACTGCTGACGCAACGTCTCTAGCCCTTCACGGGCCGAGATTGCAGTGTGGACTTGATAGTCGTCCTCGAACACCGCCTTGAAGATGAGGTGGCTCAGATTCTCGTCGTCAACGTAGAGGATGGATGGAGGAGTACTCATGATGTCCTCAGAGGATATCTGAAATCAGCCGGCTGACTGATGAACTGCTGGCTGCGACGTCGTATTGTCCGGCTTCGGCCGCTGATAGATCGGCAGCCTGATTGTGAACTCGGATCCTTTACCGAGCTCGCTCTCGAGCTCGAGAGACGCTTGATGCTGTTCGAGAATTCCATGGCTGATCGATAGTCCCAGGCCGGTTCCTTCGCCGACCGGTTTGGTGGTGAAGAAAGGATCAAAAATCTTCTTCTTGACCTCCTCGGTCATGCCACGCCCGGTATCCCGAACGGTGATCGCAACGTGGTCTTGGTCGACCCGCTGGGTGGTGACGGTGATTGTCCCATGGCCGTCGATCGCCTGAATGCTGTTGACCAAAAGATTCATGAAAACCTGATTGAGCTGACTTCCATAACATTGTACGAGCGGCAAGTCGCTGTAGCTTTTAACCACTTGAATGCGATTTTTGGTCAGGTTGTGGAGCAGATTGAGGGTCGAGTCGAGGCCTTGATTGAGATCGATGGTCTCGAGCTGGGCTTCGTCTTGGCGCGAGAACGTCCGGAGGCTTTTGATGATCTCGGTGGTCCGTCGGGCGCCTTCGGCGATCACGTCGACAAGGGTAACAATCCGGGTGCGGATCTTCTGGTATCGAGCGTCTTGCTGGGCCTCCGGCACCATCTCGCTGAGTTGGTCGACATCTCGGCGTAACGCGGGCAGGCCCGAGGAGATGAAACTCACCGGATTGTTGATCTCATGAGCCACCCCGGCGACCAGTTGACCGATGGAGGCAAGCTTTTCCGACTGAACCAACTGTGCCTGAGTTTGCAAGATTTGCTGATGTTTGTCTTCGAGCTCCTGGTTTTTGCTCTCGAGCTCTCGCGCCCACTGCTCCGCCGAAGCTAGTTCCTGTTGTTTGCGTTGCAGGTCCAGGCGTTGTAGAGCCGCCATCTCTTGACGCTTCAGCCGTCGCCGCTGAGCGACGAAGGCGCTGTAGAGCAGCCCCGCGGCGAGCAGAATCTCGAGGGTGACAAAAGCGGGTGTCTTCCACAGCGGTGGGGCAATGGCGATCCTCACCGATGCGCCGTCTTCGTTCCATCGACCGTCATTGTTCGAGCCTTTGACGCGAAACACGTATTCGCCAGGAGGCACCTTGGTGTAACTGGCATACCGTCTCGACCCGGGGTCGATCCAGTCCTCGTCGAGGCCTTCCAGCCTGAAAAGGTAACGGTTCTTGTCCGGTCGTCGAAAGTTGAGGGCAGCAAACTCGAACGAGAAAAAGTTGTCTTGATAGCTGAGCTCGATCGCATCGAGATACGAGCTCGCCTTTTCACTCACCACGTCTTGTTCGAAGATTTTGAACGAGGTCAGGACCACCGGGGGCTCGAAGGTGTTGTCTTGGAATCTCTCGGGAAGGAAGGTGTTGAACCCACTGTTGCCGCCGAAGTACATGGCACCATCCGGGCCGAGACTGAACGAGCCCGGGTTGAACTCGACATCTTGCAGGCCATCACGCACGTCGTAACTGGTCCAGCTGTCAGACGCTGGATCAAAGCGGATCAAGCCGCGATTGGTGCTGAGCCACAGGCGTCCGAGACGGTCCTCGAGAATGCCGAGAATGGTATTTTCGGCCAGGTCTTTGACGCCGGTATGGTGGCTGAAAGTTTCGTTTTCGGGTTCGAAACGATTGAGGCCGCCGCCGTAAGTGCCGATCCACAGCCGGCCGGAACGGTCCAGATGAAGCGATGAAACCGCGTCGTGGCCCAGGCTCGCCGGGACTTGTGGATCATGTCGATATCGAGTGAAGCGTTCGGTGTCCGGATCGAGACGACTGAGGCCCCCGCCGTAGGTACCAACCCACAGGGTGCCGGCCGAGTCTTCGAGAATGGCAAACACACTGTCGTTGCTGAGCGTGGTGTGGTCTTCGGGATCGTGGCGGTAGTGAACGAAGGTTTCGTTGGATGGATCAAATCGACTGAGCCCACCACCTTGGGTGCCGATCCAGAGTTGGTCGGCGCGGTCTTGATACAACGCTCGGACATAGTCGCGACTCAGGCTGGTGGGATCCTGTGGGTCATGGCGATAGTGGATGAAACGTTGGCTGGCTTCGTCAAAGCGGCTCAGGCCATTGTTGTACATCCCAACCCAAAGTTGCCCCGAGCGGTCTTCGAGCAAGCTGGCCACCCGGTTATCGGACAGGCTGGTGGGATCGGTCCGATCATGACGGTAGCTCTGAAACGTTTCGGTCACCGGATCAAAACGGTCGAGGCCACCACCGTAGGTTCCGACCCACAAATTCCCGGCACGGTCAGCATGGAGAGCACTGACTTCGTCGGTACTCACACTGTTGGGGTTGTCGGGTTCGTGTCGGTATTGTTTGAAGGTTTCGGCGTTCGGGTCGAACCGATTAACGCCACCGTTGTAGGTGCCGATCCACAAGCTACCGGAGCGGTCTTCGAAGATCGAATAGGCGGATTCACCGCTCAGACTTGTGGAATCGTTGGCGTTGTGGCGAAACCGTCGAAAGGTATTCTTAGCGGGCTGGAACAAACCGAGGCCGACGCGGGTGCCGATCCACAGTCGCCCCGCGCTATCTTGGTAAAGCGAACGGATGCGATTGTCGGTCAGACTGTCAGGGCGCGACGGATCGTGACGATATTGTTCGAAGGTTTCGGTGGTGGCGTCAAACCGCGCCAGCCCATCGTTGGTGCCAGCCCACAACCGGCCCTTGGCGTCGATCGCCAGCGCACGGATACGGTTATCGACTAGGCTGGTGGGATCGTCACCATCTTCTCGATACTGGATGAAGGTCTCGTCGGCGTTGGCCGATGACGCCGGGACTAAACGGTTGAGGCCGCCACCAAAGGTACCGATCCAGAGCTGGCCCTCGCGGTCTTCGATGATTGCTCGCACATCGTTGTGGGAGAGTGCGATCGGATCGTTTTCGTCGCGCTGATATCGGGTGAACGTTCCGGTCTCGCGATGGAAACGATTGAGGCCACCACCCTGGGTGCCAATCCACAGCTGACCCGTCCGGTCCTCGAAGATCGCCCGGACGTCATCGTCGCTCAGGCCTGTCGCATCGTCTGGATCGTAGCGGTAGTGGGTGAAGGTTTCGGTGACCGGGTCGAAGCAGTTGAGGCCACCGAGATTGGTGCCGATCCACAGCAGTCCAGAGCGATCTTCGAGCAGCACGCGTACGAAAGCTTCGGACAACGTGTCGGGGGCGTAGGGATCATGGGTGAAGGTCTTGAAACCGTAACCGTCGTAACGGTTGAGACCCACCTTGGTGCCGAACCACAGGAAACCCTGGCGGTCCTGCTCGATCGTGAACACGGTGTTCTGAGATAGCCCGTCCTCGGTGGAGAGATGTTCGAACCGGACCGTATCCGGAATCTGCGATGGTTCCGCAGCCGCGTCGAACGAGCACACCAAGAGCATGCCGGCAAGCCACCTGCCGCCGAGCCACCCGTGCCAGCCGGTCCGTCGCTGGGTCCGCCATTGTTCGGCGGATCTCGAGGACATGTTGATCCAATCCTTCTGCATGATCTGTCGGAACAGGCCTCGCTTGTTGGCGCTGGCCTGCTCTCTGCTCCCCACCGTCTTATTCCTGATCGGCTGAGTTTAGCCTACTGTCAGGGAAACACGTACTCAGCCCGAGTGAGGAGGCCTTTTTCGAGGGTGAGGGGGCGGTCACGTGATCTCTCCCTGAAAAGGTGCCAGCAACCTCGGAACAACAGTTCGCCCATCCTATCTCTGGCGCGAACGCGAAGCCTCGGCGATGGACAGTCCTCCCGAAGTCCATCTCGACCTTGCGGCCGCGTTCGACGATCTTCCAACCGAGGCGCTTCGCGGTCAGGCTTTTGAGTTGGTCGTGTCTTCCTGGCTGTCGGAGCTGACCGAGCCTGAAACAGCCGTGCAGCCTGATCTCAGGAGGATGGGTTTCGTCGAAGCGATTCGCCACGGTAGGATGCAAATCGAAGCCGCCGCTTGATCGTCTACGTCGAATCTAACTTCCTGTGACGGCAGCACTCTGTTGTCGGTGACGCCGGTGATGGTGACGGTGACGCTTGGTGACGGTGACGCTTGGTGACGGTGACGCTTGGTGACGGTGACGCTTGGTGACGGTGACGGTGACGGTGACGGTCAGCGTCACCGTCACCCTGTGTTCGAGGCGTAATTCGCCCAAATCGGGCGAATTGAGACCCGTTCTGGGTGATTCGCCGGAGAAGCCCAGAAAACTACACCCGGGAGAAGACCTTTCCGTCGTCAAAACAAGGGCTCTCCCGCCGGGAGGACGCCATTCGATCGTCATGTATTGCGTCCAACGGCGGGAGAACGCCTGTCGTGCGTGGGGTCAGGGGGTCCAACGGCGGGAGAAGACCTTTCCGTCGTCACAACACGTCTCCTGGCGGGCTCGGGACGGGAGTTGGGAGGCTGGAGACGTCTTGTGCCGGCGTCAGGACGCGAGTATGAGCGCGGGAATGGCTGGCTGCCGCCGTTTTCGGATCAGTTGATACCGACGAAGGTGCCACCGACCGGGCTCGAGTTGGAGGAGGAGGTGCGTGACTACTGTGCCGGCGGTGGTTCCATAGGTGCCTGCAAACTCTCTAGTTTTGAGGTGTCGGCAACGGTCAGGCATGACGGATTCGATGGCTCCTCAACCAACCGGTGCCGGTCGAGCATCGACCCGAAGAGGCAAAGCCATTCATCAGCCACTAAGTCCCACGAAAAGTCTGGACGGGTGGCGTTTCGGTAAGCAGCTTTGCTCATCTCCGAGAGTCGGCCCGGATCCCGGTAGAGGCGCTCCAGCGCGTCAGCCACTGCTTGCGGCGAGACGAGATGGGACTCGACTAGATTGCCAGGATCGACGACCGTCGTCGCCGGCTCGACCATCTCGGCGGAGCCGGTCCATAACTCGCGATAGGCCGTGTGGTTCGGGACCACCTGAGCGGCGCCAGTGGCCGCGTGTTCAAAAGGCACCAGGCCCCAACCTTCTCCCTCAGCCGTGCTGATGCCCACGTCGCACAGGTTGTAGATGTGGTTCAGAGTCTCGTCGGAGACGTTGGGCAGCACCGCGTCGGAAGTCGAGCAAATGAGCCGGTCTTCGACTCCCAGCCTCTTTGCCAACTCGAAGATGGGCCATCCGAGGTCCTGAGCGCCCATGTGCAGGAAAAGTCGGACGTCGTCACCTTTGTCCGCGGCGAAAAGTGCGAATCCCTGAAGGGTCAGGTCGATGCGTTTCCTCGGTTGATTGCGATTGGCGTTGAGAACGACAAACCATTCTTCGGTCGATTGTCCGTTGAACAATGCTTCTCCGGCCACCTTCTTTCTCGCTCGACGGCTAGCAACTCCCGGTGGATGAGGGCGGAAACGTTCCGAATCGATGCCGTGAGCGATAACGGAAATGGGGGGGAAGTCCGCCTCCGGTTCGTTTTCCGTTCGAAATCGGGCGAGCGAAGATTCGACGTCGCGGCGGGCCGTTGCAGTGTAGAGGACTAGGTGGTCGAGGTCCTGTAGCGGGGGAAGACAATCGATCGGCAGAGGACTGTGGTCGAGGGCGCAATACCCCACCAGGTGAAAGTCTCGACGCCTCGGGTGGTTTCGGAGGGATTGTGCAAGTTGACCAAGAAAGCCCACGTCGTTGAGCAGCAGAACGATCTGCGGATCGACTCGGTCGATCAGGGCCGCCAGCCTTTCAGGAGTCTCTTCCCGAGGATCACTCGAAAAGATCGGCCATTCCAGGTCGATCGGATCGCCGCGGTATCCAAGGGCCAGATGATAGATCTTGAAGCGACTTTGCAGGCGAGCCAGCAGGCTGTGCAGGACTCGGCTGAAACCGGTGGGAACGATACCATCTCCGACAGCTAGCAGGCTTGGTCTTTTCATCGATTGTTTCTCCGGGATTAGTTTCTGATCAGACTCGGATCTCTTATCGGACCTCGTACGAGATCGGAGGACCAGGAAACCGCGGCGGAGCTCCGCCGCGGTCAAGGAACTGGGATCCGGTCAGGGCTTTGCCGAAAGGAGGACCGTAGACACGGCAGGGGGCTTCATCTTTACCTGGATCTGAAGTGCCCCCGTGGAACTCGCAGAGTTCTTGAGTCTCAGCGGAATCGTCTGACCTGTCTGGGCGAGGCCAGTGAACTTGACCATTGGGGTTGGGGTCTGATTCATCACGATCGTGCCCGATTGCGGTGTGGCGGTTACACTTCCGCTCGTGATGACGTTGTAGTAGATCGAGTCCTGAGAGAGTTGGTTCTCGATCTCGAGTATTGCGTCAGCCATGGTTTCTTGCTCCTGGGTTCGGTGGTTTATTGGTTCACGCGATCAAACGTAGTCGCGATATGAGAACCCATAAACGCAAAGTCCATGCCAATCGAAAGTCACGGATTTGAGCGATCGGGCCCACAAACGAAGGTGTCGGTCTTGTTCTTGGGGCGTCGAGTGCCGGGTGTCGAGTGTTGGGTCGGCAGCCCCGGTCAGAGTGTTGCTATACAAGTCTCTAGAGCAAGATGACAGTTGGCGACCTCGGTTTTTGTGCAAGCTCCAGGAGCTGGCCCGTGCTGGCACACCTCGAACGATGAGCGCAGATGCCGAAATCCGGCTTGCGTCCTCCGAAAGAGTCAAGGTCGATCAATCACCTCGCCGCCGAAGGTTCTGCTAGTTGTTGGCGACCGTGGCGTCCAGCGAGTTGCACCACCCGCGTCCGCTAGCGGATTACCGACCTCGCTGACACGCACAAGAGGCAAGACTCGGCGGAAAGCTGTGTTTGTTACAGATAGCTTCGGTGACGCGCCAGCGTTTTGCGTTGAGCGATGCCTCGCGAAAGATCTCGACGGAGACCTGCATAACCGCTGACGCCCGCGCTCAAGGAATCAGCGTATTGAGACCGACGAAGGTGCCACCGTTCTTCTGGGTGAGGATACGCATCAAGGTTGCGAAGCGGACGCCGGTTTTTTCGCCGACCCCGGCGCCGGTGAAGATGGTGGGGAAGCCGACGGCATGGATGCGGACCCGTGGGTTACCCTCGGCGTCTTTCTTGTTGTACCGCTCGACGGTGGTGAGCACTTCTTCCATCGAGCCGCCGGTGAATTCGTCGCCGAAAACGTAAATCGAGATTTTCTTGTCGTCCTTGGCGAAGTTGCGGATGGCACGGGTGATGCCTTCAACCGGGCTCGAGTTCGAAAAAACGTTCCAATTGCGCAGTCGGTTGATGATCGCCCGCCGCCTGCTCGGGGTGTCGGGAATCCACTTACCGGCATAGGTGCCGAACATGTATTTCCCCATGTCGTTCATCACTTGGATACCCTTGACCTTTGGATAAATCGCCAGGGTTTCGGACATCTTTTTGATCACCAGCGGCCAAGCGTTGGTGAACATCGACCCCGAGGTGTCGACAACAAAAATGATGTATTCGCTGTCGACCGGGATGCCGCCGACGGTGGGATCGGCCTTCGGGCGGCGATAGGTTTGACCGAGCAGCCGTTTCATCTCGTCGGTCAGGCTTTGTTGTGCGGCCAGCAAACGGCCTTCGAGGATGTCTTGGACCTCGGACAGCTGCTGGCTGGAGGCAAACTCTCCCTGGATGGACGAGAAGTCCCCTTGCAGCCTGGCGACCTTCTGGCGTTCTTTCGAGAGCTGCTGACGGAGGGCTGTCAGTTCCCGATCGAGGATCGTGGACTCACCACGAATCTCGTGCAGCTCCTGCTGCAACTCGACCCGCCGTGTCTCGAGACTCTGTTGCGCTTGCTCGAGGGCCCGCGGCTCACCAATTTTGGTCAGCACCAGCAGGATGACGATGGCACCGAAGCCGCAGCTGATGGCGTCGAGGAACGATAGGTTGAAGCCCTCGGTGGAGTTGCGCCGTTTGTTGCGGGCTGAGCTCATACGTGATCCTGGGGAGGGCTCATGGCCAATCCCTCGCCGGGCTCATGAACGAGCCCCGGGTCGCCAATGCCAGCTTCCAATAGGCCGAGGCGGCCAGCGGGTCGCCTTCCATTGGGTAGAGGATCACATTGACCGGGACGTCCCGTGGCAGCTCATTGAGTGCACGGTTGAAGTGTTTCAAACGATCCTTGCCTGAGACCGTGCGTTTGCGTGGGGCACTGGCACCACGGGTCGG
>JAJCXO010000126.1 GCA_029263395.1 Acidobacteriota bacterium | reverse complement strand
ATCGGGTGGTCACCGGACACACCGTAGCTCCATAGTCGGGAACGTGGGAAGGCGGTGGTCGTAGGCCCGAAGGAACGGCGCGCATAGGTCAGCCTGGACTGGATCTGCTGATAGAGCGGCAAGTCAGCCGGAGCAATCCCGCATTCGTGTAATGCCACCTCGTTGTCGAGTGCCGAACGGTCGAACGCGGCTGGAATGGCAGCAAGAGACGGTACTTTACCGAGCGCAATCATGGCCTCGGACTCGCTCGCCCCAACTGCACAGAGCAGCGCCAGCTCGACCTTGGCGCGAGGTGGCAAATCGAGCTCGACGCGAAACACAGCGGCTGGATCGAGGCTGGGACCATCGGTGCCGGTGAGCGGACAGCCGGATCCCAGAGCAGCTGGCCTCTCCAGGCTGCCATCTCGTCCGAGGAAAGTTTCGCGACTGGCGCACCAGCTCACATTGGCCCCACTCGGAGCCAACATCCGGAAGGCGACATACGGCGCTTCGGGACCTGGAGCATACGCCCGGCGCTCGAACCCCAGCACCTGATCGCGCGGACGGTAGGCGCCGGTGACAAACAGCTTGTTGAAGGCCGGATGACGGCAATCGTCGATCATCGGCGCCAGAACGATCTCGTGGTAACAGGTCACCGCAACCCTCAGAGTCTTAGTAGACTCGTTGATCAGAGCCAACCGCTCGATGAACAGGTCGAAGCGAGGAACAACGGTCATCGCCAAACGCGACGCAACACCGTTCTGTCGTCGGTGAAAACGCACCTCCGATACGCTCACCGTCATTTCGAAGTCATCAGTCGCGTTCTCTTCGGTCGAGTCACCGGTAGTCCACAGGGCTCCAGACTCGAGATCCTGGAGGAACCACCAGCCGCCATGAGGCTCTTCCACGGTGTCTGGACTGAAGCGAGTAACTGCATGCTCTTGGTGATTTACTCCGATCCCGCCGGCCGATGTCGCAGTCACACTAAGTCGGCCGTTCGACAGTACATGGCATTGCTTGCCGCCGGGCGATGGCACGACCGGCCAGCTGAATGACGGAGGCGTCGGCTGACGCTGAATCTCTCGCGGGTCATAAGATCGGCGGGTGCGAAGTGCGGGGCCGTCTGGGCGCCGCTCGTGCAGTAGCAAGTCGATGCTGTGAAGCCTCGGATCCGACATCAGCCGCTTGCTGAGTACGTCGTCTGAGAGCACGTTGTCGATCGCAACCATGATCATTCCCTGATGGTGCGCCATATACGAACGTACCGGGCGATGTTGATGGACTGCGGCTCGTAGCTTGGGAAGCCCGAAGTCGACAGCTTCGTACCAACCGTAACGTCCGAGCATGCCCAACTTGCGGAGCCTGTCGAGGTTTGCCAGGGCGGCTCGCGGCGCGATAGGTAGGGCCAAGAACGTCGCATAGGGCGCCACAACCAATCGATCTCCGGCCTCGCGATTGAGTCCGAGACCAGTGACCCCAAACGCCCGGTACTGATAGATCGATTGGGCGTCGAACTGAAAGAAGGCCGACTCGGAAATCCCCCAAGGTATGTCGTATCGCCGGGCAAACTCTTGTTGCCGCTCGACCGCACTCTCACAGCTTTGCCGCAGCAGTGAGCGCTTAGGGGTTGGCATGAAAAGAAGTGGCATCAGGTACTCGAACATCGTTGCTCCCCACGAAAGCAGCACCCTACGGTTGCCGACCCGAGTCAACGGTCTGCCGAGATGCAGCCAATGCCGCTCTGGAACGTCACCCTTGGCCATCGCAATCAGGCTGGCGATTCGCGACTCCGACGCCAGCAGATCGTAGTAGTTTGGATCCGCGGCATCCGCATCGAGATTGAATCCGATACGGAAGAGCTCACGGTCGCGATCGTACAGAAATTCGAAGCGCATCTCCTCGACGAAAGCAAGAGCGCGGCGTTCAAGCTCCAGGAGGCCAGCGAGCAAGTCGCAGCCCCGGCTTTCGTCCCTCGCCGTCTCGTCTTCTTCAGAGATCAGCTCAAATTGATGATCGAGTCGCTCGAGCCAGATGCGCAGATCACGAACTTGCTCGCTCTGAGACGGTGCGGTGGCTTCTGCTAGACGCACCGCAATTTGGCCGATATCAGCGATCAACTCGTGACCCGCTGGGGGCTCGCTGACAGCAGCTTCGAGCCCGGCCAGGCTTCGCCGAATCGTATGGCTCAGCTCCCCAGAAAGGCGCCCCACATCTGGGTCCTCAGTCGCCCGCGCGATCTCCTGGACGACCTCACCGAGGACTCCCAGGGTATCGGCGACACCCTGTCGCAGCCGGCGACTGGAACGGGAGCCGTATGCCGCTTCGCGACAACTCGCCGCAACCACCAACAGTGCGGCTGCAAGATTGCCGCTGTCCACCGACGAGACATAACGTGGCGCGAGCGACGCCAGCGTCTGCGTTCCATACCAGTTCAACCAATGGCCGTGAGAACGCTCTAGCCGATCGAGAGTCTCGAAAGTGCTTTGCAGGCGGGCCCGGAGATCAAGAGTGCTGATGTAGCCGAGGTCGTGCGCTACTACCGTCGACAACAGCATCATGCCGATGTTGGTCGGTGATGTGCGATGTGCCGTCACCGACCGCGGGTCTTCCTGGTAGTTGTCCGGAGGCAGCCAGTGATCGTCCGGCCCGACGAACTGCTCGTAAAACACCCAGGTCCGGCGCGCCATACGGCGCAATGAACGCTGCGCATCCTCACCCAGAACATAGCCTCCGCTCTCGGCGTCACGAGACAGCCAGTGGGCCAGCAAGGGTGCAACGAACCAGACCGACACCAGTATCAGGGCCACCGGATCCCAAGTCGGCCGCAGCACCAGAAGCGCGGCACCAACACCCACCAAGACCTGGGACGGCAACATCTGACGGACGGTCGAACCGAGGCTGAGCCGCCCTTTCGAGAGATGCGCCGCAGTCGACCACTCCAGCAGATTGCGACGCGTGATCCAGACCCTAACCAGGGTCCGAACCACGGCATCGAGCGACACGTAGGTCTCATAGGGCAAGAAGACCAAAGCCAATAACCAACGGCCCGCTGGCGGCCGTACTTCACGCGCCAGACTTCGCAGTCGCAACCCCAACTCGGCTCGGGACGCTCCTCGGGCCCGGGGCACTAAGCGGCCTAGGCCAGCAAAAAACACCGGTGCCCCGAAAGATGCCGCCACGACCAGCGTCCAAAGCCACGGCGACTGAGGCAACGCGAGCCACCCGAGAAAGAGCAGGGCTAGGCTGGCCGGGGCAACCAAGCTCCGGCGCAGGTTGTCGACGACTTTGTACCGATCGAGCATCGTCAGGCCACTGCGTTGGACACCTCCCATAGCCTTCGGAACGTGACGCCCTAACCAGCGCACAAGCTGCCAGTCGCCTCGCACCCAACGATGGAGTCGACGCATGTAGGTGAGCACGTCGGAGGGAAAATCTTCGAGCACGGTGACGTCCGACGCCAGCGCCGTCCGACCATGAATCCCTTCGAACAGATCGTGACTCAACAGACTGTTCTCGGGCACGCGATCCGCTAAGCTGCGCTCGAAAGCGTCGACGTCATAGAGCCCTTTGCCAGCGTAGATCCCTTCGCCGAAGATGTCCTGGTAGACATCCGAGCTGGCGTGGGTGTAGAGATCCAGGCCGGCATCGCCGGCGTAGATTTGCGAGAACCGACTGCGGTTGGCGGCACGCGGATCAACCTCGACTCGTGGCTGCAGGATCGAGTACCCGGCAACAAGGCGACCGCTGGCGTCGAATTCGGCGCGGTTCAACGGGTGTGCCAGCGTACCAACCAACCGAGCTGCGCTGCCGCGCGGCAAAACCGTGTCGGCATCCAGAGTCAAGACCAACTTCAACCCTTTCAACTGGTCCTGCTCCGGTCCAACGATGACCTCGAACGACGTATCCTCGGCGCCTCGCAACCAACGGTTCAGCTCGTGGAGCTTACCTCGTTTGCGTTCCCAGGCCATCCAACGGT
>JAJCXO010000125.1 GCA_029263395.1 Acidobacteriota bacterium | reverse complement strand
CGACGGACATCACCGAACTGTTGGTAGCCTCCCGCCGGGGCGACCTCCGCGCCCTCGACCAAATCATCTCACTAGCCTACGACCAGCTTCGCCGACTTGCCAGGGCTCAGCTGCGCCGCGAAGCCCCGGGCAACACCCTTCAGCCGACCGCCTTGGTCAATGAGCTGTACCTCCGGTTTGTCACTGGAGGCCGGATCGACGCATCCTCTCGCGCCCACTTCTTCTCCATCGCCAGCCGTTTGATGCGTCAAGTTTTGGTCGACTATGCCCGCGCCCGCCAAGCCCTAAAGCGTGGTGGTAACGCGCTGCGGGTCACCTTGACCGAAGGCGTGAAGCTCGCTCCGGAGACTGAAATTGTCGACCTGCTGGCCTTGGACAAGGCGCTCCAACGCCTGTTGGCAATAGACCCGCAACAGGGCCACGTCGTCGAATTGCGATACTTTGGCGGCCTCACCCTCGATGAGACGGCTCGTGCACTCGAAATCTCCCGCGCAACCGTCAAACGCGAATGGTCAGCGGCACGCGCCTGGCTGCTTCTCGAGCTCCAAGCCCACTGAAGCGTCACTGAGCAAACGCTATGGCAGACCTGCAGCAACCAGTCCCTTCCCCCGGCTCCCCCAACACAGATCGTTGGCAGGAGATCAAATCCATCTTCTTCGCGGTGCTTGAGACCCCCGAAGACCAAGTGGAGGAGATTCTGAACGACCGATGCGGCGCCGACCGATGGCTGCGACAGCGCCTCGACGACATGTTGGCTGCACATCGTCTAGAGAGCAGTCTGCTCGATCGACCGGTTCCGACACCCCCCCAGCTCACCCATCCTGCGGCGCTCGCTCCTGGGGATCGGGTCGGCGCATACCGCATCCGCTCGATCCTCGGCCAGGGTGGCATGGGATTCGTCTACTCAGCGTCCCGCGCTGATGATCAGTTCCAGAAAGAAGTTGCGATCAAAACCATCCAGGGATGCCTCCAAGGGCCTGAGGTGGAACAGAGATTCCGGCGCGAGCGCCAGATCCTCGCCCAACTGGAGCATCCTTACATCGCACGCTTGCTCGACGGCGGCACCACCCGGGAAGGCCTCCTTTATCTGGTCTTGGAGCACGTCCAAGGCGAACCGATCGACCGCTTCTGTAGGCGGAACGCATTGTCCGTTGATCAGCGGATCGAGCTTTTCGTCAAGGTCTGTGCAGCCGTCGCGTTTTCCCACCACAACCTGATCATTCATCGTGATATCAAACCCGACAACATCCTCGTCACCGCGGACGGCACCCCCAAGCTCCTGGACTTCGGAATCGCCAAGCTCATCGGTGCGGGCGCCGACCCCATCCTCGGCTCGACTACGCTCACCGAACTGCGACCGATGACCCCGGAGTACGCCTGCCCGGAACAGATCCGCGGCGAGCCACTCACCACTGCTGCAGACGTTTACGCCCTCGGTGTTCTGCTCTACCGCCTCCTGACCGAGACCTCACCCTACCCGGCTTCAGATAACCAGAACCCATCGGTCGCCACCCTGGTACGTTCGGTCTGTGACGAAGTGCCCGAACGCCCAAGCAGCCGCCTTCGCGGCACCACCAGCCGACCGGAACACCTCGATGTAGCCGCTTGTCGGCGGCGCGCTCGCCAGCTCGAAGGGGACCTCGACACCATCGTCATGACGTGTCTGCAGAAAGACCCCCAACGACGCTACTCATCGGCTGAACAGTTGGCTCGAGATGCTCGCCACTACCTGGCGGGTTTACCGATCAGTGCCCGCACAGACAGCGTCAGCTACCGCCTGAGCAAATTTGTCCACCGCAACCCTTGGCTTTCCGCTGCCGCCTGCCTGTTGCTGGTGTTCGCGTTCGTGATGACCACCCTGGTGGCACGGTTGGTGACCGAGAAGGCTCGCACCGATCGCGAGCGGAACAAATCGGATGCTGTCGCAGCGTTCGCGATCCGCCTATTCGAAGTCAACGACCCAGAGGAAGCCCAGGGCCGAGAGATCTCGGCCACCGACCTGCTCCACAAGGGTGTCGAGCGGGTGCGTCTCGATCTCGCCGACGAACACGCCCTGCGAGCAGAGATGATGAATGTCTTGGGCCAGATGTATTCGAATTTGGGTCGGGTGGACGACGCCGCCCCTTTGTTGCAGGAAGCTTTGCTAGCGGTCAAGGAGATGGGCGAAGCCGACAGCCGCCTGGAACCCGACATTCTCGACAATCTAGCGGCCGTCTATCGTGACCGTGGGGACTTCAACGCTGCTGAGCCACTCTACCAACAAGCGCTCGCGATCCGTCGCCGGCAACTCGATGCGGATGACTTTGCGCTCGCCGAGAGTCTCAACAGTCTCGGCATTCTGTTATGGCGCCAGGGCCAACATGAGTCGGCCCAACCACTCATCGAAGAGGCTCTCGACGTGACCCGCAAAGCGCTCGGGCCACGCCACCCCAAAGTGGCGAGCGTGCTCAACAATCTTTCGACCCTGGCCTACCGTAGAGGCCAGCTCGAGCAGGCTATCGAGCTGCTCGAAGCAGCCATCGCCATCAACTCCGCCCAACCGGTCGGTGATCGCCCGAGTCTAGCGATTCAGCGCAGCAATCTCGGCACTTACCTCGCCGCCCAGGGCGACCTCGCCGCCGCCGAAAGAGAGTTCGAGGCCGCCCATGCCAGCAGTCTTCGCGCGCTTGGCGAAGAACATCCCACTGTCCAACGCATCGCCCATAGTCTGGGGGCTATCAGATCCTCCCGAGGCTATCCGATCCGCGCCATGAAAGTGCTCAAACCAGCCATCCATTCAGCTCGGGCGAGCCTCGGCGAAGACCATCTCAGTTTCATCAAAATGCTCAACAGCCTCGCCTGGGCCGAGCTCCAATCTGGCGATCTCGAAGCTGCCCAAGACACCATCGCTACCACGCTTTTGCGCACCGAACCCCTCAAGACGACGGCACCGCGACTGCACGTCGCTGCGCTCCACAATCAAGCCAAGCTCATGTTGCTCGAGGATTGTCTCGTCGACGCTGTCAACCTCCTCGAGGCTGCCATCTCGCTACAGCCCCAGGACAATGACGGCGATACCCGGCGCCACGCCCTCCTGCGCATCGACCTCGCGCGAGCTGCGGCCAGCAGTGCCCCCCAACGCTCTCAACAAGCGCTGAGGAAGGCTCAGGAGATGCTCGCCGACAGCGTCGTCTCGGGTCACCCGGATCTAGCGCAACCCTGGATCGCAAACACCAAGATCCTGCTTGCTCGCAACCGCCCCAGCGAGAGCATTGCCACCGTCGAAAACGCCATCCGGATTTTCAACCACCATCCCGACGCAGCGCCCTGTCGACTCTTGGAGGCCCATCAGCTCCTGCGTCAAGCCCAACGGGAAGCGCACCTGGCGGTTGCTGAACCCGCACCGTCCGAACCCACCGATCCACCGTGTCTCGTCACCCGTTTCGAGCCATGAACCCTCCATCGACAGCGACGCCACAAGACACCCTCATCCCCTCGGGATCGAGATCGTCACTACAATGTGACACTGAAAATTGAGCTCAACCTTTGCGGATCTCACCGGTTGTTGTCGCGCTATCATTAGAAGCGCTCCACGCGGAACAATCTGACGAGGTACTGCACCAGCTCGCTGGAAACAGTGCCATGAATCGAGGTAATTGATGAAGTTAAAAGTTCTGTTCGTTGGTCTGGGATTACTCATCAGCGTCGGCATGACCGTGGACGCAGAGGCCCAAACCAGGGCCACAGTGATCAACGGTTCGAGTTTCGAAATCTACGAGCTCTACATTTCCGCGTCGCACCAGTCGCGGTGGGGTACCGACCAGCTAGGGGACGAGATTCTCGAAAACGGCGACTCCCTCACCCTGAGCGGCATGCGCTGTGGCGACTACGACATCCGAATCGTCGACGAAGACAGCGACGAGTGCGTCATCAACGAGATCTACCTGTGCGGCGATGAAGGCGACTGGGTGCTGACCGACGAGGAACTCTTGGAGTGCCAAGGCTTCGTGACGACCACAGCCTCCGTCACCCTGGCCAACCGTTCCAGCTGGGACATCTACCAGCTCTACCTCTCGGCCAGCAACAACAGACGCTGGGGACCGGATCAGCTAGGGAGCGAGGTCCTCGAAAGCGGCTATACGTTCACCATGAGCGGATTGGCCTGCGGTAACTATGACCTCAGGCTGGTTGACGAAGATGACGACGTGTGCGAAGTCCACGGAATTTACCTCTGCGGAGCTGAAGGCGAGACCTCACTAACCGACAAGGATCTGCTAGATTGCCAAGGTTTCTGACCCGGACGACAGCAGTCAGCCTGCTGCTCCTGGTCTGCTGCAGCGTGATGGCTGCACCAGACCAACCCGACACGTCCAACATTCTCGGGGCACCGCCGGAGAACCCGGATCCCAATCGGTATTACCTCTTTTATCTCCACGGCGGGATTGTCGAAGGGTCTGATGGACGCCCGACAAGCCCGGACTATGGGCCCTACGAGTACTTTGACATCGTCTCTCGCTTGTCAAAGGAAGGTTTTATCGTCATCAGCGAGATTCGAGAGTCCAAAGCGGACGTCCCAGCCTACGGGAAAAAGGTTGCCAACTGGATCGGCCAGCTACTGAAGGCTGGCGTCCCGGCCAGTCGGATCACGGTGGTAGGCGCATCGCGGGGTGGTGCGATCACCACTCACGTATCCCATCGCCTTGATCATCGAGAGATCAAATACGTATTTTTGGCTGGCCTGTTCGAGAACCTTTTCGAACAAGCCGGTTTGCGACTACACGGCGAGACATTGTCTATTTACGACAAGGACGACGCCTACCCCATTGTTCCCGAGCTCTTCTTCGAGGGTTCGCCGGGTATCGCCAAGTCGAAGAGCATCGTCGTCGAGACCGGGCTTGGCCATGGGTTGCTTTATAAAGCTTATCCGGAGTGGTTCGACGAAACGGTCAAATGGACTGGGATCAAGACCTCGGAAACACGTTCCTCGGTAATAGGCTCCAGGGACAACTAACTCCATAGAGATCAGGTGCTCGGCCCAGCCGCAAAAAGCGTAAACTCAAGGCGGCAACATTCTGTCCGCCTGGAGATCCCATGTTACGCAACCACCATCTCGGCCGACTCGTTCTGATTTCGATCCTCACCCTCTTCGGTCTTGGATCCCCTGCTGAGGCCACCTGGTCGATCGTTGCCATCGATACTGAGACGCAAGAGGTTGCGGTCGGTGCGGCAACCTGTGTGACCGGCATCGACCTCAAAGCCTTCCTGCCGGTCATCGTTGTCGGCGAGGGCGGTGGCGCCGCCCAATACTTCATTGATAGCAGTGGCCAGCGCCGCCAGATCATCCACGACGGCCTAGTTAATGGATTGACGGCAGAACAGATCATCACCCAACTCGTAGCGTTACCAAATACCGACAACCATCAACATGGCGTCGCTGAGACGGGTCCGGCGACCAACGATGGTTCCTCGGACACTCGAACCGGCGCCAACAGTGGGGCGTGGGCTGGTGGCAATATTGGCAGCTTCGGGAGTGTCTTCTACGCCATTCAAGGCAACGTACTCACCGGGCCGCCCGTCGTCGACATGGCTACCCAGACCTTTGTCAACACGGCTGGCGACCTGCCGACCAAACTGATGGCCGCCATGGAGACCGCAAGATCCTTCGGTGGCGACGGGCGCTGCTCGTGTTCACCGGGGAATCCGGACGGTTGTGGCTCACCGCCAGCCAGCTTCGACAAATCAGCCGATGTCGGGTTTCTGATCGTCGCACGTTTCGGCGATACGGATGACGCCGCCTGCACCGGCAATGGCTGCGCCGACGGCGACTATTTCCTCGATATCAACATCGCCAACCAAAGCTCCGTGGATCCTGATCCGGTTTTGCAACTTCAGACCCTCTTCGACACCTTCCGTGCCAACCACTTGGGTCGACCGGACGCGGTGGCCAGCACTCTCGACTTCACCCGCAACAGCAGCGGCTTCCTACTCACCGTCGAACTCAACGACTGGCAAGGCACTTCGATCGGAGCCGGAGTCAACTCACTGACGGTGAGCCATGCCACGGACAGCGACGGCATCACCACCATCGGCACACCAACCGACAACGGCGACGGCACCTATGACGTGCAACTCGACTGGGACGGCAGCCCAGGCACCGACATCTTCGTGATCACAGCTGATGACGGCATGCGCCCCGTCGTCCTGCCACCGAGACGTGCGACTCTGCCGCTAGCCTCGATCTTTGCCGACGGCTTCGAG
>JAJCXO010000124.1 GCA_029263395.1 Acidobacteriota bacterium | reverse complement strand
AGGCCGGTCGCCAGCCCGCTGGCGACGGCGGTTGGCGTCGAGGGGCGTTCGAGATAACGCAACCCCCAAAGCAGCCCACCGAAGGCGAAGGCGATCATGAACAGGTCGACGTTGGCCGAATAAGTCCAACGACGGATGGGTGCTAGCCAAGGCAACGTCAGGGCGGCGAGGGCGGCGGATGCGCGATCCACCGCTAAAAGGCGACAGAGGTGGTAGAGGGCCAGCCCAAGAAACACCAGGCAAACCAGCTGCGAGACGTTGATCAGGGCGTCGTAGCCCAACAACGCCATCTGCCAGGCGAAAAAGAGGGCGCCGTTCTGTGGCGCAAAGGCGGCCGCGTTGTCGCTGAAAACTGTCGGGACGTGAACGATCTGGCCTTCCTGCAGCCAGCGAGCCGGCAGATAAAGGTGGTAGGTGATCGCGTCCCAGTCGATCGGAGGCATAGGTAGATGCGCCAGCAGGTCACCGCTGACGACCAAGGACGTCAAAGTGATAGGCCAACGAACCAACCCTGGCCATCGTCTAGTGTGATCCTGCCGCTTCGAGGGAACTCGTATCGACGGCAGCTCGGTTGGCCGGATAGCTCGCGAAGCGAAGAAGAAGCAGGCCGCCACCGCGAGCACCGTTCCGCCGCTGAGCCAACCTGTAAAGCCAAGGCCAGCCACCGACCAGACGATCATCAGAGCGCACAGGAGCAGAGTCTGGGGCAACCTGTGGAGCCAACGGTCGGTTGATCGAGGGTCGGCGAAGAGGCGTAACGCCGAACGGTGTGCGGCAGCGTAAATCAGCCATAGGGCGAACCCGCTGGCGGCCACTCCCATCAGCAGTTTCGGGCTCGCAATCAAGTCTTCATCCATGGCGTCAGCTTCATCGGCTACTTTAACCGCGTCGCATGGGTGGAGGCCAACCGCTTGTTTTCGATGCCTCTCCCGACGGAAGGCGGGCTTCGGAACGGTTGATCGTTACAGCCAACGGGGATGGCGCCTTTTGCATGGGCTCACTCTGCAATGCGGGGGCTCACTATGCCATGCGAAGCTCAATTTGACAGGCCCCGGCTGCGGGGCCAAGTTGCAGAGGAGCTTCTGAAGAGGGGTTCCCGGTCAACAGCCGTATGTTCGTCACTCGCAGGTCTGGCTCGTTATGGGGCGTGACACCGGCGACTACGAAACTGGCGGAGTACACGTTGTTGGCTTCCACTAATTCTGTTGCCTTCCACTAATTCTGTGACCTCGTCCAAGACATCAACGCTCACTGTGACCGAGTGCTCACCGTGACCGAGTGCTCACCTGGCTCGAGGGCAGGATAGCCCAATTGTACGAATCCATTTGTGGCGAGCATCTTGACGTCAGGAAGTTCGAGCATCATGATGCTCGTATGAGGACGACGCTAACATTGGATGACGATTTGGCATTACAGCTCAAGGAAGCGGCTCGCAGCAGCGGAGAGAGCTTCAAGGACATCGTGAATTCGGCGCTCCGTCGCGGTCTCCGTCAGGCAGGAAAGCCCGAACCCAGCCTTCCGAGATTCGTCGTCGAACCCAAGGCCTGCGGATTCCGCGCCGGTGTAGACCTGCGCAAGCTGAATCAGTTGGTGGACGATCTCGAAATGGAAGATCTCAGCCAGGAGCTTCCCAAGACTGCGGCTCGCCGATGATTCTGCCCGACATCAATCTTCTAATCTACGCCTACAACTCGGACGCTCCCGATCACGACTCAGCGCGATTGTGGTGGGAGGCGTGCCTCTCAGAGTCGCGGACGGTCGGCCTGCCTTGGGTCGTGATCTTGGGTTACCTACGACTCATGACGGGTCGCAACGTTTTGATCGAGCCTCTGCTGCCTGAAGAAGCTCTCCGTCACATTCGGTCGTGGCTCGAGCGGCCCAATACCGAGATCCTCAACCCAGGTCTGCGCCATCTCGATCTTCTGGACTCTTTGACCACACAAGCCGGAACCGCCGGGCGGCTCACCACGGATATTCATCTCGCGGCCTTGGCGCTGGAGTATCAAGCCGAGCTGCACTCCAACGACAGCGATTTCTCCCGCTTTTCCGGATTGCGTTGGGTGAACCCGTTGCAATGAGGAGATCGCAAAAGCACTCCAATCGGTTCTAGCGGCGGAGGCTGCGCTGCTCGCGCCCTAGGTCTCTGAAGCGGGCGGACCTCGAAATCGTCACCGCGTCGAGTTCCGATCCAATTGTGCTCTTCGATGCGCTTGCCTTGCGCGCGAACTGCTGCAACAAGCCTTGGACCGACTGTTGGGCGGGTTGTATCGACTCTCGGCGATTGGATTATTGGCAAGCGATTCCGTTTTTCAGCTTTGCCGAAACGCACTTTGCCGCCCTATCGGGTGCCGAATCCAAAGAGTCCTCTCACGAGTATCCCGAGTTCTATCGGCCACCTCCTCGGAGGGCGCTCGTCTGTTTATCGTCCAGCGGTTGCGACTGTTCGACGAGGCCACTGGCCGAAGAGTACCGATGCGTCCGGGCGACACCTATACCTATACCTCGGACGGATCCCCAAGGACTTTTGCCACTTGGCTGCCCAGCGGCCGGTAATCAGGACGCTGTAGCTCAATCGATGCGGTGTTTGGGCTAGGGTCTGTCCGGTGAGCGGTCCAAGGCCTCCCGAACGGCTGAGCTTCCCATTTTGGAGGGTTGCCAACCTTGGGGGAGGCGCTCTTTCACACGCTGTACGAACTCCAAGCTTTGGTCTTGTTCTCCCAGGTGCCAGAGGGCGGTCCCGTGTATGAGCTTTGCTTCGAGGAACAGCGGCGCACTCTCACCCAGGCGTTCCTGGGCCACCCGGAGCACAGAACGTGAGCCTTCAGCAGCAGCCTGCCACCGTTTCTCTACCAACGCCAGCTCCGCCAGCCTCAGGCGGGTAGCGAGTGCCAGCGGATGATCTGCTCCGGAGAAAACTTTGATGGCCATGGCTTCCTCCAACAGGCGCCGGGCTTCTGGTGCTTCGCCGTTGAGTGCTGCTAAGCGAGCATCCAGCTGCAACAGGCGAACCTGGTGGAAGGGACTGACCGGCTGGTGCATGGCTTCTGCTAGTTGACCCCGCAGCAAGGCGACCTCGTCGAAACGAGCCTCTCCTGCCAGGAACTCGATGTACACCGCGTAATAGACGAACGACCCGTTGGGCGGCGATCGGATGAACTGGATGGCCCCGTCCAGAGCTTCCCGGAACCACCTCTCGGCATCCTCCTTTTCTCCCATCAGGAGGAAGGCATGGGCCAAGAAGTACTTGCAGACCTGGATTTCACGTTGCAGGTTGGCCTGGGTCGCGCCGCCGAGGGCGAGATCCAGCTGGAACCGTGCGTCCTCTGCCTTGCCGATATCGATGAGAACGGATGCCAGATAGATTCGCGAGTTGACCAGATCGGGGTGCTGATTTTCGAGATCCGTGCCGCCGTGAGTCGAGGCCTCGAGATAACTGGCAGCGGAGAGAAAGTCCCCCTCCGCCCAGGCCAGGTTCCCCAGGTTGTGGTGGAGATTCTTCAGCTTGGGATGGCCTTCGTCGAGAACCTGGGCTCGAATCACCAAGGCTTCCTGGTAAGCGGCTCGGGACCTCTCCACATCTTCACGACTGACAACGTTGCCCAAAGCCTCCAGGCCGTCTGCCAGATCCGGAGAATCAGATCCCAGGGTTCGACCGATCCGAACCGCTCGTTCCGCCGCTAGGAGCGCTGCGGACTCGTCTTCCGCCAGATGGAGACAGAAGGCGAGCCAGGAATAGGCCGCGATCAGGAGACGCGGGTTCTCGGAGTCGCCTTGTTCCAGCAGAACAATCGCTTGGTGCAGGGTCTCGGCAGCTTCGGCGTACTTACCTTCCGTTTGGAGAATTCGCCCCAGATACAGCTCGTTGGTTCCCTCGAGATCCGGCCGAGTCCGAGGGCTCTGCCGGTAGAGAACCTGCGCCGCTTGCAGCACGTCTCGACCAGCCATCAGATTGCCTCGCAGGACCTCACAGCGCCCCAGGGAGGTCAAGGCACGTGCCCGCTCCAGGGTCGCCGCCGAGGAGGGGGCCCTTGCCGCCAAGTCGACCGCTCTGCCGAGCTCGTGGCAACCGCTCTCGACATCCCCCAGTGAGAGATACACCTCTCCGATGGTCCGGGTCAGGGACGCCTGGAGACTCGGTTGATTGCGCAGCTCCAGATCCACCCGGTGCGAACCCATCTGCAGAATCTCTCGAGCGGTCAGGTCAGCTCCGCGGTTCTCGGCCGGGTCCGCTGTCTGGAACAGGTCGACGAGAAAACCCAGAGCCGCCTCGGCCCGCCCTCGCTCGGTACGCAACCGGTTCTGATTCTCGACCATCAACAACGCGGCGATGGCGGTGACCGCGACGACCAGGGCGGCGGCGCCGACCCAGACGCGATTCCGTTTCAGGAATCGGGAGGTCCGATAGAGCAGGGTGCCACGACGTGCACTGACCGGTCGCGCGTCCAGAAACGCCTGCAGATCAGCCGTCAGATGGGGCACTGAGGAGTATCGGGCGTCCGGCTCTTTGCGCAGGCAGCGCAGAATGATGGCCTCGAGATCCGCATTGAGGTGCTGACCCTCGGGGCCCTTCTTGCGGGCCAAACTGGGCTTGACGGGATCAACCTTCTGAACTCGCTGAGCCGTCTCCTGGTAGGACTGCCCTGATCTCAGAAAGGGATGCTGTCGAGTGAAGAGCTCGTAGAGCAAGACCCCCAGACTAAAGACGTCGGCGGCAGTGGTTACAGCCCCGCCCACCATTTGCTCCGGGCTGGCGTACCCCGGTGTGAGCATGCTTCCCAGGACCGCCGTCGCGGGCGTGGTCTCCGCCAGGTCACCGGCTTCAAGGAGCTTCGCGGTACCGAAGTCTAGGAGTTTGACGGTGCCGTCTTGCTCAACCAAGATATTGCTCGGCTTCAAATCTCGATGGATGATCAATCGCTGGTGGGCATGGTTCACGGCTCCGCAGATGTTCAAGAACAACCGAGCTCGGTCTGGGATAGAAAGCTCCTGTCGCTGACAGTACCGATCGATGGGTTCCCCGGCCACCGACTCCATGACCAGGAAAGGGCGGCCGTTCTCGCTCACTCCGGCTTCATACAGCCGGGCGATCCCGGGGTGCTGTAAATTTCCCAAGATGAGTCGTTCGCGGCGAAAGCGAGCCACCATCGCCTCAGACACCAGGCCTGGCATCAGGAGTTTGATGGCGACTGGGCTGGGGTCGCCGGAGGCCAGGGCTTCAGCCAGGAAAACGACCCCCAGCCCCCCTCTCCCGAGGCACTCCACCAACCGATAGCCACCGACCACCTCCCCGGGCCGGTCTTCCATATCCCATGCCACGCAGCGCATGGCATCTTCCGCTACGGGGTGTTGCAGAAAACTTTCCGCTTGTTCAGCGAAGGCGAGCAGAGACTCCACCTCGGCGCGCACTTCCCGGCAACCTTTCACTTCTCGGTCCAGCAAGGAGGACCACTCAGCGGCCGGCAGGCTGAGAGCGAGGTGGAAAATCCGTTCCACCTCCACCCAGGTATCCGTTGTCTCGCTCATGAAGGCCTCTCGTCGCTCCTGGCCCAGACGTTTCGGCTATTTGGTTTCCCGTGGTCCCAACCCGAGGTCGTGTCCTTCGGTTCGCGTTCGGTCTTTTGGGGCCAGAGTCACGGTTCTTCGGGTTCCAACGCCCGCAACAACCAGGTCCGCGCCAACCGCCAATCTCTTACTACGGTGACCTGAGAGACGCCCAAAACCTCGGCAGTATCGTCCAAGCTCAAGCCGCCGAAATAGCGCAGCTGCACGACCTGAGCCTTACGGGCATCCACCTGCTCCAGCTGCTTCAAGGCCTCGTCCAGAGCGATCAGCTCTTCCGGCTGGTCTAGCGAGAGGTCCAGCGAATCGTCCAGGGTCACCCGAGATAGATCGCCGCCACGGCGAAGGCGGGAGCGGGCCCGAGCGTGATCCACCAAGATGTGACGCATCACTTTCGAAGCCACGGCAAAAAAGTGGCTACGATCCTGCCATTCCACCGGTTGGCTGCCGGACAGGCGCACGTAGGCCTCGCTGACCAGCTCGGTGGGCTGGAGAGTATGTTCCCCCCGTTCGCCAAACATCCTTTGTCGGGCCAGGCTCCTCAGCTCCTGGTACACCAAGGGGATGAGGAGCTCCAGAGCGTCCTCTTCCCCCTGTCGCCAGCGCAGCAAAAGCTCGGTTAAACGCGGTTCTTGGGATCGGGTTGTGGAAATACGGCCCCTCCAGGACGAGTGACTATATCTCGATTCTCCGACGCCGAGAAAGGAAGAGGAACCGATAAAAAGGAAGAACCTTAGGAAGAGAACGAATGTTGGCGCAAGTGAAGGCCAGGCCACTGGCTGTTGTCGAGCTCACCAGTGGCCTGGAGGTATGACGTTACAATTGTCCTAGTTGCATGGTACTGGCTTCAAACGCTTACCGTGCTTGTAGGAACCGGTCAATGTCCTGCCCATAACAACACCGCCGTGCGGTGCACCGACCGTGAAGTGAAGGGACACGGATGCGGCTCCGTTGTCCCCCTGAATGACCTCAAAGCTGAACCCGGGGCCAAGGACGAAGGGAGTGATCAAGTTGGCGGAAGCGAACATTCCTGTTCCCCAAGTGGATTGGACGCCTCGAGTTAGGCTGGCTCCGAATCCAAAACCAGCTTCGGCGGGGATATAGGCCCCCACACCCAGTATTCCACTCAGCGTGTGTGGCGAATCGGGCCCAAGGAAAGTATAGCTCCCTGCAGCAGCTACGCCGGCTCCACCACCGGCTCCGACGGTGAATGTTGGACTGATTTTTGCCGCACAAGGATCGTTGGGTTCCTCCACCTCAGTCGTCGGCTCGTTCGGCTCCTCCACAGGTCCGTCGACCGGGGTCGGGCCCCGGCCACCGCCGCCGCTGCCACCGCCGGTTGTGGGTCCCCGGGTCCCGCCCCACCCGGGTATCGGAAGATTCGAGAACGGAAGGTTGAGGTACCCAGGCAAACTGCCGGTCACCGTGATCTCGTCATCGAAGCTACCGGAAGGACCGGTGTTGTTGTCGGGTACGACCTGCCTGCCGGTAGGGTCGGCGTAGCGAAGCGGGTTGCCCATCACATAGGCGTTGCGATTGAGGCTTTGGGGCATGGCTGGATTCCCACGCAGGGGGTCGACGCTGAGGAAACGTCCCATTTGGGCGGAGTATTGGCGTGCGTGCATATAGTCCGTGCCGGTTGAGAAATCCCGTTCATGGCCGGTCAGTTTGCGATTGTCCACCGTGTCTCCCAACAGGTCCATGCCGTAGGGCAGGACGGCTGGCTGACTCAGCACTGCACCGCCGGCCTTGGTGATGAGGCGGGGTGTTCCCAGGTGGTCCAGATGGTAGTGACGGCGGTTGCCATCACCGTCCTTCGCACCCAACAAGCGACCGTCCCGATAGACCGTATCGAGTTCGCGTGAGTACACCGAGCCGTCGGAGTAGATCGTCGACAGCAGCTCGTGATTCAGCCCGCGGAGGTGATAGCGGATAGAGCGGCCGAGCCCCCCGGTGTTGACCAGCGAAACCGTCCGCTCGCCGTGGGCGTCGTACAAGTACTGCATCCAAGCCTGACGGGTCAGCCGGTCGAATTTGTTGTACTCGAAGACTTTTCCCTGCCAGGACAGGACGTTGCCCGCCCCGTCGTAGCTCGCGTCGCCTAGACGGTTGGTCTCCGAATCGACCGAATACTGAGTGGCCACTTGGCTGTAGGAGCTGGTCCGCTCCAACAGGTTTCCAAAGGCGTCATAACGATAACCATCCGTAGTGGCCATGTTCGGCAACAAGGCTGTTTTCAGCCGTCCCAGGGGGTCGTAGGCGAAATGGTTGCCGCCCATACTCTTGATATTGCCGCTCCCATCGAAGGCGAAGGTTCCGGTGTCGAAGGGGGATGCGGCTCCCGACGTCCTGATGCTCTCTGGTCGATCGCTGCGCAGGGAAGTGAAAGACTGCAGGTCCGAGACCGCATTGCTGTGGTTGATCTGTGACCACCGACCACCGGAATGATAGGAAATGGACGGAGCCCAGCCGGACACCTCGGTCAGAAGCCCGTATTGATAACCCTGGGTGATCGTCTCGGAGTTACCGGCGGGCGTCGAGTTGCAAGAACCGGTGACACAGCGAGGGTAGGTGATACTGGTCAGGTTGCTACCAGCATTCCTGCCGAGCCGGGTGCGAAAGTGGTCGCTGCCATCAGGCCAGTAGGTGACCGTATCTTTAATGTTCAGGCTACCGCCTACTCCGTTGTATTTGTAGGCCTGGGCCACCCGCACATCAACTTCCCCGGTCCCCCACGGGAGGGTCAAGTAGTTGTGGGCAACGGCCTGAGCCAGCTTGCCATTACCGGCACCAACGGCGGTGTCGTAGTAGAAGTTGCGCAAGGGCCGTTCCGCGGCATCGCCCAGGTCTCGAACTTTCGTCAGACGCCCAGCGAAGTCGTAGGTGTATCCCAGGTTGTGAGGCCCGTCGACTTTGACGTGGGCATTGCCGGCCGGATCGTACTTCTCGTAGTAGACGAATCCATCACCTCCGAAGCCCTTTTCAGGATGTCTCTCCGAGCGCAAGAATCCGAGGTTGTCATACTTGTAGCGTCGGCTTTGTGTCACCAAGCCAGACACCGTGGAAACATCGGTCAGCCGATTGCCGACATCATACGCGTAGGTTGTGGTGGTGCCGTCGCCCTCGGTGAGCTTACGCAGTCGCCCATAACCATCCAGTTCTCGGGTTCGGGTCACCGTTGTCTCGGTGCCCGCCTGCAGCACTGTTTGCACCGTGCGATGCTCAGCGACGGCGCGCCCTCCGGTGTAGGTGTAGATCCGGGCTTGATCGTCCCCTTCTGGCGGAACAACTTTTCCGGGACGGCCAAAGGGGTCGTAGTCGCTGAGTTGCGTGGCGCCGGAGACGTTGCCCCACTGGCTGATACTGAGCGGCCAGCCGCGAACATTACGCGTGATCGTCTGGGAGCTCAGGGAGCCCCCAGGCATCTTCCGGCGCTGTGTTTTCTGCCGCCCAAAGCCATCGAGAATCACCTCGGTCTCACTGTAAACGATGCCAGCCAACTCTGTTGTCGTCGAGATCCTCGCGCCGATACCGCCGCTAGCCGTCATCGTTGGTGCGGTGTAGGAAAAAAGGGTGGGCGCCTGGTTGGCAGGCGGGGTGATGCTCATCGGTCGGCCGGCTGAATCGTAGGCGAGAGTCATTTCGATACCCGCCGAGTCGCGCTGGGCGATCACTAGGCCAGTTGCCGGATCGATGTCCGCGTCGTAGGTCAGGAAGGGACCGGCGGCGCCACTGGGGTCCATCGGGCGTGTGCTTTCGAGCACGCCGTGGCTATAGGAGTTCCGCTCCCAATAGACCGGCTGCGCGGGCAAAGTACCGCACGGATCAAGGTCGCCCAGCGGCAGGGGCGAGGCATCGCCACCGTAACGCTTCACGTCCGTGACCAGGCCGCGGGCATTGCGGTCGAAAGTGGTGATCAGATCGCCGCTGTCCCGCGTGGTGCCGGTACCGAGGCTACGAGTGCACTGGATGGCCCCGGTGGTATCGTCGAAGGCATACTCGACCCGGCTTCGGGTTTCGCCCTGACTGTCGTCCTCGGCAACCTCGACCGAGTCGAAGATCCCGAGAACCCAGGGATCTGCCGGAGAGGGCGGAGTGTAGGTAGTGTCGGGCAAGGTGCCCGTCACCCGATTGTAGTTGGTGAGCGACTCCCGTCTTTCGCTGTTGGACGAATCACTCCACAGATTAGCGGTGGTCACCGTCTGTCGGAAGTTGCCGATCCCGTCGAAGAGGTTACGCTCGCTGTCCACCCAACGATCCTCATCATCATGGAACACGGTACGGGTCGCCTGGACAGTTCGGTTGGTGTTGAACCACTCGTCCACCCGGGAGCAATTTGCGGTCTGCGAGCAGGTCGGATCGCTGGGAACAGGGCTGGCTCCAGGGATCGGGTCCCGACGAAAACGCACATAGTGACTCTGAATCTTGGTGTTGTCGTTGCAGAGCTTCGTCGCAGCCTGATGACCGGTGAATACCTCCCGAGAAAGGAACCGGCCGTTGTTCTGCACTCGATTGACGAAGGGCAGGCCATATTGCCAGCCGATATTCTGCTGCGGGCTGAACCAGTAGGTGGCATCGAAGTAGTGGCGCACACAATCCCCTTCAGGAAAGGACACCACATCGGTACGCATCTCGGGTCGCTCGAGCGGTGGCGCACCGAATCCCCGCGAAACATAGTGCCAGGACCCGATCACCGTGCCATCAAGGTCGATCGCGGTCCGTGTCTTGACTCCGGTGGACGTACTGAACGGCCCCCAGGTCTCACCCGGAGGGAATTCGTATTCCTGGTAGGCATAGTGCAGCGCGCCGCCGGTGGGCAGTTGCAAGCGGGTCAAGGAACCCGGTATGTCGTCCGCCTGTCCTGGTCCACCGCAAGTGTTGACATAAGAGGGTTTACCGCCCTGTTCCATGGTATAGGCCGTTTCCCCGTCCGGCATGCTGATCTGTACCAGATGGGGCAATCGCACCCGTGAGCCAAACGCTCCAGATTCATTCTTGCAGCTCAGATTGACATCGATATTGCGATAGGAAAAGTCGTATGTGGCCGTTCCCGTACCCACCGTCGGTACCTCGACCTTGGTAACCACCCGTACCATGAATGCCAGGGGATGGCCGTCCACCAGATCGTCGTCTCCCGCCAGGTGCACCTTGGTCACTCGGCCGTAGCGGTCGGTCACCGTTCGGAGCTTGTCGTCTGCGTCGTAGGTGATCGTGGTGTCGGGATCCGAGGCACTGCCGAAGGGACTCCACAATTTGGTCAGACGGTATGGGGAACCGGGGCCAGCCTTGACGAAACGACGGCTGGTTCCATCGGGGAATTCGATATCCCAGGTCGAGCCCGGCACGATCTTTCGTAGCCGCAAGTAGGAACCGTCGCGGGTGTAGTAGACATTGAGGTCTCCGTCGTCCTCGCCGCGATGCAGGCTACCGTAGAACGTGTGTCGACTGCCGTTGTCGCTAACGTACAGCCACTGGCCGTCTGTGTTGTTGTACCAATGTTCCGGGTTGTAGAGTTCTCCCCAACCCAGATGCCAGCCGAGACCGGCATTTTGCAACCGATCCGGCAACGCCTGTACCTTCGGCACACCGCCTTCGTCCACCGTCGAGTAACGCCAGACGTTGTTGTTGTAGACCAGCTGGAAAGGCCCAATCGGGATCGCCACCGAAAGCCGGCCGGAAAACAGATCGACTTGATCGGGCAGACCTGGTGCCTCGTGATAAGAACGTTCGACTCCAAAACCTTGAGGTTGGTTGGGGTTATAGGCGGCAGCATCCAACACAAACACCACCAGGAACAGGATCGGCACAAGGGCCTGCATCGTGCGTCGCCTCGAACAACGCACACTTTGACTCGGGACAGTATGAACACCAATCACGACCGGTCTCCTCTCTCGTTCGGTACCGTGGCCCGGCAAGTCGGCGAACGTCGCCGAAACTAAGGACTGTCGGGGCACTATTGACCCAAGCGTCGCGAGAGGTTGGTTTTCGGTCATGGCTGTCGCCGATTTTGTTCCTGCTGTAACCCAGGGCAATATTGCCGGTACCGTCCATCGTGACGCTACCCATGAAGAAGTTGGCGTGGAGAATGACCTCGCGCATGCATCGAGGCGTGTGCTGAACCCGGCTGCGGGGTCGAGGACAGCGTCGACACTTTTGACAGCATGGCGACTTCTATTGTCTTGCTTCTTGTCTCTTGGGATTGGGCGATAAAGAGGTTGCGGACCTCTCGCCGGCCAGAGATCAGCGACCTGATACGCAATTGAACTTAAAATCTTGACGTATAGATAGCCGGGCGCATAGGCTACCTATGCCGCATGAGCTCATGTAGATGTTTCAATCGCAGCCGCATCACGCGATCGCTGCAACGTTCTTCTGAATCGGGAACCGGCTGAGGTACAGCAAAGCCTCGGCTTGCCCCAAAGTCTGGAGGTACTCATGAAACTCATGAAGTCTGCCTTGCTCTTCGGCTTGACGCTCGCCCTCGCCCTCGCGGTTTCCGCGACCGACACCCCGCTACCAGGCACCGAGACGGCAGCGCCGACCCCGGCGCTCCAGCCCCTGACCACCGAGGAGCCCGCTCTCGAGGCTTCGGAGGCTGAAGTGCAAACCGCCCTCGCGCAGTCGGAGCGCTGCCCGCAAGACAGCGCTCCGCTGATGAATCTGGATTGGATGCAGGGCAAACAATTCGCCGGTTCCCAGACCTGCGGAAGTTGCAGTTCGTCCAATTGCAACGGTGCCACCCGCGGCCAGCTCTGCTACGTGGGTTCCGGCCAAGGCTGGGGCAACTGCAACATCTGGTTAGGCAATATGTGCTCGACTGGCGGGTGGAAATGCGTTTGTATTCCGTCGGGTGGTGGCATTCCGTGACGTCAGCTCGTAGCTGACGCGCTAGCTCCGACGCTCCGGAGCTCCGAAGCTCCGGGGCCAAGAGAGTCGCAGGGCCCTGGCGGGCGACCCAACCCATCAGGGCCGTTATTTGGCTGACTCGAAGCCAGTCCCCCAGAATATAAGTACCGCGACCCGTTGGCCTGGCGACGGATGGGGCGGGCCTTGTTGCCTGGGAAGGTGGTTTCGAACCGTTTGGTGCGGATTAGCCGACGCGTCGGGAGCCGGAGTGTTTCTGCGCTTTCCAGGGCAATGGGATGATGCTACTTGGGCGGAATCGGGAGAGGGCGGTGAGATCGTCTATAACGTCTACCGTTGGTATGGCACGGAGACTGGGAGGTATGGGAGAGTAGATCCATTAGTCAGCCAAATCTCGATTTTATTTGCTCAAGGCTTACTAATCGGTGATCCCGGAAGCCCTTATAACTATTCTCTTCAGCGGCCATTGGTACTGACCGATCCGTTAGGGTTGTTGTCCAACGACCCTAACGGTTGTGTTACTCGCTGGATTGCTCTAGGCGCTGCGACAGGGGCAGGTCTGGGGGCCGCTGCAGGTGGACTGGCTGGCGGGGCTGGATCGGGTGCGACCTGTACTTTCGTCGCTCCCGGTGTGGGCACCATTGGTTGTGCCGCAGCCGGTGGCTCGGCTGGGGCCGCAGGAGGCGCGAAAGTCGGTGGGGCAACAGGTGCTTTGGTAGGGGGACTCATAGGTACTCTCGTCTGTCAGTGCGAGGATGCTCCCCCCTTGTTTCGGCCAGAGTCGAAAGATATCGACTGCCGAAAAGTCAGGAGTCATTGCATCGGGAAATGCACAGAAGAGACTCTGCCAACTGGTACTCTTGACGGAGCACCTTCTTCAAGTGCCTACGGGAGTGTCTGGATAGCTTTGGCTGCTAAGGAACGAGGTAGAGAAGATGCATAGGGACCTAGCCGTAACAATCTCGCAAGAGCTGCTTGCCTGTTCGGGAAAGCTGGATAGGTCGGTCACGCAGATTCAAGGGCTCGTTGACGACGAAGCCTTCGAGACCTACCGCTACCAAGTGGGCGAGGTCATGGGTCTGATATACATCGAGATTCTCCGCGAGATCTACAAACAATACCCGGATCTCGAACCGGAAAGCTTTCGGTAGCAGGTCGCAGCTTCCCGGAATACAAGAACAACGAGTCGCATGAAAGCTAAGAAGCCTATCCAGCCAGCCCTGGACTCTATTCGCGAAGTGAACGAAGGCTTCGACCTCTTGGTGGCTCGGCTCCGAGAAGTGCAAGGAGACTCAGTGGATCATTACATTAGAGCACTCGAAGAAGCGAGCGAACTAACAGGACAGCTAGCCGAGTTCGTAGCACTCCATGCGACAACTCTAAGTTAATGGCCCCTAATGCTAGTTAGAGCGCCATGTCTCCCGATACGAAATCGCCCTGCCGAAATGGGCCCCGCCATTATATGTGCATGTCCTTGACCGCCAAGGCGACCTTGGCCTTGAACTCTTCGGCATCCGGCCAGAAAAGTGCGCAACCGAGGAAGATATGCAGTTCGTTCGAACAGACCTGAAGCCTTATGCTCAGCCCGTAAAAGCGAGCGACTTACAGGTGGGTAGTGTGTACTACCTGGTGAACTTTTGCGATGAGACGATGAGTACACCTATTATCGAAACGATTGTTTACCTGGGAACAGATCCTCCAGCAGGGTAAACAGAGTCAATTGAAACACCAGCAACGTTCTTTCAAGACTACCTCTCGTTCAGCCTGATGGAAGACGACAGTTCTCCGCCTGATGATCAGCGTTTTTTTGAGTTTCCAGCGGATCAACTTGGCAGTATATTCGAGTTCGAGAAGGCGCTAGATGTGCTTATCCGCTGTTCTTTGCTACTCAGCGACCCCGGCTAACAGCACAGAAATGAATTTTCCGAGGGAAAGATTTCTCCACCGGCGCGTCAGGAGCCGGGGTGTTTCCGAGGTTTCCTGGTCAATGAGATGATGCTGCTTGGGAGATAGCAGGGTTGGGCAGCGAGGCTACAAATGTCCATCGGTGGTAGCGAGGAGCTACAGGTAGGTATACCAATGAAAGCGGTACCGACGGTGAGGGCGTCCCAGGGCCCAACGGTCAAATCGATCCCAACTAGGTCGTTAGTTGGTGTTGTGCTGCCCTATTTGCTGGCCGCTTCACTCAATGGGTGCACGTATGTAGCCAGTGACTCTTTCTGCCGGTTTGAAGTGCAAGGGACTGTCCAATCTGTTGCTGGTGAACCTTTGGCTGATGTTTCTGTCCGGTTTCTTGATACTGGACTTGACCAATGGAGGCGATCAAGTTATCAACCCATTCTAATTGCTGATACAGATTCGAAGGGTCGAGTTTCCGCGATATTCTCTTATGGGTGGGGATCAAGACAACGAACGGGGAAGGGGATGCCCAGAGAGCCTGGGGTGTTCAAGTTGGTCTTCGACTCCGAGGGGTTTGAGACAGTTGAGAGGGAGTTTCAGATGGAGAATTTGCCGGCTCGAGACAACATGAAAGGTTGTTACCTTCTCCTTGATTTCGCCGTTGTGATGAGGGCAATTCCCCAATCGGCGCCACCTTTTTCGGCCCGGCACTGATTACCATTCCAATGAACTACCAAGGATGAGCCGATGGCCTGGGGCTGCGAGAAGCTGTTATGTAGCGGTGAGTGCGAGATGATCATCCCGTCCGAGTTCCGGAGGTGCCCAAATCCATGCGTGTAATGATCGTCTTTTTCCTGTTCTCTCTTTCCCCTTGTTCGGTCTTTGCCTCGAAGTGCCCATTCGCCAGTTATCAGGTCTCGGGAGAAATCGAGGCCCCGTCAGGCATAGATCCATCAGAGTTTCGAGTCATCCTCTTTTTGGAAGACTCTACTCGACCGAGCGACTATCCCCCTGAGGTAGGGGAAGAAGATTCTGTCCAACCCGATGCCGAGGGTCGCTTCCACGTCACCAGCCGACTCTCGACCGGGACCGGATTCCGATGTGCTCGGATTGCGAGGACTGGTTCCCTGATAATTGTTGCTAAAGGGGCACAGTCCCAAAGAACCATCGCGCGATTCGAAGACCGTAGAAGCATCAGAAAAAATCTATCCGCAGAGGTGCATCTGGGAAAGATTGTTATCCAATCGCATCGATAGGAGCGAGCGCGCCTCGCTGAGGTGCTGGGACGAAGTACTTGAAGGCATCGGGCCTGTGATCCGCTTCGAAGTCGGCGCCTCAGCCAGCGCTAGCTCGTGTCGGTGGCTGGACGGAATCCAGGGCCTGGAAAATGCCGTTGATGACGTTGTCTCGGCCAGCAAAAAGTGCTTCTGGCCCGTCACTATGTAAGTTGTTGAAGGGTGATTCGTAGAGAGCGCTGGCGTTCATGACGCCCCGTGCGGTGAGTTGATCGATCACCATTTCGATGAAGCGGATTTGCGGCGGGGTGAGGCTGCGATCCTGCAGAAAGGTGGCGAACGCAGCCTGCGCTGCGCTGCGGTCCAGACCCACGAGGCCGCGGACAAAATACACTAACGAAGGCGCTCCGCTCCTCGCCAACAGGCGCGACAGCAAGTGCTCACCGTCGTCGTCACCGATTTGAGTGAGCATCGTCTCCAGTCCCTGGAGATCGGTTTCTGTGAGGGGTTGGTTGGTGCGTAGGCGGTGGATCACGAGGTGATCGAGGTGGCTGCGCAGATAGTCCTTGACCTTTTTCTCGTACTGAAGGTCGGTCATCCTCGGCAGATGAACGATGTCTGTCTCCCTCACCTCCAGCACTTCGTCTTGGAAATCGGTGTAGACGATCCGGCGCTTCTTCTTGTCGAGGAATTGCACTAGACCGCGCAGGTTAATCCGTAGCTGCTCGAGGGCGGCCAGGTTGATACCTTCCCAGAAGGTGCTCTCCTGAAGGCTGGTGAGATATTCCAGCTGCGCCGCCACCGCCGGGATGGTGGTCTTTTCCTCCAGCAGCATCGAGATCTCCACCACTCGCTTGCGATGGGTCTCAAGGGCGGTGGTATCTCCTTCGGCTAAGGCCAGTTGCATGCGCAGCGCCGTCAGGTCGAAGAGTCGGGACTCGATCGCGGCGGTCTCGATCTGACTGGGTAACGTGGCCACTTCGCGTTGCAGTGTTTCGCGATCACTTTCGCTGAGGTGGTTCCATCGCTCACGCTGCTGGAAACGTTGCACGGTCTCCAGATGGCGGCGGACGATGAAGTTGTCGGGGTTCATCGCAACCATCTCACCGTGTAGGCCGTCGGCGAGGTAGGGCCCGAGGGCGGCGTCGGGATCGAGCTCGGGGGCCGCCTGCAGGTGGCCCAGCAACATCACACGAGCGCGGAAGATGCGGCTGCCCAGGGGCGCGCTGCCGCTCGCTTCGATGCCGTCGGGATGTTCGCTGAAGAAGTCGAAGTTGAAGCAGAAATCGAACACCCGGAAGTTTTGTTTGTCCTCCCCCGGTCCAAAAAGATCCGGGCACAAACGTGTACCCCGCCCGATCATTTGCCAGAACTTGATCTTCGAGTAGACCGGTTTGAAGAACACCAGGTTGACAACCTCGGGGATGTCGATGCCGGTGTCGAGCATGTCCACCGAGATGGCGATATGCGGCGCCTTGTCTTTCTGCGAGAAGTCGTCGATCAGGCTTTGGGGATATTTGGCGTGGTTGTCGATGATGCGGGCGAAATGACCGGCATGCTCCGGGTAGTGGTGGTCGAAACGCTCCGCGATGAACTTGGCATGCTTGTGGTTGCGGGCGAAGACAATCGTTTTGCCCAGTCGATCGCCACCTTCAACGTGGTGACCGTGCTCCATCAGGTATTGGAGTACTTTGTCGACGGTGTCTTTGTTGAACAGCCAACTGTTGATGGCGGCTGCGTTGACCTTGTCGGGCAGGCCGTGTTCGTCGACATCGTCGCCCCAATCCAGGCTCTCCCACTGCGCCTTCTCTTCGGCGCTGAGCGAGTCGTAGTCGATGCCCTCACGGGGAAAACGTAAGTCAACCTGTACGACACGCGGTGGGGTCAGGAAACCGTCCGCCACCGCCGTTTCCAGCTCGTAGGCATCGGTGGGCACACCCGACTCGAGATCGAAGAGATTGTAGGTGTCCCGGTCGACCTGCTTGCTGGGGGTTGCGGTCAGGCCAACTAGCAGAGAATCGAAGTAGCGGAAGATCTCGCCGTATTTTTGATACACCGAACGATGGGCTTCGTCGATGATGACAAGATCGAAGTGGCCAACGCCGAACCGTGACGTGTTGCCTTGGGTCTCGTTGATCAAGCCCATCATGGTGGGGTAGGTGCAGACATACACCCGGCCTGCTTGGTTCTTCTTCTCAGTGACGAGGTTCACCGGGCTGGAGTCCGGTAGGTGTGCCTTGAAGGCGTTGGCCGCCTGACGGACCAGGGACACCCGGTCGGCAAGGAACAGTGCCCGCTTCACCCAGCCCGCTTGTTGTAACACATCCACTAGAGCGATAGCGGTGCGGGTTTTACCGGTGCCGGTGGCCATCACCAGCAGTGCTTTGCGTCGCGATTTGGTGAATTGTTCGGCAATGCTGCCGATCGCACGCTTCTGGTAGTAGCGGTCGGCAATCTCTTCTTTCACCTGGGCGACGTCGAGCGCTTGGCGACTGCCGCGTCGCAGGATGAGGCGGGCCAGCTCGTCTTTTTTGTAGAAGCCGGCTACTTGCCGCGGTGGGTAGGCTTGGTCGTCCCAGACCCAGGTTTCGAAGCCGTTGGTGGTGAAGATCAGTGGGCGCTGGCCGTGAGTCGCTTCCAGGCAGTCGGCATACAGTTTGGCTTGCTGCTGGCCCACGGCCGGATCGGTGCTGGTCTTTTTGGCTTCAACCACCGCGAGCGGCTTGCCGTCGTCACCCCACAGTACATAGTCGGCATAACCCACGCTTGTGGTGTTGGGCATGCCGGTGACTCTGTACTCCCGGTCGTTCTTTCCATCCAGAGGCCAACCGGCACGGTTGAGCTCGCCGTCAATCAGGTAACGGCGAGTGTCGTCTTCGGTGTAGTCGTGGGTGTCGGGTTGTTGCTCGGCCTTGGCGCGGGTGGCGGCGAGTTGTTTGCGCACCGTTTGCAGCTCGGCGTCGAGTGCGTCGATCTTTTGCTGGCGCTCGAGCTCGGCTTCGTTTTGTTTGGCGAGCTGCTTCTCCAGCGCCTCCAACTCTTTGCGCGGCACCATGCCCGCTGTGCTTACGGCACGGGGCACGCGATCGTCGCGCCACGCCGCGCCCTCGCGTGAGGCCGCCGGAGTGTAGGTTCGGACCAGCCAGTAGCAGAGGTGATGCAATTCCTTTACGACTTGCAGAGCATCAAACTGCCGCACCGGGCGGGCGTTGTGTACCGCCTGATTACCTACTCTCTGGATCACCCGCGCCTTTTGGAATACCGCCTCCGGCAGCAGATTCTGGAAGCCCGGCTCATGTAGGAGTGCGCCGAGGTTGCGGTCATAAGGGATGCGCAGGCTGGCATCGTGGCGGTAGAGCCAGTGGACTGCTGTTTCTAGCGCAAAGCGGGCATGGAAGCTGGCCGCTCGTGGGTCGCCCATGATGTGGCCTTCCGCCTTGGTGGCGGCTTCGGCGACGGGCCGAAACTCGCTGGGCAGGAAGGCGAAATTGCTCATGCCGTTTGTAGCTCTCCGTTGAAGGCACGGTTCTGAAGCGAGGCGAAGAGGGCATCGAGCTCGGCGAGATGGGCGCGTTGGCGGGCTTTTTGTTGTTCGATGGATTCGACGATGGTGGCGAAGCGTTGTTGAAGGTCTAGGGGTGGGATAGTAACTGGAAGATTCTTAATCGGCTTTTGAAAGAGATTAGCCTGACTCGAAGACTTTGCGGACCGTAACATTATTAAGCGTAACCGTTCTGTTCGCAGTAAGTACTCGATGAAACTCGGTTCAACCAAGTTACGGTTGGGTTTAACTAGAGCGACGCTTCTGACAAGCACCACAGGCTCATCGAAAGTTATTCGTGCAACGCGCCCAATAGAACCAGAGCATGAAATCAGAATATCTCCCTTCTCCGGGTGGCAGCGCCTAATCATTCTTGCAAATTCGGCTCGGCCTACAAAGTCCGTGTTTTCTAGCTCTACTAACCCATTCCTGACATTTCTAGCCGAAAGTAGTTTTATGCCTGAATCGGTTCTCTCGGGTGTATGGTGATCGCCGTCAGTCACTTTGCACGCAATGTTTCCTACTCGCCCAACATTCCACCCCATCGGATTCTCGACGGGATCGCCGAAGAGCGTGAGGAAGGTGGATTGGAGGAGGACGTCGAGTTGGGCGACAGCCTCTCGGCGCTTGGCCCGCAGTGCGTCCGCTGCGTCCAGGATCGACGCGATCCGTTTCTGCTGAGTCAGTGGGGGGAGAGGGATTTCAGTTTCCTTGAGAAACTTGAAATGTCGGCTGTAGCCCGCGCTCGGTATGTTCAGAGCTCTAAGCGCATAGTACAGGTACTTTGTGTCGCTCTCCAGCCTTGGCACCAGTACCTTTGTGCCATCTGCACCCATCGCGAACTCAAAATCTACATACTTAATTGCTCTGGTGTGGTCGCCGAAAACTATTACTGGTGGTTGGGACTTGCAGACTCTCGACCGGTCATTTACATAACCCGCCACCAAGCTCTTCCCTTGGTCTACCACTGGAATTTCACCGTTTTCCAGGAACTCACTCTTCGGCGTCTTTATGTTCCCGCCGGACCCGTCTTTGAATACATCCAGGAAAGACAGAGTTGCCCACTTCATTCCAACATCTCCTCTAGCTCCCGCTGCCCCTTCGCGATTTCATCCTCCAGCGCGGCAAGACGACTGAGAATCTCCTGCGGAGAATCGTACTCTACCGCCTCGTAGACGTCTTCCTTATACCGGTTGAGCGAGAGGTCATAGCTGTTGTCGGCGATATCCGCCTTTGGAACGAGGAAACTTCGATCAGTGCGCTGGCGCTTGGCCTCACTCTTACGATTCTGCCAACGGTTCAGGATGTCAGGCAGATCGGACTTGTCCGGCTGCGGCGTACGCTTGTCATCGAGCGAGAAGCCATCAGCCTGCATGTCGTAAAACCAGACATCCTCCGTGCCACCGGAGTTGGTCTTGGTAAAGAAAAGAATCGCAGTGGAAACCCCAGCATAGGGCTTGAAGACACCGGAAGGCATAGAGATCACCGCATCAAGCTTCTGATCTTCCACCAAGCTTTTCCGCAGCGCCTTGTGCGCCTTCGACGAACCGAAGAGTACGCCGTCCGGCACGATGACGGCAGCCCGCCCGCCAATCTGCAACAGACGCAGAAACAAAGCGAGAAACAGCAACTCGGTCTTCTTGGTCTTGACGATCTGCAACAAATCTTTGGCGGTGGTCTCGTAGTCGAGACTGCCGGCGAAAGGCGGATTGGCCAGGATGAGCGAATACCTCTCCGCGTCGTCCTCGTCAGCCTGGGCGAGGGAGTCCCTTCGTCGGATATCGGGATTCTCCACCCCATGTAACAGCATGTTCATACTGCCGATGCGCAACATCGTGTCGTCGAAGTCGTAACCGTGGAAGGTCCCCTCGTTGAAGCGGAGGCGAGCGGCGGCGGTCTTATAAATCGCATCGCCGTGCTGGCTGCGCAAATACTCGGAGGCAGCAACCAAGAATCCCGCCGTGCCACAGGCGGGATCGCAGATCACATCCTTGGGCGTCGGGGCCGTCATCTCCACCATCAGCTTGATGATGTGGCGCGGGGTGCGGAACTGACCGTTCTGCCCGGCGCTGGCGATCTTGCCCAGCATGTACTCGTACAGGTCACCCTTGGTGTCACTGTCCGCCATGTCGATGCTGTCGAGCTGATCCACCACATTGGCCAGCACACGAGGCGTCGGCATCATGAAGATCGCATTTTTCATGTGATGGCTGTAGGTACTGCCGCCGCCCTCACCCGCTTCGTCGCCCGTCTGCCCGAGGCTCTTGATGAAGGGGAACACGTCATCCCGCACCGTCTCGAACATCTTCTCCGGCGCGCTGTCTTTGAATCGCGACCAGCGCAGGCCATCCTGCGTAGGAGTGAACACCGGCTCCGTAATCGGTTTCTTGGTGCGAGCCGCCTTGTTCTCTCTGAGCGTATGCAACTCGTCCAGCCGCTTGATGAACAGCAAGTAGGTGAGCTGCTCGATGACCGACAGCGGATTCGAGATACCGCCTGACCACATCGTGTCCCAAATGCGGTCGACTTTGGATTTCAGCTCACCGGTGATCAAAGCGTCCTCCCGTGTTTAGTCTGCTCCCTGCCCAACGCCACTGCACCAATCTTGGGCGATCCAGGCGCCTCAGTCGAGGCCCCTGGACTGCTCTCTGCTGCGTCAGGACGGCTCTATTGTAGCGGCTTCTTCGTGCTCAGTCCGTCGGTGCGATTCCGGGCCGGCTAACCGCGCGGTGCGCAAGGGTTGCTCGGAAAAGAAACGCCTCCACACCGGATGTGGAGCAGTTGCTCAACCAAACAAGGTCTTCTCACCCGGGTGCGGAGCAGTTGCTCAAACGAGCAACACGTTTGCACCGGTGGCGAAGCAGTTGCTCAAACGAGCAACACGTTTGCACCGGTGGCGGAGCAGTTGCTCAAACGAGCAACGCCTTTACACCGGTGGCGAAGCAGTTGCTCAAACGAGCAACGTCTTCGCACGCAGATTTAGAGAAATTGTTCAAACGAGCAAATGGCCCCCGTTTGGGAGCCTCGGAGGGCGAAACCTGAAGACCTTGGTCACGAGATACAGTTCGCGGCTCCACAGCGTTGCAGCCCCTTCGAGCCGGATGGATCGGCAGCGATGACGGCGCCCGGTGGTAGCTCCAGCGTCACTTCGTCAATAATATTTGCGGGCACGGACCCACCATGGAATCTGGGGCAGCGGAAAATTCGTTGGGAGCGCTGGCGTCCTGCCAACTCGAGCCTCTGGCCCCTTCTCGCAACAAGATGGACGAGGTTAAACTCGGACGACTACGAGGGGTGAGTATGGCGATACTGGACAGCATCAAGAACTTCTTCACCTACCTCCTGGGCAAGAAATCCGAGGTCTCAGACCTCGACGTCAAGGACATCATGCTGACCAAAGCGGTGCTCGACATCCACCGCAAGCGCTCGCACAAGAGTGTGGTCTCGGTGCCGCTATTCGCGATCAAGAAAGTCCACCGGCTCGATCGGGAGAATTCGATGTTGGCGACCCGCCAGCGCGTGAGAACGCTCCAGGCCAACAAACAAGAACTGCTGGACGCTCGCGAGCTGACGAGCGGACTGCTGACGAAGTATCTGCCTTCGATCTCGGCGATAAAAGTTGTCGAGCACGAGCCGGGCGGGTATATCGCGTTTGAAGGCAACGGTCGGTTAGCGGCAATGCAGGAGGCGTTTTCACCAGAGGACAGCATGCGGGTGGAAGTTGAGCAGTATCACTTCCGGAACACGTCCAAAATCGTCCGCCGGCTCAACCGGGTGCGCAAGCTGAACGACCTGCTGGAAAAGGCGGAGTAAGAGGCAGGCTCTTCAACGAGTCAGCCCTTGTCAACCCGAGCCACCAGTCATCGATCGATGCACAGACGTCATCGGATCCAGACTCTGCTGGGATTCGGTAAGGACCTCTACCTGTTCGAGCCAAACTCGAAGCGTGGCATTCTGCGCTGAAAGTCCGCCATTTGCGCGGTAGATGGCGCCGGTGCCGAGGGTTCAACCGGCGGGGATTCGACCGGTGCGGCACACCCGCTCGAGAGAGTCGAGAGTCCACCCAGCAACGAAAGTACCGCTGTCCACATTGTTATGAACATCAGCTTTCCTTGAGACTCGAAACTTTGTGCTTCTTGCCTATTCACGGCTCTCCCGTATCGGTGTCCAACAGTTCCTGATTGTTGCGATTCAAGGAACTCACTGCTCGATCATACCGTAGGCATGACATCGCCCCCTTTTGACCACGGCGCCAGGCAGATGCGCGAGAAGTTGCACGTTGAGCGAGGTGCTGAAACCTTCGACGGATCTCGTCGTACTCTTTTTTGTAGAGTTTGATAAGGTTCCCTCCGCACAACCAACTCGCAAACTATGTTCTGGCGCTCTTCCACCGAACCCCCAAGGCTCAGCCGCTGGCTGTTATCGCTCCTGGCAGCGCCGGATTCCCGGCGTTATTTGCTGGACGATCTACAAGATGAGTTCGAGCACAGGGTGGGTGTCGACGGGCGCGTTGCAGCGCGCCGCTTCTATCGATCTCAGGTGGTTGCCTCCTTGCGACCGATGCTCCTAGCGCGAGTGCAAGGGGCCGCTACCGGACGCCCGAGTCGGCCGCATTCGGCCCCGATCGGTTGGCGACCCTGGGTGTCTGTCCCTCACGATCCAACAGTTCACGGAGCTCTCATGGACGACCTGCGTAGCGACCTTCGACTGGCTTTTCGCACGTGTATTCAGCAGCCTCTCCCGACCCTCTTGATTGTTCTTTCCTTGGGTATCGGAATCGGCGGATCGATCGCCATTGTCGACTCCGGCAGATCGCTGTTCTTCGGCACCGAGCCGCTCGAGGATGTCGTGCGGATCTATACCACCAAAGGGGAAGACAGCTACGGCGACACTTCAGCGCCGGACTACGAAGACCTGGCGCACGATGTCGAGGCCTTCGACCAGACGGCACTCTTTCGGATTGGCAGCGTTGCTCTGCACCGTGGAGAGGATCGCCATCCGTTGATGGTGGAATTGGTGGCGGACGACTATTTTGCCATCACTCGCTTGCAGCCGACCCTCGGTCGCCTGCCGTCGGGTACCGAAATTCCGCTGCACGGTGCGGATCGACTGATTGTCCTCGGCTACGAGCTGTGGACCAGCGAATTCGGTAGCGATGTCGGCATTGTTGGTCGCTCCCTGCGAGTGGATGGCAAACCGTTCACGGTGGTTGGGGTTGGTCCCCAGGGTTACGCTAGCCGGTTGCTTGGACTCAGGGTAGATGCCTGGGTTCCGATCGGCGTCGAAGGGGGGATCTACAACGTCACCTCCATCGGCCTAGCGGATCGTCGGCAGCGGCAGTACCGTACCCTCGCCGGTTTGCGTTCCGGGACGACCCCGATGCAGGCGCAAGCCCAAATGGAGAATCTGGCGGATCGCTTGAGCACCGAGTATCCAGACGCCTGGAAAGCCGAAACCGGACCGGCCCGACGTTTCGTCGCCGAAGCGGACAATGGATCCCGCCTGCCGCCCCAAGGACGGCCCCAGATGATCGCGTTGTTTGGCTTTCTGGGGCTCATCTGCGGTCTGGTTCTGCTGGTCGGTTGCTCCAACGCGGCAGGCCTGGCTTTGGCTCGCGGTCAGCGCCGGAGGCGGGAGATGGCGGTGCGTTTGTCGATCGGCGCCAGCCGCTCTCGGCTGGTGCGCATGCTGCTGATCGAAAGCGCAATTCCTGCCGCTGCGGCCGGTGCGGTGGGGATGGCTGTGGCCCGACTACTCACCGGCCTGCTGCGGACTCCTGAGCTGCCGATCGACCTCCCTGTTGGCCTCGAGGTGACGCAGGATGGATCGGCCGTGGTCGTCGCCCTCGGTCTGAGCGTGGTCTCCACCCTGATTTTCGGCTTGATTCCAGCGCTCGAGGGCGCCCGTACCGACCTGGTGCAATCCCTCAAAGGTGACGCCGCTGGCGGCAGCGGCCGCGGCCTCGTGATGCGCAGGGTCCTGATCAGCGCCCAGGTGGCCTTGGCGGTAATCTTTGTAGTGACCGCGGCCTCCCTGACCCAGGCAGCTAGCCGACTGGAGGTGGCTGACCTCGGTTTTGATACGGATCGTCTAGCGATCATGTCGCGCCGACTGAGCGATGGCCAGTTGGCAGGCACCGCAGCACCGATGGCCTTGCGGGAGATGCAGGAGACGCTGGCGGCACGGCCTGGGATCCAAGGGGTGGCGTTTGCATCCGGTGCTGAGGGCACGTTCCTAGCGGACGATCTGGGCCACCGAGTCACAGCCGGCGACGGCGCGCCCACCAGCGACGGCGAAGCGGAGTTCGTACCGTTCAACGCGGTCAGCGACGAGTACTTTGAGGTGTTGGGGATTCCCGTGCAGCAGGGACAGAGCCTGGCTCGGCGTGCTGGCCGAGAGGATGTTGCAGTGGTCAATCGGGCATTTGCCGAGCGCTACTGGCCCGGTGAAAATGCTCTCGGGCGAGGGTTTCACGTCCGCGATCCCGAGGCGCAAGAAGGACCCGCGGTTTGGTTGGAAGTGATCGGTGTTGCCGCCGACGGCGCCTACGTGCAAGCCGGAGTGACAACGTTGCCGTACTTTTGGCGTCCATTCGACCCGGCCAAAGAACGCCTGGCACTGATCATGGCCCGGGGCGAAGGGAGTGCAGAGGTGGCACTTCAGGTGCTGCGCCGAGATGTCGAAGTGCCGGACAGCGAGGTGACCCTGGTCGCGCCGCGCACCTACCGCAGCATGGTGGATGCGCAACTGGCGACGGTGCGTCTGACGTCGCAGGTGATCGGCAGCGTTGGGGCTCTTGGCCTGTTCTTGGCGGTGGTCGGCATCTACGGCCTGGTGTCCTTTATCGTCGGACTGAGACGTCGGGAGTTGGCGATTCGGCAGGCCCTAGGGGCAACCCACCGCCAGATTGTGCTCGGCGTTGCGCGGGGCGGCATGGGGCTTTCTGCGATCGGCTTTGTGGTGGGACTGCCACTGGCATTGTTATTGTCTCGAGGGCTGGCGGACTTCGCCCCTGGGGTCAACTCGTTAGATCCCCTAGTGGTCTTTGGTAGCGCTCTTCTGGTAGGTACAACCACTCTGTGGGCCAGTGCCTGGCCAGCCCGTCGGGCCGCCGCCAAGGCTCCGGGACTTCGGCTGAATGATCCATAACCGACAACGAGGCGGAGCCATGCGTCGAGAGAAGCGGCATCTTGGAGAATTCGAGTTGTACGTCATGCTGGCGGTGGCCCGCCTGGGCGATGGCGCCTACGGCGGCGCGCTGCGCCGGGAAATCGAACAACGAACCTCCCGTGCGGTGGCGATCGGGGCGCTGTACGCCACCCTTGATCGACTCGGCGATAAAAAACTTCTCCAGTTCCGGGTGGAAGGCCCGGAGGCGGGGCGCCCGGGAAGGGCTCGCCGATACTGCCTCCTGACTCCTGCTGGCGAAGCAGCGTTGCGGCGTTCCGCAACTATGCTGCGCCGCATGATGGATGGGGTGCAGGTGGGTGGCGTGCCGCTGATCGACGTGCGCTGATCGACGTGCCACTGATCGACCCTGTTGCTGGATAGGACGCCGGCTAGCCGACCGAGCGGATGGGCTGCGTTAGCGGCAGTTTGCCGCTAGTACACTTGTTGAAGAGCCTTATGGACAGGCCCGGAACGTCGAGGTGTCCACGATCGGCTTGAATGGTGTGTTGATGGGATTTACATAATCACGGGTCTCGTCGGTCACCAGATCGGTGATGCGAAGGGTGACTTCGACATCGGTGAGGCCTGCAGCGAAGACCCAGTAGCCACCAAACGCCTCGCAGGCGTTGAGCACTTTGACGATCACTTCCAGGTTCTGGCCCGAAAAGAACCAGAAGGTGCCGGTTTCGTCGGTGAGGGGCATGGCCGTTCCAACGCCGGTCTGTCCCGATGGGGTTCGCCACAGCGCCACCACCCGGAAGCGATTGTCGGCCAGGCACAGATTCGAGTTGCTGGCGATACACGGCCCCGCTGTGGCTGGCCCTGTTTGGGCTGGCCCCGCTGTGGCTGGCCCTGCTTGGGCTGGCATTCGAGGGTCACCTAGCAGCTGAAGCGCCAGCGCATCGGACGGTTGGAGCAAGGCAAGGGCCTCGGAGAGCGCAGGGTCGCCGGCGATCGGCAAACCAGGGGTCTCGGCGGTAGAACTCGGGCCGTCAGCTGCCGAGCTCGCGTCGCAAACGGCTAGCCCCTCAGTGTCTAGGATGGGCGCAAAGGGTGTCCCGAGTGGGCTGTTGGAGCTCCAGGTCTCTCCGCTGGCGAGGTGAGTCACCTCGAGATCTACTTCAACATCGGTCAGTCCGGCCGCGAAGATCCAATACCGATCAAAACGCGGGATACAAGCGTCGAGCACCTTGACCATCAACTCGATGTTGTCGGGGCTGAAGAACCAGAAGATACCCGTGCCGTCGGTGAGCCGTTGAGCATGGCCCAAGCCGGTATTGCCGGAAGCATCGCGCCAGGTGGCGGTGACTTTGAACGCATCGTCTTGTAGGCACAGCTCGAAGTCCGGATCGCAGAGACTGGCCGGTTCGAGCTCGAAGTCGAATCCGACGCGTTTGTTACCCACCGTCACTTCGACGGCTTCTCCGACCGTCACGTCGCAGTTGCGTTCGGGGCACGGCAGGTTGGGATAAAGCTCGCCACCGAAGTCGATATGTTCGACCGTCAAGTAGTAGTGCCCTGAGGGCAGACCCCACACGGTGTACCGCCCGTCGTCTAGCGTTGTGTAGACACTCAGTAGCTCGCCGGCTGCGTCACGCGCCCAGACGACCGCGCTCCTGATCGGCAGGCCGGTTGCGGCCGCCCTCACTTGCCCAGCGATCGAGCCGCCGGGATGGAGCGCGAAATCGACTCCTGATCGATCGGTGGCGTTGACGACCGTGACAGGTTGGCCTTGGTTCTGGTCACAGGTATCAAAGAACAGCCCTTCACAATCACTACCGACAAAAAGTTGAGTCAAGTAGTTGTAGGCCCTCGCGAACGCAAAATATTCGCCGGGGTGTAATGGCGTGGGACGAAACCTGGAGTTGACTCCGATCATTTCATAGTGCCCGACATCGTCGATCAGCCCTCGGCCCCGCCATCGGCCTTCGGCATCGTACAAGCTTACGGATGCATTCCTCAGCGGCTCACCGGTTGCCGCGACGGTGACGGTCCCTGACACGGTACCCACCCGCTCGAGCGCAAAATCAATCCCGTCGACTACGGTGTCCAGCTCTGTGGTGATCGCAAGACCTGCCGTCAGATCACACTCTGCCAAACCCAAGGGGCAGAATTCCTCTTCATAAAGCTCGGACAGCCACCCCGAGTCGCCCAATCGATGCGCTGCCGTCAGATTGAATGACCCCGGCTCCAAATAACGGAGAGCATATTGGCCGTCCGGCGATGTGCCGGCAGTCGATACCAGCTGGCCATCGGCTGTCCACGCTTGAACGTAAATATCTTCGATCGGTTCGTCGGTGGCCTCAGCAGTGACACGGCCTTGTATCCGGCCGAGGGCCTGTAACGCGAAGTCCACGTTGCCCGCTACTTCGCCTATCGCCACAGGCACCGGCGAACCGGCTGTCGGATCGCAGGCGTTAACGGGGCAAGGGATGCCAGCATGGACTTGGTCGCGATATCGATTCGAGTCGGTCGATACGGGGTACGCGCCGTCTTGCAGCTCTTCTATGGTGTAGCTGCCGTCGGCCCGCGTCGACGCCGACTTGACCATGCCGAGGGAGTCCCAGGCATGGACGGTCACCGACTCCGCCGGCTCGCCGGTCGACGCCAGGGTCACCCGTCCTTCGATCCGGCCGCCAACCTCGAGCTCGAAGTTGATGCCAGAGGTTTCTTGGCGCAGCTCGACGGCGACCGGGGTGCCGGTGGTGGGATCGCAGCGATCTCCTCGCGCGTTATGACAGTAGGGACCGCCCCAGACCTCTCCCAGGTATCCGCCGTCATCGTCGATGGTGACAAAATAACTGCCAGGGCGCAGACTCTGGCTCGTGTTGCTATTCGGGATGGTGTAGCGGCCGTCGAAACCTACGGTGGTGCTGGCCACTTCTCGACCGTCGAGGTTCCAGACTCGGACCTCCTTGTTGAACCCTTGCTGAATCGGTTCTCCAGTAGCGGCATCGATGACCTGCCCCGAGATACTGCCACCAAGCTCTAAAGCAAAGTTGATACCCGTGGTGACAGTGTCGGTCGCCACGGTTATCGGCAACCCGTTCAGATGGGCGTCACATGGAAAGAACGGACACGGCAAATCATCGTAAATCTCCCACAGGTAGGGATTCGCCGAGACATAGGCAAAATAGGTCCCAGCCACGAGACCTCCCACGAAGTACTCGCCGTTGGAGTCTGCGTCGGCAGAGCCGACGGAATCTGCGTCGGCAGAGCCGACGGAATTGCCCGCTGCATCGAAAACCCGGACGATCCCGCGGCTGAGAGGTGCTCCGGTGGCGGCGTCGGTCACTCGGCCGGCGATACCACCCGCCAGTCGCAGCGCAAAGTCGATCGCCGGAGTGTCCACCTCCGCCATCACCACGATCGGAGTACCTGTGGTCACGTCACACACGTCCACCGCGGGGAATCCACGCGGGCATTCCTGGCCCTGAAAAAGCTGGGCGTTGTAGAGACTCTCCGGATCGCTGACCGCGGTGGCGGTGTAGGTTCCAGGGTTCAAGCCGGTGACCTGGTAGTGGCCCGAGGCGTTGGTCACGGCTCTGCCGCGCTGGTTCGACGCAGGATCCCAAACGAAAATCTTAACTCGCTCGACAGGCTCACCGGTGTCCCTGTTCACTACCTGGCCTGAAACAGAGCCGCCGGCCGCAGCGAATACGGCCTCGGCTCCCAGCACCATCAGCAGAAGCATGGCAAACCAGCTATTGGACCCGATTGTGAACTCCGACCTATACCTCATGGTGCTCCCTATTCCGGACTCTCCAGGATCGAGCCCCAATAAGTTGACGTCAACCGCAGAAGAGCTGGAGGTTCAACCGTTGGCGAGAACGCGGTCAAACTACGCACACGGTTCTGAGATTGGCAAGGTTGGAGATCTTACTGGACAAAACAATACATAGAGGTGCTGCTTGCATAGGCATCTTGACGTCAAGATGCCTGGATTTACTCACAATTGAGTGCCCTGCGACACTGAGCGACGACAGGCGGTCTGTTCACCGTGGTGCTGGCGGCCTGTTCGTCGACGGCTCCTCGCTGACGAACCATTCGCTTTCCGGCACCTATTGCCAGGGACATCTACTGCCTGCCGGGTCGAGGTATCTGTTCTTACGGGTCGTCGACCTCTAACAGGCACCATCTTGTACAACAAGGCACCTGCGCTGCACCGACCAGCCACTTCTCCCTCGGAAGGATCCCCCAGGGGGCCTTGGCGCTGATCATCAGGTCCCACGGGATCAGCAGTTGCCTGCCACCGAGCACCAATACGAGGCCAGTGGGGCAGGACCCGACCTGCAACAGATTCCGGTATGGCAGGCTCCCGAAGAAGCCACTGCCAAGGGTTGCGCTCCCGATCCTGCGTAAGGGCGGAGTTTCGAAATCGGCAGCGGGATGGTCTTGTGCGAGACGGTCGAAAGCGGCCATGACTAGATTTTACCAAAATTGTCATGACAGTCTTTTGAAGAGTAGACCGCCCCTGGCCGAGCTTCCTAGACCTCGTGTGGTCTCGAGAACGTCTATAATAGCCTGTCTTCAGGCAACGATTCCGGGTGCGAGATGCCAGCCGAGCCCACACCTCTGAGCAGGCGCCGCCCTTCGCCAGGTCAACCATCCACTCGATGAGGCGTCACCATGAAAGATCTGTCCATCCGCCTTCGCGTCCTCGCCGCCGCCGTCCTTCTGGCCGTGCTCTTCAGTCCGTCCGCAGTGAACGCGCAGGTTGAGGGTGAGGAGCTCTGGACCGACGTTGACGATTCGTTTCTGAAGACTGTCGCCGAGCGCGACATCATCCCCAGTCGCTACCGGACCGTAGTCCTCGACCTGGCGACCCTGGAGACGATTCTCGCCGCGGCGCCACTCGAAAAAAGCACCGACCTGACGAAGATTTCGAGGACCGGCGAGGCGATCCTGAGCCTGCCGTTGCCCGCAGGCGGCTTCGGCCGTTTCAGCATCGTCGAGTCTCCGATCATGGAGCCGGGCCTGGCGGCTAAATTTCCCGAGATCACGACCTATCGCGGGCAAGGGATCGACGATCCCTCAGCCAGCGGGCGGTTCGATCTGACACCGGCCGGTTTCCACGCCATGATCCGGTCGCCGGCCGGAGCCATCTACATCGACCCCTACAGCCGCCATGACCGCGACCACTACATTAGCTACCAGGCGAGTGATGCCGAGGGCGGCGATCGAGTGTTTCAGTGCGGGGTCGAGGGGTATGCCAGTACCGGCCACGTCGAGCCCCCCCAGGCGGAAAGAGGCGGTTTGATGTTGCGTACCTACCGCACGGCGGTGGCCGCCACCGGTGAATACACCAGCTTCCACGGCGGCACCGTGCCGCTCGGGCAGGCGGCGATCGTCACTGCCATGAATCGGGTCAACGAGATTTATGAGTCGGAGGTGGCGATTCGCATGGTCCTGGTCGCCAACAACGATCAGATCGTTTACACCGACCCGGGGACGGATCCCTATACCAACGACGACGGCGTCACCATGCTCGGCCAGAACCAGAGCAACGTGGACGCGGTCATCGGCAGCCCAAACTACGACATCGGACACGTGTTCTCGACCGGTGGCGGCGGGGTTGCGTCGCTGGGCGTACCCTGTGTCAACGGCGTCAAGGCCCGCGGCGTCACCGGACTGGGCAGCCCAATCGGCGATCCCTTCTGGATCGACTTCGTGGCACACGAGATGGGCCACCAGTGGTCCGGCAACCACACGTTCAATGGCGACGATGGCAACTGTGCGGGCGGCAATCGTAATGGCAGCACGGCTTACGAGCCGGGGAGCGGCTCGACCATTCAAGCTTATGCCGGCATCTGCGGCAGCCAGAACCTCCAGTCCAACAGCGATCCCTACTTCCACGGCATCAGCCTGGACGAGATCATCGGTTATTCCACTGCCGGTGCAGGCAATGGCTGCGCTGCACAGACGGCGACCGGCAACAGCCCACCGACTGCGGACGCCGGAGCCGCCTACACCATCCCGCTGGCAACGCCCTTTGAGCTGTGTGGTAGCGGAGCCGATCCAGACGTGGATCCCCTGACCTTCGCCTGGGAGGAATTTGACCTCGGACCGGCCGGGGCACCGGACATGCCGGTAGGTAATGCGGCCATCTTTCGCTCGTGGTCGCCGACTACGTCGCCTTGCCGGACCTTCCCTCGGATCAGCGATCTGGCCGCCGGAACCCTGGCGATTGGAGAGCTGTTGCCGACTTACGCCCGGACGATGAATTTCCGTCTGACGGCGCGCGACAATCGCTCCGGCGGTGGTGGAGTCGGCGACGACGCAACCACCGTCACGGTGTCCGACGCCGCGGGCCCCTTTGTCGTCACCGCTCCCAACGCCAGCGGCAGTCTCCCCCAGGGCACTATGCAGACCGTGACCTGGGACGTGGCCGGCACCGACCAGGCGCCGGTTAGCTGCGCCACGGTGGACATCCTGCTGTCGGACGACGGCGGCCTGACCTATCCGACTGTCCTGGCCGCCGGCGTCGCCAACTCTGGATCCCAATCCGTAACGCTGCCCAATTCTGCAAACTTCGCGGCCAGGGTCCAGGTGCGGTGTGCGGGCAATATTTTCTTCGACATTTCTGATGTCGACTTCGGCATCGGCGTTCCGGAAGTTGCGATCACCGGGCCAGCCGACGGCTCGACCTCGGTCAGCGGTGATTCCGTAGTGTTTACCGGCACGGCCACAGATCCCGAGGACGGAGATCTGTCCGCGGGCCTGAGCTGGACCTCGTCGCTCGACGGCGCGATCGGCACCGGCGCCTCGTTCGCAACTTCGGCCCTTAGCCTGGGGACGCATACGATCACGGCCTCGGCGACCGACATCGACACCAATACCGTGGCGGACACCCTTACCGTCGACGTCCAACCGGCCTGCGTCGAATTGATGAATTCCGCCTCCTATGAGGCCGACGACGACGGCTGGGTGGATGGTGCCAGTACCTGCACCACGGGCACCTTTATCCGCGGCACTCCGGACGAGGTTGTCGACGGCAACGTCACCACCCAACCCGGCGGCGCAGCCAGCGGAGCCTTCGCATGGTTCACCCAGAACAACGCCGGTGGCGTCGGCACCGACGACGTCGACGGTGGCACCTGCGAGACGCTCTCGCCGGTGGTGAGCGTCGGCGGCGGCAGTCTGGTGACGGTGCTCGCCGACTACTTCCACGGTCAGCGCGACGCCGGTGACGATCCGCAGGACGGTTTTTCGATCGAGCTCCTTGACGGTGACACCAATGCCCTGCTCGCCACCGTAGTGAGCATCGGCGACGTCACCAACAACGCGCTCTGGAGCACCGCATGGGTGCAGCACCCGGCCGCACCGGTCAACGTCCGCTTGCGGGTGCGGGCGACCGACGGCGAGGCCGGCGGTGACCTGATCGAAGCCGGCATCGACAACGTTCGGATCTGTACCGGTATTGCCGGCTCGATCTTCCAGGACGGCTTCGAATCGGGCAATACGACGGCCTGGTCATCCACCGTTCCCTAGCAGGCTGTGGCAAAAGTCAGACCACGCTGAGAACGGTTCTTTTCCGCCAACTCTCGCTGGCTTGGCTTCAGTGTCACGCGGTGGGCGTTGCAAGCGATGTTGCGACCACCGACGTCGCCGATCAGGTGCGTTTCGATGTGGCTAGGATGACGATGCCAGCGAGCGCGGAAGCAACTCCAGCCCAGATCGGAATACTCACGGTTTCCTTGTCTTTGACCGCCAGTTCGATGGGTCCGACATCGATCTGATGCTCGTCCTTGGTGTAGGTAAAACCACCGTACGCGAGGGCCAAAAAGCCCGCTACCAACAGAATGATGCCTAGAATTTGTTTGCCATTCATGTGCTCGACTCCAAGTATGGTTAAGAGTGAAAAACCGACGACCCGTCGACAAACGCCGCGGTGGCGTCGACTTCAAAACGGTTCCCAATCGGGAATCTTCGAGTGCCAAGGTTTCCCTCTAGGGGAAGATTGCAACAGGCGTGCCATGGGCGTTTGAAGGAAATCAGCCCTGGCTTGGGGGAGCGAGGCTCAAGAAGTTGGCATTCTTGGCCTCTGGATGCAATCTTTACAATCAGATCGGAAGAAGAATCAAACAGGGACTAGTTGTCGGAATCACTGCGGGTGAGGATCTCGGTCAGCAAGTCGAAGTCGACTGGTTTGGCGAGCACGCGTTCGAAACCTGCCTCCAGGGCTTCTTGCCTCGATTGCTGGTCGACAAAGCCGCTGACGGCGACCAGCCGCATCGAGCCCGGCCATTTCGCGAGCTGTCGGGCGACTTCGTTGCCGTCCATGTCGGGCAGCCCGAGGTCACAGAGTATGACTTCTGGCTGGAAGACCGCCGCAACTTCCAAGGCTTGTGGGCCGTCGTTGGCGACTTCCACGACGTGCCCGTCCAGCCTGAGCAGCTCCGAAAGGCTGATGATCGAAGGCGCGTGATCATCGACGAGTAGAATTCGGCGACTTGCAGCCTGTCCGCTGGCCTCGGCAGGTGAGCCATCCTCGGCTGGCGGCGGCTCGCCCAGTGGCAGCTGCAGGCTGACGGCTAAACCCTTGCCGGTTCCCTCGCTGGTGGCCTGGAGTTCGCCACCATGCGCCTCGACCAAGGCCTTGACGATCGCCAGCCCCAGACCCAGGCCGCCGGTCATTCGCCGACGGGCCTCAGCGGACTGGGAGAAAGGCTCAAAAGCCTTGCTGAGGTTTTCGGGCTCCATACCGCAGCCATTGTCGATGACTTGAATCAGCGCGTTCTCGCCGGCAGTCTCGACCTTGATCGCGACCGCGTCGCCGGCATCGGTGAATTTGCCGGCGTTCGAGATCAAATTGCCGATGATCTGAGCCAACCGGGTAGGGTCGGCCGAAACCCAAGTGGGTGCCTCGGGTACTTCGGTGCTGAACGTCAGGCCGCGCTGCTCGAGCTGTTCTCGCCAGGCGGCGGCCGTGCTTTTGATCTCCGCAGCAACGTCGATCGGTTGACGCTGTAGCTCGAGGGTGCCGCGAAGGATGCGGGAGGCATCGAGCAGATCGTCGATCAGCCGTTCGAGGTGCTTCACCTGAAGATCCGCCACATTCTCCATGCGTTCTCGGGTCGCCTCATCGGGCCGCCGTCGCAGGACGGCCATCGAGCTGCGTAGCGCATTCAACAAATTGCGCAGCTCGTGGGCGAGCATGGCCAAGAAGCGATCTTTGGCCGATTGTGCGGCTTCGAGCTCTCGATTTGCCTCGGACAGCTCGTTTTGAGTCCGCAGCAGCTCCTGGTTTTGCTGCAGCACCTCGCCGAATGGGTTGCCGGGAGACGTTCGAGTGAGCAGATCGACGAGGTCGAGCAACTCCTGGTCATCAGCGATGATCTCGGGCAGATCGACGCCCAGGACAACGGATGTGCCCTGCTCGTCTTTGGTGTCGATCTCGAAATAGTCGACAAGCCGGCGGGCACCGGCCAGCCCCATCCCGAGGCCAGTCGTGGAGCGGTACCTGCCCTCCATGATGGCTTCGAGCTGGGCGACGCCCGGCCCCGAATCTCTGATCCGAACCAGCATTTTTGCGGCGGGAGCTCGCTCGACTAGAAATTCGACCTTCCCCTCGCCAGCATATTGATAGGCGTTGCGGGTGATTTCCGAAACCGCGGTGGCCAGCCGGGTTTGGCGGTTCCGGTCGACGCCGAGCTGCTGAGTCAGTTGCCGGGTCCGTTGGCGCACCAGAACCAGATCGTGTTCCGCCTGAACTGCAACCGTGAGAAGGAGAGTGCTCATCGATGGATACGCCGTCGACGCAGTGCAACCGCAGTCGCGTCGTCGCGGTCAGAAGCATGGTCGCGGTAGATGACTGCCGAGATCAAAGACGGGTCGCGTAGCCTCAGCCCTGGGTAGTCGGCGAAATCCCAGCGCGACGAGATACCGTCTGTATGCAAAAGGAGCAGGGCGCCCGGTAGCCAGTCGTAGGTGAATTCCTGGATCTGAATCGAGCCAAAACCCAGCGTGCCGTTGAGGCTGACGAGACCTCGGCGCCCAACAGCGGTGATCAGCGTTGCGCTGATATTGCCGATGCCGCAGAAGGTGATCTTTCCCGCGGCAGGATCCAGTAGCGCCGCGGCTGCCGCGGCACCTCGCGTTCCGTCCAATGCATCGTGAAGCGCAACCAGCAGCGTGCCGACGCCCGGACTGCGAAACTCGGCCAAGGTTTCGAGGGCCCTTTTTGTGGCTTGATGCGCATGGCGCCCGTGGCCGAGGCCATCGACGACCAGTAGCAGGCCGGCCTCGCCGGCCAGGCCGCGGTAGCTCCAGCCATCACCACAGATGGTTTCGCCGCGTTTGGATCGGGACATGGCGCCGATGTCGAACTCTGCGGCAGACCGGGCCCGATTGCCGTTGGTATAAAAACGGCTGGTGATTGCTGTACCGGCGCCTGGCGGTGCAAAGATCTCGAACTCGTCAGACAAGCGCTGAATAGCGCCTAGACCTTCACCCAAGCCTTGTCCCGTCGAGTTGCCGCCCGCCAGGGCTCGGTTCAGTCTGGCGATTCCGGGTCCCTGGTCGAGGGCCAGCATCTCGACCCATCGGCTGCTGTCGTTCTTCGCCGCCGTCAACAGGATCTCGCCGCCTTGGGCATGGACCAGCAGATTGGTCGCCGCCTCTGTGACAACTAGAGCCAAGCGGCCCACGGCTTCGTCGCTCATGCCCTGCATCCGGGCCAGCCGCTGAGCGCGATATCTGGCGACCGAAATCTGGCTTCGTTCCTTGATCTCGACCGAGAAGTTGGCGAGCGGCGACAGCATCATGGACCGCCCGGTGGGTGTCGGTCCGGCTCATGCCAACTGGCTATCGACACCGTTGTGCCTTCGCCAACGGCGGTCTCGAGCTCAAAATCGTCGACCAGCCGCCGAGCACCACCGAGACCCAGGCCAAGACCAAGACTGGACGAAAAGCCGTCACTCAAGGCTTCGTCAAGGTTTTCGATACCTGGTCCCTGGTCCTCAAAAGTTGCTTTCAAACCGACGCGAGCCTCGTGGCGCAGCTTAGCGATCCGCACGCTGCCGCCGCCAGCATAGGCCAGCATGTTGCGGGCCAGCTCACTGGCAGCGGTCACCAGATGGGTACGGGCCAGGAGGTCGAAAGACAAGTTGTCGGCATAGGCAGTGATGGCTCGGCGGACTCTCGACACATCCCTTTCGGTGTCGACTGAGACGGTCTCGAGAGGCATGCTGATCACCGGCGCCTCAGGCATTCTTGCGGCGCAGCAACGCCATGCCTCGCTCGACGTCGAGGGCGGTGTTGACGCCATCGAGGGTCAGGCCCAATTCGACCAGGGTCATCGCTACCGCCGGACGCATGCCGATAATCACGGTTTCGGCGCCCAGCAGCTTGGACATCGAGGCGATGCCGGCCAGCACGCGGGCGATGAAGGTATCCAGCGTGTCGAGGCCAGAGATGTCCAGCAAGACACCGGTCGCCTGTGTTTGCACCAGCCTCTGACCCAGATCCTCGCGCAAAGTCAGCGCCAAGCGATCATGCATGTCGACCTGGATGGTGACCAACAGGCAGTCGCCGATCTGAGCGATGGCGATTCTTTCCATGATCAGCTGTCTCCGACGACGGTCAATCCGGACTCTCGAAAGGCTGATTTGAGCGCCGCCGCGAGGGTCGCCTCAGTCTTGATGTCCCCGAGCTGTATCTTCAAATGAACGATTGTTTGAGCGATCTGCGGACGGATGCCGCTAAGGATGCAGTTGGCACCCATCAGCCGGGTAGCAGCGACGGTGCGCATCAGGTGTTGAGCCATCCGTGTGTCGATCGTCGGCACGCCGGTCAAGTCCAGGATAGCCACTTCCGATCCCGTGGCAGCGATCGCTTCGAGCAGAGACTCGGTGACCTTCTGGCTGCGGCGAGTATCGAGCGTGCCGACCAAAGGCAGAGCCAAGATACCGTCCCAGATCTTGACTACCGGAGTCGCCAGCTCTTCCATTTCCTCCTGTTGCCGTCGAATCGTCGCTTCGCGCCGCGTTTGAAAGACCTCGGTCGTATACAGCGCCAAACGATCCAAGGCTTTGCTGATCAGCCAGACCTCGGCATTGAAGTCTTCTCGAGCGAGATCCTTGGTGGCCCGTGAGATCAACGGCTGCTTCAGCGACAGGATGAACGTCGCGGTCTCGGTGGCAGAGAATCCGGCCTCGTCCCGCGACCGAGACAGCTCTTCCAAGGCCGTCAAGACTGTCTGCCAGGGAGGAGACTCGAGATCGATGGCGTCGCCGGAGGACATGGCGGAGCTCAGGACCTCGAGAAACTCTCGCGACTCGAGTTCCAGGGTCTGTTCGTCGATCAGATCCAGCCGCAGAGTGTCGGCGGCGAGTTGCTCGCCCATCCATTCCTGCAGTATCTCCTGTCGATTCTCGCGGATCGTTTTGGATAAGACGGCATTCAGCAGGACTGCGGACGGCTGCTGGGGCTCGTTCGGCATCGCGGGCTCCTCTACCACCGAGCCACTCCGAAAGCGAAGTGGACTCGGCAAGTAGTCTAGCCCGGATGCCAGCAGCCGTCGATCAGACCAGCGCCTGGGGCCGGCAGGTTTTTGCCCATGCAAGGTGGTCGGCCGCATCGGCGTTATTTCTTCGCTTCGACCTTGAGACGATTGTTGACATCGGTCACGCCCTTGACACTCATCGCCAGCTTTTCCGCTTCCTCTTTGGCTTTGCGGGATGACACGCTGCCGCTCAAGGTCACCACGCCTTGGCTGGTGTCGACGTCGATCTTGAAGGGATTGATTTCCGGGTCCGCGGCCAGCTTGGCCTTGACTTTGGTGGTTGTCGTGCCGTCATTCACCCGATCACCCAGGGTCTGATCGCCGATGGTGATGTCGTTGACCACGCGCCGCACGCCATCGGTATTGCGCGCCAGGTCCTCTGCTTCCTTGCGGGCTTCCGCTTTCTTGACAACGCCGCTCAAGCGAACCACGCCATTCTCCGTATCGACTCCGACATTGAATGCACTGACCTGAGGATCCGCGGCCAACTTGGTTTCGATTTTGGAAGTGATGAAGCCATCATCGATTCGCTCGCCAACTGTGCGGTTGCCCGAGCATCCCGTGGCAACGAGCAGTAAAAGTGCCGCGGCGAAAGTTTGTGGTGCTATTCTGATCATGTTGTTTCTCCTGGTTATCGTTGTGAGACCCTGGACGGGCCGGATCGTCTGTTTACTCTGCTGCATGGCGACTCTGACTGGCCCGATCGCCGTTGGCCAGGACTGGAACCGGCTGCATGGGCAGCTCCGGCAGTGCCTGCCGCAAGGTTTCGCCTCCCTTGATACCAAAATCGAGGGTGCGGATCGGAAATGGAATCATGATGTCGTGGGCGTCGAAAGCTTTTTTGATCGCGATCACGGCTTCACTGACCGCTGTCCTGAATTCCACCTGACGACGAAAGTCGATCCAGAATCTGGCCACGAAGTCGATCGAGCTGGCGCCAAAACCCTCGTAGAAGATCTCGACGTCCCTGCTGGTATCGCGCAGATCCAGACTCGAAATGGCCTCTGCGGCGATCTCACGGACGTTTTCCAAGTCTTCTCCATACGATACGCCGACGACCAGGTTGACGCGACGGGTGCCGCTCCGCGAGTAGTTCACCAGCTTGTTCTCGAAGATCTCTTTGTTGGGGAGCAGGACCACTTTGCCGTCGTTGGTTCTGATAACTGTTGTTCGCAGATCAACTTTCTGGACGGTGCCGAAAACATCATGGGTCTCGATCAGGTCGCCGGTCACGAACGGTCGTTGGAAGGAGAGATAGACGCCAGCGATCAGGTTGGCGGCCAAGTCCTGGAAGGCGAAAGCCAAGGCGATACCGATGACGCCGGCACCGGCCAGCAGGGATGTTACGGTCTTGTCGAGCTGCAGGACTCCGAGAGCGATGAACAGCCCGATGAAGACGACGGTAATGCCAGCCAAGGTTGATAGCAGGCGTGCAATCGCCTGACTGTTGGTGACTCTCTCTAGAAAACGCCTGCTCAGCTTGCGGGTCAGCTTGGACAAAAGTCCAAAGATTGCCACCATAATGACCGCAACGATCAGGTTGGGCAATAGGGCGACAGCAGTCTCCAGCCAGTCGCTCAACTTGTCGTGCACCAGCCCAAAGGAATCCTGGACGTCTTCAATGGGCTCGGAAAGGAGGGATTCTTGCATCGTCATCGTCCCTGGCGGCGATCCGTGTTCCTTGCCATGGCCGTGTTCCGTGCCATGGCCTCAGGGGCGCCCGCGCCGGGTGATCAGGCTCAGCAGAGCGACAAAAAGAGCACCGCCTAGGATCGACCAGACGATCGGAAAAGCTGTGCCGCCGATATCGATCGAGAACAGTGCCGGCAGACCGATCTCGCGGGCGAGCCAGGTACCGATGAGGGAGCCGATGAAGCCGATTGCTATTGCTCCGAGGCAGCCGCCACGAGAGTAGCCGGACAAGGCTTGTCCGATAGCGCCGCAGATGCCGGCGATGAGCAGCAGTAGGAAAAGCTCGATCAGAGTCATTGAGGATCTCTACCTTTAAGGAAGCTGCGAGCCGACGAGCTCCTTGTTTAGCCGGAGCTCGATCACGTCCCGCATGGGGTTCAACTGAATCGTTTGCATGATCCGAGCCAAGTGCTGATCGATCCGGCGAAGAATCGATAGGACCCCTTTCAAAGTGTTGGTTGTCAAGGGTTTGTGCGGTTGAATATCCGGCCCGTCAGGGAGCTCCAGGGCCGCGACGACCAGTTCGTTTGAAGAATTTGCAAGCGATCATGAGTATTTTGCATCGTTTTGCCAACCGGGGGATTGACATCGAACGCCCGGTCGCTGATGCTTGGCTCAGAACGTCTAAATACCAGAGCCAAGCGGGCGACGACGCAAAGCAACATGGACGTCGTCTTTGACGCCTAAGAAGGGAGCTGGCGACTTGACCTTGAAGGTCCCTCAATCCAATCCAGGGGCTGCTGTGGCGGGGCGACGCGAGTCGCCAGAACTCCGGATTACCCAGGAGGGCGCCATCGCTCTCGGATTGAGTCGGCTGCATCGCCAGACCCTCCACGAGCTGCGCGGTCCGTTGAATTCGATCTCACTCAATCTGGCGCTGCTCGGTAGAGCGGCACGCGGCGACCTGACCGGGATCGACAATGCTCAGGAGCGGCAGGAAGGGTGGGTTCAGGCGATCGAAGAAGAGCTCGAGCGGTTGACCGCAGCTGTTGAGCGCTGGTCACATCTGCTCGCCGATAGCGACGAAACACCGATGCGGTTGGATCTGCGCGGTACCCTTGGCGAGGTGGACATGACGCTTTCGCCGCTCGCCAGCCACCTCGCTGTCGATCTCGAGATCCATCGTCCGGAGGACGGGATCCACATCGAGGCGCCGAGGCTCGAGTTACGCCGTCTGCTGACCGCGTTGACCGCCACCTCGATGGAGGCCCTCGGCAGCGAGGATCGCCTGCGCCTCGAGGTGAGAGCGGACGAAGAGCGAGCGATGATCGAGGCCGAGGTCGAGAAAGGCTCAGACGGGGAAGAAGATCGCACGGAGGAAGGCGAAGGCCCGCTGGTGTCGACGTTGATCGCCGAGTTGGCGACCTGTTTCGAGGACTTCGGGGGGTGTCTGGAGGCTGCCGGTCGAGCCGGCTGGAGAGTCAGCTGGCCATTGTCGTGCCACGAAGACGAGACGACCGATGCAGATGCCTGAAGCCTTGGTGATCGAGGATGATGGTCATACGCTGAATGCGCTCTCGACCCTGGTTGAACTCGAAGGATTCAGAGTCCGGACGGCTCGCAACCTCGCAGATGCTCGTGCCGTGTTGGAGCATTGCCGCCCGCAGGTGATCTTGAGCGACTTGATGCTGCCCGATGGACGCGGCATCGAGTTGCTGGAGGAGCTTCAAGGTGACGATACGGCCGAATTTATCCTGATCACCGGGAATGCGACCGTCGCAACGGCCGTCGAAGCCCTGCGCCTGGGAGCGCATGACTATCTGACCAAACCGGTCAACGAGTCCAGGCTTACGGCTCTTTTGGCCAACGTCAACCGGACTCGCGATCTCAAAGAAGAGATTTCGGTGTTGCGCCACGAGCTCCGCTCAATGGGCCGCTTTGGCAAGATGGTCGGCACTTCGAAGCCGATGCAGGAGCTCTACAACTTGTTGGCGAAGGTTTCGCCCACTGACGCGACAGTGTTCCTGGTCGGCGAGAGCGGCACGGGCAAAGAGCTGGCGGCTGACACGGTGCATCAGCTGAGCAAGCGTCGCAAAGCTTCGTTTGTTGCGGTCAACTGCGGGGCGGTTTCTCCGACCTTGATCGAAAGTGAGCTCTTTGGCCACGAGCGCGGCGCCTTCACGGGTGCTGACAAGCAGCGGCGTGGGTTGTTCGAGCATGCCAACGGCGGCACGCTTTTTCTCGATGAAGTGACCGAGATGCCGCTCGACTTGCAGGTCAAGCTCTTGCGGGTCCTAGAGACCGGGAAAGTGATGAGAGTCGGCGGTAACCAGCCTCTCGAGGTCGACGTCCGGATCATCGCTGCTACCAACCGCGATCCGTTTGATGCTGTCGAGCGCGGTCAGCTACGCGAAGACCTGCTCTATCGGCTGCGGGTGTTCCCCGTCGACCTGCCGCCCCTGCGAGCTCGTCTAGAAGACGTCGAGCTACTCGCCAACCATTTCCTGGCGGCTCAGGTTGGCGAAACCGGGACGGAGAAACACTTCTCCGCGGAGGCGATCGACGCGCTACGACGGTACTCGTGGCCGGGCAATGTGCGCGAGCTTCGCAACGCCGTATTGAGAGCTTTCATTGTTGCCGAGGAAACCCTCGATCTCGAGACATTACCGCCGGAGATTGTCGGCGGCGCTCCCAGAGGGCGCCGCAATGCCATGCAGTTGCGGCCCGGTATGTCGATCGCCGAAGCCGAGAGGATCCTGATCGAGGCGACGCTCGAGGCCCACGCCGGTGACAAGCGTTCGGCCGCCGAGGTGCTCGGCGTCAGCCTCAAGACGCTCTACAACCGTCTGGCCGACTACGCTGCGGATTAACGGCGAGTGGAGTCGGGTCGCGACCGGCGCCGGCCGACGGCAGCCTCGCTCGTCGGCACGGAATCGGCGACGATAGCGCCTCGTTCACCGCGGGGCCTGTCGGGTCCGGAGGTCGAGTCGCGCACGGTTTGATGCTCCATCGCAGCATCGAGCTCAGCGCCGATCAAAACGGCAAAAGCGCTGAGATATAACCAGAGTAACAGAACAACCACGGCGCCCAGTGTGCCATACGTCTCGTTGTAGCTGCCGAAACGTTCGACGTACCAGGAGAACAAAGCTGATCCCGCCAACCAGATGCTGGTCGCGACGGCAGCGCCCCAAGTTACCCACCGCCAGCGGGCCTTGGCCCGGTCCGGACCGTACCGATAGAGAATAGACAACGCGGTGATGATGCCAGCTCCCAGCAAAGGCCAGCGGACGACTGAGACCACCTGTAGACCGGTATCGCCGTAACCAATGAGAGACAGCAGTTGTGGCACGATGGCGATGAGAGCGATTGCCAAAGCAAAGAAGAGGAGCGTGCCCGACGTGAACGCGACCGCGAGTAGGCGAAGGCGAACGAAGGATCTAGTTTCATGTTCACTGTAGGCCAGGTTGACGGCACGAATCAGGCATTGGACGCCAGTCGAGGTGCTCCACAGCAGCAGCCCGAGACTCAACAGCAGACCAAAACCCAACTCGGCGCCAGCGGTGTTGACCAGAGACGAAAGTTGCTCGACGACCAGGCTGTGGACGTCGGCCGGCACCACCGCCGAGAGCTTTTCGGACTGCACCCAGATGTCGTGCGGATCGAAGACCAGACCGTAGATGGCGACCAGGGCGGTCAACGCCGGGAAAATCCCCAGCATGCCGTAAAAAGCCAGTGCCGCTGAGATCAGCGACAGCTGATCATCGCCGATGGCTTTCCAGACTCGCCGTAGGATCTGAGACCATCCGGTCGCCGGGATGTCGGATGGTTGGACAGCATCGTGACCGGGTCCGTTCCAATCGTTCTTCGAGGCAGATAGCTCGCTTTCTTGCATCGTCTATCGATTCCCGTTGCTTCTGGGCCGTTTCGAGCTGGTCCGACGTTCAATACCGGCTGCAGTCAATAGTATCCGTCAGCGGGTGGCGTTGACCGCCGCACCGCCGGGGGCAAAAACAGCTCTTGCGAGCTATCACGTCCTGAGATTTCGTAAGACATACCATTGTTTTGCAAATTTTTCGTTCGCCAGGCCGGAAAAATCCGAGCGCAGTGACAGCGAGCCTTTGAACTTCAATCGGCCCGGTTTCCAACAAAAGTTGCTTCGTTGAGTCCCAGCCAGTGCCTAACCAGGCTTAGTCCAAGCTAAGCGATAGCGCCTGTTGACCTGGCATTGCGTTTGCTTATAAATCCTATTGTTCGTATGTATCGCCAGCAGCTCCAGGCTGTTATAAAACGGAAATATTGGAAAGGAAGCCGATATGGAAACCAAATTGAACCTTGAAGATGACACGATCGAGGCCCTTCAAGATCTCATCGAAGTCAATATCGATAGTGCCAAGGGCCTGCGGGAAGCCGCTGAGGCGATCGATCACGAAGCGATGACGACGCTGTTTCACCGGGTTGCCAAGACTCGTGATTCGAATGCCTCCGAACTCCAGCGCTACGTCCGAGTCAATGAAGAAAAGCCTTCTGACGAGGGCAGTCTAGTGGGTGCCGTGCATCGTAAATGGCTCGAGCTACGCGCCGCGATCAACTCTGGCAAACCGAAGGTCGTGCTGATCGAAGCGGAGCGCGGTGAAGATGCGATCAAAGACAAGTACGAAAAGTTATTGGTCGACACCGCCGGCTCCGCCATGAACGATGTGTTGACGCGACAGTATGGAGAAGTGAAAAAACATCACGATCTAGTTCGGGTGTTGCGCGACGCATCCTGAGTGCTGCGGTCTGGTCTCGAGATGTGGAGCGTGCGGAGCAAATGGCCGCCGCTCGTCTCGAGGCCGGCTTCGGGAGTTCGTCGACATCAAGACGGACTAAAACAGGACACCAGGTGGAATAGTCCTGTCGTGTTGTACACTTGGCCTCTGTTACTCCAAGGTTAGAAACTGAGGCTCTGATGTCGCGAAGTTCCGAATCAGCCAGCCGGAGCCCGACGGCTGCCGGGATGACCCAGGCGAACCCGAGCGGCGGGAAGGATGCGGGCACGGCGGCTGAGTCCTCATCCGCTGTCAACGGGTCATTGCGCTCAGAACGGTCGAGCGAACCGCTGGAAGAGTCGCCGCCCGATGCATTTCAGCTGAAGGCACTCTTGGCCGGTCCGTTCGACTTGCGGACGTTGTCGCTTACCGGGCTTTTTCTCATCGCTTTCTTCTTTACCCTCTCCGTTGCCAGGGGCCTGTTCCTGCCAATCGTAGTGGCGGTGCTGCTGACCTTTCTCTTTGACCCTCCCGTCCGCTATCTCGATCGCCGCGGCGTCCCACGCGGCCTGGCGTCGGCCCTGGTTCTGCTGGTTTTCATCGGTCTCCTTGGCTTCGGCTTTGAGCGAACCCTCGAGCCGGCACGGGGTTGGATGGAACAAGTTCCTGGCAACTTGCGGCAGCTCGAGAGGAAAGTCAAACGGATTCTGGAGCCAGTCGAGGAAGTCAGTCAGGCCGCTCGCCAGGTTGAGCGGCTAGCCCAGATGCAGGACGACGACAACGAAGCGCCTCTTGAAGTCAGCAGCAATCCTTCGCTTGGCAAGTCGATCTTCGATGGCACTCAGAGCCTGCTCTTCGGTACGGGCGTTGTCTTGGTCATGACGTTTTTTCTGCTCTCTTCGGGCGATCTCTTTCTCCACAAGGTGGTCCGTATGCTGCCGCGTTTGCACGACAGGAAGAAAGTTGTCGGCATCGCCCGGCAGGTTCAGCGAGATGTATCGACCCACCTGCTGACTATCACCTCGATCAACCTCTCACTCGGCGCCTGCGTGGCCCTGGCGACTCAAATGATTGGCCTGCCCAATGCGGTGCTGTGGGGAGTCATGGCGGCGCTCCTCAATTTTGTTCCTTATCTCGGTGCGATTGCCGGAACCTTGTTCTTGACCGGAGCCTCTCTTCTGACGTTCGATGATTTGTCCCATATGCTCGCGGCGCCTGCCGTCTACTTGGTGTTGACAGCGGTGGAAGGCTCCTTGATGACGCCGCTGGTGCTCGGTCGCAGGTTGTCGCTCAATCCGGTAGTGATTTTTCTCGGTCTCTTTTTCTGGGGTTGGATCTGGGGAGTGGCCGGTGCCCTCTTGGCTGTGCCTCTCTTGATCTCGTTCAAGATCACTTGTGATCACCTCGAGCCCCTGGAGCCGATTGGCGAGTTGCTCGGTCCTTGAGCCGATCGGGCGGAGTTCGCTCGGTACACGTTTGTAAAAAATACTTGGCGCCTGCAAAACATTCATGTCTTGGGGCGGGCGCAGTTGATGGACCGAACGACAATGTGAGCTATGGCAGGTGACCCGGCTCGTATCTGGTCATCCGTCGTGTGGCATCCATTATGCATTCCTGTTGATGGCATCCGTACGACTATCTTCCGTAGGCGCCAGGGAAACCAGAGCATCTGCGGAGCGTAGTGATATCAACAAACGTGAATGATACCTGGTGGAGAACCCATGAAAGAACTTGCGCTGAAGAATCGAGTCGCGGCTCGATTAAAAATCGTATTATTGTTCCTATCTATCCCAATGACGCTGCCTCAGCTCGCCCTCGGAGGTCCCCTCGACGGGAGCTGCATCGTCGGTAATACGCCATCCGCGACGTTGCTCTTCCCCTACTTTGAGGTCGACCTCGACAACCCAGAGGGCAAATCGACTCTGATCTCGATCAACAACATCTCTACTGGCCCCGCGGTCGCCAAAGTTGTCATGTGGACAGACTGTCACCTGCCGGTTTTGTCCTTCGACATCTTTCTCAAAGGCAATGAGGTAGCGACAATCAATCTTCGCGACGTCATTGTCCAGGGCAGTCTGTTGGCAACCTCGCCGGATGCTGCGGGGCAGGTCGCTTTCCCGAGTTGCTCCACGCCCCTGGCCAACCCGGTGCTCGATGGAGCTGCGCGGGCCGATCTGCAAGCCAAACTGGTCGGGCAGCCGAGTCCGGCCGATGCCTTATGTTATGGCAGCGACCGCGAGCAGAGTCGCGTCGCCATCGGCTTCCTTACCGTCGACGCACTCAACGACTGCTCGACCACCATCCGATTCCCCGATGATGAGGGATATTTCGTAGCTGGCGGCAATGGCCTGGCTAGTAACGACAACGTCCTGTGGGGCGACTACTATCTGGTCGATCCGTCCGAGGACTTCGCTCAGGGTTACGAGGCCGTTAGTGTGGTCGCTGATCCGGATCGATTTGCCGACAGTGAGATCCGGAGTTTCTACCAGGTCACGGACGACGAACGCGACGACCGCGTACCGTTGAGCTCGAAGCTGCGGACTCGCTTTCTCAATGGCGGTGCTTTCGATGGCAGCACTCAATTCATCATCTGGGCTCAGCGTTCGCCAGCGCTCATACCTTTCGTTTGCGACGTTGCGGCAGGCTCCTGTCCTCAGGCAACGGAGTTGGTTTTCGGGATGGACTTTTATAACCAGGAAGCCGAACTCACTGGCACGAATCTCTTCTCGCCGCCAGCCTTCGTCGGGCGGTATGAAGTGGAAGAACTTGGCGCTGGCACCGACTTTGGCTTCCTGGACTTGAACAGTACGGCTCCGTCCGATGTTGGACCTCCTGGTGCTTTTCTGCAGCGACAGGCTTGGATGCTTCAGACTAGCTCTGCGTCGGGGCGTTTCAGTGTCGGTCTCACGGCAACCCGGCTCGACGATTTATGCAAGCCGGACTCGGGCGGTGAGTAAGGTCGCCCGCTAGGCTGGGAATTGTCAACAGCCTTTCGCGCAGGCGCAGAGGCCGCAGGCTATCGATCATCCTAGGTCCGCTCGGTGGCAGCGACGCTGACCTGGGAGCCGGTGATCAGGCTTGCGGCGCTGCCTGCCGTTTGACCAGCAGCAAACGAGAATCTGCCGTTTCGACAAGGTCGGCGGCGGTTGTGCCGTCGACTGGGCTCTCGGCGATTCCCCATGAGATTCGCACGACGGATCGTTTGAAACCCTCGGTCGCCCGGAGTCCGAGGTCATCGAGATGGACGGGCTCCGAGGCGAGTCCCGCGAGCAGAGTCTCGGTCGACAACTTGTCTGCATTGGGGAGGATGGCCGCAAACTCGTCGCCGCCGTACCGGCTCACAGTATCGGACTCACGCAGGCGGTGAGTCAGTTTCTCAGCCCAGGCGACCAGAAGCCGGTCGCCAACTCGATGTCCGAGTTGGTCGTTGACCTCCTTGAATCGATCGAGGTCGAGGATAACCACGGAGCAAGCCCGTCCTGTGCGCTCGGCAACCTTGAGCTCTCGATTGAGCTCGTCATAGAAGCTGCGATGATTCAGCAGGCCTGTCAGGCTGTCGCGGCGCGATTTCTGCACCAGATCGTCGGTCTGCTCCTTGACGAAGGCGTCGATGGTCGCGCGCAGAGCTTCGTCGAGGGCCGCGCCGACTTGCCGGCATGCCCGAACCGCGGTGGGGGGGCCGCCCCCCCACACGGAGACGAAAAGGTTTTTATATTTAAAAAAAAAAATAAGAAAAAACAAATATTAGAGAACCAAAAAACAAC
>JAJCXO010000123.1 GCA_029263395.1 Acidobacteriota bacterium | reverse complement strand
GTGGCTGCCGGTTCACTGGCGACAAGCTCGGTGAGGATTGCAACCGAGCCATCGGTACTACCGTCGTCAACGTAGATGACCTCGAACCGTTCGAAGTTGGTGGTCAACACCCCCATCAACTCGGTGTGGAGATCGTGCAGGTTGTCGCGCTCGTTGAAGATCGGCACGACGATGCTGAGGGGCAATGGCTTGGACATCGAGGTCGACTCGGCAGTTACTGTCAGAGGGTGAGGTTGAGGCATGGAGACGAGTCGAGCGATTGCGACGCCATCATATGCTGCTGGGCAATATTATAGTGAGAGTCAGCGAGCTTGGGAATCCGCGTTGTCGACGGCCTCGAGCCGCTTTGGCCAGCCCATACTATGAGATAAATAACTCCACCATGTGATTGACGCTTTTTGCGGGCGATGGATACACTGCGACGACTATGTTGGCAAGAACTCTCCTCCGCGACGAAACCGGCCGCATCGGCCAACTCCTTCAATCTCGGGGCCTCGCAGCCCGTCCGCTCGAAACCTGGCAGCGTCTCGATGCCGAGCGCCGTGCGGGGCTGGTCGAGATCGAAGACCTCAAGCGCAAGCGCAACGAAGCGAGCCGAGAAATCGGCACTATCAAGCGTGAAGGTGGTGACGCCTCCGCCCAGATTGCCGCGGTGTCGCAAAGTAAAGCCCGCGTCGAGGAGTTGCAGGTTCGCTTGACCGAGGTCGAGACCGAGCTGACAGATCTCGAGCACGGCTTCCCAAATGTGCCACACGAATCGGTGCCGGTGGGTCCGAGCGAAGCTGAGAATCGGTTAGAGCGTCAGGTTGGCAAACCGAGAGAGTTCGACTTCGAGCCCCAGGCGCATTGGGATCTTGGCCCCGCCTTGGGCATTCTGGATTTCGAGCGCGGCGCCAAGCTGTCCGGCGCCCGCTTCACCGCCTACTTTGGTGCCGGCGCTCGGCTCGAGCGGGCGCTGATCAACTTCATGCTCGATCTCCACACCACCGAACATGGCTACACCGAGGTTTTGCCGCCGTACCTCGTCAAACGCGAAGCCATGACCGGCACCGGCCAGCTGCCCAAATTCGAGGCCGATGCCTTTCGCGTCGACAGCCATGATCTTTTCCTGATCCCGACCGCCGAGGTGCCCCTCACCAACCTCCACAGTGGCGAAATCCTCGACGAGGCGCAGCTACCCTTGCGCTACACCGCCTTCACCCCCTGCTTCCGAGCCGAGGCTGGCTCTTACGGCCAGGATGTTCGTGGTCTGATCCGTCAGCACCAATTCAACAAAGTCGAGCTGGTGCAACTTGTCCATCCCGAGCGTAGCTTCGAGGCGCTAGAGGAACTCACCGGTCAAGCCGAGAAGGTGTTGCAGCTGCTCGAGCTGCCTTACCAGGTGATGGCCTTGTCCACCGGCGATATGGGCTTCAGTGCAGCCAAAACCTACGATCTCGAAGTCTGGCTGCCCGGCCAGCAGCGTTACCGCGAGATTTCCTCGTGCAGCAACTGCACCGACTTCCAAGCGCGACGCGCCAACCTGCGGTACCGGCCCACCGGCGGTGGCAAGGCCAAGCTCGTCCACAGCCTCAACGGCTCCGGCCTGGCTGCCGGCCGCACCTTGATCGCAATCTTGGAGAACTACCAACAGGCCGACGGCTCCGTCCTCATCCCCGAGGCCCTACGCCCCTACACCGGGGGTTTGGAGCGGATCACCGCTTCGGGATAAGCTCCACCAGGCCCAAAATCGCCGGAGAGATGGCTGAGCGGCCGAAAGCGACGGTCTTGAAAACCGTTGACCATTCACGTGGTCCGTGGGTTCGAATCCCACTCTCTCCGCCACATAACCTTCCTCGTGCGCCAAGGGAGACTAGATGAGGAGTTTTTGGGAACGTCTTGCTGCCACCCCCAATAAGTGCTTGGCGCTGCGATCTTCTTAGAGTTTGGGCTATTCGGGTCTTAATTCGGCGGGGCGGTTGTGTTATCGGGTCTAAATCCAATGGTAGAAGTGCGCTCAGGCGGGGATTCAGTGTTAACTGTCCTCCTCTGAACTGGAGATGCTGGCCGAGGTTGAGTGATAGACGGTTGGGGCCAGCTGATCCGGCGGTCCACCCTAGCAAGCATCCCGAAGTTGCGATGGATCATCTGGGCCATGTGCCCCACGAGGCTATCCTGCTCGACGCCGATGAATCCCAGGCCGTTCGGCGCCGCGCCAGCTGGTATATTTGACTTACTCAGCCGTGTCAGTCTGGGATCCTGGTGATGTGTCTGAGTTCTGGTCGCCAGCCGGTTGTCAACGTCAGGGTAGCTATTCTGTCTTAGTCGGGAGCGTCGTTATGATCGCCAAGATGCACTTGGCAAAATTGAATGAAGCACTCGCGCCTCAGGATCCTTTGATCTGGAATGATTGGCTGAAGCAGCGCCGCGCCGTCCGACCCACCCTCAGTCCAGGCCTCTCGGAACTCCGTTTCCGGAGTATGCGGACAGTTGCATGGTACGAGCTGGGTGGTGTCAAGCTGTATGGTGCAGTCCTATCCGATGTTTCGTTCAACAGCGGGGCAGGTTTTTCTGACCGAAGTGGTTCTGTGAGGACCTCCTGCCGGTGGAGGACAGGGGGCTTCCCGGGCACAAGACGCCGACGGCGCTCGATGCGGCAATCCGCAGTGGCTCGTCACTTTCGAATAGGGCGGGGTGCGGCTGGTGAGCTAAGGAAACGGTGCAGGATCCCACTGTCGGCGGCAGAATCAGTCCCTCGAGGAACAGAACCGACTTGTTCAACAGCAAGTTGTGCAGCAGGCGAGGCAGATCGCACAGCAGACGATGGACACTCGCAACGTGCGGCGAGCACAGCTCTTGAGGACAATATACGAAGAGGAGTGCGAACAAGTACCAGCGACCGAAGGGGGTGAGCCTGCTGGGCAAGGAAACTGCCACCCGCGGGCTCATGCAAGAGCGCGCCGAGATGCAATGATCGCTTTGTACACGCTGGAAGAGGGCAGCAGCGGGGATGTCCGCGTAGACTTTTCTGGGGCGGACCTAGCGGGCTTGAACCTCTCGGATACGAGTTTCCGTTCCGCCGACTTCAGTGACGCCGACCTGCGAGATGCCGACTTCACCGACGCCGACCTTCGAGGTGCCGACCTCCGGAGTGCTGACCTCCGAGGCGCCGTCTTTTGGGTAGCTGATCTCCGCCACGCCATCCTTAACGGCGGCAGCGAGGTCGGTTTTGTTGGTGCTGACTTCCGCGACACGAATCTCTTCGGCGTCGATTTCCGCGAGGCCTCGCTCGACCTGGCCAACTTTGCCCGTGCAGACCTTACCCGCGCCAACCTTATCGGCGCCAGTGTCGAAGGAGCCAACCTCGCCCAGGCTTGTCTTCACCGTTCCCGCCTCTTTAGAGCCAATCTCAGCGAGGCCAACCTTGTCCTCGCCGACTTGCCTCGCGCCGACTTGCGTCGTGTCAACCTCAGCGAGGCCAACCTCAGTGGTGCTGACCTCCGCCGCGCCGACCTTCGGGGTGCTGACCTTTCTGGAGCAGATCTTCTCTTTGCCTCCCTCCGCTTCGCCGACCTCCGCGGCGCCAACCTCACTGGCGCTAACCTCCGCTTCGCCGACCTAAGCGCCGGACTTTTTCTTACTCAGGAGCAGGTCAACTTAGCCAACGGCGATACCTATACTGTCCTACCAGGAAGATTGAGACACCCAGCCCACTGGCTCAAGGACGAGGCTTCGGGGAGTGTTGATTAGTTTTTCGTCGCCCTACTTGGCGTGACAGGTTTCGTTCTATTTTTGTCGCTCTTTTGCTGCAGCGTTTTCTTAGTTGGATCCTATCGAGAGCATGTAATTAATCGTCGCCGCCGCTCGCCTGTGATGTGGTCTACTCCTTACTCGTGATGCTGCTGCCGCTTCGCCTGCCTTGGTCGCCGATAAGATCGGCGTCGAGGTGAATCACCTGAAGTGTGTCTACCAGCCAGCCGAGGCTGTTAGCGATAACTCGGAAGGTCGAAGGTCTATTGAATGTGAGGTCACGCACTCGTAGAGGGTGCGTTAGGCGATTTCTGTATCCAAGTACTGTACGCACAGCTTGCCAGTGGTTTGGGTCGGCGGAGAATGCTTTTTCTTGTCCAAACTTGGCAGAGAATACAGTGTAGGTAGCTACGATCCGATCGAAGAATTGCCCACTCTCCAAGGACCGTTCTTCTGCTTCTGTCAATGTGATCTCGTTGCGTTCTTGTGCCTGCGCAAGATAGCGCCTTAGGAGATCTGCCGAACCTTCGGCGTAGACAATAATGATTCGGTAGCTGTTCTTGACAGCGAACTGAGTGGTTGGGTCATCGAGGCCACGATGCTTGAGCAGCAGGTTAGTGTCTTCAATCGCCCTGTTGAGCTCTCTCCACAACAGGCGGATCGCTGTTTGGAATGCTAAGAACGAGCGGCTTTGCCATTTCACCGTCTCACGATCCATCTCTTCCCGCGTAGTAGAGAACTCCTTAAACGCCGACGCGTTGAACTCAAGGCCCTCAGTGGGGTGATCATCGAGTTCTGGCGGATCGACTCCAACTTGTTGGTAGCACTCGCGAAGCATTTCAGCTGTTGAACGAAGGAACCAAACCAAGCATGGCGTCAGGGTCTGTGCGGCCTCGATTGAATAGAAGTCCTCGAATCGACCCGTATGGGTCATCCGATTTCTGGCACCTACCAGTCCTCGATTGCCAGGTTTAGTTGCGACTCCACTATTGGGCTCTATCGCAACCAAGGCGTTCCAGCTTGGCGAATTAGTGTTGAGTGTGAAGTTGATGTCAAACAGGCGTGGGTAATATCGGAAGGCTAGTTTCAAATTCTCCGGCACCGTGTTGGTATCGAGAATGTCGGTAACGCGATCTCTGTCTCTGTCGTACCTGCGTTCTAGCAGGTCAGCGCGTTGCTTGGTTGTGATCCCCAGCCTTTTCGAGTTTCCAGCCTGCCCAGCGGTACGCCGCATGAAGTAGCTGAGGCCTTCCATATGTGCGAAGAAGCAGCGCACAAAGACACGGTGCCAATAAGAGACTTCGAAATGGTCCGTTGTCTCGTCCGCTTCCATCTGCTCGCGGTAGGACTGGCTAACCCGCAAGAGAGCGAGGCGCGTGTCAAAGCTCAGGGCACTATTGAGTGCCGTTAGGTCCAGCAGGTTTCGGCGGAGTTTGCTGTACTTTGCCATGTTTGCCCTCCCGAGTCATAGTAGATGAGTCGCTCATCGTCCGGGACATCGTCGCCTGATAGCGCTTGGCGGTATGCGGTGAGGCGCTGTCCAGAGGCTGCTACCGCTGGCCAGGTTGTGTCTGGCCAAGGTAATCGCTGTCGGTGTGCCTTCCGGCTGAGCGTAGCAGGGATTTGGGAGATGCCTTCTTCGAGCCCGCGTCCAGGCGGACTTGGAGAAGCCAGCTACAATAGCGGCTATGGGCCAAGCACTCCAAGAGCAGCCTTTGATCCAGAAGCTTCGGACCTTCCTCCGGAAAGGCTCGCCGAGGTCGAGGACTTTGTCGATTTCCTCCGCCATCGCGATGACGATCTGCGTTTGACACAGGCCGCCGCCCGACTCTCCGAAGCTTCCTTCCAGAAGATCTGGGACAATCACGAAGATGCCGTCTACGACGATCTATGAGTTCGGCGACATCGTCCTCGTTCCGTTTCCCTTCACAGATCAGAGCACAAGCAAGCGGCGCCCCGCTGTCGTTGTGAGTTCGAGGGCGTACCACCGAGAACGCCAGGATCTTATCCTCCTCGCTGTCACCAGCCAGACTCGGACTTCCGGCTTCGCAGGTGAAGCTCCCATCGTACGATGGCGCGATGCAGGGCTCCTGAAGCCGTCTGTTTTCAAGCCAGTCGTCGCGACCGTCGAGCGACGACTCCTTCGTCGCAAACTCGGGAGGCTCGGCGAAGATGATGTGAGTTACTCGCGGTGATCCTGGGCGACTAGAGATGATGAGTTCAAGCTGGCTGTAGACTTCATCCCGATCCCAAAAAGAAGCCGAAATCTTCCCGGGTTGGGAGATCCAATCGCCGCCGGAAGCCGGGTTCTTCCCGAAATAGCCGCCAGATCCCCACCAAAAGCCCTTTTCTTCCCGACTAGAACCCTCGAGCCGCCTCAGGAAACCCTATTCTTCCCAGAATCGGTCAAATTTTCGACTGACAATACTGAGATCTTCCCCGAACTAGGGCATTGTCACTAGTGACAGTACCGAGAACTTCCCTGAGCATCACCCTTGTCACAGCTGGCAATGCCGAGATCTTCCCGTGACCTGGGTCGTGTCACCGGTGGCAATGCCTTCAGTTTCCCCGAACTTCGGCTTGGCCAGGGGTGGCAATAGAAAAACCACCAACCAAGAGTGCTGCTGCCGTGCGGCGGAGCGTCTTGGTGTTTGTCTATAAGCCTTTAGAGATGTAATAGTTGGGCTAGAGGTTGCCTGGCCACGTCGACAGTTGACTCAGAATACGGCTAGAAACCAGGGTTTAGTCCGGTTCTGGATGAAGGCAAAGGCATCAGGATTCGTTCAGCGGAGCTCGAGAACGGTGACCTTCGGGCGCAAGAAAGCTGACGCCCTGCCGCTGCTTCCCAAGGGAACGCTCATGTTGTACATCTTTTGTTGTACATCTTTTGTTGTACATCTTTTGTTGTACATCTTTTGTTGTACATCTTTTGTTGTACATCTTTTGTTGTACAACAAATGATACTACCCGGCTCTTGCCCCATCGAGCCTATCCAAGATCGCCAGCCCTCGCTCAACCGACCCTCGACCCGCTCGAACGCGAAACCGCGTCTCGACGTCGAACTCGGCTAAAGCTGTTGTCGAGAGTTCTTCGAAGAGCTTGTTGAGGCTGATGCCATAACGTTTCGCCATTGTTTTGAGGCGTTCGTGTTTTTCGTCGGGTAGTCGTACGGTCACCGTGGCCATCGTCACAGCTCCTTGAGTACTTGCTCGGGCTTGAGAATCTGAATCTGCTCAAATCGCAGATCCCCACTGCGAAGGTGTCGAACATTCTTGGTCACGATCGCCTTGGCACCCGCTGCAACCGCAAGCTCGAGGAGGTGGTCGTCAGCTTCGTCAAGGAGATTGGGTCTCCAACGGTAGTACACCGTGGTCCAAGTGCAAACGCTGGCGAAGGCATCGAGAAGCTCCTCTATTTCGGGTTCTGCCAATGGTGATCGATCGATGATCGATCGGCGTCCGACGACGTCTTCGTATTCCAAGAAGAGGGTGGTACCCATGACTGGAGAGAGATCCTTGAGGAGACACCTCCTAAGAACTTGGCGACTCGCGCCACCAGCGTGGCCTAGGACGGCGCTAACAAAGACGCTCGTGTCGATCACCACTCGCACAACACTATGCTAGCACATACGCCAGCATGACGTCTCGCAGCTCGATGCCGTCTACGACGATCTATGAGCTCGGAGACAGCGTCCTCATCCCAGTTGCCGGACCGACGACGCCAGGGTCGTCAATATCCGTTCAAAGCCGCACGAAGAATAGGCGGCTCTCGACCTGGTCTTGGCCGTTAACCCGGCCTCGAATCTCGATTCGGAAGCGCCGCAACTGAGTGCCAACCTTGGGGATCCGGTTCCGTGGGATGGTCATCATGAGGCGACCGTCGTCGGCCGGATCGAAGGATTTGGTGATAGGCGGTCCGCTGGTCAAGTCGAGGGTGCGGACGCTGGCGTTGGCCAGTGGCCGGCCGTCGCCGGCTAGTGCAACCGCCCGCAGTCGAACCGAGTTGCCTCCGAAGAAATCGCTGTCGTCAACCGCTCCGTAGAGAAACGGCTCGAGGGGTCTGCCTCCGACAAAATGCCGCAGCAGGTTGCGGCCGCCGGGGTTGCGCCACAGCACTCCGTGGGGATGCTTGGTGGCGCCCGGAACGATGCCCACCGGCACATGATAGGTGTTCACCTCTGGCCCGCGCAGCCAGGCCGCCGACACTCGAGGCACTGTGCCGTCACCACCATCAAGAGTCCGATCCCCCTTGCCGTCGATAAACTCCACGCTCTGACCGGCACCGGTGCCGAGGATCCGCGCCTGGAGCGTAGTGGCAGTGCCCCAGCCGACGACGTTGGTCACCGGAATCCCGGGTGCTGGCAGATTGAAAGACGACAACCGACGCCCCAGCTGGTGATCCGCACCGTCGGCGCGCAGAGTCATCACATGTCTGAGTGCGGCAGGATACCAATCGCGTTCGATCAACGGGCTAATCTGGTTGCCATTGCCGTCGACCACGAGATTCAGCGGCCTTCCCGCCGCATCGGTCATGTTGGTTTTTGCCGGGTCGGGGGGCAACAGATCAAAGGCCGCCCAGGAGTGGGCGAGGAGATTCTGCGCCTGCGTGCGATTGACCAAGCCGAGGGCAAAGCTGTCCTGGGCGTCCAAGAAAGTGAAGGACTTCAGAGTACCGGCCCACGGCACGCCGAAGGCGATGATGCGCTCGATACATTGCAGCAGGTTGGCGTTGCCGCTTCTCTCCTCGAGCAGGCGGCGGATCACCAGACCACCGGTCGAGTGGGCAACTACGATCACCCGCTGCTGTGTGACCTGATGCAGCCGTAAGATTGCCCCTTCGAGCCTGTCCAGCATCGGTTGATCGTAGACCGGCCGGCGCCAGTCCCAACCGAACTTCGCTGGTTCGCTGCCTATTCCTTCCAAGATGTCGTAGAGCGAGTCGGCCTGCTTGGCGAGGTCCAGAAACAGAAGTTTCGCCGCCCGTCGGATCGGGATGCCGGCTACTACGTCGTCACCCTTCACTAGGTCGTCGGGCCCTCTGAGGCGTCGCAGAATCTCCTTCTTTTTCGCTGGCGACAGTAGTCCCGGGATGTTGAGGAAGAGCTTTTTCTCCGTGTGACTGTCGAGAAGATTGCTCCCTGGCAGGCCTGGAATGTAGATCGTGGGTTTCGACATCGAACTCTCCTGTGTGCTGGTTACCCTCCTTGCAACAACTACAGCGCAAGCCGGAGGTGAAATCGACCAAGTCCTCCCGTTTTCTCAGATCGGCTGCGCGGCCGATACGGACGAGAAGACGTACTCGGAGGTCGACGCCAGCCCGATCGCCAGCCCCACCACGCACCCGTGATCGGACGGTGTCGTAGGAATAACCTAGGTCGGTGGCTGGGCTTCAAGGTTTGAAGTGCATGGGTTGATGCCTGGGGCTTAAGCGCTAATTTATTAGTGATAGAATCGATATTATCTAGTAATCGCTCAAATAAGAGCATTAATAAAGAGACGACTGAAGCTTCGAATGTCCCGATTTGCGCTCCATTCCCCTGAGAAAGTCCGCTTAGCCTTGGCCAATCGAGTTCGCGAGTTGCGACTTGTGCGAGGCTGGCGGCAGGTGACGTTGGCCGAGAGGTCTGGGGTCAGCCTGGGGTCGCTCAGACGGTTCGAGACCACCGGGCGGGTTTCGCTCGAAAGCCTGCTGAAGATTGCCATGGCGCTGGATCGCCTGGGTGACTTCGAAGCTCTCTTCCAGCAACCACGCGCTCGTTCTCTGGCTGAGTTGGAAGCCAGCGAAGAGAAACGCGAACGCAAGCGCGGTCGCCTATGAAAAAGCTCGAGGTCCGGTTGGTGCATGGCCCTGGCGACGAGCGGGTGGTCGGTCGTCTGGCAGAGAACCAACGCCAAGTGTTCTTCGAGTATGACGCTGAGTTCTTGCGCGACCCGCTGTGGCTCTCCCCATTCAAGCTGCCGCCACAGGCAGGGCTCATTCAGCACCGCGATCTCGACTTCGGTCCCCTCTTTGGCCTGTTCGATGACTCCCTGCCAGATGGCTGGGGTTTAATGCTGATGGATCGGTTCTTCCGTCAGCGAGGATCGGGTCTCTCCGAAGTTTCGCCGCTCGATCGTCTGGCCTACCTCGGTAGCCGGACGATGGGGGCCTTGACCTACCATCCACCGTCCGATCCGGCGTCTGGTAATGCCGCGATGATCGATCTACATGCCGCTTCAGAGGCTTCACGACAGGTGCTGGCCGGCAGCAGCCAAGAGGTTCTACCCCAGTTGTTGCGAGCTGGCGGTAGTCCTGGCGGTGCCCGCCCCAAGGTCCTCGTCGGCGTGCATGATGACACGATCTTTTCGGGCGAGGACGATCTGCCACTTGGTGCCGAACACTGGATCGTCAAGTTTACGAGTCGCGAGGATCCGCCGGACGCCGGGCCCATCGAGCTTGCCTACTCCGAGATGGCCAGGGCTGCCGGAATCTCGATGCCTCGAACCCGGTTGTTCGAGACCGAGCAAGGAGATCAATTTTTCGGCGTCGAACGTTTTGATCGCCACCAAAACCAGCGTACCCACATGCACACCTTCGGCAACCTCATCCATACCGACTTTCGTATCCCGAGTTGTGACTACCAACAATTGCTCGAGGTCACCCAGGTTCTGACTCAGAATCATCAGGATGTGGTCGAGTGTTACCGGCGAATGGTCTTCAATGTCCTCACCCACAACCGAGACGATCATGTGAAGAACTTCGCGTTCTGCATGAGCCGCGCTGGCGAGTGGTGTTTAGCTCCGGCCTACGATCTCGTCTACGCACCCGGTCCAGGTGGCGAGCACTCAATGACCATTGCAGGCGAAGGTAAGGAGCCCGCTCGAGACCACCTCCTGCGGTTGGCTGGGCCGGTCAGCCTCTCCAATCGGGATGCCGAATCGATCTTCGACCAGGTTGCTGCTGCCGTTGGTGGGTGGATGGAGCACGCGTCGAGGGCTGGAGTGGGCAAACAGATGAGTTTGGTGGTAAAGACGGCGATTCAAAAGTGCGTTTCGCGTCTCTAGGACAGCTGACGACGAGGTCTCGCCGCTGTTTTTGCCCTCAGAGCGGATTGCCAGCCCTCGTTGTTTGACAAAAACTCCGGTGTTGATGCTCGGAACTCTCGGTGTATCGCCGATCTGTGGCGTGTTGCGGTTTGCGAACAACACGCGAGAGGCTATTGCGCGAACTTGGACACCCATCGTGCCTCGCCATGAGGCTCTAGGACGCGTTTGGATAAATGTCCAAAGGGGACTGGGCGGCTATGAAATGGGGTTGCGAGTGTCCAACCCCTCGTTTTAGACAAAAGGGTGGCATTCTGGAGCGTCCAACCTCGCTCAAGAGGTTCTCGCGAAGAATTCTGGAGCGTCCAACCTCACTCTAGAGGCTCTGGCGAGCGGTTGGACAGTTGTCCACGCTCACTCTAGAGGCTCTTTCGAGCGCTTGGACAGTTGGCCAAGCATCATCAGATGCGGTGGGTTAGGTAGACGCACCCTCGAGCGCGACCTCTTCGAGTCTTGAGCTCTCGCCCACCGGTCGGGCCTTGGAGGCTGAATAGAGCACGGCATAACCGACCAGCGCGGCGATCAGCGAGCCGATCAGGATGCCGATGCGATTGGCGATCAGGAAGTCGGTGCGCGGTAGGTGTTCGAAGGCCAACGAGCCGATGAATAGACTCATGGTGAAGCCGATACCGCAGAGGATCGAAACGCCGTAAACCTGCAGCCAGGTTGCACCGGTTGGCAGGCGGGCGAATCCTGCCTTGACCACCAACCACGAAAACCCGAAGACCCCAAGCTGTTTGCCGAGCACCAGACCGAGGATGACGCCGAGGGTCACCGGTTCGAGGACTCGGCTGACGTTGAAGCCCGCCAGCGAGACGCCAGCGTTGGCGAAGGCAAAAACCGGCATGATGCCGTAAGTTACCCAGGGATGGAGGCTATGCTCGAGCCGCTTGAGCGGAGAATAGTCGGGGTTTTTGGTGCGGAGTGGAATCGCGAAGGCGAGGGCAACGCCGGCGAGGGTGGCGTGGACGCCTGACTTCAACACGAAGACCCACATCAAGAGACCGATGAGGCCGTAGGGAGCGATCGCTGTCACACCTTTGCGATTGAGCAACGTCAGCACCACGAGCGCCGCCGCTGCCAGCAACAGCGAGGTCACCGAGACGGCACCAGAGTAGAAGATCGCAATGATGACGATGGCGCCCAGGTCGTCGAGGATCGCGAGCGCCAGCAGGAATATCTTGAGCGCCGCTGGCACGCGGTCTCCCAGCAGCGCGAGCACGCCGAGGGCGAAGGCGATGTCGGTGGCGGTAGGCACCGCCCAACCGGCGAGGGCGTCGGTGTCACCCCAGTTGACGGCGACGTAAAACATCGCCGGCACCGACATGCCGCCGATGGCGGCGGCGATTGGCAGCACCGCCTGCGAAGGCTTCGACAGCTGCCCGGCTAGTACTTCACGTTTGACTTCGAGCCCTATCAGCAGGAAGAAGATTGCCATCAAGCCATCGTTGATCCACAGCAGCAGCGGCTTGGCGAGCTCCAAGGTGCCGATGCGCACCTCGACTGGCACGTCGAGAAAGCCGCCGTACAAGCCGGCGAGGGGGCTGTTGGCAGCCACCAAGGCGAGCGCCGCCGCCGCCACCAACAGCACACCGCTGGCGGCCTCCGACTTCATCAGCTGTTTCAAGTTCATGCCGGAGTTTCTAGCGTGACGGGGGTGACGAATCCAGTCGGCTTGACGGTCAGAACCGAGCAGTTTACCTGTTTGAGCACGTCTTCGGCAGTGTTGCCGATGAAAAACCCCGGCACGCCGGTGCGGCAAACGGTTCCCATCACCAACACGTCCGCCGTGAGGTCCATAGCCAGTTGAGGGATTGTCGTTCTGGCCTCTCCCCGTACGAGGTGGACGTGATGATCCAAGTCCGTAAGATCGTAACCGCTCAGCAGGGCCTCGACGCTATCCCGGTGCGCCTCTTCGTTACGCTGTAGTAGCAGGCTCATGATCTCCGGGGAAATCTCGGAGCGACTGGTCTCGAGATCCCGTGGGTTCATTTCCCAGGCATGCATCACATGCAACTCACCGGTCTCGGTGCGGGCCAGCGATGTTGCCAAGTCCATGATCAACGTATTGAGGGCATCGTAGGGCTCGCCGGACGAAAACGTTTCGACGGCGGCCAAGATGCGTCGGTAGTGGGTACTCTGACGCGGCTTGGTGACCCAGACGGGACACGGGCATTTGCGCATCAGGTGCATGGACGTACTACCGAACATGAACTGTCTCAGGCCGCTGGGTTGTTCGGCCGTCATGATGACCAAGTCGTGGTGATCGCGGAGCACGGCGCGAGTAATTTCGAGGAATCCCGTGCCCACCAACACCTCGGCGCGGACATCCACCTCTTCTTGCCGGATCGACAGGATGAGCCGTTCGAGATGTTCTCGCCGCTCGGCGATCTTCTTTCGTGCGAGTTTTCGCGCCGGTTCGTCGGTAGCCCGGGTCAAGCTGTCGGGCAAGTCGACAACTTCGGCGACTGTCAATCGAGCGCGGTTGTTACGGGCCAGCGACGTGGCTCGCCGTAGGGTCGCTTCGTCACCGACCTCCTTGTTGTAGATCGCGAGGATATTCTTGAATCGTTTCATGCTCGTTTCCTGCGTTTGGTTTGGGGAGGCTGCTATGCAGCATGACGATCCGGAGGTTACGTAAGTCGTCGAGCAGACGCCGACAGGGCAGGCATCGACGTAGGTGATGGCGAACCCGCCTGCGATCACTTGGGCAAAGGAACCCGTCCAAATAGCCGGTGATCAGCGTTTCGGTGAATGGGCGTCCGCAGTCCTCGCTCATTTCAAGCTCCTGGAAGGTCCACGGTCGGCCGAACACATATTCTAGAACGGTGTGTTGGATTCATCAATAGCGTAGAATCGAAACTATCGTTCGTTGTTACCGAAGAGTTACGTTGCAGAAGGTTACGTTGCAGAAGGTCCATGGCCTGCTAGGCCTCGAACTGTGAACTACCACCATCTCTACTATTTCTGGGTCGTCGCACGGGAAGGCGGAATTGCCCGGGCGTCGGAGACACTGGATGTGGCGTCGTCGACGATCAGTTCGCAGATTTCGGCCCTCGAGAGGAATCTGCAAACCAAGTTGTTCCATCGCTCGGGACGTAACCTGGTCCTGTCCGAGGAGGGGCGCACCGCGTTGCGGTTTGCGGAGGAGATTTTTTCCCTCGGTCAAGATCTCATGCGGACCTTAAGGGACCCAGGTAGCCATCGTCCGTTGCGGCTTGCGGTGGGGGTTGCGGATGTTGTCCCCAAATTGGTGGCGACCAGGTTCTTGGAGCCGGCGGTGGAAATGGGTGTGCGCCTGGTTTGCAGGGAAGGCCGGCCCGCCAAGTTGCTGGCCGACATGGCGCTACACCTCTTGGACGTCGTGTTGCTCGACGCCCCGGTCGGCTCGGAGTCGAACATCCGAGCCTTTTCCCATCGTCTGTCGAGCTCGGTGCTCAGCGTCCTCGGCGCTCCGGCGCTGGCGGCGCGCTACCGGGAAGGTTTTCCCACTTCGCTCGACGGGGCACCGTTCCTGCTCCCGACCCACGACTCGTTCTTGCGGCCGTTGTTGGATCGTTGGTTCGATGAGCACAACATCCAACCCAACATCGTCGGAGAATTCGACGATAGCGCGTTGATCAAGGCCTTCGGCGAGCGTTCAGCAGGCCTGTTGGCGACACCTGAGGTGATCTGGCCACAGGTGCAGCATCAGTACCAACTCCAGGTGGTGGGTACCCTGGACTCAGTGAAGATCTCGTTCTACGCCGCAACCCTGGATCGCAAGGTGAAACATGCCGCGGTGACTAAGATGCTGGAGGCAAGCCGAGCAGCTCCCTGAGTGTGGGCTCCAACGCGGTGGCACAGAACCAGAATCCCAGCGAGTTGGGATGGCGGCCGTCCGCCAGCCCGAAGGCGGTGTCTCGCGACAGCATTCTGCGACCATCGAAAAAGTGGATGTTCTCGTCTCCGGCCTGCCGTTGAGCCTCGACAAAACGCTGGGCGATGGTGCGCTTTTGATGGTGCTCTTGCGTTCGATTGACGTTGTAAAAAGGGCCGATCACCAACAAGGGTGTGGTTTTGTGCCGCCTTCTAATGGTTTCGGCAAAGGGCGGCAACGTCCGCTCGAACACCTCGGGGGACGGGTTGGCCCAGAAGTCGAGTACGATCAAAGAGGCGTCGAGGGTGGCGATGAACTCAGCAATCTCGAGGTCCCCCAAACCGTTGCCGTCAAAACCCAGGTTGACGAAGTCGACGTTCAACGCACGTGACAGGATCGCTGCATAAGACAAACCGGGATTGGAAGCGACACCCCCCTGGGTGATGCTCGAACCGTAGAAAACCATCGGAGCCCTGTCGGCTAGATCGGTGGCCGGTCTAACGTTGGCTTCTTTGGGGACTTTGATGCTCTGGATGTGGATCTGTTCGTAAAGGGGTAGGTGGAGGGTAATCCGGTTGAATAGTTCGCCGGTCTCGAACTCGAACTGCCGTTGAATCACTCCCGAAGCATCTGGCCAGGCGCTGCCCCAATAGAGTTTGTTGACGTAGAGGTCGACACCATTTTTCATGATGCTGGTCATGTGATGTGGCGTCGCGGGGTTGGGGGAGGATGCGGTGAGAAGGATCGATGAAGCGTCGGTTTCGAACCGAATCCTGCCGCCGGACGGCTCCTGACTGATTTCCTGGAGGCGGGGTCGTAGGTTGGCGACCACATCACCTGGCAGGCGGACGAATCGCCCGGTGCTGCGGTAGCCCGGCAAACCGCTGACCATATCGTCAGTGATACGGATCGATCGCAGGTCGGTTGGCTTGTCGTCGACGGGGTCACCCGCATGTTGCGGCGGACGTAGCTTCGCGACCACGTAATCCCTGCCGCCCTGCACCTGGAAGAGATACAACACGCCTAGGGCGTTGAGTATCAAGGAGGTGACGAATAAAGCTTTGGTGCGCTGGCTCATGGGTTCGCGGCAAACCCTATCCCCCTATGCTTCCACTGTCTATTATCGGACGCTCGGTGGATGATGCAGACCTCTTCGACTCTCACTCGTAAATTCCAAGTCGACACGTTGTGGAATGTCGGCAGCCTGGCGGTGCTCGCCGGTTCGGGGATTTTGCTCAACGTGGTGATTGCCCGCGGGGTTGGCGCCGAAGCTCTTGGTGTCTTCAACCAGGTTTTTGCCATCTACATTTTTCTGTCTCAGCTTTCCGTCGGCGGGATCCATCTGTCGGTGCTCAAGCAGATCTCTCACCATGTCGACGATCCGGCCCGTTGTGCACGGATCACGGTGTCGGCGTTGACCGCCTGCGCCGCCCTGTCGACGCTGTTTGCCCTGCTGACCTACGGTTTGGGTGGCCTTGCGGGTCGACTGCTCGACAGCCCAGGGGTGGCAACTGGCCTGTTGTGGATCGCCCCGGGATTGATCTTCTTCGCGCTCAACAAAGTGTTGTTGAACGCGGTTAATGGTGCCGCCGCCATGCGCGCCTATGCGGTGTTCCAGGCGGCGCGGTTTGTACTCATTGTTGCCGGAGTGGTGGCGATGATCGGTGCCGGCTTACCAGGGGCTTATTTGGCGGCTAGTTTGACGGTGGCAGAAGCGGTGTTGACGCCTTGCCTGCTGGTTTATGTCGAACGACGCCTGTGGCCGCTGCGGCTGTCGTCCCACCGCCAACGCTGGTTGCGTGAGCATCTGTCGTTCGGTGCTCGGGGTTTCTTGAGTGGGGCTCTGGGCGAGATCAACACCCGGGTCGACATCTTGGTGCTGGGGCTCTTTACCTCCGATGTGCTGGTCGGGGTTTACAGTTTCGCAGCGATTCTGGCGGAAGGTTTCAGCCAGCTGCCGATCGTCTTGCGACGCAATGTGGATCCGTTGTTGGGGGCGGCTTTTGCCAGCAACGATCGCCAACGAATCGAACGTCACGCTCGCGATCTGCGGCGGGTGTTTTATCCGGCGATGGCGGTCATCGGCGTCTTGGCAGTGGTGGTTTATCCGGTGCTCTTGAAGTGGCTGGTTGGCGACGCCGAGTTTGCTGCCAGCAGCCGGGTCTTCACCGTGTTGATGATCGGGGTGGTGATCAACGCCGGCTATCGGCCCTTTCTCGGCATCCTGTTGCAGAGTGGTCATCCCGGCCGTCATACCTTGTTGGTGGCGACCTTGGTGACTGCCAACCTGCTCGGCAACGTCCTTTTGATCCCCTGGCTGGGACTCGAAGGCGCCGCCATCGCGACCGCGCTGGTTTTTGTGTTGGAGGCGGTGTTGATCAAGTTGGTTGCTGCTCGAGTCTGCCGGGTTAAGTTGTAGGTCTGTTAGAGGGTGTTGTTATACTGACGACTCTCTCCGCCGCTCCAGCTCAACCGTCATCAACGTCATGCAACAGGTCTCGCCGCCCCCCGTCAGCGCTGCGCTGGCGTCATCCGAGCCAGTGACGGAAAGTCTTGTGACGATTGAGCCTGCCCAGTCGCCGCGTGAGCTGACCGTTGTCATTCCGGCGTTCAACGAAGAAGGGGCCATCGCCGACGTGGTGCGCGGCATCTTGGCCAAGCTGGGTGATCTGGTGGCCGAAGTGTTGGTGGTCGACGATGGGTCCCGCGACGCCACCGCTCGACTTGCCGCCGAGGCTGGTGCACGGGTGATCTCCAAACGTCGCAACCGTGGGTATGGCGCGGCACTCAAGACCGGCATTCGGGCTTGCCGCACACCCTATTTCATCACCATGGATGCCGACGGTCAGCATCGGGCACAGGATGCCCGGGCTTTGTGGGCACGGGCGAAAGAGAATCACATGGTGATCGGCAGTCGGCAGGCGTTGATCCACAGTGCTTTGTGGCGGATGCCGGGCAAATGGGTCCTCAACCTGATCGCCCAGATCCTCGTCCAACAGCGGATTCCAGATCTCAACTCTGGGCTGCGGATTTTGCATCGCGAGACCGTGCTCAAGTATCTGCACATCTGTCCCTCGGGATTCTCGATGTCGACCACCACTACGATGGCATTCCTGACCCGAGGCTACGACGTCGAGTTTGTGCCGATCGAAGTCAACCAGCGCATCGGGAAGAGCACCGTCAAGCTCAAAACGGGGTGGGATACGCTGATCTTGATCCTGCGGATCGCCACGTTATTCAACCCCTTGCGGCTGTTCTTACCGCTGAGCATTCTGGCTTTTGTCAGTGGGTTGGCCTGGGGTCTGCCGATCGTGATCGCCCGCGAAGGGGTGAGTGTTGGTGCCATGCTGGCGATTGTCACCGGACTGCTGCTGTTTTTTCTTGGGTTGATCTCGGATCAGATTTCTCAGCTACGCCTCGAACGATTCGAGGATGTCGATCCGTTGAACGCCGTGGAAGCGCAGCACAGCGAGCTGCCGGCGGGTCGACAGCTCACAGGAGAGTGACGGCATGAAGGATCGTCTGGGCCGAGCCTTGATGCAGACCCGTATCCAGACCGTGTTGCCGCATATCCAGGGCCGGCTGTTGGATATCGGCTGCGGTACCAACGAGCTGGTCAAGGCTTATGACGGTCCGGGCACCGGCGTCGACGTACATCCCTGGGACGGTGCAGATATGGTGGTCGAAGACAGCGCTGAGCTGCCGTTCGACGACGGCTCCTTCGATACCGTGACGGTGATAGCGGCGCTCAATCACATCCCTAATCGCGCTGAGCTGCTGCGCGAAGTGCGGCGGTTGATGAGTCCCTCGGGACGGCTGATCCTCACTATGATTCCACCCGGTATCTCCCGCGTGTGGCATTTCCTGCGCAGCCCGTGGGACGTTGATCAAAGCGAACGTGGCATGATCGACGGTGAGGTTTACGGCCTGCCGCCGAGCACGTTGGACGCTATGCTCACCGAGGCTGGTTTTGAGCTCGTGCAGGCCTCACGGTTCATGCTCGGCGTCAACCGGCTGACGGTGTTTCGTAGGTCGAGCTAATCATGTGCGGCATCTTCGGGTTTGTCTTGCCGGAGCACAGCAGCGTTTCGCAAGCGTTGTTGCGGCCGACGATCGACAGCCTGTTTGTGCTCAGTGAGTCCCGCGGCAAGGAAGCCGCCGGCTTGGCAATCCGTGACCGGGAATCGATTCAGGTCTACAAACGTAATGTGCCGGCCACCGGCTTCTTGCGCGATCGGCGCTACCGCCAGTTGTTCGAAAAATTTCGCAACGGTCACGCCCACGGTTCGGTGGCCTTGATCGGGCATTCCCGATTGGTCACCAACGGTACTGAGGAGACCCACCAGAACAACCAACCGGTGATCACGCCCGATATCGTCGGTATCCACAACGGCATCATCGTCAACGCCGACGATCTGTGGCAGCAATTTGATGATCTGGAGCGTGGTTGTGAGGTCGACAGCGAGATCATTTTTGGTCTCCTCTCACATTATCTGAGCCGCGGTCGTTCGTTGCCGGGAGCGGTGAACAAAACGTTTGAATCCACCTATGGTCAGGCATCGATTGCCGCGCTCTTCAAAAATCTCGATCGCCTGTTGCTCTACACCAACAACGGCTCGCTCTACACTGCCGCGGATGCCGAACGTCAGATTTTCCTCTTTGGATCCGAGCGTTACATCCTCACCGAGTTGATCCGTAAGAACCGTTTCCTACAACGGTTGGGTAAGCTCGAGATTGAAAAAGTCCAGCCCGGGGATGGGGTGGTCGTCGATCTGAGCTCGCTGGATCAATATCGATTCTGTGACCAGGACGCCGCCGATGCCAGGCCCGCCGAACAAGCCGCTAGCCTATGTCGGATCGTCGACATCCTGGAGCAGGACGCGGCGGTATCCGCCGCTCCCCAGACGCCGACCCCTCAACCGGCATCGCCGGTGGTGCGAGCGTCGGAGTTCCCGCCGTGGCTAGACCAGGAGTTCCAACGGTTCCGCCAAGGGGCTGCCCAGTTGCGGCGTTGCAGTCGTTGTCTATTGCCGGAAACCATGCCGTTCCTCCACTACGACGACAACGGTGTGTGCAACTACTGCCACCACTATCGCCAAGCCGAACTCAAACCCAAACACGAGCTCGACACCCTGCTCGACGCCACCCGGCGTCCCGGTCAAGATTCCGACTGCCTGGTCGGGTTGAGCGGCGGTCGCGACAGTACCTACGGTTTACATGTGCTCAAGACTGAGCTCGGCATGAATCCGGTGGCGTTCACCTACGACTGGGGCATGGTCACCGATCTAGCGCGGCGCAACATCTCTCGCATTTGTGGGGAGCTTGGCATCGAACACATTTTGGTGTCCGCCGACATCAAGCGCAAACGCGACAACATTCGTCGCAATGTAGCTGCCTGGTTGAAGAAGCCAGATCTTGGTGTCATCCCTTTGTTCATGGCGGGTGACAAGCAATATTTTGCGCATGCCGGCCGGATCAAACAGCTACTCGGCGTCGAACGGACTTTCCTGGGAGAAAACTTACTCGAACGAACCGACTTCAAGACTGGATATTGCGGTATCCCGCTGGCCCGCGAAGACGAAGATCGGGTTTATGTGTTGCCCGCGTCGAGTCAGTTACGGATGCTCTGGTATTACGGTAAACAATACCTTGGCAATCCCGCCTACCTCAATCGATCCCTGCTCGATACCGGCTACGCCTTTGTGGCCTACTATTTGATCGATCGCGACTATGTCAATTTATATCGCTATGTCGCCTGGGACGAAGATACCGTCAATCGTACGCTCATCGACACTTATGGCTGGGAGACTGCCAGCGATACACGATCGACCTGGCGCATCGGTGACGGTACAGCGGCGTTCTACAACTATATTTATTACACCGTCGGTGGATTCAGCGAAAACGATACGTTCCGTAGCAATCAAATTCGCGAAGGCAAAATCGATCGCCGAGATGCGTTGGAGCTGGTCAACGAAGAGAATCAGCCACGCTTCGAAACCATCAAAGACTATTGTGAAACCATCGGTATCGACTACCTTGCGGCGATCCGAAAGGTCAACACAATGCCGCGACGTTTCCCGATCTAGAGCCCCGTTTGACTAAACCGTTCCACTATTCTCGGTCTTTCTCGCGCCTGCCTGCGTTAGGCCTCCTCTAAAGAGCCCCACTATTCCTGCGTCGGCAAGCCTTGTCAGCCACAAGAAATCCTCGAGAATATTCGGAACGTTCTAATCAAACAGGGCACTAGAGTCAGGGCGCAGAGCAGGTCACAAGGCTTGGTCTGGCAGCGCATCTCGCCGCCGGAGATAACTGAAAACCCACCCGCTGAGTAATATCACCAGGATCAACTCCGGCACGTAGGCGACGTCCGAGAACCATTTGGAGTAGTTGATCTTGAAGTAGAAGATCGGATCGTCGGTGACTGGCCAGCGTTGCTGCACATAGTTGACCGGTAGCCAAGCACGGGACAAGACCAACGACAGGACACCAAACCCCCAGAGCTCCCGGCGACTGGCCGTCCGCAGGCTTTCGTCCATGACCAGGACGATGAACATCACCAGCGCCGGCAACACCGTGATGCTTTGGCGCGACAGCGGCTGGATCAGCAGTACCGCCGAGAGGGTTGCGAAGAGGGTCATGCCGAGGCCGTAACTCTGCACCTTTCTTACGATGCGCCGCCAGTGAAACACCGCAATCAGTGCGATCGGTCCAAAAAACATCACATGCATGACGTAGAAGACCAGCGGTCGCTGGGTGGCGCGCAGCAGCGAACCGATCAGAAATTGCTCGCGTAAATGCTGGCCGGGGCGCGACATCAGGTTCTCGGTGAGGTATCCCACCGCCAGATAGAGCAGTAGAGCCAGGCCTAGACGAAGGATCCGATCGCGGGTGATGAAATAGCCCAGCTTGCGGTAGTAGCTCGCGTTGTTCGTCAGGTCACGGCTGACGACAAACACGTAGCCGAAGACGCACAAGGTGCTCAGCGCCAACACGCCGTAGCCCCACGGTGCCGGTGGGATCCACGCTCCCGTCAGACCGCCGCGAAAGCCGGTCACCACCGCCACCGCAAGACCAGCACCGACCCCGAGGATCGACGCGATACCGAACAGCGGGGGGAACAACTTGGGCGCTGGCTCTACCGTCTCATGACGCAGCGGGAAGATGAAGAAGATCAGCCCGAGGTACATCAACGTCGGCCAAGTGAAGGCACCCGCAAATGACAACAGGTAAAGCGCTGTGGTCTGTCCGCGGAGGTAGCAGTACAGCATCAGCATCGAGATGAAAAATGCCGAAACGTCGGTCAGCACCGGGTAGTAGAGGCTGTACTCGAGGTGGGCGCAGTTGACGAAGAGGGCGAGAAAGCCCAACCATCGTCCCGCCTTACTGAGCTCGAGATGAGCGCAGATGAGATGCCAGATCAGGATCGAGCCGAGAAGCAGCAGTCCGTTGTAGATCTGGAAGGCGGCGATGATGTTGCCGTCCTCGAACGACGATCCACTGAGTCGCATCAGCAGGTGGACCGCTATCGGCGGCAGAATTCTTCCTGCGTAAAGCGGCCCGACACCCTCGCCTAGGATGCCGGGGAACTCGCGGGTGATCTGAGCGTAAATCTTGCCGTCGACCCCGAGGCCGTCACCCAGCGGAATGATCTCGCCGAAAAAGAAGTTTGCGGCCAGTACCACCAGCGCCACCGCCAACATGATGGCCAATGTGCGATCGGAGCCAGCCCCAGGCTGACTCCCGCTCTCCGATAGCTCCATGGGCGGCGAGTATGTCACCAACCCTGACGGCCAGGCGGGTCAACCTACCAGGTCGTCGGCCTCTTAGGTTTCGGCCTTACCAAGCGCTCGTGTCTCCCGACTCGAAGTCGTCGGCGAAGATGGAACCGGAGGTTTGATCCAGCGCGTCCTGACAATCCAATCGTGGGAAAGTGAGGCCGTTGGTGGTGTCGGTCACCATCGTGGGTGAGGCTTTGAGCGCAGCCACAATTGCGTCGGGAGTCAAGGTTGGGTCGGCCTGTTGCAGCAGGGCGGCGCAGGCGGCGGCGTGGGGTGACGCCTGAGAAGTCCCGAAGAAGGTCGAGGTCCCACCGCCGAGGCCGGCGGAGGTGATCGGGGCGCCAGGTGCGAACAGGTCGGTGGTGGAGTTGCTGTTGCTGAAACAGGTCACCTGATCGGCGGCGGTGGTGGGATCCGAGCAGAACACCGAGTTGGGTCCAAAGTTCGAATCGTAGACGGCGCCGACGGCAATCGAATTGGCGACGCAGGCCGGTGCACCCATTTCGGTGCCCGAGCCTTCGTTACCTGCGGAGACGAACACCAGCACCCCTAAGCTGCGCAGGTTGTCGACGGCAGCGGCGAGGGCCATGGTGAAGGCGGTGGCCGTGTCACATTCACCGGGAAAGAGGGCGAAGGTGCCGAGGCTGGCGTTGACCGCATCAACTCCTGGGAAATTGGTGGCAACCCAATCGAGGCCGGCGACAACGTCCGAGGTACAACAGAAGCTGTTGTTGCTGTCCAACACCTTAACCGCCAAGATGCCGGCATCCGGCGCCGCACCGATCGGAGCCACGGTGCCACCGGAGGTCACGACCCCGGCGACATTGGAGCCATGTCCGTGATCGTCCTCAGCACTGCCGACACCGGTCTGGGTGACGCCGCCACCGGGGCAGCAGCCGGCACCGTTGTCGCTACAGAAGCACTGTTCCGCCACCAGGTTGTCGCTGAGGTCGGCATGGGTGCTGTTATACCCTGAGTCGATCACTGCGACCGTTCTGCCAGTACCCGTGAAGCCGGCCATCTGGACGCTGTTGAACGACGACAAAGGCACCGATTCCGCCAACGATCCACGGCCTCCAGCATCGAGGTCAACCCGTAGCACCGAGGGTTCCAGCAGCAACTCCTCGAGCCCCTTGGCGCTGATCTCGCCAGCCACCGCGTTCACGGAGTCGAATTGGCGTCGCAGGATGAATTCGGCGTAGGGGATGGCTCCAACCACTCGACTTCGAGCTACGGCCACAGCTTCCCGGCCGGCGTCAGAAGTCAGGTACGTGCCGCGTTGAAACTCCGTCGGAACGCTGACATCGAAGGCGATCATCACCCGCACCATGGGCTGTTCGACCAGCGCATCGAGCACGGACTGGCCGACAATTGTTTCGGCCAGGGCTGGCTTGGGTCCTAGGCACGCCAGCGTCGTGAGCATGGCGATGAAACAGAGATCTTTCCGAGGATTTATGACGTGGCTGAACATTTGTGGATCTCCTGAAGAGCTAGATGGGCCAGGGGTGATCGTAACGTAAACTCACGGTGCAATTTTAACCCATGGTACGAAGACATGGTCGTGGTTTTCGACGATAGACTGCTGTCACCATGGGGAAAACAAGCGCCATTCGACCACAATCGCAGCGCTGGAAGCGCTTGCTTGTCGCGGGTCTACTCGTGGCGGTTCTCGTCGTGCTGGGTAGTGTGCTGTTGTTCTCCGGTTCAGCCGTTGGTTGCGACGAGATCGAAGATGCCGACGGTCCGGCATTACGTTGCGCCTTTGACGCCGCCGTGCCACCCGCAACCGTGTGGCAGGCGATGACCCGAACCGGCGAGCCACGGTCTTACTATTTTGATGCCGTGCTCGAAGCCGAGATGGTCCCCGGTGGTCGGTGGCGATTCTTGACCGATGATCTCGAGCGCTTGCTGGCTGGCGGCGAGATCCTCGTCATCGATCCGCCACGGCGTTTCGAGCAGAGCTTCCAAGCCGCCGATCTCGATGATCCACCGAGCCGCATCACCGTCGAGTTGAGTGCAACACCGGCCGGCAGCCACGTTGTCCTCACCCACGACCGTTTTCCGCGCAAAACCACCACCTACCGTCGCTTCCGGGGTGCGCATCCCCTCGCCCTGAGTGCCCTGCAATCCGTCCTCGAGACCGGTGAGTTACCACTCCGTGCCCGCATCTACACCCTGATATTCAAGCCAGGCATGAAGACGATGACGGTTCGAGCGGAGCCTTGGCACTGATTCAAAGCTGTTTTCTAAGAACTCGTCTTGCTGAGAACGCGTCGTTTGCCGTACGGGTTGGTATACTTGTACGGCTCAGGAAGGATTTTCAATCATGGAAACAGCGAAGCTCACTATACGGCTACCCAAAGCAGATATCGAGTTCGCAAAACGTTATGCGCGTGCTCACCAAATATCATTGACGGAACTCGTCAATCGGCAACTATCTCGCCTACGCGGTCACGACAGCGAGATTCATCCCGAAGTCGAGAGCATCAGCGGTCTGGTTCCTCTACATATCGATGCCGAGGAGGAGTATCACGAATACCTCCTCGCTAAGCATTGATGCGATGGATGCTGGATCTGAACGTCGTACTGGACGTTCTTCAGCGCAGAGAGCCTTTCTACACTGCGTCGGCGAAGGTCTTGAGTCGTGTTGTGGAGGGAGACGTTGTGGGTTGCTTGCCATCCCATGCGGTGACGACGATTCACTACTTTGTTAGGCGGCATGGGAGGCTAGAGCACGCCAACGTAGCTGTCGATTGGTTGCTGTCCAAACTCGAGATAGTGCCCCAGGATCGAGCGAGCTTTGTCCAGGCGAGAAGCTTGGAGTTGAAGGATTTCGAAGATGCGGCCGTCGCAAGTACTGCTGTGGCAGGCGGCTGCCGCCATATCGTGACCCGAAATGTGTCTGACTTCGTTAACTCTCCGGTCCCGGCTGTGACGCCTGAAGAAGCGTTGAGCCTCTTCGAGCAGCGATGAGTCAGTACCCTCACCCCAAGGCTTCGAATAGCGAATCCATCATCGTGCCGCGGGACAACCGTTCGTTGATCAGACGGTAACGCCGGATCAGGGAGCGGTGGTTGCGCCGCAGATAGGCGAAGCGGGTGAGGGCGTGGGCCTGCAGGACGTTTAGGTAGCGACGACTGAAATGTTGTGGCTGGTGAGCTGCGGATTGGACGATGAGTTGGACGCAGCTGTTGCGGATCAGCGAGCCGAGCACACGGCAGTGCGGCGAGGTGAACCGTTCGCTGGCGAGTACATCGTCGAGGAAGTGAACGAGACGGTTGGTAAGGCCGTCGAGTGGGCCTCGAAGAGCTTGCCGCGAGAACAGCGTTTGATGGCCGTCGTGCAGATCGCCGGTGATGTCTTGCAGGTCGTCGGCCAGTTGTAAGAAGACGCCATAGGTGAAAAACAGCTCAACTTCTTCGGCGTTGAGGTCGCCAGCTACCAGATAACCATCGGCGAGGACTGAGGCGCCGCCTTTGGCGACGCTGAGGGCGAGGATACGAGCTTCGCAGAGCGCCCCGGCATCTTGCCGCAGACTGCAGGTCTGGGCCTGGTGGATGGCGAGCAGGCTGCGGTAGACGTCGCCGAAGTCCCGGCGCGGCAAGGTCTCTTCGATCAGGCCGACGAGTCGAAAGACGGAACGTTCGTGGGGGCTCGTCGGCAACAGCCGTTCACCAGCCAGGCGACGCTCCAGACGTTCGCAGAAGCGACGTTTGGCCTCTGTACCAAGCTCGGGATCGTCGAGGAAGTTGTCGGTGTAGGGATAGAGCAGGCTGTAGGCAAAAATTGGTCGGGTGAACTTTAGCTCGCGACCGAGCAGCAGTTGTCCAAGATGCATGATCCAGACGTTGCGCAGCGCTTGGGAGAGGTCGTGGATCTGCAGCTCGGGATCGAAGGCGCGGGCTTCACGGGCGAAGCGTGCGGTGGCGTCGAAGTAGGCATCGGAGAAGATCACCGCGTGTTGGTCCGCCGGCAGGGCCATCACGGTGCCGCCGAATTGCCGCAGCTGCTCGCGCAGGCGATCGCGCCACGCCTGTTGTTCAGCGGCCGTGTCCTCATCGATGGGATAGGCCAGGAGTTCGGCTTCCAGGCTGTCGGCGAAGTGATCGGTCTGACGCTGGTTGCGCCACTGACGCCAGTGACTGAAGCGCGCCCCGAAGTTCGGCAGATGTTGTGGAGTGCGCCACCAGCGGGCAACCGTCTTGGTACAGAGTTGATCGAAGCGGTGATCGAATGTTCGATCAGCGCTCTCTAAGGAGCCTGTGTTCTCCAAAGAGCCGACGGATCGAAGGGTGGTGGCGTGCATAACATGACTCACCTCCAGCCCTACGCACTAGACGCCAAGGTTGTTCCACCCGGTCGACGAAAACCTAGTGGCGAGACGTCGGGATGTGGACGACTCGTAAACCCTCTACCCGATCGATCACCGCCACAAAAAGTTCTTTGCCGTTTGGGCTGACTGAGATCGAGACCGCATCGGCTTTCATGTCGAGGTTCTCCCAGATCAGCTCCGGTGGAAAGCGCAGCTGGTCTTTCGACTGTTCGACTTTTTCTTGCGCCAGAGCCTGAGGCGGGGACGCCAGCAGAAACCACGCGACGGCGATGCCGCTCAGGACGATGCCACTGAAGACGATTCCGCTGAAGAAGGTTGCAAGCAGGAGGGTGCGGTAGTTTTTTTGCATGGGTGGCTCCTCGTGATGGATCGAGATCGATGACGTCAGCATCGATTATGGCATCACAGGCCGCCCTGGTAGGGATGGCGGGAAGGCCGCGCGCGCTCGCGCCGAGATCGGTATCTACGGCGCAAGCGCTCGCGGCCTCGATAGCGGTGATCAGCCAGCAGTTGCACGACGCTCGCGGACGTATTCGACGATATCGACGAATCCTGCCCGGTAGAGCTCGCGGATCTGCTGCTCGATCTGATGGTAGAGCTTGGCGGGGTCGACCTCTACGCTGTCAGCGACAACGCTGGCGACACGAGAGGTCAGTCCTTGGAGGGTGACGGGGTGGGCCATGGCGGAGAGAACAGCGGCTGCAAACGGCGAGACCTGCTGAGTGGAAACGTGGCTGTGACGCTTGAGCAGCATGGCGAAGACCTCTTCATCTGCCGGGGTGCCGTCGGCCCCCCAGGTCAGCCAACTGTTCCAATCCCAGCGGTTGGTCACCAGCTCGGCGCCTTCGCTCCAGGAGAGTAGAACTTCTTCCCAGCAAATGTCTTCCGGCTGAGGGCGCGCTAGCCCGGCGAGCGCTTCGGCTGTGAAATCGCTCGGTGTGAGAGTCAGCTCGTAGGCGATGCGTTCACGACGGAAGGCGTCTTCCATCATCGTTTTGCGCTCGCCGCGTTGCGTGCGCAGGAATCGGCGCAGTTTCTCGTAGGTGCTCTGAGCTGGGGATTCGGTGAGCGGTCCAGTGTTGTGGGCCGCCGGCGACACCACCACCGGCCAATGGCCGAGGGCGTCGAGAGATCGTAGGGTTTTGCCAAAAGACTCTTGGGCCGCCAACGCTGCGAGATCGGCAAAACCTTCGTCTTCTGGCATTTGTTCACGTGGTTCCGCGAACGGTCGTAACATCAGAATCGAAGGCGTCTCGTCGCTGTAGAGACGCAAGTAGAAGGTGCCGATTCCGGCTTCGCCGAGCATCAGACTGGGATCTGAGGCGCCGTCCATGGTGCCACAGGGCCACGGGGTTGCAGTCTGCTCGTAGGTTTCCCAGCCCCGCTCGGCACAGGCATGGCAATGTTGCATCAACCGGCGATCGTGAAAGACCTCAGCGGCATAAAGCGGCAGTTCACAGCGACCGCCGAGGCCATGGCAGAGCGTGAAGTCGTGGTGGTCGGACGCCAATGCGTCCAGGGTCGAAACCAACGCTGCTTCCGCTTCCTGCCGATAAAGTGTCTGCTCGGTGAGTTCGAAAGCCCGCACCCGCGCAAGTCCGATCCCGGGCGCGCCATGACACCAGGCGTTGGCGAAGCTCATCGAGCTCGGGTCGCCGGTCGCCGGTGTTTCGACGGGATGGTAAAAGATCAGATCGCTGAGCTCGGGGTGACGAAAGTCGGGCCAGTTGGTGGCCTCTGAGTCGAATTGCTGGCGTTCGTAGAGAAACGCCATCTCGGCGGCGAAGCGGTACGCCCCCTGACCGGTGGCGCGATAAAGCTCGAGCAAGGCCAGGGCAATCCCCGAGGCGCCGTGGCCGAGACCGGTGAGATGGCGAGCGGCGGATAGACCGAAGGTGTCCCACGACCAGCCCCCGGGCTCACGGTGTACGGTTTCGAATAGCCGCTCGCCGAGGGCGCAGGCCATCCCCCGCAGGGCAGGATCGTCGAGGTCGTGGCTGAGCTCGAGCAACGCCGGCACGGCGCCCGCCGCCCCGGTGAGAACATCGATCCCCTGATCATGCTGCTCCTGGCTCTTCATCGGTTCCAGAATCGCCAGCGCTGCGTCCCGGAGTCGAGGTTTGTTCAGCACACTGGCGAGGTTGGCGGCGACGTAGGCGATGCCGACGCGACCGGTGTGAAAAGCGAAGTTGTGGGGCGGTTGCTTGGCAGCGTGTAGCAGCGCGTGGCGGATGCCGCCGAGGGCGGTGCGGGCAACCTGGCGATCACCGGTCACACGATACAACTGGGCTAGAAACCAGGCGATGCCCGCTGAGCCTTGGTAGACATCCCCACTGGCCGCCTCCGCCTCAGTGCGGCGGACATCGAAGTGTGATGGCGCTGGAACCCGCACCTGCCAGGTGCAAGTGTGTCCGTCCCACAGAGCTTGACTCACGATCCGTTGGCCGATGTTTTCGGCGACACCGAGCAGGTCCTGTTTTCTCATCGAGCTCTCCCCTCTCTCTACGGACTGGGTTGCTGTCTCTCGTACTCCCCTTGGAGCAAGCCACATGCCAAGGCTGAATGCGGCCCTTTGAGTCAGCCTGAGAAGACGGCAGAAACTCGCTTCGGAGGGGCGGGTCTGTGGTGTGGTGGGCCTTTCTGTGTCTTTGTTCGAAGTGTCGAGTCGGGGTCGGTCGAAGGAAAGCCTCAGGATGACCGGCAGGGAATCGGGGAACGCTTCCCTGATCGTTGATATAAATGACTCATGTGCTCGATACTCGGTATTCTCGACCTCAAGACCGATCCCCGCGAGTTGCGGGACTTGGCTTTGCGTCTGTCGCGAAGGCAGCGGCATCGCGGTCCCGATTGGAGCGGTATCCACTCCGGAGAGCGAGCGATCGTGGCCCACGAGCGACTGGCGATCGTCGGTGTCGATAGCGGCGCTCAACCGCTCTACAACTCCGCTGGTTCTCATGTCCTGGCAGTCAACGGTGAGATTTACAATCACCAAGATCTAGAGCGCGAGCTGACCCAGCCATTCACCCCTAAGACGCACTCTGACTGCGAGGTGATCCTTGCCCTCTACGCCGAGCGCGGGGTCAACTTCCTCAATGCGCTGAACGGCATTTTCGCCTTCATCTTGGTCGACGAAGAGCGTGATCGTTACCTGATCGCCCGTGATCCGATCGGGGTGATCCCGCTCTACACCGGGCGCGACGAGCACGGCAATCTGTTTGTCGCCTCGGAGATGAAGGCGCTGCTCGAAGTCTGCAAGACGGTCGAGGACTTTCCTCCCGGTCACTATCTCGACAGTGAGGTTGGCGAGCCGGTGCGTTATTACCAACCCGCATGGCGAGACTATTCGGCGGTGCAGGGGCAGAGCTGCGATCTGCGGGCGTTGCGCGATGCCCTCGAAGACGCTGTCGAGCGGCAATTGATGAGTGACGTGCCCTACGCGACATTGTTGTCGGGTGGCCTCGACTCGTCGGTTGTTGCTGCGATCGCCCGCAAATTTGCCAGTCGTCGAGTCGAGGATCACGGCCACTCCGAGGCTTGGTGGCCGCAGTTGCATTCTTTTGCCATTGGTCTCGAAGGCTCGCCGGATCTGGCAGCGGCACGTAAAGCCGCCGACGCCATCGGCACCATCCACCATGAGACGCATTTCACCGTGCAAGAGGGCATCGACGCCGTCCACGACGTCATTTACCACCTCGAAACCTTCGATGTCACCACCATCCGCGCCTCGACGCCGATGTACCTGCTGGCCCGCCGGATTAAGGCGATGGGTATCAAGATGGTGCTCTCCGGCGAGGGTGCGGACGAAATTTTCGGTGGTTATCTCTACTTCCACAAAGCGCCGAACGCTGAGGAATTCCACGCTGAAACCGTCCGTAAGCTCGACAAGCTCTACAAATTCGACTGCTTGCGAGCCAACAAATCGATGGCAGCTTGGGGCATCGAGGCGCGGGTGCCGTTTCTCGATCGCGAATTTCTCGACGTGGCGATGCGCTTCGACGCCAGCGAGAAAATGATCGTGGATGGCCGCATGGAGAAAGATATCTTGCGTCGAGCCTTCACCGGCTATCTGCCCGACGAGATCCTGTGGCGTCAGAAAGAACAATTCTCCGACGGTGTCGGCTATTCCTGGATCGACAGTCTACGGGCGCACGCCGAAGCCAAAGTCTCCGACAGCGAGCTCGAACGTGCCGCTTATCGTTTTCCCCGCAACACCCCGCGGACCAAAGAAGCCTACTTCTACCGCCAAATTTTCGAGTCGCATTTCCCTGGCGACCCAGCAGCGGCGTTGGTGCCCGAGGGGCCGTCGATTGCCTGCAGTACCCCAACCGCCATCGCTTGGGAAAAGTCCTTCGCCGACAACGCCGATCCGTCCGGTCGAGCGATCCGGGGAGTCCATCAGGAAAGCTACTGAGTGTAGGCATGTCTGATCCAAGACAGAGTACGGGTCCAGTGAACTCGTGCTCTGAGCCTGCTAGCGGCGAAATTACCGAGCTGTTGGTGCGATGGAGCACCGGCGATCGGGAGGCTGGTGAACACGACACCGGCGAGCAGCTGCTGGCAGTCATTTACGACGAGCTCCACCAACTCGCAGCGTCCTACCTGCGTCGTGAACGTAGTAGCCATACCTTGCAGACTTCGGAATTGGTGCATGAAGCCTACTTGCGGCTGATCGATCAGCGCCAAGTACGTTGGCAAAATCGCGCTCATTTCTTCGGCATTGCGGCGCAAGCGATGCGTCGTATCCTGGTGGATCATGCTCGTCGTCGTCTGTATGCCAAACGCGGTGGGGCGATCTGTCATTTGTCCCTGGAACAGGCTCCCGAGTTGCTGGTTGAACGCGCCTCGGAGTTGGTGGCGCTGGACGAGGCTCTCCAGGCCTTGGCAGCGTTCGACGAGGAGCAGGCGAGAATCGTCGAGATGCGGTATTTTGCTGGCCTGTCGAGCGATGAGATCGCATTGGTGCTCGGGCGTTCGGCCCGCACGGTGAGCCGCCGGTGGCGTATGGCCAGGGCCTGGCTCTACCATGAGCTCAACAGCGGAGATCCCCATCCGCCCTGAAGACTGGACGCGGGCGGAGGCGGTGTTCGACGCTGCCCTCGATCGCCCGGCTGCCGACCGGGCAGCTTTTGTCGAGCAGGCCTGCAGCTCGGATCTCCAGCTGCGTCAACAGGTCGAGGTGTTACTCGCGGCTGATCGCGAGGCGGGTGATTTTTTGGCGCAACCGTTTTTCGAGACAGCGGCAACTACGCCGGAGGCCGGCTCGGTGGCCGCTTCGTCGGCA
>JAJCXO010000122.1 GCA_029263395.1 Acidobacteriota bacterium | reverse complement strand
TGGGAAAGCTGCTCAAGGTAGGCCTCAAGGTGGCGATTTGCGACCAGGTGGAGGATCCTGCGGAAGCCAAGGGCCTGGTACGACGGGAAGTGACTCGGGTGGTGACGCCGGGCACCGTGTCACAACCGGAGTTGCTCGACGGTAAGGAAGACAACCTGCTGGCTTCCGTGATCTGGACGGGAGACGAAGGGGCGGGAGCGTTCCTCGATGTCTCGACCGGCAATTTTTTCATCCGCCGTTTCAGCTCGGCGGAAGAGGCCCTCGAACAGCTCGCCGTGTTGCGTCCAAGAGAGGTGTTGCGAGAGACCGATACCTTGCCGCAGCAAGTCGAGCGCTGGATTGGTGCCGAGGTGCCATGTATCAGTCCTCTCGATGACGACACGTTACTCGACCGTCGCCGTGCCGCGGATCTGCTACGGGAACACTTTGAGGCAGCAACCCTGCGCGGCTTCGGACTCGAAGACGGTGAGCCGGCGGTGTTGGCGGCAGCGGCGGCGCTGGCCTACGCCCGGCAGACGCAGCAAAACGACTTGAAGCACGTCAAGAGCTTGGCGGTGAGGGCGTCCGGCGACGCCATGGTGCTGGACGCGACAACACTCAACAATCTCGAAGTGTTCCGTAATCAGCGCGAAGGCACCCGCAAGGCGACGTTACTCGGCGTGCTCGATCGCACCGCAACGCCTCCCGGGGGTCGACTTCTAAAAGACTGGTTGCGGCGTCCATTGCGAGACCCTCGAGAGATCGGTGAGCGCCACGATGCCGTGGGTGAGTTGATGGCCAGCAGTGTGACTCGAGAAGAGTTGCGGCAGTGGTTGGCCCAAGTGGGAGATCCGGAGCGGCTGCTGAGCCGTGCCGTCCTCGGCTCGATGACACCGCGAGAGGCGGCGGCGCTGCGGGATGGCTTACACCAAGCCCCACTGATTATGCAGGAGCTCGCAGGTTGTCAAGCGGGACTGCTGGCGGAGCTGTCTGCTGCCGATCCGCTGCCCGAGTTGGCTGCCGAGCTCGACCGTATGCTGGTGCCCGAGCCGCCCGCAACATTCAAGAACGGCGGCGTGATCGGTCCTGGGGTCGACGAAGATCTCGATCGCTTTCGCGATTTGGCGCGCAACAGCAAGCAGCATATTCTGGCGTTGGAGGCTGATGAGCGCGAAAAGACCGGCATCCCATCGCTCAAGATTCGCTACAACCGGGTGTTCGGTTATTACCTGGAGGTCACCAAGTCCAACCAGCATCTGGTGCCGGAGCATTACATCCGCAAGCAGACCCTGGTGAATGCCGAGCGTTACATCACACCCGAGGTCAAAGAGCTCGAGGAGCAGGTACTGGGGGCGGAAGAACAACAACTGGCTTTAGAAGAGCGATACTTCCGACAGCTGCTGGAACGCATCGTCGACAATGGCGCCGGCTTACGAGCGTTGTCGACGGCCCTCGCCACGGTGGACGTTTTGGTGTCCTTTGCCGAGCAGGCGGCGCAACGCAGCTATTGTCGACCCACGATGCAGGCGATGGGGGAGCCCATCGTGGTGCGGGATGGGCGGCACCCGGTAGTCGAAGCGACCAGCTCGGAGCCTTTTGTTCCCAACGATGTCGAGCTCGACGGTGAGACATCACAAATTGTTGTGTTGACCGGCCCCAACATGGGAGGTAAGTCGACCTATTTGCGACAGGTCGCCTTGATCGTGCTGATGGCGCAGGCCGGCAGCTTTGTCCCAGCGGTGAGCGCTGAGCTAGGCGTCGTGGACCGGGTTTTCACTCGCGTCGGCGCCAGCGACGACTTGGCACGGGGCGAGTCGACGTTCATGGTCGAGATGATCGAGACCGCCAATATCTTGCACCACGCCACCAGTAACAGTCTTGTCATCCTCGACGAGGTTGGCCGCGGCACCGCAACCTTCGATGGCCTGTCTTTGGCCTGGGCAATAGTCGAATTCCTGCATGCCAACCGTCAGCCCAAAACCTTGTTTGCGACCCACTACCACGAGCTCACCGAGCTTTCGACGATGTTGTCGCGAGTGGTCAATCGCACGTTGGCGGTCAAGGAGTGGCAGGATCGCATCATCTTCTTGCGGCGAGTGATCGCCGGCAGTGCGGATAAATCCTACGGGTTACACGTCGCCCGTCTGGCTGGCTTACCGACCACGGTCGTCGAACGTGCCAGCGAAGTGCTCGCCAACCTCGAAGCCAAAGAGTACGATCCCACCGGGCGTCCGACGTTGGCCAAGGGGGAACGCGAACCTGTGCCAGAGGCGGGGAGTGCTCAGTTGCCCTTGTTCACACCTCCGGAAGAGATCATCGCCCAGACGTTGCGAGACTTGAATCTCGACGAGATGACGCCGCTGGCGGCACTCAATCTGCTGCACAGCTTGAAGACTCGGTTAGGGTGAGGCGAGATTCTGATCGAGCAAGCGATCTTGACCATTTGACGCGATCTCATCGAATCAACGACAATCCGACGGTGATGTTCACTTTGACTCGACGCAGGCTTACATTTTTCATCCTGGCGCTCTGGATGGCACCAACCGTGGGTGCGGTTGCCGTTGGGGTACATGTACTTTACGAGCATCACGATCACGACACCGGACACGCTGTTGACCTGGCGGACCTGGCACGCTCGGCGGAGCACGGTCATCATCATGAGTCCGAAGCCGTGCCGGATCACGAACATCACTTGGTTTTTGCTCCTAGCCCGAGTGTCTTGGTCCAAGGTAACGCGGCCGCCGCTGGGGCCATCGCTATCAACCGTCCTGAGTTCCTTACGGCGTACACACTGCCGGTACAGAGATCGAGATGGGGGCCACCGGCTAGTCTGTTTACGACACACTGCGCCTTGCTGATTTGATCCACGGCTCGCGGCCGGGTTCGCTTCGAACCCGAAATCTCGAACCTGGAAGGAGTCAGTATGTCTCGATGTGTCCTGGCCGGCTTGCTGTCGGTCCTGATCGCTAGCCCTAGTGTCGCTCAGTCAACGACGGTCTTCACCGAAGCCCAATTCCTTTTGGTGCTCGATGCGTCGCATCCAGTGATGGCCGAAAGCTCTGAGGCCTTGGCGATGGCGCGTGCCGACGAAGTTGCGGCCTCTACCCTCGAGAACCCTGAGTTGGGGGTCTTGCGTGAAGATCCGAGCGGGGTGGGCCAGCAGATCGAGTGGACGGTTTCGTGGCAAGTGCCACCGGCTAGCCGTCGGTTGGGGATTGCAGCGCATCGTGAAGGTGTTATTGCTGCTGAGGCTGGATTGGCTCGTGAAGTGCTGGCGCATCGCCTGGAGATGCGGCGGGTTTATGCAGCGTGGGCTATTGCGGCGGCCCGCGGTGACCGCTTGGCAGCTCAGGTTGAACACATGGCGGCGTTGGCCGATCGTGAGCAAAAGCGTGTTGAGGGCGGGGAATCGGCAGGATTGGTCGCACGACGCCTGTTGCTCGCGGTTGCTGGCTTGCGGGCTCAGTTCGCTCTTGCCAGCAGTGCGGAAGAAGACGCTGTGAGTCTGGTCAGAAGTTGGTTTCCGGCGTTGGCTAGAACTGCTCGTCCGAGGTTGCCATCCCTTGATTCGGTGCCATCCTTCGACACCGATCATCCCGAGATGCGGGCAGCCGAGGCCGAGCTCCGAGCGGCCAAACTCCAACGGGGTGTTGCCGGGCGATTTGTTCGGTCACCGGGGCTGACCGCTGGATGGCAAGCCCAAGATCTCGGTCCCGAGTCGATGGATGGCCCGATCCTCGGAATCACTTGGTCGGTGCCATTGTTCGGTCGCAATCAGGCCGAGCGAATGGCTGCCGAGGCCCGCGTCGCGGCTGCCGAAGCACGACTGAAACTGGCTGGAGACGCTCTCGGCGCTCGGCGGACAGGAATACTGGCCAACTTCCAGCGTTTGACGTCAGCGCTGGCCGAGGCGCAGGACGCAGCGACCGGCAATCAGCAGATTTTGCTGGCTGCGGAAGCGACCTTTCGGCTCGGCGAATCCAGCTTGACGGATTTGCTCGACACACGACGGGCCGTTACCGAAACCGAGATGATGGTGCTTGATCTCTATGAAGCCGCGCTCGCCGCACATCGTGAGCTAGAGCAGCTGGCAGGCGTCACCAGCGAACCTGAATCCAGGGCGCCTTCTAGCGCAGGTCCTCTCAACTAAGACTCGATTGAACTTGAACTTCTAACTCCGGAGACTCTCAAAGACTATGAACAAACCAACTCTCGAGAACCCATCACAGTCCCATAGGACGACTCAGACCACCTTCACTCAGGTAGTCCTGGTCGCCCTTGGTCTGACCTTAGTTTGCTTGACGCTCGGTTGCAGTCATGACGAGGCCCATTCCCATGGTGAGGAAGCGTCTGAAACAACAGCAACAGAGCCCACCAGCACTCCGCCGACTGGAGCGACGACTGAGGAGGTGAGTTACGAACCCGCTTATCCCGAAGACGTGAGCGACGCCGAGTTGACGGCGGGAGACGTGTCTCAGCAAGAGGCGGAACACTCCCATGGCGATGGCGAAGCCCATGACCATGACGAAGACGGTACTCACGGCGAAGCCCATAGCCATGACGAAGACGGAACCTACGGCGAAACCCATAGCCATGACGAAGACGGTGCTGACGATGAAGAGGGAGAGGCCAATCAAGGCCATGAACACGACTGACTTCCGGAGTCGACGCTCGGTTGAGAGCGGACTCGGGCTGTTGTTACTCAGCGTCTGGGCCTGTGCCGCACCCAATGTTGTGGAGCAGCCTGTCACAAAGGCTGGAAAGACTTGGTCGGTGACGACCTGGGGGCGGCACTATGAAGTCTTCCCGGAAGTGGACGCCTTGGTAGTTGGCGAGGTGGCATTGGCCCATACCCACGTGACCCGCTTGGCAGAATTCACGCCCTTGGCTTCAGGGAGCGTCGAGTTTGTTCTCTCTGGGCAGGCTGGAGAGCAGATTTTCCGTTCGGCTTCGCCGTCTCGCCCCGGGGTCTTCACGATCGAAGTCGAACCGAGTGCAGAAGGAGAGTACGATCTGCTGTTTCGGATCGACGGCCCCGAGGGTGTCGAAGAGATCCGTGGTGGCAAGGTACGCGTCGGTAACCTGGAGCAGCCAGGAGGCCTGATCGTTGCTCCGGCTCCCAAAGGTGGGACCGATGGTGGCCAACCGCTGGCGTTGCTCAAGGAGGAGCAGTGGCGGAGCGAGTTTGCGACCCATTGGGTGCGGAGAGGACGGTTGGCCAGGAGCTTACCGGGGGTGGCTCGGATCCGTCCGCCAGCTGGTGGTGAGATCACGGTGACGTCGCCGGTGGATGGCGTCGTCCGTTCGATCTCCGGAACGGCATGGCCTTTTGTCGGTCGCTCGGTAGCTCGCGGCAGCGGCTTGTTGACGGTGGTGCCGCGAGTGGCTGCCGATACCAGTCTGGCTGCCCTCGAATCGCAGGCCATCAGTCTGAAATCTGAGCTGGAAGCTGCCCGAACTCGTCTCGCCAGGTTACGAGAATTGTTCACTCTCGAGGCCACCAGTCAACGCGAGGTTGAAGACGGTCGGGTCAAGGTGGAAACGTTGGCAGCCCAGCATACTGCAGCAGATCGTGATCTACAGTCAGCCCGTTCCTCTCGCCAAGGAGGATTTGCTGAAGGCATCGAGCTGCGTGCACCACTCCAAGGCGAGATCGCAGCCGTTCACGCGTCTGCCGGGTCGACGGTGGCAGCCGGCGAGGCACTTATTCGTCTGGTGCAAACCGATCGCGTGTGGCTTGAAGTTGCGGTGGCGCCACACGATGCTCGCCTGTTGAATGACCAGCAACTTGTTGGGGTTGTCCTCGACGACGGTGAACAACCCGCGCTGAGGGTGGCGGAGGAACTGCGGTTGATGTCAGTGGCGCCAGAGATCTCGCCGCGCACCGGGACAGTGACTATCCTGCTGGAATCTGCACCTATCCCGGGTTTCATCCTGGGAGCGACAGCACAAGCTCAGATTTTGCTCGGTGAGGCTCAGGAAGGCATCGTGATTCCTGCCTCGGCGGTGGTCGACGATGGTGGCGTGGCAGTGGTCTACCTGCAGCTTGCAGGGGAAAGTTTTGTGCGCCAGGAGGTCAGGGTATTGGAGCGCCAAGGTGACCGTCTACTGGCCGACCGACTGACGCCGGGCCAACGACTGGTGACCCGCGGTGGTGAAGTGATTCGTCGGTCATCATTGATGTCGAGCGGCGCGGCTCACGGCCATGTGCACTGAGGCTTAGGATGGGACGACTCGAACAACTGATCCGTTTTTCAGTGCGCCATCAATGGCTGGTGCTCCTAGCGGCGGGCGTGCTGGTTGCAGTCGGCGCGCTCTGGATTGCCGGGTTGCCGGTGGATATCTTCCCTGACCTGTCGGCCCCGACGGTGACGGTAATCACCGAGGCGCCTGGGATGGCCCCCGAAGAGATTGAGCTGTTGGTCACCTTCCCGGTTGAGTCAGCCTTGAATGGATCCCCCGGGGTCCGTCGGCTGCGATCGGTATCCGCTGATGGCATTTCCGTCTTGTGGGTAGAGTTTCAGTGGGGCACCGACATTTATCGAGCCCGGCAGGTGGTGACCGAGCGCCTGCAACGGATTGAGCTGCCGGATCGGGTGGCACCGCCGGAGCTTGGACCGATCTCGTCGATCATGGGTGAGATTACCTTCATCGCCATGACGTCGACGTCGAGCGGACCGATGGAGCTTCGTCGGCTGGCCGAGACTCTGGTGCGGCCCAATCTGCTGTCGATCCCTGGCGTGTCTCAAGTTGTGCCACTCGGTGGCGACGTGCGCCAGCTTCAGGTGACGCTGCAGCCATCAAAGCTCATAGAGCATAGCGTTGCCTTGGCCGATGTCCTGAGCTCGGTGGCCGGCGCAAGTCGCAGCCCGGCAGCGGGATTTCATGTCGAGTCGGGCCAGGAGTACCTGGTACGAGGCCTCGGTCGAGCTGGCAGCGCGGAAGATATCTCGGCCTCGGTGGTCCGGGTTACGGATGGGATCCCACTACGGGTAGGTGATGTTGCTGAAGTGGCCTGGGGGCCCGAACCAGCACGGGGCACGGCGTCCTACCGCAATCAACCTTCGGTCATCCTCTCGGTCCAAAAGCAACCTGGAGCCAATACTCTGGCGCTGACCGCGGCCATCGATGAGGTATTGGCCCGTCTCCAGCAGACTTTGCCGGTCGGCGTGGTACTGGAGAAGGAGAATTTTCGGCAGGCCGATTTCATAGAAATCGCGATCGGTAACGTCACGGATGCTCTCCGTCACGGTGCAATCCTAGTGATCATTGTGCTGGCCCTGTTCCTCGGCGGCCTGCGTTCGACCTTGATCTCGGCCTTGGCGATTCCTTTGTCTCTAGTCACCGGTGTGATTGTGATTTCAGCCTTCGGGTTGACCATCAACACCATGACTCTGGGAGGGTTGACAATCGCGATTGGCCTGTTGGTTGACGATGCCATCATCGCAGTCGAGAACGTCTTCCGACGGCTGCGAGAGGATCGTGTTCGCTCCGCCAGTAATCAGCGACCGGTGGAGGAAGTGGTAGCCGCTGCCACCACCGAGATCGTGAATCCGATTCTCTTTGCGACGTTGATTATCATCTTGGTCTTCCTGCCGATGTTTTTCCTGCCGGGTCTCGAAGGTCGCCTCCTGCGACCTCTTGGCTTGGCTTTCATTGCTGCCTTGGCGGCGTCTCTTTTCGTCGCCTTAACGGTGACACCGGCCCTCTGCGCGCTACTGCTCGGTAATGCGCGTACCTTCGAGAACCGTGAACCCATGCTGCTGCGCGGTTTACAGGCCGCTTATGAGCCAACGTTGGAGTGGTGCCTGAGTCACCGTCGGGTGGTGGTAGGTGGCGCCATCGTAATGGTGCTGGCTGCAGCGTTCACGGTACCGGGGCTCGGGCGGAGTTTTCTACCCGCTTTCAACGAGGGCTCCTTGACGGTTTCGGTGGTGAGTCCCCCCGGAATTCCTTTGGCTGAAAGCGATCGCCTCGGCGGCCAAGTCGAAGCCGCTCTGTTGGCGTTTCCGGAGGTCCTTTCGACCAGTCGCCGAACCGGGCGGGCGGAGAAGGACGAGCATGTCCAAGG
>JAJCXO010000121.1 GCA_029263395.1 Acidobacteriota bacterium | reverse complement strand
CACCCGCAATCAGCGCACCGAGCAGGACGGCATCGTCACCCACGAGTATTACCTCAACTGCCTCGACGATGCGTTCGGCCACGCCGCCACAACCCTCACTGCCCGTATCGAGCAGTTCGGTGCTGGCTCACCCGAGGTCCGAGTCTGGGCGGAGGCCCAGGACCAAGTGTTTTCCAACTGCTCCTCTGGAGAGGCAATCCCGCAGCCTTTGGGAGCCGAATGGGACCCACTGATTCGCTCTGACCGTGCGTATCAAATTGCGGCGGCACATTTTTATGCCGGCCATTACCACCAGGCCGAGGAGCAGTTCCGAGGAATCTCGCGCAACCCCGAGTCGCCTTGGCGCGATCTAGCCAGCTATCTCGTCAGCCGTGTCTTGATTCGCAACGGACAGTTCGATGCCGCGAACAAGGAGCTGCATCAGATGCTGGCAACCCCTCGGCTCGAGGCATGGCATGAGCCGGCACACCGCTTGTTGGCCTTCAGCCAGTTGCGTGGCGACCCCGGCAGTCGCTTCGAGGAGCTGAATCGTCAGTTGTTGGCGTCACGCCTCGACACGCCACTGCATCAGACACTCATCGACTACTTGTGGTTATTGGACCACGATCATGGTGAGAGCACCTTTCGCGATTGGATGCAGGCGATGCGAGTGTTGTTGACCGAACCGGCACCGACCCCACAAGCCGCCCTCGATCTGCCGGTCGGCCTGCCACGGCTACTGGCAGCACTGGTCAAATCAACGCCTGAGACCCCCGAGCTCGACACTCTGCTGGCAGCGGCGGCCGAAGTCCCGACCGACTCACCGGCATTTCTCACCGCCGCCTACCATCGTGGTCGGCTGTTGGCCGCAACCGACCGCATGGACGAGGCTCGAACGGTTCTCGATCAACTGCTGAACGAGCCTCTTGACGCGCTGTCGGCCGCGGATCACAACCGTCTGCGCCTGTTACGCGGTGAGATCACCCCCGAGCTCGATGACTACCTGCGTCTGGTCGCCATCGAGCCGGTGGGGCTGGGGTGGGACGACGGTAGTAGCACCGTGCCAAGCAATCCTGATTCTGTTTTTCCCACCTACCGTCTGAGCCAACCCTTGTTGCCGGACTCGGCTGTTGAGCTCTTGAACCACGGACTGCACACTTCGGAACTATTGAATTTGGCTGAGGGTGAGGTGCTGCCTGATCCCTGGCGTCTCAGGCTGACCCTGGCAACCTGGACCCGGGCGGTGATCACTGGTGAGGATGAAATCGCTCGCACTGCGGCACCCCTCGTCGCTGCGATCGCTCCGGAGCTCGAGGCCGAGATGAACGGATACCTCGAAGCCGGACCGGAAGATCGCCAATTCGCCGCGATTTGGACGATGCTGCGATTCCCTGGCCTGTCGCCCGTGTTGCGCTGGAACGTCGGCCGCCACACCCCGTTTAATGAGCGGGACTCACTGCGTGACAACGGCTGGTGTGCCAATGTCCTGGCCAACCAGGAGCTGCCAAAGCAGATCGTGCGCAACGCTGATGAGATCGCCGCCGTCCACGAAAGTTGGCCGAGCGGGGGTCGGCTGCCTGCCTCGCCCGATTATCTCGGCCGCTTGGTGATCTCCCGAGCTGAAAACCACCCCGAGGATCCACGCCTGCCGGAGGCGCTCCATCGCGTCGTCGACGCGACCCGATACGGTTGCGGCCTGAATAGTTATGCCGAAACCTCCCGCGCTGCATTCCAGCTGTTGCACCGACGATTCCCCGACAACCCATGGACCGAGCGCACACCGTATTGGTTCGATTGAAACTACGGTTCGACTCTTGAACCTTGACTCTCGGACTTCTGCGGTTCGGCGCTAGATTGTCGGACGAAATCTAACGAACGTCCCAGAACGCTGATGTCAGGCCAAGCTCGGCAAAAAGCGTTTCGGCTTCGAATGGGGTCTTGCGCCGCCAGTCGAGCTGCAGCCGGTCGCCATACCAGGACTGAGCCAGGCCCCACTGCTGCTCGAGCGAGAAGATCTCACCGCGCGGTTGTCGCCATTTGCGGCACCAACGGTCAACGTGCTCTTCCGACCGGAAGAGCAGCATGGTCCGTCAGGCAAAAATAACATCCTCCCACCATCGATGCACCGGCACGGCATAGTGCACGACGCTCTCGGCGGGCAGCAGTTCACCATCCCTCACCTCCAGTTCCATCGCCTCGTTACAATCGCCACAGCTGGTCCGCACCCGGGCATCTTCACCGAGGGCGGCCGGAATTCCCAAGGCATCCCAGATGCAGTTACCCCACCAACGGCGGCCTCCAACCTCGACCTCGAAGGCTGTGGGAACGGCCGAGAACGGCTCGGCCATGAGTACCTCGCCACTCGCCGGCTGCAGCACCAGCGCCTTGCCATCGGCCAAGCGCTCAAACGACGACGCCAACGCTTCGCCCGAGATTGCCATTTGGTGTGCAATCTCGAGACGGCTCGGAGCTTTCCCGGCGTCGACAAAATGCTGGAAGACGAACAGGCGGACCCGTGCGTCGAGACCCGCCTGCTCTGACTCGGTTGCTGAGTGCTCGGCCATGGCTGACTCCTTTAGGGAGTCAGCAGTCTAAGCGAACTGCGCAACCTCCGTCGACTCGCGCATCGCGGCGGTAGCACAAACGCCACCAGAGATCACTTCCCGCACCTGGTCGAAGTAACCAGTGCCAACCTCCCGTTGATGTCGGGTAGCGGTGTAGCCCCGCGCCTCGTCGGTAAACTCGGCTTGCTGCAGCTCGGAGTAAGCGGACATGCCGCGATCTCGATAGCCGCTTGCAAGCTCGAACATGCTGTGGTTCAGGGCGTGGAATCCGGCGAGGGTAACAAATTGGAATTTGTAACCCATGGCCCCAAGCTCGCGCTGGAACTTGGCGATCGTTGCGGAGTCGAGGTTGCGCTTCCAGTTGAACGATGGGGAGCAGTTGTAGGCCAGCAGCTTCGTTGGGAAGTGCTGCCGGATGGCTTCGGCAAAACGTCGCGCTTCGGCAAGATCTGGCTTCGAGGTCTCACACCAGACCAAGTCCGCGTAAGGCGCGTAGGCTAGGCCACGGGCAATGGCGACATCGTTGCCGCCGGTGATGCGGTGGAATCCCTCGGGGGTACGCCCACCGGTCAAGAACGCATGATCGTAGGGATCGACGTCACTGGTGATCAAACGAGCACTTTGGGCATCGGTGCGGGCAACAATGAGCGTCGGCACATCGAGCACGTCAGCCGCCAGCCGGGCCGCGACCAGCGTTTGGATAAACTGCCGGGTGGGCACCAGTACTTTGCCGCCGAGATGGCCACACTTCTTCTCAGATGCCAGCTGGTCTTCGAAATGAACGCCAGCGGCGCCGGCTTCGATCATCGCTTTCATCAACTCGAAAGCGTGCAAGGGACCGCCGAAGCCCGCTTCGGCATCAGCCACGATCGGCGCCAGCCAACTAACCTCACTGCCACCCTCGGCGTGCTGGATCTGGTCGGCTCGCATTAGGGTCTTGTTGACGCGACGCACCATCTCCGGCACGCTGTTGACCGGATAGAGACTCTGGTCAGGATACATCTGGCCAGAGAGATTTGCATCGGCTGCGACCTGCCAGCCGCTGAGGTAAATCGCCTTGAGGCCGGCCTTGACTTGCTGCATCGCCTGGTTGCCGGTCATAGCGCCGAGCGCATTGACGTAGTCTTCGGTTTGCAGCAGGTGCCAGAGTCGTTTGGCGCCAAGCTCCGCCAACGTTTGCTGGATCCGGACCGACCCGAAGAGCTTCCTCACCTGGGCCGAATCGTAGGGGCGGTCGACAGCGACCCAACGCGGGTTCTTCTCCCAATCCTCGGTGATGGGGCAAACGTTTCCGGTCAACATGATCTTGGTTCTCCTGGTTGTTGGTTGCTGGTTGCCGGTTCTGAGGGACGCCTAGTACCCTCGACGAAGGGGCTCTGTGGTCGACACACGTGTCTGCTCAGCTAGATCCGAAGCCGTGGCCAGAAAAGGTGTCAGCTCCTGATGTAGGAAAATCTTCGCCGCATCCTCTTTGGCCGCCGAAAAGGTCGCCTGGACTCGTGCCACCACCTCTGGCGACACCGGGCCGAGTTTGTGCTCGATGTCGTGGTGGATCCGGGCGAGCTCCTCATCAAAGATCTTGCGGACGAGATCTTCGTTCACCGTCGATCCGTCATCCAGGCGCACGTGATGGTTCAGCCATTGCCAAGTCTGGGCTCGGGAGATCTCCAGCGTCGCCAGGTCTTCCATCAAGTTGTCCCAGGCCACGCAGCCGAGACCGCGGTTCCAACCTTCGAGGTAGCCAATGCCGACCCGCAGATTGGTGCGCAGGCCCATCATGGTCCGTGGACCGGTCGACTCCGGCAGCAAATCAGGGCACAGATCCGCGTCCGGATCGACGATATCGGTTTGGTTGTCACGCTCGAACGCCGACATCGCGGCTCCAATAAAGTAAGGATGTGAGACCCAGCAGCCATCGTGCCCCAGACTCGCCTCGAGCTGTTTGTCAGCTAGCACTTTGGCGGTCTGCTGTTGTCTACTGCGCTCGCTCTTGCCGGGGGTAAAGGCCGCCATGCCGCCGATCGCGAGGGCACCTCGGCGGTGGCAAATCTGCACCAAGCGCTGAGCGTAAGCCCGCATCCAGGGCCGCTCCATGCCGATCGAAGCACGGTCAGCAAGCACCCGATCCGGATGTCGACGCAGAACCTTGATATCGCTGAAGATCTTGTCCCAGCGCCCGACGTTGAGCCCCGCCGCATGCTGCCGGATCTCAAAGAGGATTTCCTCCATTTGAAAGGCCGCCGGTAGCGTTTCGATCAAGAAGGTGGCACGTAGAGTTCCGATCGGCAGGCCGAGCCCTTCCTGCACGGCCCGAAACACCTGGTTCCACCAGCGAGCCTCGATATGGTGCTCGCATTTGGGGACATAAACTTTCGGCGTCCGTCCGCGGGTGATGAGGGGCCCAGCAGCGTGGACCATGGTGAGGACCAGGTCCATTAATCCGCCAGCCACCGGCCGGCCGTCGATCCGAAGGTTGGACTCCTCGAGGTGCAGGCCACGAACTCGCACCATGATGACGGCAGCATCGTCTGGGTCGAGGGCGTAGATCGACTCGGTAGATCCGTTGCGTGCCGGCTGGATGTGGGTCAACGTACCCTCGGCGGCTTGTTTGACGTTGTGGACTCCGGCGATCACGTTTTGCCAGGTTGGCTTCATCGAGTCTTCGAAGTCGAGCATCGCGGTGTCGGCACGATCCCCGACCGCATTGCGGCTCAACATGTTGATGACCATCTTGGCGTTGTTCGCCGGTCCGGTGATTTCGACCCGACGCCGGAGAAGATCTGATGGGATCGGCGCCACACGCCAATCACCCGCAACAGCTTCGGAATCGGGGTCGAGATAACCCGGCAGCCCGCCGGCATCGATAGCGGCCTGCCGTCGATCCCGAGACTTCAGCAGGGCACGCCGCTCCTCGTCGAAGCGCCGATGGAGCTCGGCGATCAAGCCGAGCGCTGGGGCTTTCAACACTTCCACGGCAGCCGACGTCGCCGCCGCCTGGTAGAGCTGGACTCCTTCGCTCGCCGTATGCCAGACGAGCCTCTCCTGTTCGGTGGCGATAGTCTTCACCGTTTAACCTCTCGTTCTTGGGTCACGCTTGGCCGCCTCCGACCCACCTTGGGTCGGCACATGGCCGAGTCGAATCGTGCGTCGGTCACATGGATGCTGCGTTTGGCTATCCAGGGCGCCGCCGGAATCTAGCGACATACTAGAAACAGCGAAATGACAAGTCAAGCGTAATTTCGCTAGAAGTTATTATACGCCCACTTTGACCGCCGCTACGGTAAACTCCGCAGACCATGCACATGGATCCCAACAGCCTCCGCTACATCCTCGGACTCAAGCTTCGGAAGTTCCGCCAGAAGAAGGGCTTGGGCCTCAAGGACATGGCCGCCCGAACCAGCCTGTCGATCTCCTACCTGAGCGAGATCGAAAAAGGCCGCAAGTACCCCAAGCCGGAGAAGCTTCTCGCTCTGGCCCAAGCCTTAGGGGTACCTTTCGACGAGCTCGTGTCACTCAAGGTCGATGACGAGCTTGGACCGGTCACTGACATCTTCGGCTCGCCCTTCATCAGGGAGTTCCCTTTCCATCTTTATGGCATCGAGATGGAAAGGCTGCTGAATCTGGTGACCGAAGCACCGTCGAAGGCTGCTGCTTTGATTCGCACCGCGCTCGAGATCGGCCAAACCTACGACATCCAGGTCGAGCATTTCTTGTTCGCGGCCTTGCGCTCATACCAACACATGCACTCGAATTACTTCGAAGACATCGAGCAGGCTGCAGCCGACTTCCTCGCAATGCAGCACGCCCATGACGAGGTCTCAGCGTCGACACTGAAAACCAGGCTCGCTGACGACTATGGCACTTCGGTCATTCATCAAGACTTCGCCCAGTTTCCCGCCTTGCGATCGTTGCGCTCGATACACATCACAGGGCCCAAGCTGTTGGTCAATGATCGGCTCCTCGAATCGCAGAAAACTTTCAGCTTGGCCCGTGAGCTCGGCTATCTGAACTTGGGCCTGAAGGACCGGTCGACGACCTCGCCACCGCTGAGAATTCATTCGTTCGATCAAGTGATCAACGACTTCACTGCCGCCTACTTCGCAGGCGCCGTAATCATCCCGCGAGATTCTTTGGTTGCCCGTCTCGAAAGCTTTTTCAAGACACCTCAGTGGTCAGCCAACGATCTACTGGCCATCTTGAGCGAGTACAGGTCCACTCCCGAGACCCTTTTCTATCGACTGAGTCAGTTGTTACCCAAGTTCTTTGGCCTCAAGGAGCTTTTCTTTCTGCGCTTCAGCCACGAGCCAGCGAGTCCGCTCTTCAAGCTGGGTAAGATTTTGAACATGTCGCAGCTGCCGATCTTTCACGGTCTTGAGCCCGACGAGCACTATTGCCGGCGTTGGACGGGCATTCGGCTGCTCGAGGCGTTTGCCGCCCATCAGGCCGGCACAACCCACTCCCTGCAGGCCGAGGAAGGCTTGGCCGGCGACATCATGGCGACCGCTCAACGCGCCACGTTTCAAGCTGCGGACATGGACTTCTTCGTCATCACCTTGACCCGGCCGCTGGCTCTGGCAGAAGGCACCCACAGCAGCGTCAGCCTCGGCGTATTGATCGACCGGACATTCAAGCGCCGGGTCCGTTTCTGGAACGATCCCGCCATCGGACAGGTGGAAGTCAACATGACCTGCGAACGCTGCGGTCTAGCAGACGATGAATGTGACGCCAGAGCTGCGCCACCAACGCTCTTTCAAGCAGCGGAGACCCGTCGGCAGCAAGAAGATCAACTGGCACAACTCATCGCCGCTGAGGAGCCCTAGGCGGCGCCGAGCAACCCAACCGACACTCCTCATGGTGTAATAGAGCATGCGTGTTTCCAGTTTTCTCCTGTGCCTCCTACTCGCGGTACCAGCCGTCACAGCGGAGCAGACCGCCTCGGCAGCCCTAGCTCGGACGATCGCAATTGACATCCCTGACGACGCCACCGCCAAGGCGCTTCGCGACGACGGTTGGATCCGGTGGCTGACGGACAACAGAGACGACGTCGACATCGTCATCGGCCCAGGGGCCCAAGGTGACAGCGAGATCTTGGTGCGCCCGTTGCCGATCGAGGACCCTGTCTCCGAGCTACTCGGGCACCTTCCCATCAAACTGAGCGAAGGCGCTCTAGAGCTCGACGGTACTACCTATCGTCAACCGACACAAACGCTCGCCGCACGCCTGCCACAAGCCGCGAAAACTACTTGGCTCGTCTCCGGCTATCACATTGAGCAGGTGGCGGATCTGACCAAGCTCATCGTCTTCAAGGAAGCTGGGGTGCGGATGTGGGGCCGCAGTGACAGCTCGTTTGACTACATGTTGCGGGAGAGCTCGTGGCTCGAGCGCAGCGGCGTTTGGCACAGCACCGAGACTGGCTTCGAGGTTGATCGTGAAGGCGAACGCAACGACTTTCCAGTGCGTGACGACTACTACAGTTCGATGGTGAGCTTGTCTGGACAATCGGTGGTGCTGAGGGCACCAGCTGCCATGGCATCACGCCCCGCGATCCGTCGACTTGCACGCGACCTCGACGCCGCAACCCTGGCGATAGCCAAGCGAGTACCGATAGAGCTCGAGCGTCCGGTACAGGTGATCATCGAACACGATCATGTGACGCAGGGCCGCTATCTCGGCGAGATAGGCGAAGCGGTTCTGGCCACCGAGGGTGCGGTTCATATCATCTTGCACGAGCAAGACACCTACGCCTACCTACACCACATCGCGGCTGCTCTCGTCCAACGCGCCAAGCTCGATGCGTCGCTGACTCCGTGGTTTCGAGACGGCGCTGCGTTGTGGCTCTCTCGGAAATGGTTCGGCCGTGAGTTCGAGGCCTGGCTACCGCGGTTCGCCGCCGCTCGTTTGCTGCCGAGCGTTGACCAACTACTGGCCAAGGAGCGACAGGACGACGGATCAGACCCACTTTGGATACCCGTTGCAGCCAGCCTGATCGATGCCGCCCCGGGATCCAACCTACGACAGAAGCTTGCAGCGCTGCCCGATAACGCCGGAATGCGGGCCCAGCTCGCTCGCCTGGCGCAGCTCAAACCAACGCAAGAGATTCCCACTACGCCATCGCCGCCCGAGATCCCTTTTCTCGATGGCATTTCGTTCGCCATGCTCAACCGTATCGACGGCGGGTATCACGCACCGAGTGTCAACGATCGCCTGGAACGCCTGGCCGATCTCGGAGCCAACGCGGTATCGCTCATGCCCTTCGCCTACCAACCCTCTGCCACCGGGCCAGAGCTGAGGTTCTCGAACAGACATCCAACCTCTGAAACCGATATTGGGGTGCTTTACGCGGCCCGGCAAGCACATGCCGCTGGCTTCCATGTACTTTGGAAGCCTCACCTCTGGATCTCGAGTGAGAGCTGGCCAGGGGATATCTCGATGCCAGATGAGGCGTCTTGGACAGCCTGGTGGGACAGCTATCGCCGCTATATCGCTCACCATGCGTTCCTCGCCGAGTGGGCCGGCTGTAGCCTCTACTCGATCGGCGTCGAACTCGGTAGAACTGTCGAGCGTGAGCGCGAGTGGAATGAACTCATCACCACCGTCCGCCTGCTATTCTCGGGCGCCCTGACCTATGCCGGTAATTGGCACGGCGACTATGAGCGCGCGCCTTTCTGGAACCGCCTCGACTTCGTTGGGGTCGACGCCTATTTCCCGCTGGCTGACAACGCAGAAGCCTCGCCAGAATCCCTCGAACGTGGCGCACGGGCTCTAGCAGAACGCTTGCGCAAAAACAGCGAGCGCTTCGGCAAGCCGATCATTCTCACCGAAATCGGCTACGCGGCGCGAACCGGGGCCTGGGTCGAGCCTCACCGCGAAGGCGGCACTTTTTCAGCTGAACACCAGGCGTTGGCCTACCAAGCCCTGTTCGAGGCCCTTGGCCATCCTGAGTGGCTGCGAGGTGTCTTCGCTTGGAAGGTCTTCAGCGCCGAGCGAGGCAGCTCGGACCGGCCGGATTTTCGCTTCCTTGGCCGGTCCGCAGAGGCGGTAGTCAAAAACTACTTTTCACCGCCTCACTCGGCAACCGATGAGACGGCAACGCGTCAGACGTCACAGTGAATCGAGCACCGTAGACGCCAGACGCAAGGGTCAGGCGTCAACCTGCGCCGACCTCGAATCCTACGGCCAGTTTCTCCCAGCGCAGAACTACGGCCGAGCCCTCGATCTCGAATTCCATCGCCTCGACATGGTCGGCAGCTCGCGGCTCGACCTGCAACCGCAGCGCATCCTCATCGGCGCTGTATTTGTAGGCTCCCCACTGTTTGGTGACTTTGTTGAAGATCACCGTCCATTCTTTCTCGCCCGCGATTGTGAACAGGGCATAGTCTCCGGCTGGCAACTTGTGGCCTTCGATCTCTACATCGGCGCTGAAGGAGATGGTGGTGGCCTCATCAGCACCAGTCCTCCAGACCTCGCCAAAGGGCACCAGTTCGCCCCAGACCGCACGCCCTTTGACGTTGGGCCGACCATACTCCAGCGTCACTTCGACACCACCAATCGTACCCATGGTTTTGCCGTTTTTGCTCGCCCGATCGGCGTCGTCGGCGCGTTCCGCAATCGCCGGCAACACCAAACATGCCATCACCAATACCGTCAAACTCAAACGAGTCCATTGATTCAAACGCACTATCCGTCTCCTTTATCGTTAATCCAGGTCTAATGTCCAGTAGCTCTAGCGTCAACAAGGGTCGCGCTCAGCAGATCTGGCGCTCCGCATCACTAGCGCTAGTCTAGGTCTATCGCCGATCAATACGGCCTGCGCGGGAGCGTGGCCGCGCTCAGCTCGAGACTTTTACACCGTCTTGACTTCTACAGTCTCTCGACTTCTACGGTCTCTCGACTTGTACAGTCTCTCGACTTCACAAGCTCTCGACTTCACAAGCTCAGCGGTCGAGCTTCAGCTGAAGCCCAGACATCTATAGGTCAGCCACAAGGCTGAACACAGTCTCAGCACCACGGTTCTCGTACTAGCCATCGAACCGGCGCATGATCAATGCGCCGTTGGTGCCGCCGAAGCCAAACGAATTAGTCAACGCGACCTCGAGCGAGGTTTCCCGTGGGGTGTGGGGCACAAAGTCGAGATCCGCCTCCGGGTCCGGGTTGTCGAGGTTGATCGTTGCTGGCAACACCTGATGTTTCAGTGCCAACGCCAGAATCCCCGATTCGAGGCCACCCGCTGCCCCCAACAAATGGCCGGTCGAGGATTTGGTCGAGGACACCGCCAGCGTTTCGGCATGATCCCCGAACACCTGCTTGATGGCTTTGACCTCGGCGAGGTCTCCCAGGCGAGTCGACGTGCCATGGGCGTTGATGTAGCCAACACTATCAGCGGTAATACCAGCATCTTCCAACGTTGCTTTCATCACCCGCGCCGCGCCGCCACCCTCCGGATCAGGTGCCGAGATGTGATAGGCGTCACTGCTCATACCGTAGCCGATAATCTCGGCATAGATGTTGGCACCACGTTTCAAGGCGCCCTCTAGCTCCTCGAGCACCAGGATCCCAGATCCCTCACCCAGGACGAAGCCATCACGATCATTGTCCCACGGACGTGAGGACACCTCGGGCTCGTCATTGCGGGTCGACAACGCCCGCATCGAACAGAAGCCGGCAAAGGCGAGGGGCGTCAACACAGCCTCGGTACCGCCAGTCAACATCGCGTCTGCGAAACCGAGCTGGATCTGCCGGAAGGCATCACCCACCGCGTGCAAACCGGTTGTGCAGGCGGTCGCTGGGGCAGAACTCGGACCCCGTGCGCCGTACTTGATCGATACTTGGCCGGCGGCCATGTTGACGATCAAGGCAGGGATGAAAAACGGTGATACGCGGCTCGGACCACGATCGAGCAACGTCTGGTGACAGGTCTCGATGATCGGCAGACCACCAATGCCCGAACCGACAATCACTCCGACTCGGTCACGATTGTTATCGTCGATCTCGAATCCCGAGTCCTCCATCGCAAACTGGGCAGCAGCCAGACAATAATGGATGAAGGTATCGCTCTTCTTGATGTCCTTACTATTAGTGACATAGAGCAGCGGGTCGAAACCCTGAACCTCTCCGGCGATGCGCGCCGGATAATCCGTCGCATCGAATCGGGTCAGCGGGCCAATTCCACTCTTTCCCTGCATCAGTCCGTCCCAGGTGGGCTCGGTACCGATGCCGAGAGGCGAAACCAGGCCGACTCCAGTCACCACCACTCGGCGGCGGGGCCAATGGCTCAAAGCTCAACTCCTCGATATCTAGGCTGTCGACTCGCTAGGCGCGAGCCGAGGATCTAAGAGACTGATACGGATGTACCAAGCCAGCTAGGCTCGGCAACGCGGCTCAGTCGTCGGATTTGCCGGCGTGTTCTGCGATGTACGAGACAGCGTCGTTCACCTTGACGATCTTTTCGGCGTCTTCGTCAGGGATCTCGATGTCGAACTCTTCTTCGAACGCCATAACGAGCTCGACAATGTCGAGTGAATCAGCGCCCAAATCATCGGTGAAACTGGCTTCTGCAGTAACTTCGCTGCCTTCGACGCCGAGCTGCTCAGCGATAATGCTCTTGACCTTGTCTTCAGCGGACATGATCTCCAATACCTCCAGGTTGAATGTGATGGACGAGAGTGTCGGTTTCTAGCACAACGGTCCGGGGGAGTCCAACCACATCACCAAAGTGCCTCGGATCAGCGATTTTCGCCATCCAGAACCAGTCACCCAGAAACCTGCCACTCTGACTTTGCGAACTTGATATTGCAACGAGTACAGACTACATGTACATCCCGCCAGAAACGTTGATCACCTCACCGGTGATATAGCCAGCTTCTTGACTGGCCAAGAAGAGCACGGTCGACGCGACCTCGTCCACGGCTCCGAAACGGCGCATGACGATGGTCTCCGACATCTCTTTGCGCGACCGCTGATCCATGGCTTCGGTCATCGCAGTCTCGATGAAACCCGGCGCGACGACGTTCGACGTAATGCCGCGAGATCCCAGCTCGCGGGCCAACGACTTGCTCAAGCCGATCATTCCAGCTTTGGATGCAGCATAGTTGGCTTGGCCAACATTGCCCATTAGCCCGACAACGGACGACACAAACACGATGCGCCCCCACCGTTTGCGCATCATGCCACGAACAAACTCGCGCGTCACGGCATAACTACCGGTGAGGTTGGTATCGAGCACCTCTTTCCACTGCTCGAGATGCATCCGAGCCATCAGGCTGTCGCGAGTGATCCCGGCATTGTTGACCAGAATATCGATGTCGGCGTAATCCGCCGGCAGCTGTTGCAAGCGTGAGCCCACATCTTCGGCTCGTGAGATATCGAGGCTGAATGGCAGCGCATCACCACCGGCTGCCCGAATCTCCTCCGCCAAGGATTCCAGCTTCTCTGTGCCACGGGCGGCCAGCACAACCCTCGCTCCTTGCGCCGCAAGTCTCAGTGCGATTGCGTGGCCGATGCCCTGAGAGGCACCCGTGACGAGTGCAATCTTGCCATCCAGTTTGAACATAGGAGTCCTCACGACGATACTTCACGGCTTGTGGAACGTTGGCGGCCTGCCCGCTGAGAGCGATCAACGGTTGCCGCTCTATGGGTTGCGTGTGCCGCGAAGTCTATACCAGCACCTGTAGGAGGCGTGCTCTTTGAGATGTTTCCACCAGGATAACCTTGATCAGAAGCCCCCGACGCACCTCAACCTCGGAGTTGTTCCAAAAATTCCTCAACTACAATCGGCGCCGGCATCGCGAGCCATCGGACCTCTTTGTCGATTCGTCGACCGAGACTGCTCAGCACCTTGCCGAAGCCAACTTCAACGAACGTATCGGCGGCTCGTTCCTCGATCATCCAACGGATTGACTCGACCCAACGTACCGGACCGTCAACCTGACGTCCGAGCGCAGCACGAATCTGGTCGCCCCCCGTCACCGGCACAGCATCGATGTTGGTCACCACCGGCACCGCGGGATCGCGAATCTCGGCAGCGCTCAATAGTGGTTCCAAACCTTCCCGCGCTGGTCGCATCAGCGGAGAATGGAATGGCGCCGACACCGGCAACATCTTTGCCACTCGCGCACCACGCTCCTTGGCCAACGCGACCGCCTTCTCGACCGCTGCCTTGTGGCCAGCGATGACAGTTTGTAGAGGTGAGTTCAAGTTGGCGACCGCACAGACTTCATCACCGCTCACCTCCGCCGCCACTTCGTCAACCACCTCGGCTTCCAAACCCATCAACGCCGCCATCGCGCCAACCCCAACCGGAACCGCCTCTTGCATCAATTCGCCACGCCGCCGCACCAATCGCAATGCGGTCGCCAGGTCGAGGGCTCCGGCAGCCACCAGAGCGGAATATTCGCCAAGGCTGTGGCCGGCCATCGCCACCGGTTCGAAATCGGCAAATCCATGCTCCACCAGAGCGCGATAAATCGCCACCGAACAGGCGAGGATCGCCGGTTGGGTATTGGCTGTCAACTGTAGATCTTCCTCCGGCCCGTCCCAACACAGCCGCGAGAGACTGAAGCCCAGGACCTCGTCAGCCTCTTCGAACACGGACTTCGACTCGACAAAAGCCTCGGCCCACTCACGGCCCATGCCGACTTTCTGCGAACCCTGTCCAGGAAAGATACATGCGATGCGTGTCATAGTGTTCTCCTACTGGCACTGTGTTCCTTACTCCCACCCATCGCCGAGCAACGACTTCTCTTGGTCGTGGAGTTCGGCAACCTTGTGACGTATCTTGCGGTGCAGCTCAGCTTCGCAGAATTCGACCGAACGTTGGATAGCATTCCTGATCGCTCGAGCATTGGAGCGGCCGTGGGCGATGAAAAATCCCGCCCGAATGCCGAGTAGCGGCACCGCCCCATACTCACTCCAATGTGTCTTCTTACGGTATTCGTCGAACGCCGGCTTAGCTAGCAGATAGCCCAACCGGCTCCTCCAACTACCCTGCAATGCATCCCGCATCAAAGATCCCAGATAGCCAGCCAATGATTCACCACTCTTGAGCAAGACATTGCCGACAAAACCATCGCAGACGATGACGTCGACTTCACCGCTGAAGACGTCACCGCCCTCGACATTGCCGACGAAGTTGAGTCCGGTTCGCTGTAACACTTTGAAAGCTTCCCGTGCCAGGTCCGTACCTTTGCCTTCTTCCTCACCCACTGACATCAAGCCAACCCGTGGCGCTGGTGTCCCCAGGACGTCCTGAGCGTAAAAATGACCCATGACCGCAAATTGGCGCAGATGCCCCGCCTTGGCGCTGACGTTGGCCCCGACATCAAGCACCACCGTACGACCGCCAAGGACTGGGAATACCGCCGCCAACGCTGGACGATCTACCCCCGGAATCGAGCCGATAACGGTCTTGGCAGCAATCATTGCCGCGCCGGTATTGCCGGCGCTGACTACCGCGTGGGCACGCCCCTCTTTGACTAGCCGAGCACAAACTCGGATCGACGACTGGCGCTTCTTGCGTACCGCCGTCGGTCGATCCTCCATCGTGACCACCTCGGCGGCGTGCTCTATCGAGAGCAACCTCGGCCGTTCGCCGAAGGACTCGAGCTCCGATTCAAGGCGCGCACGATCACCGACCAGTACGATTTGCGTGCCTTCGACGGCAGCCTGATAGGCGCCTTCGACCGCCGCACGGGGCGCGTGATCGCCGCCCATGGCGTCGACTGCGATCTGCATGGAAAATCCGCGGCTCGCAATGAGCGATGCGACGCGGCGAATCGACTACAGTTTGTCCTTCACCTCGATCACCTCACGGCCGCGGTATTGCCCACAACTGCCGCAAACGCGATGCGGCAGCTTGACTTCTCCACAGTTGGTGCAGACCGACGTGCCGGGCCGAGTGAGAAAATCGTGCGCTCGTCGTCTGTCTCGCCGAGCTTTTGAGTGACGTCGTTTCGGATTCGCCATGGTTCAAACCTCTCTTTCATCGAGCCGGGTCGACACATCAACCGCGACTATGGAGCTTTTGACTTGAGTTAGTGCCTAACCGGCCCATCGGATGACCCGCGCTTCAAGCTTGCCAGAGCTCCCCACCGGGGATCCACGGCTTCTTCACACTCGCAAAGTCCACGATTGAGATCGGCGCCGCATTTCGCGCAGAGTCCGGCACAATCATCCCTACACAAGGGTTTCATAGGAACCGCGAGTTGTACTTGTTCGATGATCATGGGCTGGGTATCTAAATTCTGATTCTTGACAACGAGCACGCTGAGTTCGGACACTTGCAACTCAAGCTCGTCTTCTTCCGAATCTGCTCTTGCTTTGCCTCTCGAGTCCAGTAATAGACTCAGTTCGGTCGACACCGAGTCAGCAACCGGTTCCAAACACCGCATGCAACAGAGCGTCTGTTCGTACGACAGCTTAGCGTGGAGCAGTAGGTCTTCTAAAACTGGGCTGATCTTGCCACGGCATCGGATGTCGCCGAGTTCGACCAATTCAGGACGACCCAAATCAGCGACAGACAACGAAAGTGTCTCCTGCCAATCAAAGGACTCGCCAATCTGGTCGAGGCGGATTTTCATAACTTGTCCTCACAACCATCCTCGAACCAAGGGGGACAGAGGTTAAGGGATACTCTTCCCAGCTGTCAATCACGGATCTCTTAGACCTTCCACCTATGGGATGGAAAACCGAGCAGCCTAGTCGGTGCTGACGCGTTCTTCGAGCATCCGGTAGGCCGTCTCACGGTCGAGATCGTCTGTCAGCTCGATGAAACTCGGCTCACTCCAATCCCCGGCAACACTCTCGCGATAGTAAATTCGTCGTCCATCCTCCCAGGTCACGACCAGGTTGAGCCCACTTTCGGAGAGCACAAGCTTGGCCGGCCCTGCAACCTCGGGAGCTGCGCGATCAGAGATCATGGAAACTTTGAGATATTGATACGGCTCACCACCACTCGCCGACTGCCCAATCTCTAGAATCTGAGGATCGCCGCGATCTGCCAACCCGTCAGGTCCGAACTGAGATCCCAGAATGATGATCTGGGCTCGAGCTTCATCAGCGATGCTCGAGATACCACCGTCGGTCAACTCTTCGAGCGACGACTCGATCCCTGCCCGCACTTGCGCCGCCATGTAAGCCAAGGTCGCATGGTGGAACTCGGAACCGAAGTCGAGCATTCGACTTTCGACCGCATGCCCTAAATCTTGGAGCGTGGTTGCCCTACTGCCGAGAATGATGATCTGGGCTCGAGCATCATCAGCCATGTTGCCCAGAACCTGCGGTAGCACCTCGATCTGCAAGGTATTCAGGCGGTGTGTCTGAGGATTGAGGAAGCCGGCGACCACGGTCCGATCATCTCGTCCCGGACGCAGACTGAGAGCGTATTCGAGTCCCGGAACCGGAGCCAGAAAGGGATCACCTTCGGAGACGACGTAAGCCGCGAGATCAACTACAGGTGACCAACCGCTATACCTACCGTCCAAGATGAAGATCGGGGCATACCGCTTATGTACGCTACCACCGGCCTCTTGCCACCATGTGACATGTAACGTCGTACGATGTTGCTGAGACTCAAAACCACGACTCTGCTCGCGAGTGACCACCAACTCGGGAGAGCCCTTGATCGCGAAGGGGCCGTTGGCGATCTCGATCACATCCGACCACTCCACTCCGTCGAAGCTGGTCAGGTTGAGTAACGGGTGGAGATCGTTGAACAGGCTTTCCCAAAGGACGTAGACGCCCGTATTCTTCTCGAACACAATCGACGAAGAACGGTCGACGTCGGCACTCTCGGTACCGGGCACCAGATGCCGTTCCTGAGCGCCCTCCGCATACAAGATGTCGAGTGCCAACACGGGATGAGAGGCACTTGCCTCCATGCCCTCTGGAAAAAGCTCGCCATACGTGCCTTCGTAGAGTCGAAATACCGTACCGTCCGGACCGAGTACCAGCTGACGATCGTCGGCCGCCAGGCACGGACTACTGAGCCATAGTGCCAAAAACCCGAAGAGGAAGAACACTCCCCGGATAGATCTCGTATGAAGACTCGCTGATCTAGATGGCGCCATATTCGACCTCGCTGTCCTCAAGCCCGAAGATTGACGACTTTTCGCAGCCCGACCTGAACCATCAGATCGACCACTTGTGGTGCGTCGGCGTAGAACTCTTTTTGCAGCCTCGCGAAGTAGACGTGAGCAGCCTCGAGATCCCCCGCAGTGCGCTCGGTCTCACCAAGTAAGAAGAGGGCGTTCTTGAGACACTCGGCTTCGCCGGTCTCTTCGGAGATTGCCAGAGCTTTGCGGCCATGGCGCCATGCTCGGGTCGGGCGCCCCAACTCGAGATAGGCGTAACAGAGGTCGAGATGCGGCCAGGCTTCGTAAACCCTGGTTCCCAAGCTGCGGAACCAGCGAAGTGCTCGAAATGACAAAGCCATCCCTTCGCGGACTCGGTCTTGCATCATGTGGCAGTAACCCAGGTTCGCCGTCACCAACGCCTGAGACACAGAACGCTCGGCGGGCAACAGTTCCATCGCGTAATGGTATTCAGCGGCTGCCTCGGCGAAGAAGCTGTCCGACATCAAACAATTACCGATCTGATTGTAGCTACCCACCAGGAGATCATCGCGGCCTGTTGGCAGGGCACGATCCCGTGCGATACGACCGTAGAAGAGACCCTTCTTGTATTCCTTGATTCGCTCGTGAGCCCGAGAGAGGTCGTAGGCTGCGACCGAGCACATCTTCGGATCCGAGCTGCGCAGCAGAATCTGGCGAAGCTCTGGCATCACTTCGCGTTCGCGCCCGAGGGTGATCAAAACCGCGCTGCGGTTGCAGACGGCCAGATCGACAAGATCCTGAGCACCCCGTTCGCGAGCCTGGGCGAGCGCACGCTCGCACAACCCAAGGGCGTCGGTGAGGCGTCCGTCCTCGATTGCGACCATCGCCGCATCTCGCAATTGCTCAAAGGTACGACGCGTCTTGGCCTGACTTGGACAGCTAATGAACAACATGACGGTGTCTTACAGGTTTGCTCAGTGGGTGATCCCGGTAAAAGGGTCGGTCTGCTGTCAACGGATGATGATCTGCCTACCTAGGATGAATCTTAGAATATCCTATGCTAGCTTAGCTTAGAAGCTACCACAAGTCCTCGATTCTCTCCCGCTGACCTGTTTCTACGGTTGCTTTTCGGACTGCTTGAAAGCCAGACGCAGTTCGAACACGCGAGGCTCCTCGGTGACAACCGCCTCCAGGTGCGAGTAGCGGTTCGCCAGCGGCAGCAGCACCCTCCGCGCATCACTCCAACGCTCGACACGGCGACGGGGCACGATGGGTACTTCGCTGAGCAGCTGTGCAATGCGCTCCACCTCCACCAAGCCGCCCTCGAGATCGAGCCACAATCCCCACGCTAGCGGATCACCGCTCAGCCGATCGAGTAGTGGTGCGACGTCGCGAGCTTGCTCGAGACTGGCACGATCGAGCGCCGCGACCGCCCACGAGCCTTCGTCCGACGTTCGGGGCTCTCGCCCGGCGAGTTGCAACAAGCTCTCGCCTGGCAACGACCAGCGCTCGGTTCCGGGCTCGTGTAAGGAAGCGATCCGCGGCAGTTCCTTGAGCTTGTCCTCCACCTGATCAAAAAAGGCCAAAGCCTGAGCAGGCTCTCCCAGGGCTTCAAGACCACCTGAGAAGACCAAGAGGAACAAACCGATATTCTGGAATCGATCCACCAACGTTTGATCGCCGATGGCTGCTGGCGCAGATTCGGAGATACCGGTATTGGAGACGATTCCGATCCCTCTAGCGTCTTCCCACAATCGGTAAAGTCCTGCCGGCAGCGGGTCGACCGCCTGGCGAACCTGTATCCAGCCGATTCCCTTCTCGCTAGCCAGCTCTTTGACCGTCGAGTCTGTCGACTCACTGCGTTCCCGCAGCAGCACATCGGGCGACAACCCGCTGGAAACCACCATCCAGAGATTCCCGTCCCAGGACACGTCAGCCGTGCTGCCATCCACCACGATCTCGCCGCCGGCCAGCCAGGGATTCCCAGCCAACCGCCCCGCCAACTTGGCAAATCCAGCAAAGGCGGGATAAACCTGGGCAAGCACAGCAAAACGCTCACCGGTCTCATCCGACGCAACCGCAATCTCCGACGAGGGCGGCAAGGCCAAGGGCCCAAACGTCGGCAATGCAGGCGCCGGCAACCCGGCCAGACGGGCGACCGCTCGCAAAGTACTGGGCTCGGTGCCGGCGATTTCACGCAGGTGAGCCAAGTTCTGGTGTGGATAGGGCACCCAGACCGCGGCCGGAAAATCACTATTGCCGAGTAGACCGGCAACCCGCGAGTCACTCCACGGCGCTGCGGGTCGACTTCGTGGCTTGTAGTGATAAGCCCAATGTCCAGCCGTCGCCACCACCGCCACCAGGCCGCCAAGTATCCATCGTTTGGTAGTCATAGGCTGGCCGCTGCCTCCTTCCAGACGGCTACGGTCTGCTCAGCCGTCCGTCGCCAATCAAATTGTCTGCTGCGATCTCGGCCGCGTCGTGCCAGTTCGCTACGCTGTTCATGATCGGCCAACAGCTCGGCCAGCCGATCGGCCCAGGCCGCCGGTTGATCCGTCGGCGCGTAGGCCGCACCCTCGGCCGCAACCTCACGTAGCACCGGGATATCACTGCACAACAAGGGGGCCCCGGCTGCCATCGCTTCGAGCGCAGGCAGTCCGAACCCCTCGTAAATCGACGGCAGGACCACCAACAACGCGCCGTGATAGAGCGCCGCAACCTGTTCATCGGGTAGGTATCCGTGATGGACCAGCCAGCCTTCTCGCCGACCGTTGTCGATTTCTCGTTCCAAGGTTTCGGTCTTCCACCCCAGTCGCCCACACAGCACCAACGGCGGTGGGTCCAAGTTGCGATCTCGCAAGATCCGCCAAGCGGCAAACAACGTCAACAAATTCTTGCGCGGCTCTAGGGTTCCGACATGCAGAACGTAACGCTCGGGAGTCCCGTCAGGTGGCGACGCTGGTGTCGCAATCGAGACTGAGCCCGGTCCGTGGGGTACAGCGCGGGCTCGCGAAGCATCCACTAATCCACTGGAGATCAGTTCACCACGGACGGTGGCACTCGGCGTCAACACTCGGGCGGCACGACGGCTGGTACTGCGAACATGGGCTTCGAGATCGAGACGGGTGGACTCCCGTAGAGTCTCGGGGACCTGAAGGAAGCTGAGGTCGTGGATCATCACCACCAACTTACCTCCACTACGATCGAACCAAGGCGGTAGAAAATAGTTGGGCGCGAAGAGTACCTGATTGCCGTCCGCCGCGATCAGGCGTTCCTGAATGCGCCGCAGCTTCTCCGCCAAATAGTAGAAGACGAAGCTGAGATTCTCAGGCACCACATAACGCACCTCTTCGATCGCCGGACCCGTCGGCAGTTCAACAACCGGCGGCGGAACGTCTCGTTTGTCGACGAACCCCGGACCGTACAGTCGTAATCGGACATCGTCACGCTCTGCCAAATGCTCGAGCAAGCGGTAGAGATACCAACCGACGCCGGTCAATGGCTCCCACAGTGCACTGACATCAACCGCCACGGTCAGCCGCGGCTCTGCTCGCCGACGCCTGAGGATACGACGGAACTGATGCGCCCAACGCAGCGTCGCCAAGATGCGCCGCGGGTGAAGCCCAACGATCCAAAGGCGCACATAGTTGTATCCCAATCGGACGGCAATCCGCATCAGGCGCCCGTGGATTCGCCGCGGGTGAAGCGGCGCCAACAAACGACGACCACGGCGCACCAGGCGAGAGAGCGGGTCAGGTTTCGAACTCATCGGCGCAACGATACCCGATCACACATCGTATAGACTGCCTCGCGTCGGTCGGGACACCCTCAACCCCGCTCGATCCGCTTCAATCACGCTTGCCTGCCCCGCCGACACTCGCTGAATCTAGACCGTCTCGAAGGCCGCCTCGAACATGCTGTTTCGAACCTAAAGACCGCGGCCTGACCGACCCCCTCGGAGCCATCTTGCCGTATACGATCGCCATCGACGCCCGCAAAGTCAACGACTTCGGCATCGGTACCTATGTCCGCAATCTGATCCGCGAGATCGCCGAACTCGACCACGACAACAACTATCTGGTGTTTACCGGCCCAGGTCATCGCGATGCGTTCCGACGCTTACCCGAGAACTTTCAGATCATCATCCAGAGGTCTCCAGTTTATTCGGTACGCGAGCTCTTCACTCTGTCCTGGGACCTCATGCGGCTCAAGGTCGACCTCTACCATGCCACCCACTATGTGCTGCCGTTGATCGTGCCATGTCGAGCGGTGGTTACCATCCACGACATCATCCACCTGCTTTATCCCGAGTTTCTGCCCAACCGGCTAGCCTTCATTTACGCCGAGCGGATGATTCGCCACAGCCTGCAACGCGGTGATCGCGTGATTTCAGTGTCCCGCAATACCCGGGCCGACCTCAAGAGCTACTTTCAGGTCGATGGCAAGAAGATCAAGACGATTTACAACGGTATCGATGAAGAGTTCCGCAAAACCCTGCCGGCGGAAGAGCTCGAACGTTGGATGCGACACCTCGGTCTCGAACGCCCCTACTTACTGTTCGTCGGCAACCCCAAACCTCACAAGAACCTCGACAACGTCGTCAAAGCCTACGCCCAAGCCGTCAAGATGCATGACTTTCCACACAAATTGGTCTGTGTTGGTGACCGTAGTGGTTTGGAGTTCAAAATTCGCCAGCGTGCCTCCCAGCTTGGCATCGAGGATCGTATCCTGCTGCTCGGGCACGTTGCTCAAGAAGCCTTGCCAGCGATCTATCAGGGCGCTGCGGTCTTCCTCTATCCAACCCTCTACGAGGGTTTCGGATTGCCGGTGATCGAAGCGATGGCTTCCGGCGTTCCGGTCATCACCTCGAATACTTCGGCCTTGAAGGAAATCGCCGCTGGGTACGCCGACCTCGTCAATCCGCTCGATCTCGATGGCATGGCCGAGGCCATCGTTCGCCTGGTCTCCGACGCAGACCACCGCAAGTCTCTGCGTAAGGTAGGTCAGCGCAGATCCGAAGACTTCAGATGGCGCCAAGCCGCAGAGCAGACACTGGCGGTCTACCATCAGGCGGTCACCGGCGAAACGGACTGACGATGGCGGCGCGTTCCCAATCCAACTCGCCAGTACCAACTTCGGCAACGCTGCCGGTGCTTTCGGCGACACAGCCGACACCGACACAGCCGGTGACGACTTTACCGGCGCCGACACTGCCAGCAACCGTAGCTGAATCGCTGGCTGCAGGTCGCGTTGCGCTGGTCCATGATTGGCTGACTGGTATGCGGGGCGGCGAGAAAGTCCTCGAAGCCATCGCCAACCTCTTCCCTGGTGCGCCAATCTACACGTTGATACACATCCCGGGCAGCGTCAGCGAGGCGCTCGAGAGCCACCCCATCCATACGAGCTACCTGCAACGCGCTCCTGGTATCCGGCGCCACTATCGGCACTATCTGCCGCTGTTTCCGAGCGCCATCGAAGACTTCGATTTTGGTGCTTATGACCTGATCCTGAGCACCAGTCACTGCGTCGCCAAAGGCGTGATCCCGCCGCCCGACGCTTACCACGTTTGCTACTGCCACACCCCTATGCGGTATGCCTGGGATCAAGAGCACACTTATTTTCCGCGTCGTCGCGGCCTCGTCGCTCGGTTACGCCAACTGGTGCTGAGTAACCTCAGGGCGTGGGACGCCGCAGCTTCGCCACGGGTCGACCATTTCCTAGCCAACTCGCGCTTCGTTGCCCGTCGTATCGCTCGCTACTACAGCCGCCAAGCAACCGTGGTAGCACCGCCAGTCGATATCAACTTCTTCCGCGGGGAAGGCAGTCCACAGTCCGACATTACACAGTCCGACATTACACAGTCCGACGACCAGGGCTATTGCCTCATCGTGACTGCCCTGGCTCCCTATAAGAGGATCGAGCTTGCGATCGAGGCTTGCGAACGACTCGGTCGCGAACTATGGGTCGTCGGCACCGGACCTGAGCGCCAACGTCTCGAGCGCTTGGCAGGGCCGCGAACCCGGCTCCTCGGTCGAGTCGATGGCGAAGCGTTGCGGAGCCTTTTTCAAGGTGCGGACATTTTTCTACAACCAGGCATTGAGGACTTTGGCATCGCTCCAGTCGAGGCGCTGGCCTGCGGTACCCCGGTTGTGGCGCTAGGCCACGGCGGCGTGCTCGACATTGTTGAAGACGGTCTCCATGGGGTACTGTACCGTCCGCCGTCTGGCGCTGACCGCGCCACAGAAATCAACGCACTGTGCGCGGCGATTGACAAATCTCGTCAGATCGGCTTCAATAAATTGGAATTACAAGCCCGAGCAAGCGAATTTTCCAGCCAGCGCTTCGCCGAGCGATATCTTTCACAGTTGACTCAGCGCTCGGCGGAGCTGGATCGTACACTCGATACGAACTCCCGGAGTCCGGCCATCCCTTGACCGCGGGTCCCGTTTATGATTCAAAAGCGCCGCCAAAGCACAGTTGCGCTCTACCTCGCTAGCGATCTGTTCGCCACGCTCGCAGCCTTCCTGCTCGCCTGGTTCGTTCGCTTCGAGCTCGAGTTCCCAGTCTTGACCAAAGGTGTTCCAGAGTTTGGCCGCTATTTGGCTTTGTTACCGCTTGTGCTGGTTTTGTGGCCGATCGTCTTCTACTTCCACGGCCTTTATCAGAGCCGTCGCGACCACAGCCGAGTCGACGATGCCCTCACAATCCTCCTCGCTGCCGTCGTCGCCACCTTTGTTCTGTCGGCAGTCCTGGCTTGGTATCGACCAACTCAGACAGGAGGCACTGAGCCTTTCAACTACAGCCGGGCTTTTGTCGCCAACTTCGTGATTCTCGATTTCATCCTGGTGCTTGGCGCCAGGGTCACCGTTCGCGAAATCTTGCAACGGCTGCGCCTCAAAGGCTACAACCTGCAGCGTATTCTGGTGGTAGGTGCCGGCGAACTTGGCAAGGAGCTCACTTACAAACTGCAAGCCCATCGCGAGCTTGGCCTCGAAGTGGTGGGTTTCCTCGACGACGACCCCAGCAAGATTGATCACAAGATCATGGACGTCCCGGTACTCGGCACCCTCAAGGACGTCGAATCGGTGATCGAGGAGAAAGCGATCGATCACGTCTACGTAGCGCTGCCACTGGAAGCGCATCGCAAGATGATGCGGGTGCTGCAAACGGTTGGTCGCGCCTGCGTCGGAGTCAAACTGGTCCCCGACATCTTGCAGTACGCGACCCTCAAATCGAGCCTCGAAGATCTCGACGGCATGCCGGTGATCAATCTTTCGCAGGTGCCGCTGCAAGGCTGGAGCAGTCTCGTCAAGCGAGCCATGGACATCGCCATTGCTGGAGCAGCGATGATTGTTCTGCTGCCATTCCTACCCATCATGGCGTTGCTCATCTGGCGGGAAGACCATGGCCCGATCTTCTACTGCCAGGAACGTATGGGTTTGGACGGCAAGCCGTTCATGATCTGGAAGTTCCGTTCTATGCGGGTCAACGCCGAATCTGCCAGCGGCCCAGTGTGGGCAGTGCCCGGAGACAGCCGTCGCACCGGTGTCGGAACGTTCATCCGCCAATGGTCGATCGACGAGCTGCCGCAGCTTTGGAATGTCCTCAAGGGCGACATGTCGATCGTCGGTCCGCGGCCCGAGCGTCCGACCTTCGTGCACGAGTTCAAACACAAAATCCCAGATTACATGTTGCGTCATCGGGTCAAATCAGGCATCACCGGATGGGCCCAAGTGCATGGCTGGCGTGGTAATACATCGATCCGCAAGCGCATCCAATACGATCTTTATTACATCCAGAACTGGACTCTGACACTGGACCTCAAGATCATCTGGATGACCCTGCGCAGCGGCATTTGGCACAATGCCTACTAATCGACTGGCGGCCGCCCAGAGAGCCTACAGACCGTAACGGTAGCCTTTGCGAGCACGGACCAGCACACTTTCGTCTCGCGACTTGACTTCGATCCGCTGGTAACCGATTTCCCCGGCTGGGTGCTCACTTTGGTAGCTGAGCACATAGTAGGCATAACTGTCGCCGCCGATGTCACGCAGCGGATTGATAAAGCCGTAGAAGTCCTCGTGGTAAACCCCACCGGTGTCTTCAGCGAGCTGAGTCAAGAAGTCGGTTTGGCGGGTACCGCGACCGGCAGGTGAGGTATCGATCGGATAAACCGCCACGTTGTGATCGTTGAGTGCTGCTTCGAGCTGAGGGTAATACCGCGGGTCGGCCTCGGCGTCACCGAAACGGATCTCCTTGCCGAAACCCATCGTGAACAAAAGAAGGTTCTTGCGCCCGACGACGAAGCCGCAGGCTTCAGCAACCAACCCAAGGGCCTCATACACCGTTTCTGTCCGTTGGCGTAACTCGCGCCCCTTCGGTAAACGTTGCAAGATCGACAACTCGGTAGCGCCTGGCGACCTACGCCGCAAAGGTACGTCGTTCGATGGCTTCTTGCCCGCGGCCGCTTCTTTGAACGCACCAGCGAGAGCCTCGCGATCCTGCGTAAAGTCTTGGTAGACCCTCAACCCACTGCCGTATCGGACCACCGCCACCCAGTCGGACGGCAGCATCTCCTCTTCCAACCAGCGGCGGCTTTCGAGACCAGCTCGCAGTTGCTGCCGCATCAAGTCGGGAGTGAACGAGCTCTGCTGCCATTGGGTGTGAAAGAAGAAGATGAAGTAACGGCTCGACGGCGCCTCCGCAACTGCTTCGACCTCCTCGTCGCCACGATCGTAGCGAGTGGTGTAGTAACTGACGCCGGTCAAGGCGACCGGCGACCCGTTCTCTTCGACGATGAAGTCATCGGTTCCCAAGCCTCGGACAACCCGCCCTTCTTCGTCCGTGGCCAACACATCGAGCAATACTTCGGATACCTCCACCATGCCCTCGAAGGAGGCGTCGAGCATTGGTTCGTCCGACGGCCTCGAACTTGGTGGCTGGTCAGACGAATCGACGACCTGCGCGACGGCCGTCCAAGGCTGCGTCAGGATCAGGATCAGAAACAGAGCGGCGTGGCGCATCGTGCATCCTCCTTGGTGACTGAATCGACGAGAAGTCGACATTGTACCGCGGAGGATACGCCTGATCTGCGGGGATATCGAATACCAGAGCGCTTGTTTCGCACCGGACGCTCGAAAGACAGGGATTTTGCCTACGCCTAGCGAAAAGATCGGTTGCGCGCTTTCCGTCTTTAGAGGGTGACAGTTGTTGCAAGAAGTGGTGTGTAGTCGTCAGACCGCACTTCTTCGCGTCCATTAACACCCTTCGCGAGTGCTCATATGGGAACCCACGATAGCGCCTACAAACTCCTCTTCTCTTACCCCCTTCTCGTCGAATCGCTGATCCGTGGATTCGTGCCTGGGCCATGGATAGGGCATCTCGATTTCGATTCCCTCGAAACCGTCCGAGAGGCCCATCCTCGCGACGATATCGGCACTCGTTACGACGACGTGATCTGGCGACTGAGGTGGCGCGAAGCTGACGTATGGATCTACATCTATTTGATGCTCGAGTTCCAGAGCACCGACGAGCCCTTCATGGCGGTGAGGATCCTCGACTATAGTGGCGGGCTCTACCGACAACTCGTGCGCAGCCTGAAGCCCAAACGTGGAGAACGCCTGCCAGTCGTTTTACCCGTAGTCCTCTACCGTGGACAGCCTGCATGGACAGCCAAGACTGAGGTTCATCAGCTGATCGCGGCCGCTCCGCCCGAGATTGAGCCCTACCTGCCTCACCTGCGTTATTTGTTGCTCGACGCCAACGCCTTCGACAAAGGCCAGCTCGAGTCAATGTCCAATCCTGTCGCCTGCCTGTTGTGGCTGGAGGGTAGTCGAAACCTCGCGACCAAACCGATAGAAATCCTCGAGTCACTCTTACCCCAGCCCGAACACTCCGGTCTCCGACGCGCCGTCACCCTGTGGTTGACCCAAGTCTTCTTGCCTTCGAGGCTTCCTGGCGTTACCGTACCTGAAGTGAAGAAACTCGAAGAGGTGAGCCCAATGATGACCCAGCACGCGATCGACTGGTCTACGCAATGGAGAGAAGAGGGTCGACACGCAGGACGCCAGGAAGGTGAGGCTACGATTCTGCTCAGGATGTTGCGCCGACGATTCGGCGCCCTCGATGCCCACCTCGAAGCACGCATCCGGGCTGGAGGCGTTCAAGAGCTGTTGGGCTGGGGCGAGCGCTTTGTTGACGCGTCGACTCTCGACGAGATCTTCGACGACGCCTAGCCCCCTCGCGGTCGCCGTCAAGGACAGGTGGCAAACGCTTCGGTGTCGGTCACGGCATCGGCTGACTGGCCGAGAGGATTCACATACGTCTGCAGGACCCCGGTCTGGGTATCCGTCACCTTCAGGGTGTATTTGACGTTGGTGGTGGCGGCGGAAAACACCCAGAAGTGGTCGTTGATCCGACAGCCATCGAGCACCTTGACCAGCAGCTCCCAATTGTTCAGGTCGAAGAACCAGAACAAGCCTGAGTCATCCGATCTGAACCCGAGCACACGACCATCTCCGAGGTTGCCTTCGAAGTCTTCCCATTCGACCTCGACCTTGAACCGACGGCCATTCAAACAAAGCGTTCGCGTCGTGTTGTAACAAATGGATGGGTTTACAGTTTCGGGCTCGAAGCTCCAGATTTGATTGGGCTGCCCATGGCATGGAAAAAGAATGAGCGGTGTGCCGTTCTGCGTACTGGAATCCTCGACGTCCATACACAGTCCGCTCGAAACGTGCATCAGCGTTGTCAACACCGGAGCACTGCCGGTGTACTGCCAGCGATCATTGGCACCCTCACAGGGCCTGATGACCAACTGACTACCGGCAACGCTGTCAGCGGGTTGCAAACACTTGTCGGCCAGCCCCCGAAAACGAGCCGAAGCCCCCGTACCCTCGATCTCCCAGGTTTGGTTTTCGCTGCCCTCGCAGTCCCAGAGAACAACCGGCGTACCATCTGCTGTGCCGGCTCCTTCAACATCGGCACACTTACCGTCGAGCCCCACCAAAGAACCGGGTGGAAACAAGGACCCCACATCGTCATTGAAGTGCCATTGCTGATTGGAATTGCCGTTACAAGCGAACAAGATAATCGGCGTACCGTTGGCGGCGTTACCTGCTTCGACGTCAATACATTGCCCAGACTCCAGATGGATCCAGGCAAAGCTGTCGGGGAAGCCGACGCCGGCTCGCCAAAGATCTTCGACGCCGTCACAGGGCCCGATCGACAGCGGCGAATCCCCACCCGGATTGGCAGGCCGAAGACATTTGTCGCCGATCCCTCGGATCCGGAAAGAGGACCCGGAGGCTGCGAGCTGCCATTGTTGATTTTGACCACCGTTACATTCCCATAACACGACGGGGGTACCGTCCGCCGTCGAACCCCCTTCGACGTCGAGACACTTGGCTCCGAGGCCAACCATCGAACCCGCTTCAGCAGGTGTGGGACTTACCAAAGCGATCCATCCCAAAAAGAGGACCAGAAAAAGGTGGGGTTGTCGGGCACAGTTATAGCTCATGAGGATCTCCTTGATCTTGGGTGTGGATCGAGCCTCAGCGGATCAACAGACGCGCTATCCGGCTCGCCCCTAGATGCGAAAATCGCCGCCCGAACGGTCCACCACGCGCCGACCGACTACATCTCGATCCGAAAACGCGCCCCACCGCCTTCTGCACTCTCCAGCGAAAAACCGAAGCCATGGCGACTCAAGACTTCCTTGACCAGAGTCAACCCAAGACCACAGCCGTCTTCCTTGGTGGTGAAAAAAGGCGTAAAAAGCTGAGTCCCAACCTCGGGACCGATACCCTCGCCGGTGTCTTCGATCTCGATCCAGCATCGCCCCAAGGTTCCGTTCGAACCCCTGCCGGTTGACGACTTAGTGACGGGCAACGGTCCGAAACGCAACGTGATCACACCCTGTTCGCCAATCGCTTCGGCCGCGTTCTTGACCACATTGACCAAGACCTGTTCGATCTGGTTTTTGTCGAGCCTGATCGCTGGCAGTTCAGCCATCCCTTCTCGCCGAAGCTCGATGCCACGTTCTGCGAGGGACGGCCCCAGCAGCACCACTAGATCGTCGATCAATCGCGCCACATTGCAGGGCCGCAGGTCTGGCGAGGGCAACCGCACCACCTTGGCAAAACCATCCATAAATCCGCGTAGGTGGTCGAGGCGAGCGGCGGCCACGTCAAGGGCAGGGTCCATATCCGAACGCTCGCTGGATGGTAGCTCGGCCAACGCTCCCCGCACCGAGGCCAGCAAGGATCCGACCGCCCCAACCGAATTGTTGACCTCGTGCGACATCATCCGGATCAACTTCTCGTAGGCTGCTCGCTCGGACTGCCGAAGCTCTACCGTGAGCTCGGCGAGCAGGAAGAAGCTGCGAGCGAAACCACGGTCGCGAAAACCCGCACGCTGGCATTGAATACGCCGGCCGCCGCTCGCTGAGACGACCCGTGAGACCCCATCTTCCAACGCCGCAAGGGGTGTTGCCAGCGGCGACGCGAGCTCCGCCAACGGGGCTCCAACCGCTGACTCACGCACGATACCCAACAGTCTTTCTGCGCTCGGGTTGAGCTCCGCCACACGCCCCTCGAAGTCACAGATGACGACACCTCCCGGTGACGCTTCGACGATACGATCAAGCAACTCGTTCTGCTCACGAACCCGCAGCCTCTCCTCCCGCAACTGGTCGATCATTCGGTTGTAGACCGCGATCAACCGATCCATCTCAGGCTGACCGACCGCCGAGAAATGGGTGGTGAAGTCGCGCTCTTTGATCAATTCGGTACCGGTGTCGATCAACTGCAAAGGCACCGAAAGCGAGCGGATCAAGCGCACCGCAAACCACACCGAGAACAGAAACACCACCTCAGCCAACAGCAGCCAGTCGCGATGCTCACGCAGCAACAGAGCACTGGCGCTGGCGAGCAGCCCGTGCATCACCAACACATAGACCAGGAACTTGGATCGCAGCGTCATCGTTTTGATGCGTTACCGGCGGCCTCGTCGCGGTCCTCACCAGGCCCAGGTCCGGTGTGGTCGATCGCAAACTTCTCACATCGACGATAAAGCGCCGCTCGGCTGAGCCCCAGGGCTTTCGCGACCTTGGTGATGTTGCCGCGGTAATGCTCGAGCGATTTGACGATCATCGCCCGCTCCATTTCTTCCAACGTCATGGCACCAGCCGCTGGCAAAGCTTGCGCGCCACGCTCTTTCTGGCCCAATTCGTTGAGGTCCAAAAGCTCTTCGACGGCAATCGCATTGTTGCGGGCGAGCAAGACCGCACGCTCGATCACCTGCTTCAATTGCCTCACATTGCCCGGCCAACGCTGAGCCCCCAACCATTCGACCGCCTGGGGTGCCAGCTGCAGGCCTTCGCGGCCGTACAGACGCGCACAGCTCTCCACCAAATGGGTCGCCAGCAGAGGAATGTCACTCGGTCGCTCTCTCAGGGGTGGCAGTTCCACCGCTATCAGGTTGAGCCGATAGAGCAGGTCCTCACGAAAGCTTCCGCGAGCCACCATCTCTGGCAATTCCCGGTTGGTTGCGGAGATCACCCTGACATCCACTCGCCGGGTAGTGCTCGAGCCGAGCACTTCGTAGGTGCGATCCTGGAGCACCCGCAACAGTTTCACCTGAGCACTGGGATCCACCTCACCGATCTCGTCGAGGAAAATGGTGCCACCGTCTGCCAGCGCGAAACGTCCGACGCGATCCTGTCGGGCATCGGTGAATGCACCGCGCACATGCCCGAACATTTCACTCTCGAACAAGGTCGAGGAGACGCCGCCCAAGTTGACTTTGACGAAAGGACCACCCCGGCGCTTGCCGTTGCGATGGATCGCTTCTGCCAACAACTCCTTGCCGGTACCGCTTTCGCCCGTGATCAGTACTGAGGCATCCGTCGAGCTGATCCGACCCGCCAGATCGAGGATGCGCAGTAGCTTGGGGTCGCGACCCACGATGCCGGCAAAATCGTAGTGTGCATCCAGCTCTTCACGGCCTGGGGCTCCACGCCGAGGATCGGCCCGCACCGCAGCCACCTCGAGCACCGTCTCCACTGCCTGCAACAGCTGTGGATTGGACCACGGCTTGGTGATGAAGTCGGCGGCCCCGGCTTGCATACCCTCGACCGCCAACTCGATCGAGCCCCAAGCGGTGATCAAGATCACCGGCAAGTCCGGGTACCGTTGCTTGATTTGCCGCAGCAACTCGAGCCCTTCATCGCCGCTAGTCCCCCCTGAAGCCGCACCACGGGAGAAGTTCATATCCTGGATCACGGCACGACAGCTCTCTCGAGCCAGCACGTCGAGCGCGGCAGCCGGCGACACAGCCGTCATCGTGGCATAACCCTGGCGCTTGAATAGCAGCGCCAGAGAGGCGGTTACGGAGGCGTCGTCGTCAACGATGAGAATCATCGAATATCACTCGTAATGCAGCGCTTCCGCGGGTTGGATACGAGCCGCCAGCCAACTCGGATAGAGACTACAGATTGCCGCCAAGCAGTAGATCACGACCACCGAGACCGCAAAGGCGAGGCCAAACGTCGAGAGATCGAGAAAGCTTAACCACCCCATCAGCGGCACTTGGACAACCACCAAGGTACCCAGTACCAAGCCGAGAGAAGCGATCATCAGCATCTCCCCCAGAATCTGCCAGTGGATATTGGGGCGCGTCGCTCCTTTGGCACGACGCAGTCCAACTTCCAGAGTACGTTGCGTCACATTTTGCCACAGCACACCGACCAAGCCGAGGGCCACCATGAGGATCAGAAAGGCCGCCACCACCGCAGCGGCCAATAGCGGTGCGAGGCGCAACCTCAGGTAAGCATCCCGTTTGGCAGCCAACGAACGCACGCTGAACGACCATTCCGGCGCCAAAGCGTTGAGTCGCTTCGACAGCTCTTCTTCGAAAGCTGCCGGGGTTCCCGGCGCCAGTCGGATCGCCAGGAGAGACAGTGGGCGTCGGGTCGGCTCTAGCCAGACGGCTTCGAACATCATGTTGGACGGCACCGCCAACTCTCCCCCTTTCCGATAGTCGTCGATCATGCCGACAACCCTCAGCTCTGTCTCGGTCGATTTCATATTGCCGAGGTCCACCGTCTTGCCGATGGGATCCTCGCCCTCCCCGAAAAGATCCGCTGCCAGGGTCCGGTTGACGATGACCGGTTGCCACGGGTGAGCGGCATCGGCGGCTTCGAATCCACGACCCGCGACGATTCTGATGTCGAGCACCTCGAAGAACTCCGGGGTTGCCTCGATGATCTCGGTGAAAATGTCGCGGCCGTCGCTGGTGTCCCAATTCCGGCTCGACGAGGATCGAGTGTACGGGGGATAGTGTCCGGCCGCTGCCCGGACCACCGGCGCCATCGTTTCGAGCTCACGCAACAGTCTTTCCAAGGTGCGATTTGCGGCGGCGTGGCGTTCGGCGGCGTCGAACTCCCGATCGCCAATCCGGAAATTGATCTGCCAGACATCTTCCCAGGCATAACCCAGAGGTCGATGGTAATTCCGCCAGTTGAAAATCGCCATGGCCACCACCGCAAAGACGACCAGGAACGAAACCAAAATCTCCAGGATGATCAAGGCATTTGAAGCTTTGCGATTCCAGACGATCTGGAGCATGTGTCGGATCATAAAGATCTCCTTCGCAGAGCGACAACCGGGTGTAAACGAGACATTTTCCACGCCGGATAGACGCCGGAGACGAGGCCAAAGATCACTGCGATCAACAGACCGTAGAAGAACACTCGGAAGTTCAATTGGAACACCGCGTAGGGAACCAGCTGGACACCGTTCAAGAGGCTGAGGACCCCACTCGAGAGTACAAAAGCGATACCGCCACCGATCAACGTCAGCAGGACGTTCTCAACCACGAACTGCCCCACCAGGGTCCACGAGGACGCGCCGAAAGCTTTCCGTACTCCGATCTCTGATGCCCGTTCTAGAATCCTGCTGATGTTGATGTTCACCAGATTGAGACTCGGCAAGATCATGAAGAGCAACATCGCCAGCGCGATGGCAATTCGCAACCGCCAGGGAGACGCCTTGACTTGATCCCGGTCCGAAGACAAGACACGCGAGAACCGCTCGAAGCGGGTGTTGGCTTCACCGGTGAGCTCTTCGTACCGCTCGGGCAGCTCAACTTCCTCGAGGCTCGCCTCGAACGCCCGTTTGATCGCTGGGAAATCGCTGCGGCGATGCGCCAAGATGACACCGGTGTGGTTTCCCAGAACCGCTGGACGCAAGTGAACATCGGATCGCGCCGTCGAATTCGGCGTCCAGACGTCACTGAATGGATCCTGGCGCAGGTACGAAATATCGCGCACGACGCCCTTGATCTTGAAGCGCTGACCATCAATCTCCAACACGCGGCCCACCGCCGACTCGCCATCGTAGAGCCTTCGACGGGTGGTCTCGTTGATCACCGCAACCCGCTCCGCGTTGGCGTCCTCCTCGGCGAGAAAGGGCCCCCCCTCGAGAAAATCAAAGGCGTAGACATGCCAAAAGGCGCCATCCGCCCGCTTGAGGTAAAGCTCGAACTTTTCGCCGTCCCGATAGGTGGCAGAGCGAGCGGCCTGCGAGAAGATCGTCACCGCCTCGACGTCCGGCAGAGTCCGCACATAACGGTCGAGAAACCAATAGGAGGCATCACTGTTGCTGCTGATGCTGGGGCCTCGCATGCCGAGGCTGTAGACCCCGAGGGTGCGGTCGGAGTGGACCTCTGGCGGCTGGGGTCCCAGAGCCTGATCGAAAACCGCCGTCGCCACCATCAACACCACCAACGTCAGGCTGACCCCAAAAAGACTGATGAAGGTGAAGAACTTGCGACGCCGTAGCACCTGGATAGCTGTCGCGAGATAATGCTTCAACATGGCAATCCCTCAATTCACTTGACGGCCATCGAACAAACGAAGCGTGCGTCCGGTGCGCCCGGCTAGCCTCTCGTCATGGGTCACCATGACGATGGTGGTCCCGGCACGGTTGTTGAGGTCGTGGAGCATCGCCATCACCTCGTCTCCCATACTGCTGTCCAGATTACCGGTGGGCTCGTCAGCCAGCAGGACATCGGGTTCACCGACAATGGCGCGGGCAATCGCTACTCTTTGCTGCTGGCCGCCAGAGAGCTGGGAGGGGAAATGATGGACACGCGACGACAACCCGACCTGCTCGAGAGCAGCCAGCGCCCGCTGACGTCGTTCACGGCCCCGCATGCGCCGGTAGAGCAGCGGAATTTCGACGTTGGCCACCACGCTGAGATCAGCGATCAAATGGAAGGTCTGGAAAACGAACCCGATCCTCTGATTACGCAGCCGAGACAGCCGACGGTCGGAATAAGACTCAACCGACTCTCCGGCCAAGCGCACGTAACCTTCGGACGGCACATCGAGCAGACCCATCAAGTTGAGCAGGGTGGATTTGCCGCAGCCTGAAGGACCCATAATCGACACGAACTCACCGGCTTCGATCTCTAGATTCACGTTCGCCAAAGCCACCGTCTCAATACGATCGGTGCGATAAATCTTTTCGACGTCTTGTAGCTCAATCATCTCGGTCTCCTGGAAGCAAATCGTCTAGCGCTCAACGGAAGGTCACGCGCTCGAAATGGATCGTGTCGGCGACATCCGAAAGGACCACCTCGTCGCCTTCCGACAGCCCCTCGAGGACTTCGTAGTGGTTGTATCCGGCTAGCCCAAAACGCACCGTCCGACGTTTTGCGCCCTCGCCGTCGACGACAAACACCTGATTCTCTCCGGTGCCTGTCACATAAGGCCCTTTGGGCAGGGCCAGTACCGAAGGCTTGTGATCCGTGACCACCAACACATCCGTCCGCAGATTGGCCCGCAGCCGTGTATGATCGGGCTCGTCGAGCGCAACCCAGAAGCGCACCGTCCCAGACTCGATCGCTGGCAGAATTCGTTCGATGTGCCCATCCAGCATCCACTCGTCGGTGATCGGTACCCGCGCCCGCTGACTCACCTCGAGACGCCCGGCGTGGACGTCGGACACAATCGCCTCGACCCGAAAGTGGTCGAGATCCGCGATGCGGGCCACCACCTCGCCTTGTCGCACCGTCTCACCCTCGATGGCGGTCATCACTGTCAGCACTCCAGCCCGATCGGCCCGGGCGGTCGCCCGACGCACCTGGGCCTGCGCCTGCTCCCGACGCCGTTCGAGCGTTCGTAGGCTGGCGGTGAGATTGGCCGTCCGTGCCGCGGCTACTTGCCGTGCTTTGGCAATGGTTGCGCCGAGGGTCCGCAGCTCGATCCGCGACCGCTTCACCTGGGTCTCGGTCTGCCGCAGTAAGGACTCTGCAACCAGACCTTGAGTGAACAGCTCCCGGCGTTGTTCGAGCAGAAGCTCCAGTTCTTCGACGTCCAGGCCCTTGATCTCGCGCTGGCTCTGCAAAGCGAGCAACGTCTCATCCAGCTCGAGTGTAAGCTCGTCACGCCCCGCCTCGTTCTGCGCGATCTCCCCCTCGAGCTGATCCAAAGCGAGCGCAGAGGTCGTCACATCGAGCTCGAGAATTGGATCGCCCGCTTCTAGAACCGCCCCTGGCTGTTGTAAAACCCGCATCACCCGCGCCTCGATCGGGCTGGAGATCACTTGTTCGTCGGCAGGCATCACGGTGCCGGAGCCGACGATCACCGCCTCGATCGGCCCGCGCTCCACCAAGCCGGTCCGGATCTGCGAGCGGCTCAAACTGGGCTCGAGCCAACCGATCGCCCACACCAATCCACCGCCCGCGGCGAGGCTCAAGAACAAACCCGGCAGCCATCGTCGTAAATGACGGCGCACACGGGTCTGGGTGGTCAGTTCACGGTCCATAGCTCAACTCCTCTCGCAGTTTCCTAAAGGCAAGCTCTATGCCAACGTCTATCTCTTTAGAATCAACACGTTGCCATCGTTCAATTCTCAAACCACCGTCCGCGAATGACCGGGGGTGTTCAGTTTCGAACACTCGATGTCCACACGAGGATAGGGTTTGACAGCATGCATGCTGCTGCGGCATGATCTATGCCATGCTTCTACCTCACTGTTGCACTGTGGCTAATCTCACTGTGTCCAAGCTCACTGTGTCCAAGCTCAGCGTCCAGCTCTGCCTGATCGCAACCCTCGCGAGCGGTTGCACCACCTATCAGTCCACCGTTGAGACAGCATCCGGTGACACACCACCCAGAGAGCCCGCCCACACTGTGGATCGCCAGCTGGGTCCGGTCGCAGCGCATCGAGGCGCACGCATCGAGCGCATATTGCAACCGCTGCACTTCACTGACGAACACATCGAGGTGAGAGCGGACGCACGAAAAGCCCACGCCTTGGATGACAGCACAGTTCTCGCCCAGGCGGCGTTGCTCGAGGGGCGACTGCAACTGGCAACCGGCCTGCGAGTCGAAGCCTTGGAACACATCGCCCAGGCGGTGGTGCTGGCCCCGGAATCCGCGGAGGCTTTCGAAGCCCTCGGACGCGTCCTGCAAACTCTCGGCCGAACCCATCAAGCCTTGGCGGCTTTCCGAACCGCAACAAGGCTCGAGCCCAAGCGCGTGACGTCCATCGCCGAGACCGCTCGCACCCTGGAACGGTTGGCTCGTTGGTCAGAGGCTGTTGCAACATGGGACGAGGTTTTGACCCTCGACCCGACGGACGGGATGGCCCATGTCCGCCTGGCGGTCGATCACCTCTACCTGGATGACCGCCGTAGAGCAAGAGATCACCTACAAACCGCTGAGTTGTTGGGAACAGCTCCACCAGCCCAGCTCGAGACCCTCCTGGGACTCAGACTCGAGCTGCTGCTGGGACTCGACGATAGCCAGTCGACACCGTCCTCGACACCTGAACAGGCTCCCGCTGCCACCCGTGGTTCCGGCGCAATCATCGCCGGACCGATGGTCCGAATCGACGCCGGGGGCGGCACCTCACAGTCCGTCGAAACCTCGGTGATCCGCTCAGCAGCGAACCCACTCGACATCGTGGCGGCCTGGAATGACTTGCGCGAGCCGGGCACCCTCGAGGCTTGGAGCTTAGGCGTCGGTCTGAGCCAAGACGGCGGAGCAACCTGGAACGACTTCCTGCTGCGGGCGCCCGGAGCCACGATCGACAACTTCGAAGGGGATCCGATGACCGCCTACGATCCCCGCACCGGCAACCTGTGGGTCGGCGGCGTGACGTTCTTCCAAGGCGGCAACATCTTCGTCGCCCGCAAGGCTCCTGGCGCATCAACTCTGGATCCGGTGGTTGTGATCAACGATCAGAACAACTTCGACAAGGGTTGGCTGGCTGCCGGCCGAGGCCCCGATAGTCCCAACACCACCAACCTCTACGTCGCCTACAACCTGGGGCTCCAGATCTCGACCGATCTCGGCACCACCTGGTCGGGCGTTCAGAAGCTGGATCCAGGCATCGCCCAACAACCACGGATCGGGCCAATGGGAGAGCTGTACATCGCCTATTGGGACTTCGACGACGGTGTGCTGCTGCAACGCAGCTTCGACGGCGGGACGACCATCAGCCCGCCGATCACCATGGCTCAGAGAATGGACGTCTGGGGAACACAAGATGGTTCGCGTTTCCCCGGCCGCTTCCGGGTGCCATCACTCTCCTACCTGGCGGTCGACCCCAACAACGGCACACTCTACTGCGTCTACTTCGACACCACGGGTGTGGTCGACGGTCAGGCCAACATCGACCTCTATTTCACCCGATCCCAGGATCGCGGCGATACCTGGACCACCCCGCGGGTGATCAACGGTGACTCGGACCCGCCGGGTGATCAGTTTTACCCCTGGCTCGAAGTGGACACAAACGGTCGACTCCACTTGCTTTACCTCGACACCCGCCACACCGCCCAACTCGACGACACCGTGAATGGCATGTTCGACGCCTATTACGCCACCAGCGCCAATGGCGGCGACAGCTGGATCGAAGCTCGTCTCACCCCAACATCGTTCACCAGCAGCGACGCCACCTGGCCAGGCTTCGAACAATTCCTGGGGGACTTTGTCGGACTTTCGGTCGCAGGCGACCAGATCTTGGCGGTTTACCCCGCCACCATCAACGGCGATCTCGACATCTTCGCGCAGACGATTCAGCTCGACGAAACCATTTTTGCCGATGGCTTCGAGTCAGGAGACACCAGCAGCTGGATGTAGCCCGCAGGCTCGGCCTCGCAGACCTGGCCCCACGGACCCTCTATAATCGCGGAATGCCATCTGTTGTCAGTGTGCAGGGCCTGAGGAAGGTTTACGGTTCCACCGTGGCGGTGGACGATGTGTCTTTCGAAGTTTTGGAAGGCGAGATCTTCGGCTTGATCGGCCCCAACGGTGCCGGCAAAACGACCACGATGGAGTGCACCGAGGGGCTGCGGCAGCCGGATCGCGGTACCATCCGGGTGTTGTCGAAGGATCCAGCCAAAGACGCCGACGAGTTGCAGAATCGCATCGGCGTCCAGCTCCAGCAGGCTCACCTTCAGAAACGCATCAAAGTGTGGGAAGCGGTGGACCTTTGGGCCTCGCTTTATCCCCAAACGGTGGATGGCGACGCCTTACTCGAACGCCTGGGGCTCGACACCAAACGTGACGCCTGGTTCATGACCCTGTCGGGCGGCCAAAAGCAACGTCTGTTCATTGCCCTGGCGCTGATCCATGACCCCGAGCTGGTGTTCCTCGACGAGCTGACTACCGGGCTCGATCCTCAAGCCCGCCGCACCATCTGGTCACTGATCACGGACATCCGGGACCAAGGCAAAACCGTCCTGCTGACCACCCACTTGATGGAGGAGGCAGAACGGCTGTGTGACCGGGTTGCAATCATCGAACATGGACGGGTGATCGAAATCGACACCCCAGCTGCCTTGGTGCGCCGCCACTGCCCACAACGCTCAGTCGCATTCTCAACCGATTGGGACGGATCCACCGACACCTTCCAGACTATCCAGGGATTGGACTCGGTGCAGCGCGCAGACCGGACGTACACCCTGGCAGGCCAGGGTGATGACTTTGTCACCGAAGTCATCCAGTGCATTTCCCAGCAGTCCATTCGCGTCACCGACTTCCGCACCATCCTGCCCACCCTAGAGGACGTCTTCTTAGAGCTCACCGGCCACGGGATTCGAGACTAACGATGATCTTGCGCGGCTTCTGGAAACTGACCTGGATCGAGCTCAAGGTGTTCATCCGTGAACCGCTGGGCCTGCTCGCCACCATCGGCGTGCCGCTGATCATTTTCCTCCTCCTCGGTCGCTCCATTGGACCGAGGATGGATCAGGCGCAACGGCTCACAACCTTCGTCCAGGTAACGCTGCCGGTGTTCGCTTCCATGATGATGGCGTTCTCCGCCGCAACCTCGCTCATTTCGATCATCTCGATCTATCGCGAGGGAGGCATCCTCAAGCGTTTGAAGGCAACCCCGCTGAGTCCCCAGACCATCCTAACGGCACACGTCTTCCTCAAGCTCTCGCTGACCGCCTTCACCCTCGGCTTGTTGTTTCTCGCCGGTAAACGGTTTTACCCCATCGAGCTCGAAACCAACCTGCTCAGTTTTACCCTCGCACTCCTGCTGGCGACCACCAGCATCCTCTCGCTGGGATTTGTCATCGCCAGCGCCGTCCCCACCGCACGGTTTGCGCAGCCGGTGGCCGGTGCAATTCTCTATCCCCTACTCGCAATCTCAGGATTGTTTGTACCTCTCGACGCCTTTGCTCCAATCTGGCAGAACGTCGCCATGTTGTCGCCGGTCACCCACGCGGTCTCGCTTCTGCAAGGCATCTGGAGTGGCGAGCCATGGTCGCAGCAACTGCTCGAAGTTGGAGCGCTGTTGGCGAACTTCACTCTCTGCACCGCGGTGTCGGCGAAGATCTTCCGTTGGGAGTGAGGCGCTGATACCGTCAGCGCCACCATGGACACCGCACCGACGCTGGCCACAGCACCGACACAGGCCAAAGTACCCAGGAAACTCAGCGAAATCGACTGGCAAACCTGGCAGCCAGTCAACCACGCCACCCTGGTGTTCGTAATTCGCGATGGCCAGGTGCTGCTGATCCGCAAGAGGCGCGGCCTCGGCGCCGGCAAAATCAACGGGCCAGGCGGCAAAATCGATCCCGGCGAGTCGGCCCTCGAGTGTGCCATCCGCGAGGTCGAAGAAGAGCTGTTGGTCACCCCCACCGGTCTCGATCAACGGGGTGAGTTACTGTTCCAATTCGTCGACGGCTACTCGATCCACGTCCACGTCTTCTCGGCCACCGACTGCCAGGGCGAGCCGCAAGAGACCGACGAGGCGATCCCGCTGTGGACCGCGCTCGATCAGATTCCCTACGACGAAATGTGGGCAGACGATCAGATCTGGCTGCCGTTGATGCTCGCTGGCAAAACCCTCAAAGGGCGTTTCATCTTCGATGGTGACGCCATGTTGGACTACGACCTCGTGTCGGCTTAGGTCAACCCAACGCCATCGCTTCGCGCTTGGCCCGACACCAGGATCAAAGACGATCCATCTCGTCGGGCTCCACATCGGGCGCTTTCTGAAGGACCGCCAGCAACTTCTCCCGGCTGCCGCGCTTGGCCCGCTCCCTCAGGTAGTCCACTGTCCTGAGCGTCGCGACCTTCTCCGCCACTGCCATGGCGACGAACTGTCCCATCGAAACGCCCTCCTGCGTTGCGACAGCCGCCGCCTGCTCGTGGAGAGACTTGGAGAGATGTACGCTGACTGTGCTCATGGGATGACTCCTATCTCGTGGAGCAACTGCCCGGGTGTGACGACGGCGACCCCGAAATTCTCGGAACCTTCGAAGTCACGTTGATTGTATGTCACGATATGGCCGCATCGGGCCTTGACGGCCTCCGCTAGAATCTACAGATGCCGAAGCGCGGTGACGCGGCTCGTACATCCGATTTGCAGATGCCGAATCGATCAGACGGAGGCTCGCCGTCGATTCGTCGAGTGCCGACACGGTTTGACGGACCTCGGCTGATCGATTTTGGCATGACAACGCCGTTTGACGCGCCTCGTCAAGGCGATTCGGCAAGTGACGAAACAGACTGACGCGCCTCGTCAAGGCGATTCGGCAAGTGACGAAACGGCCTGACATGGCTCGGCGAGGCGATTCGGCAAGTGACGAAACGGCCTGGTATGGCTCGTCGAAGCGATTCGGCAAGTGACGAAACGGCCTGACATGGCTCGGCGAGGCGATTCGGCAAGTGACGAAACAGCCTGACCCGGCTCGTCGAGGCGATCCGGCTAGGCCAAGGCGCTAGGGTTTAACCCCTCGTTCAACAGCCCAGACGAACGTCGATCGCACGGCCGATGGGCTAGCGGACGTGTTGTCCCGCTGAACTACGATCGCCACCGGGTCAAGTGAGACGTAGGAGAGCCGAAAATCAGCGGAGGGACACACCAACAGTGCGTCGTTGACGCTCCTGCGCTCCTAAAAACAGGCTCGGAATGTGTTGTCGAGCTTCGGATCCACCCTGCTGGCCGGAGGGAAGACGTCGTTCACTGATGTTTCGAGGATTGTGGCGTCCAAACTCCTCGACGCATCCGATGTCTTGGCGATTCTGGCGTCCGAACTGCTCGACGCATCCGATGTTTTGGCGATTCTGGCGTCCAAACTGCTCGACACATCCGATGTTTTGGCGATTCTGGCGTCCAAACTGCTCGACACATCCGATGTTTTGGCGATTCTGGCGTCCAAACTGCTCGACGCATCGCGTGGCGTGACGGTTGGCGTCTAACCACCCCGATCAGGTTAGCAGGCATACCGTTTGATCGAAGACCGGATCGACGGCTTTATTCGGCCTCTCATCGAGATGATCTGCAACGGCTCGACAGCCGCCAGCGCCCTCGATGATATCCGAGGATCGCATCCAAGAGCAGAGCCAGCGCAGGCTGGCATGCATGCTCAACAAAAGCATAGCGGAGCGATTTCAACACGCCAAGAGGGTTGACATCATGCTCTACCAGAGTCACTATACGTATATGCGTATGACGACTCACGGAGACCTCCCTTCATGAAAAAGAATCGTTCGGCAGCCCGACTAGTGATCCTCAGGCGGCTACTCGCTCAACATGAGATCGGCAGCCAAGAAGAGCTCGTACAACGGCTGGGAGAGCGTGGACATCACGTCACTCAGGCGACGGTGTCGCGTGACCTGACGACCCTCGGCGCCGACAAGTTGGTCGGTGAGGACGGCAGTGAACGGTATGTCATCGCGGCCGATCTCGAGCGTCACTCCGGCGCGATCCGCAACCTTGCTCGTCGTATGAAGGAATTCGTCAACGAGATTGGCAGCTCAGCAAATTTGGTGGTTCTGAAGATGGATCCGGGCTCCGCCAGCCCGGTTGCCGCGGCACTCGACGCCGCGGCCCTCGATGGTGTTCTGGGATCCGTGGGGGGTGACGACACCGTGTTGGTCATTACCCAGGATCCGGTCGGCGGCGCAGCGCTGGCTCAGCAACTCGAAAACCTTTTGGAGACTTGAGACGATGAAAGTCGTATTGGCATATTCTGGCGGTCTCGACACCTCGGTGATCCTGCATTGGATCCGCGAGACCTACAACGCCGAGGTGGTGGCCTACATGGCCGACGTCGGACAAGGCGGTGAGGTGGAAGCGGCGCGGCAAGCGGCGATCGAAACCGGCGCCAGCGAGATCATTGTGGAAGATCTGCGGGAAGAGTTTGCCCGTGATTGCATCTTTCCCGCCTTGCGCGCCAACGCCGTGTACGAGTGGTACTACTTGATGGGCACTGCCTTGGCACGACCAGTCATCGCTCGAGGCTTGATGCGTGCCGCCAAGCGCCTCGGCGCCGACACCATCGCCCATGGTGCCACCGGCAAGGGGAACGATCAAATCCGTTTCGAACTGGCAGCATACGCCTTGCAGCCCGACATCCGCATCATTGCGCCGTGGCGGAAATGGGAGTTCAAGGGACGCTCGGACCTGATGGCCTACGCTCAGGAGCACAATCTCAACCTGGCGGCGGCACCCAAGCCCGAATATTCGATGGATGCCAACCTGATGCACATCTCCTACGAAGGTGGTGTGCTCGAAGACCCTTGGGTGGGTCCACCAGCCGGCATGTTCCGCATGACCACCGACCCCGAAGCAGCGCCCGACACTCCCGAGTTGGTCACGATCCGCTTCGAGCAAGGTACACCGGTGGCGGTCAACGGCGAAGAGCTCGGTCCGGTCGAGTTGGTGGAGAAGCTCAATCAACTCGGTGGACGCCATGGCATCGGCCGGATCGACATCGTCGAGAACCGCTTTCTCGGTATGAAGAGCCGCGGCGTGTACGAGACCCCGGGCTGCACGATCCTGCTCCATGCTCACCGGGCAGTGGAGTCGATCACCCTGGATCGCGAAGTCCAACACCTACGAGACGAGTTGTCGCCAAAGTTCGCCGCAATCGTCTACAACGGTCTGTGGTTCAGTCCCGAGCGCGAGGCTCTACAGTCGTTCATGGACTCGGTTCAGGAACGGGTCAACGGCGAGGCGCGGATGAAGCTCTACAAAGGGCGCGTCTCCGTCGAAGGTCGCCGGTCTCACACCCATACGCTCTACGACGAGAAGATCGCCACCTTCGAAGCCGACGAGGTTTACAACCAGGCCGACGCTGGCGGCTTCATCCGTCTGCAAGCGCTGCGCTTGCGAACCATGGGCGCCAAACGTATTTCTGAAGGTGAATAACGGAGCGAATCATTTGGGTGCACCATGTCTTACGAATTTCCGGTTTACCACCGGCTCGATCTCGAAATCGTCGAGGGCGCGGGCAGCCGCGTCCTCACCCGGGACGGCCATGAGCTGATCGACTTCTACGGCGGCCACGCCGTTGCGGCCCTCGGTTACCGTCATCCCCGGCTGGTTTCCGCGCTGGCGGAGCAAGCCGAACGGTTGATCTTCCAGACCAACCTGGTTGAGCTTCAGGAACGACGGGATGCCTGCGAGGCGCTCGCCAAGTTTGCACCTCCCGGACTCGACCGGGTGTTTCTCGTCAACTCCGGTGCTGAAGCCAACGAAAACGCCTTACGCCTGGCGTTTCGAGGGTCCGATACCTCCGGGCGGACCCAGGTGGTTGCGCTGGAAGGCGGGTTTCACGGTCGTTCCGCGGCAGCGGGTGCTTGCACCCATGGCCACGATTCCTGGTACGCCTTCCCGCGGTCTCCGTTCGACGTGCAATGGGTGCCGCCGGACGATCCCGAAGCCTTAGCAGCAACGATCGATGACACCACCGCGGCAGTGATTCTCGAACCGGTGCAGGGCATTGCTGGCGCCCGGACGCTCAGCCGCGAGATGTTGCGGACAGCGCGCTCGGCGACCGAACATCATGGTGCCTTGCTGATCGCCGACGAGGTACAGTGCGGCATGGGTCGCACCGGGACCGCCTTTGCGATCGAGGACGCCGGGGTGACCCCCGACCTCCTCACCACCGCCAAGGGACTGGCTGGCGGCTTCCCTGCCGGCGCGGTACTGGCCTCAGCCGAACTTGCCGATGCTTTGCCGAAAGGCTCCTTGGGCACGACGTTTGGCGGCGGACCGTTAGCCTGCGTCGGCATCTGGACCGTCGTCGAATGTTTGAGTGCTCCCGGTGTCCTCGAACAGGTGGCTAGGCTTGGCCGCAGGATCCAAGATCGTTGCCTCGTCGGCCCGGTACGAGAGATCCAAGGCCGGGGCTTCTTGCTCGGCCTGCGCTGTGATCGCCCGGCCCGCGACGTGTTGCCTGCACTGCGCCAACGCGGCATTTTGGCGGGCGGTGCTTCCGATCCCAACATCGTGCGCTTGATGCCACCGCTCACCCTCGGTGAAGCCGAGGTCGAAGCGTTGGAACAGGCACTTGCAGATATTCCGCCAGCACTCTGAATTCGAGGAATCGAATATGACCACCGAACATGATCGGCACATCGCGGTTGCGGCACTGCGTGCCGCGGCACCGTATTTACGCCTCTTCCAAGGCAGCACCTTCGTCATCAAAGCTGGCGGCGATGTGGTCGCCAATCGCAAACGTATCCGCGCCTTGATGGAGCAGGTGGGTCTTCTCCATCGCCTCGGCATTCGGGTTGTGGTGGTTCACGGTGGCGGCGGCCAGGCGACCGACTTGGCATCGCGGCTCGGCCTGGAAACACGCTTCGTCGAAGGTCGACGGGTGACCGACGAGGCAACCCGCGACGTTGCCACCATGGCCCTCAACGGCCACGTCAACACCCAGATCGTCGCCGCCTGTCGCGAGCTCGAGATTCCTGCGCTTGGGATTTCAGGGGTTGATGCCGGATTGATTCGAGCACGGCGCCGCCCGCCCGTCGAAACCACCACGGAAGGCACCGTCGACTACGGTTATGTCGGCGACATTGTGGCGGTTAAATCCGAGGTCCTCGAACACATCTTGGACGATCGTTTTGTACCGGTCGTCAGTTCGCTGTCGGCCGACGACAGTGGCGAGATCTTGAACGTCAACGCCGACAGTGTCGCCGCCAAGCTTGCGACCGAGCTAAAAGCCGCCAAACTGGTGCTCCTCACCGGTGCTCCCGGCATCCTCGAAGACCGCAACGATCCCGCCAGCCTGGTGTCGTACACCGATGTGCAAGGACTCGACACCCTACGCCAAGCAGGCTCACTGGCCGACGGCATGTTACCCAAGGTCTCAGCGATCAGTGATGCACTCAACGGCGGCGTTGCACGGGTCCACGTGATCTCCTGGAAAGTCACCGACAGCCTCTTACTCGAGGTCTTCACCAACGAAGGCTGCGGCACCTTGGTTGTCCTCGACACCCAGTCGCTCCGTCCTGAGGAGGTCTCAACAGGGGAGGTCTCAACAGGGAACGGTGCGCCGGAAGAGAGTTCATCATGAAATCCGCCGTCCTCGACAAAATCGCCTCGGTAACCCTCAATTGCCGGCTGCCCAGGGAGGTCAAACTCGGCCAAGAATTTCCCTGCAAAGAAGGCGACGTGGTGGCCGTTCGCATCCTCAATCGCAAGTCGACTTACAACCAACTCGAGCTCACTACGGGACGATTCTCGCTAATCAAAACCGGCGACGTAGTGGCCGGAGCCCTCGGTCATCGGCGAGCCTTGATGGGTTATGCCGGTCATCTGCCTGAAACGCTGGCGGTGGGTGATGTTGTCCAGCTGCTCAACATCGGAGGTTGCCTTGGACTGTGCACGTCGAGCAACCCCGATATCGGGCCGCCGTTCGAATGCGAAATCCTCGGTCAAGTCTTACACTTTCCTTATTTGGGTGAACGCATCGGGGTGCCAGCCAACATCCAGCAGGACGCCAGGCCTCTGACCGATGGCCTCGACACGCAGGGGGTTCCCGTCATCGCCGTGGTCGGCACCTGTATGAACTCTGGCAAAACCCTGGCCTGCTCGAGCTTGATCCAAGAGTTGGTGCGACAACGACTGGTGGTGCACGCCGCCAAAGCAACCGGTGTCAGCCTACGCCGTGACGTCCACGCGATGGAAGATGCCGGCGCCAGCGAAACCATGATCTTCACCGATCTCGGGGTGGTCACCACACAACGCAGCAACGCCCCCGCCCTCACCCGCAGTATGTTGACGCAACTCTCCGAATCGGGCCCGGATGTGATCGTGTTGGAGCTCGGCGACGGCTTGATGGGTGACTACGGCGTGGACGCCATTCTCGAATCGACCGACATCAGCGACGCCTTCTCCGCCGTGGTGCTGTCAGCTAGCGACCCGGTTGGCGCCTGGGGCGGACATCGCCAACTGATGGAGCGTTTCGATCTGGAGACCACCGTGGTGACCGGGCCAGCAACCGACAACGTCGCCGGCACCGACCTGATCCGCGACCAAATTGGGGTCGCAGCGTTCAACGCTCGTACTCGGCCTACCGAGCTGACCCAACATATCTGGCAGAAGGTGCTGGCCGACCGCTCACCGGGAGCTGTTGATGCCTGAGCACGACGTCCCTGAGCACAAAGTCCCGGTCGCAATCCTGGGAGCTGGCGGCTACGTCGCAGGCGAGCTGCTGAGACTGCTGGCGACCCATCCGCGGTTCGAGTTGCGTGCTGCCCTCTCCCGCTCCCAGGCTGGTCGACCTTTGGTGGATGCGTTTCCCCACCTGCGAGGAGTCCTGGACGGCCACCGCTTCGCCGAAACGTCTGCCGTCGACACCGTGTTGACCACGGATCAACCCGTGGCCGTTTTCGCCTGTCTTCCGCACGGCAAAAGTGCCGAGCGCATCGATCGGCTGCTGTCGCAGGCAGCGGCTCAGGACACTCGTGTACATCTGGTCGATCTGTCAGCAGACTTTCGTTTACCCACAGCCGCGGACTACGAGGCCGTGTACGGGGGCAAACACGGTGCTCCGCAGCGTTACGTCGACTTCGGCTGCGGCCTGCCAGAACTCAGTCCTGATCCACCGTCTACGCACATGGCGCATCCGGGTTGTTTCACTACTGCGACGGTCCTGGCCTGCGCCCCAGCCCAAGCCGCTGGCCTGGCTGAGCCTTGTTACCGTGTCACCGCTATAACCGGCTCCACCGGCAGCGGCAAAACGCCGTCGGCCAACACCCATCATCCAGAGCGACACGGCAACATCAAAGCCTACAGTCCCCTGAACCATCGGCACGCACCGGAAATGGAAATGCTGCTGGCACGGTTGGGAGGCCAGCCACCAGAAGTTTGTCTTGCGCCCCATTCCGGCCCCTGGAGCCGCGGCATCCACGCCACCGTCCATCTCGATCTCGTCGAACCGATGACCACCGCCGAACTGACCGAGTGTTACGCCAACTTCTATGACTCGGCACCCTTCGTCTCGGTCAGTGACACCCCCCCGCGGCTCAAGGACGTGGTCGCGACGCATCGCTGCCAGATCGGTCTCGCCGCCCGCGGACGACGAGCCGTGGTGACCGCGGTGATCGACAACCTCACCAAGGGTTCTGCCGGTGGGGCACTGCATTGGATGAACCGTCTTTGTGGGTTTCCTGAAACCACCGGGCTGGAACTTCCCGGGGTAGGATGGAGCTGATGAAACAACCCAATTCGACGAGAAAACCTGGCTCCCACCTGATCCGCGGGCGATTTGCCGCCCCGACCAGTACCGACATGCAGACCTTTTCGTCCTCCCTGGCGGTCGATCTGCGCATGCTCGACGAAGACATCGACGGTTCGATCGCCCACGCCACGATGCTCGGCCAGGTCGGTATCGTGACCGCTGAGGAGGCCCAAACCCTCTGTGCTGGCCTCGAAACCGTACGTCAGGAAATCCACGACGGCACCTGGGCACCCACTGACGCCCACGAAGACGTCCACATGGCAGTCGAGGAACGGCTGACCGAGGTGGTGGGCGAGGTGGGTAAGAAGATCCATACCGCACGCTCCCGCAATGATCAGGTTGCCACTGATGTACGGCTGTGGCTGAAACGTCGCTTGATCGAGCTCGATGTGGCTCTCACCGAGCTCGTCAGCGTTTTACTCGACCGCATCGAGTCCGACGGTCGCACCTTGATGCCCGGCTACACCCACTTGCAGCGCGGCCAGCCGATTCTCCTCGGTCACCACTTACTTGCCCACCTGTGGGCTTTGGAGCGAGATCGTGACCGCCTAGTAGAAGCTCTGGCGCGGGTCGAGAAATCACCCCTCGGGGCCTGCGCCATGGCAGGCACACCCCATCCAATTGATCGCAGTATCAGCGCTGAGTTACTCGGCTTCAGAGGCCTGGTAGAAAACGCCATGGACGCCGTCGCGGCGCGGGACCACGAACAAGAGGTGGTCGCGGCCTGCGCCATCTGCATGACCCACCTGTCGCGGATCGCCGAGGAACTGGTGCTGTGGTCGTCGGTCGAATTCAACTTTGTCCGTCTCGGTGACGACTACGCCACCGGCTCGTCGATCATGCCGCAGAAACGAAATCCCGACGCCGCCGAGTTGGTCCGAGGCAAATCGGCTCGGGTCTACGGCGACCTAATGACGCTGCTCAGCCTCGTCAAGGCCCTGCCCATGGCCTACAATCGAGACTTGCAGGAAGACCGCGAGCCGTTGTTTGATGCCGTCGACACCACCATGGCCTCGATCAACATTACCGCCGGTATGTGGCGCACCCTGACCATCTCCCGCGACCGCTTCGAGGCGGATCTCGTAGGCGACTTCAGCCTTGCCACTGAGTTGGCCGATCTCCTGGCCGAGCGCGGCGTACCGTTTCGCGAGGCCCATGAAGTGGTCGCCAGCATTGTCCGCTGGTGCGAGGAGCAAGGCAGCGGTCTCGAGGCTCTCACCCCAAGCGTCGCCCGTGAGTTTCACCCCAGCTTCCCAGAAGATCTTGGCCCTTGGCTCGACCCTAGAACCGCCGCCGAGCGCAGGACCTCGAGAGGTGGCACCGCGTGGCTAGAGATCCAGCGTCAAGTGGCGATCTTGGAGGGCAACGTGGGGCGAGGTTTCGATCTATGATCCGCCACCGGTTAGGACGCCTCGGCTTGGCTCTCGTCTGCGTCGCCTGGGTTTCAGGCTGTGCCAGTCGCGGCCCAATCGACCGCAGCTTGCCCTGTGCCCTATGCCTCGAGGACCCGAATTCGCCGAAGATTGCGACCGCCTTTGCTGCGGCGCTCGAGGCGGCTCAACATCCTGACACCAACTCCATCGCCCACAACTTGATGCCGGTCCTGCCCACCGCCAAGGGATTGGTGTGGAATGACGACGGCAGAGTCTTGATGTCGACCTGGAGCAAGGCGCGTTATTACGAATCCCCCGAAGGAGTTGATTCAAAGGCCCCGTTCCCTCTCGGCGCCGATGTTTGGCTGACTCCCGCCCATGCCGTACGCGATTTCTGCCGCGAGTCCGGGCTCGAAGGCACCGAGCTCACGCTTCGACTCGAGCAGCTCATCGGCTTGCCACCCAACAACGGTAAAGACTCCTTCGTCGAGCTGTGGCTCGATCCAGAGGATCTTTTTCGGCCTTGCATCGACCAGGAGATCACGGATCGTGTTTGCCAGATCGAAATTCCGCTAGCTGATCGCGATGGCGAGCCGCCTTGGGGTTGCGGCACAGAGGCCACGTCTGAGCCGCCCGTCAACCCCAATCATCGCCGTTGGATGTGCGACAACTGGGCTGGCAGCTACGGCAACGACAAGCTCACCGACAACTATCCCTGGACCGGGCTTGGTTACACCTACGATTGGGGTAATCCGGCCAACCCGCATGGCCTGAGCGAATTTGTCGCCCCGGTCGGCACCGAGGCGGTGCTCCACGCCCTTACGCCAACAGCAGAGTATTGCGCGCCGTAAGTTTGGTGGGCGCGCGGCCGTTCGCCCTTGCGCCCAGAAGCCCGTTGCTCGCGGAGCGCCCTATGGAGCGAGCACGCGGCGAGTATGTATGAGCAAGAGACTAGAGTCCGGCTTTCGACTCGGCAGGCACCACTCCGATCGCGTACAAGGCTTCGTGGCTACGCAGGTAGATCGTATCTCCAGAGATCGCCAGCGACGACGCCATGCGTTCGTCGACTGAATTCTGCGCCAGCAACTCGTAGGTTTTACCGGTCTTGACCACCGACACCGTACCATCCGAGGACATCAAGAAGATCTTGCCGTCGGCGACCACCGGTGAGCCGCGATGCGGCGCACCGTGGACGCGCTCATCATAAAGCTTCTCGCCGCTTTTGGCGTCCAGGCAGGTGAGGGTACCGCGCTCGCCACTGAGGTACACCAATCCATCGTGTACCACCGGTGACGGGACGTCCGGCGTCCCCCGTTCGAGATGCCAGACCGCATGTTTCTCTGTGCCGGTAATATCACCCTTCGCACCCATCGGGTTCAGGCCGTAGACAGGGCCACGCTTGGCCGACGGCACCACCAGCAGCCCATCAGTGAAGGTCGGCGTTGCCACGAGTCGCAAGGACGGGTTGTAGCCATCTTCTGGATTCAACCCACCGTGACGCCACTGCTCGGCACCATCCGCGAGCCGATGGGCACTCACATAGTCAGCACCATGAATTACCAGCAGCTGCTGATCGGCCGCAGCGTAGGTAAACGGCGAAGTGTAGGCATGCAGGCATTCCGCACGGGCGTCGGTGGCTCGCTCGTGTTTCCAAACCTGCTTGCCGGTTGTCTTGTCCAAAGCCACCACCAACTGACCGTTGGTGTTGAGCAGCTGCAGATAGAGGCGCTCGCCATCAACGAAAGGCGAAGACGACAAACCAAAATACAGGCTGAGCTCGCCGTAACGCTCTTCTAGGCTGACCTTCCAAACCACCTTGCCATCCATATCGAGGGCGGCGAGGTTGCCGTTGCCGAACAGCACCCAGAGATGTTTGCCGTCGGTAACCGGCGAGGGAGACGCCGGATTGGTTTCGGTGGCAAATTGCGCCAGCCCCCCCCTGGAAATCGTACGCGCCTTGCGAGACCACCGTTCGCCACACCTGCTTGCCATCTGGATCGACCGCTAGCACCACCAGATCGGTGCTGTCGTCGACGGTCGACGTCATGTAGATCCGATCTCCCCACACGATCGGCGTTGCCGCACCGTCACCCGGCATCTCGTAACGCCAACGCACATTGGTCTTCTGATCCCAGCTCGTCGGCAGACCGGTGGCTTGACTGGTACCGTCGAATCGAGGCCCACGCCAATGTGGCCAGTTCTCGGCGAGACTGGACGCCGCAACTCCCGACGTCAGCAGAAGGATCGTAGCAAGGCGGAGTGACAGGTTCATAACGAAGACCCTCTATCGTGATTCACGCCTAGGTTGCGCGATTCGGTCCATGCAATCTAGACGAAGGGATTCCGAACTTCGACACCATCGAAAACTTGGCCGGAGCTCAAGTCTTCGGACCACATGAGATGACATCCGAGACAAACGGCACTCTCTAGGATCATTGCGTCCCAGAATGAGATCTTGTACCGAGCCTGGCGCTTGAGCGCGGCAACAACACCCGCCGGCCCAGGAGAGTGGACCGTCCAGTCGCTGAGCGCAGTAACAACTTCCTGTGCCTCTTCGATTGAGATGGGTTCCGGGACTTTCCGGGTCGCGTTCACCACAAACTCCTGAAGAGTCTGGATACTGAGACAGCCTTGCTCTTGCGCCCAGAGTCTAGCCAGAAGCCCTTTGGCGACCTCACGCTTCCTTCCCGCCGTGGCATCGTGGGCGTAAACCAAGATGTTGCTGTCGACAAATTCGCCAGGAAGCCTAGCGCCCATGGAGCTCCTCACGACTGGCCCGAGCCTGGCCATGAGTGCCAAGCTCGAAGCCATGATCGAGGATCTCTAGGTGGCGACGCCGCGACCGTTCGTAGCTCTGCTCAGACTTCACCAGATCTTCAATGAGGTGAGCCAGAAGGCGCGATAAGGAAATCTGTCGCTGTACCGCAACCAGCTTGGCTTGACGAAGTATCTTCTTAGGAAGAGATAGCGTGACGTTCTGGGTTTGCATACGGCACCCTCCAGTTAGTGGCCTCTACGAAAGACTAGCACGTATTTACGTGCACTCGAAAGCTCACGAGTCTACGTCGCGAGACCATTTGCGGATCCTCGCGATCTCGTTGTCGTCGAGGCCAAGGGACTCCAAGAAGTCTTGGTGCGCCTCGGGAGTGAGACGTTCGAACTCCTGATGCCAGCGGCCCATGTCATCCTCACTCAGTCCGGTTGCCCGCAAGATCGCAACCCAACGCTCCTTGTCCAGCGAGCGCGTCTGGCGCAGGACGACCTCGTCTTGCAGTAGTTCGACTATCATCTGCTGCTGACGCCGGAGCTTGCGAATCTCCAGACTCAAGCTCTCGAGGTGATTCCCCAGCAGTTCGGTGGCCGAGCTACGACCCGACGCTAGCACTCGGCCGATGTCTTCGAGCGGTAGACCTGCCTGCCGGTAGAGGTCGATGGTCTCCATGCGTTCGACGTCTTCGTCCGAGTACAGCCGATAATTGGCACGGCTGCGCAGTGCCGGTGACAGCAAGCCGATCGAGTCGTAGTACAACAACGTACTTCGTGACAGGCCGAAACGTTTGGCGAGTTGGCTGATCGTCAGCATGTGAATAAACCCACGGCAGAGAGAGACTGTTGAGCAGCCCCTCCCTGCCGTCTCCAGATTATGACGCCGCAGCCGCCGAACGTTGACGGATATCGCCGATCCTCTCCGCTGGCAGACGCAGCCACTCCAAGAAACCCTGATGGCCGTCCGGGTGGCGCCGCTCGAACTCGGCGTGCCATGCCATCATCTGTGAGTCCTGCAAGCCAATCGCACGGAACATGTCCGTCCATTCATCCACCGTGACACGGTCTCGAGACGTAGCGTCTCGAGTCGTCCCGTTTTGAGTCGTCATTACGTGCTCCTATCTTCAAGTTGAGTTGGTTCAGTCGTTGTCGCGCGACCCGATCGATCCTGCACTGTGAAGCCATAGACGGGTCAAGGGTCGGTTGTCACGTTTTCCCTATCGCCTTCACCACGATTGCGCAAAAAACTCCTCCGGCTTCAAGCGGGTCGCTGCATTGAACATGGCATGTCCACCAATCTCGAAGAGAGTATTGCCCACCAGGCCATGAGCACCGGTTTCTGTGACGTGCGGCGCACCCATCTCCAGGCCGTAGACATAATTCGATTCCACTTCTTCCATCAGCAAGTGGATGCGATCACCCACCAGTAGACCCTCTTGGTGAGCTCGCTGGATCTCCAAGTAAAGCTCTTCCGGTCCCAGCCACGAGGCCGTGCACACCAGGGCCGTCCAGACTGGCGATGGCAACCGCTCGAGTCCACCACAAAATAGCCCGGTCAGGTACTCCATCACTTCTTCCCGCTCGCTCACTTCGCAGTAGACCAGAGCGTACAGCGCATCGAGAGCGGTTTTCCGGACTCTCGGATCGTTGCCGGGATCCTCGATCAGGTAGCGGAGGCCCCGCAAATCACCCCCTGAGATCGACGCCAGAATCCGCGCCATATCCTCTACCAGCATGTCGCCAAACAGCATATCCATGTCCACGTCCTGCAGCGAGAGCGCCTCCACAATCAATGGATACGCCCGCGTTTCGCGAAACTGAGCCAACAAGTACAGCGCGATGACATAACCGATCGAACGATTGTTCGGGTCCAAGACCGTCACCGTATCGCGAGCGATATCTCGCACCAAGTCGAGTAGCGGCTCAGTCACATCCGCGGGGCGCTCCATCGCCTCCTCTAACGCCCGGCGTGGCAGGTCGTCACTTTGCGAATCAATCGCCGCAATAATTTCTGCAATCGTCATTTTCATCCTGTGCTCCTTCGGTCGAGTGTGTGAGGGGGAGCCCCCGCGTGCGTGAGCTCGTCTTCACCCTTGTGAAGACGGAAAACACCGCCCCGATCTTGAGTAACAGGCAAAAAGACCAACAATCTGCACCTGAATAGAACTGACTTCGAGAAAGGATGGTTCCGATAGACTCAGGCAAACGTTGCTATGACTCCGATAGCGTCTGATTCGACAGCGACCTGTCCCTCGGCCTCCGAGGGTCTCAAGGGATAAGGAGGGGACCTTGGAAGAGCTTTTCCGTGAGCTGTATCGTCCGGTGCTGGGCTTCTTCGGCAAGCGCGGCTGCTCACAGGAAGAGTGTAAAGACTTGGCGCAGGAGACCTTCTTACGGGCCCATCGCGCCTTCGACTCGTTCCGTGGCGACGCCAAACGGTCCACCTGGCTATTCACTATCGCCAGCAATGTTTGGCGCAATCGCCTCCGCGACACCGACGCCATCAAACGCACCGGCGACGAAGTACCACTGCCAGAGGACGATCATGCGCTACCCGACCCCGAGGGTCGTCCACTGGATCATGCGATCCGCGACGAGCGCCTGCGATTGCTGCAATCAGCGATCGACGAGCTACCACCCAAAATGCAACGTTGCGTCCAGCTTCGGGTCTATCAAGACATGAAGTATCGTGAGATCGCGACGGTTCTGGGCATCACGATAGAAACCGCCAAGTCCCAACTTTCCTTGGCACGGCCGCGATTGCGCTCCAAACTAGCCAAACACTACCCCGATCTCGAAGTCGACCTGAAACGCCTGGGAGACTGAAGCCATGGCATCCAATTCAACGTTCTCGAGGGATATTGCCACGCTGGCCGAGCGTGAGCGTGCCCACCTCGGCAAACCCCCTGGTATGGAGGAGCTAGCCGCGTTGCACGACGGCGTGTTGTCGGACTCCGAGGCCGAACGAGTCCGCGAGTGGCTCACCGTCGACCCGGAGCTAGCCGCCACCTACCTAGAATTGCAACGTTTGCCCAATCTCGACAGCTCGGCCGTCGAGCCTACTCCGGGATTCGACACTGACGCCGATGTCGAGGCGGCGTGGGGGGCACTGTCAGCCAAGCTGGAGGGTGGTGGGACCCCTCCGACGGTCGATACCAACGTGGTTCGTTTTTCCAGGCCGTCTTTACGTCGGGCACTGGTGGGGCTGGCGGCAATGCTGATCGGTGGACTGGGGGCCGGCTGGTGGTTGACGTTGAATGAGGCCAAATTGCCAGATGAGCATTACCACTTGGTGACGGTCACGGACGAGATCTACCGCGGCGGCACCGTAACCGTGCCCACCGAGGCGGTTGGGATTCAGTTTGAGATCGCGCTAGAACAACCGGAGAGTGGTGGCGAAATCTCGGTCGAGTTGCTGGACTCGAAAGGACGACGAATTCGTGTACGGCAAATCACCTTCGAGGCCGGTCAAGTCTCGGTCTATTTTCGCGTGACGAAGTCGGACCTGTTGGATGAAGGGGCCTACGAAATACTCCTTGGACCGCCCGCCGAAAGCAGCGGGCAGCCGTTCATCTTTCGAGTCTCCTTGGACTGAGACTAATGACCATCAAGCGCCAGTCGTTTTGGTTAGCAGCCTTCGTCAGTACCCTCTGCGCTGGCTTATTGCTAGCAACTGGCGCAAAGTCGACGGAGGCCACGAACCGGTGTGATGATCTCGGCCCGACGATCACCCAAGCCGCTGAGGACTTGGAGGCTGGTCACAAGACTGCCGGTGTTGCCGCCTTGCATGAAGTTCTCGAAACGGCCCAAACGCGGGGTTGTCTTATCCAAGAAGCTCGCACCCGGAGCATTCTCGGTTGGCACTACACAAGAGTAGGGCGTTTGGCCAGAAGCTTGCCTCACCTCGACCTAGGGTTGCAGGCAATCCACAAATTTACTGCCCACGGCAAAGGCGAGGCCACGTCCAAAGGGAATCAGGAAGCCAAACTCCAGCACAATTTTGGCGCAGCCTTGGTACGCCTTGGGCGGCCAGACTTGGCCATCGATCGACTGCATCGTGCCCAGCTTCTTTACGGACAATTCGGTTCTTCGCCTGAAGATATCGTCGGCATGCTGCTGCAGTTCGCTCGAGCATACCGACTACTCGGGGAGAGCGCCGATGCCGAGGCCTCAATCGACGAAGCGCTCCTCATCGCGCCGAACGACACGGACCGCGCCACGCTGAAGATGGAGCAGGTTCGCCTGTTGATGGATACCGGACAACTCGATGAAGCGGCCGCCTTGCTCGACGACGCACTGAAATCTGCGAACAAGACTGGCAACGTTCGCTTACGAGCCAACCTGTTCGCAGATCGTGCCGAATTGGAGATCCGCCGAAACAACTGGTCGCGAGCGCTGGGCGAAGCAAACCTCGGGCTTGAGCTAGCAGCAGCGAACGAACTCTCGGACCCCAACATGAAAGCCCACGCTTACTACGCGAAGTCGGTGGCTCTGTTCGCACTCGGGCACTTTGCAGACGCTAGAGTGGCTGCGGATGCTGGACTGTCTGTCTTGGAGGACCCACGGGATCCGTGGTCTGCCTTGGAACTCCATTACATCGACCTTCGGCAGGACTACTACCAACATCGGCTCGATATCGCTGCTGCTTCGAACGACGCCAAGGATGCGTGGGCTACGCTGCAGCGCATTCAGGCACGTACTCTTGCCACCGAGCTCGGTAAACCAACAATGGGGCTCACCAACACTCGAGGGCCGAGCAAAGAAGAGCTTATCGCTCACGGCAAAGAACTGATTGATGCTGTTCTACAGCTCGATCTCGTAGAGCCAGGGGCCGAACAGGCAGTGAAGACTCACCGCCATGCTGTACTTCGAACACGCCTACTCAAGAAGCTGCAAATCGAACAGTTGGCAACCGCTGGTGTTGACACGCAGCAATCACCGATGACGCTGGCCGAGGCGCAGGCTCTACTTGATAACAAAACCCTTGCCCTACTATTCGCCGCCGGCAACCAAGCGCTCCATCTCGTCACTCTCGATGATCGTGGCCAACTGGAACTATCGACGCTTCCAGCTGATCTGCAGCAGATCGAGGCCAAGGCGAGTGAGGTTGCGGCAGCCTTGAAAGCCGACCAAAAGTCGGACGTGCTACAACTCGACGCAGAGATCCGTTGGCTCAGCGAAGCCCTGCTTCATCCGCTCACCGGGCGACTCGAGTCGGTCGAGCGGCTGGTCATTGTGGCCGATGCCCCGCTCACCAGACTACCGTACGGCCTCTTGACCCACCCGAGGACCGGCAAGTTTCTCATCGAAAGCCATGAGATCTCCTACGTGCCATCGCTATCCGTCCTCTCTTTGCTGAGGGATCGAGCGATGATGTGCCCCCAACCAACAAAACAGATCTTGGCTGTTGGCGACCCATTCTTCGGTCAGCGAGACAAGGAATGGCCCGAGGATGCTCCCTATAGGCGCAACGACGACGAAGCGTTGATGTTCCAGCGGCTCGAGGGTAGCGGCCAAGAAGTTTTGAATATCGCACAACTCTACCCAGACGACAGTGCGACGATTCTTCTGCGTAAGGACGCTACACGCCAACGGCTCCTCTCCGAGGCTTCAAAGCATCGAACACTACATATCGCATCCCATGCCCTGAGTAATTTGGAGATCGCGGAGCGATCCAAGATTGCCCTTTCGTGCATGGGGATCAAGGGTCCAGTAGACGGCCCCTGTGATCTCTACCCCGAGCAATTGGCGTTCGCCGAGCTGTGCGGCCAACTCGTGGTGCTGAGCGCGTGTAGTACCGCCGAAGGACCGCTGGTGTTCGGCGAGGGTACGTTGGGTTTGCCGCGTGCTTTTCTCCGCGCTGGAGCCTCGACCGTCATCGCTAGCCAGTGGGCGGTAACCGACCAGCCGACAGCCAAGCTCATGACGGCGTTCCACCGCTACCTACAAACGGGAGAGAGCTCGGCAAGTGCGCTGCGCCAAGCCAAACGCGACATGATTCAGGAGGGCGCAACCCCTTCGGAGTGGGCGGCTTTTGTACTACTTGGAGACGGCGAAACTTCGAACACTTTCAACCTTCCGGCGAAAAGCGGGTCCCATGAATCAACCGATGGATCGCAAGATCCCCAACAATTCAAGGAGACAGATCATGGCGACAGACCCGGCGCTCGTCCACAAACAAGAAGATGATGGTGACCCGACTTCGTCCGACCCCAAAGCTGGCGGTTTCGAAGGCACCGGCACCCACAAGGACGACGGTGACCCGACCTCGTCCGACCCCAAAGCCGGTGGCTTCGATGGCGTCGGACAACACAAAGACGACGGCGACCCAACATCATCCGACCCCAAAGCCGGTGGCTTCGATGGCGTCGGACAACACAAAGACGACCCGACATCATCCGATCCCAAAGCTGGCGGCCTAGAAGGCACCGGCAAACCGGACTGAGCTCGGGGCGCATGACCGAAGACCACCTGCTGAGGATTCTGGGAGTCGACGGTACCACTGGTCGACTCCTGGATCCGATCCCCGAAGCCGAGGCCAGACGCTGGGTTGATGACGCTCTGCGTCCACGGCCAGCCCGTTACGGTGTCGCCAGCAGCGACCTCGCCAGTGCGAGTTGGGGGGTGGTCTTTCCCGAGGGTGTCGATGCCAGTGTGCGCGACGCCCTCGGTCCACTGCTGGCCCTGCGCCAACGTCAGGCGGGATCCCTCTACCAAGAGCTGACCTACCGCTCAGGTCAAGACGCGGCGACGTTTCGTCATCACCTGCGGGCGGGTTTTGGTCGGGTCGACGCCAGGCAAGTGCCTTGGTATTTGTTGCTGGTGGGAACTCCCGCGGAGATACCTCACGGCTTCGAGCTTGACCTAGGCGTGCCTCATGCCATCGGCCGCCTGGCGTTCGATGCAATCGACGATCTGGCGGCTTACGCTGAACGCGTCGTAGCATCAGAAGAACGGGTCGTTCGGCGCCCTCCCAAAGCAGCTCTGTTTGCACCGACCCACCCTGACGACTCAGCAACCCGCGAGTGCATCGACTACTTCGCCCAGCCGATACGAACCCTGCTCGACCAGAAACTTGCCTGCTCGGTCTTGCTCGAGAACGACGCTCGTCGGGCTGGCTTGCTCAACTTGATCGCGGGTGCACCAGACCTCTTGATCACCGCTGGACACGCCACAGTGTTTGAGCCCGACATCGACTGCCAGCGGCGGCTTCAAGGATCCTTGGTCTGTGCCGAATGGCCAGGGCCAAAACAGTGCAAGAGCATTCCGACTCGCTACACGGTGACCGCACAGGATCTGCCAGTAGGCTCTCTCCCCGGCGGCGTCGCCATGCTCTTCGGCTGCCATACCGTCGGTACGCCACGTTTCGATGTCTTCGACAGTGTCAGCAAAACACGTCCGCTGACCCGCCAGCCTTTTGTTTCGGCAATTGCTCAGCGACTACTGGGCCGTGAGGGTGGCGCCTTGGCGGTCATCGGCCATGTCGGCAGAGCGTTTCCCGCATCCTTCGTGTGGCGCGGCGTCTCTCAGATCGGCCCTTTTGAGGACACGCTCTTGGCCCTGCTCGAAGGTCGGCGACTGGGTGAAGCGCTGGATGGTTTTGGTCAGCGGTATGCCGACTTAGTGATCACCTGGGCGCGGTCTCGCATCGACTCCGCCTCGGCCCCCACCGATTCCCTCGACCTTTGGCGCGCCTACCAAGATGCGCATAGCTGGTCGTTGATCGGAGACCCCGCGGTGCGTCTGCCAGCCGCGATGCCCACAACATGAGTCGTCGCCACGCCCTGGTGATCGGTATCGACGACTATCCAGGCTTCGGTCCAGAGGCCCAACTCTTCGGCGCTGTCCGCGACGCCGAGCGCATGACCGAGGTGCTAATCGAACATTACAGCTTCCCTCCGGAGCATGTCGAAACCCTGCTCAACGAGAACGCAACTCGCCAAGCCGTACTGGACGCCCTCGACCGCCTGGCTCGCCGCGTCGGCACAGGGAATCACGTCGTACTGTTCTTCTCCGGTCACGGCTCACAGATGACCGATCGCGAGGGTGACGAAGGTGACGGACTCGACGAGACCTTCGTACCCTTCGACAGCGGCCGACACCGCGACGAAAATCGCGACCTGACCGACGACGAGGTCAACCACTGGGCCGCCCGTGTCCTCGAGAAGACACCCCATCTGACCCTGATCTTCGACTGCTGCCATGCGGCAACCCTGCACCGGCCGCCTTTTCAAGTACGCTCCGTCCCAACCGACGAACGTCCGGTTGATCAGCTGCCGCGCTCCCTCATTCCCCGCTGGCGCGACGTCGAAACCGGCCCCAGGCCGCTGATGATTGCCGCCTGCAAGGACCATGAGCTAGCTTACGAGCTGCCCCCCAAGATTGCTGGCGAGCCCCGCGGCATTCTCAGTCTGCGGCTCATCGACGCCCTACGACAGGCCGATCCGGGGGTGACCTGGCGTGAGCTCTTCGAAGGCGTCGCCACCGAATGCATCAAAGACAGCCACGAGGAACAGCACCCTCAACTTTCAGGCGATGGTCTCGACGGGCCAATCTTTGGCAATGATCGATCAACCAGCCGCGGTTATGACCCCAGACGAGCTCTGCTCAAACTTGCGGATCAGCCCGATCCCTTCGGTCTCACGATGGCGCTTTATCGCTCGCACGGTGGCGCCTGGCTGCCTGCTGAGGGTGCAGCGTTCTGGGTCGGCGACCGATTGCGTGTCGACCTCCACCACACTCACCCTCGAGAGCTTTTCGTTTACCTGCTCGATATCGGCCTGACCGGCAGTGTAAGCCTGCTGTTCCCAGACCTCGAAGGCCACGAACTGCTCGACCCCGGCACCCGGCTCACCATCGGCGATCGTCCCGGCGATGCCATGCATCTCCACCTGCCGAGAGGTCATCCCGCTGGCTCGTGCGGCACCGGGCATCTGCTCCTCCTCGCCTCCGGTGCCCGCATCTCAGCCGCCCGTCTGCTCGGCGGCTCTATCGACAACTCGCCGGCCGCCATCGTCCTGACAGCGGCCATCGCTAAGCCCTATCGATTGCGCAGCCGGTAGCTTCAACCTTTGGCGTCGGCTCGGGTCTCATGGATCACAGTGCCTCTGACAGTTGCTCCGGCTCCAAGAATCCGCACGGCGGCAGGAAAGCTGGCCTGTGGAGCCACGAGACGCCCGAGCCACCATGGCTGTATCGGACAAGGCGTACAATGGAACGACCTTCGAGTACATATTGATCAGCCTGGGAGGAAGCTTCATGGATTCACCACCTCGCCATGACTCGTCCGAACGTTCCGTTCCCGACCACTTCGAAACCTTCGAATTGTCGATTCAGCGGATCGGAGAGGTCTACCGTGCCAGCGTCACGGCCTCGCCGGATGGCGAAAGGCCGCCGGTCGAAATCGACCCGGCGGGTTTGACGATGGACTCTCCGGTCGTCAGAGAGCCAACCAGCAACACCCGGGATGTACACCGCGAGGCCGTGGACCGTGACGATTTGAGGTCAGTAGGGGAACGCCTCTTCCGGACCGCCTTCGTCGGTCGTATCGCCGAGGCCTACCGCACATCGATTGAGCGAGTACGCAGCCAGAGCAAGGGGCTGCGGATCTGCCTCAAACTCGATGAGGTTGCGGAGCTCGCCCCTCTGCCATGGGAAGCATTGTGGGACCCAGAAATGAAGGCGTTCCTGGCCGATCAAGCTGATCTGCCGATCGTACGAACCCTGCGGGTCAAACCAGGACGACCCATCAAGCTGATGGCTACTGGCCCGTTGCGCATGCTGGCGCTGCTGCCGGAGCCACGAGGTGAGCGTAAGCTCGGAGGTGCCACCGAATGGCGACAGATTCAGGACCAACTGGCGCCACTGCACCAAGCAGGCACGGTAGAGGTCGATCGCATCACCCCAGCCACCCTCGATGAGCTTGGCCAACGGATCGACGCCGGTCCCTGCCACGTCCTTCACATTGTGGCGCACGGCGGCGCTGGCAGCTCGGGCGATGGTGGCCTGCTGCACCTGGAAACGGCGACCGGTGACCTGGACGAGATCAGCGGCGGCGACCTTGCTCGTGCACTCGAACGACGGACCCCGCCGCGCCTCGTCGTGATTAATGCCTGCCACGGCGCCCGAACGACCATCGATGACGCATTCGATGGTCTGGCACAGCGCCTTCTCAGCCGAGGGGTCACCGCCGTTGTCGCAATGCGAACTGCGATCTCAGACTCCGCGGCGGTGGCCTTCGCCGTCGCCCTCTACCGGCAACTCGCCCTGGGTAAGACGATCGAGGCCAGCCTCGTCGAAGCACGACGCCCGTTGGCGTTGGGCGAGCGACGGGCTGAATGGGCAACACCTGCCGTCTATTTGAGAGAGGCCAACGTCAGGATCTTCACCGCACCTCCGAGCATCCCATCGGCGTTGTTTGCAGCACCGGCAAGATCAGGATTCCGCAGCATCAGCAAACCGATCGCCGGGCTCGCGTTGGCGGGTCTGCTGGTGACGGGTCTGCTGGTGACTTCGTTCTGGAACCTTCTGCCCCGAGACCCGGATCAACAACCGTCCCACCCATCTACTGAATCCACCGATTCTGGTGATGCCACCCTCGACGAAACACCGTCACCCTGCCCCGCCCCAATGGGCCTCGAGGACCTCGAATTTGTCGCCATTGAGCCCGACGTTGTCGACACTGGAGAGCGCAAGATTGTTGTCGAAGATGCCTTTTGCATCGCCACCAAAGAAGTCAGTCGACGCGACTGGCAGCAAGTCATGGGGGGTGGGCTTCGCCGCCCCGACTGGCCAACCGATTGGCCGATGACAGACGTCACTATCGATGACGTGAGTCTATTCCTCACCCAACTCACCAGCCGGGATCCCGACGTCGTCTACCGCTTGCCCTCCGAGGACGAATGGGAATTTGCTGCCCGCGCCGGCAGCGAGACCAGTTATCACTTTGGTGACCAGCCAACGGAACTGCATCTGTATGGGAACTGTAGTAACTATCTCGGCCAAGACTGTTTTGATGGCCCCGCACCTGTTGGGTCCTACAAACCCAACGCCTGGGGTCTTTACGACGTCCATGGCAACGTTGCGGAATGGGTCGATTGGCCCGAAGATGACGGGCCTCGCGAGGACAACAAGGCGTTGCGCCTCGGGGGATCCTTCAAGAACGCTCCATCTGGCTGCGCCTTTACCGCAACCCGATGGAAGGTCAAAGCGGACGACGAAACTCGTAAAGAGACCGGATTCCGCGTCGTGCGCGAGATCAACAACGAAGGAAACTTTTGAGCTCCTCAGACACCTGGCGACACATCTTGTGTGCGGACTGGGCCAAAGGCCCCGCCAAACGTGCCGTGTGCCATGCCGACGTGCAGACACGACGACTCGAGCTGGTGGAGCGGTTCCCATGGACCCTGGCGGCTCTGCTCGACTTCGCTGAGACCGAGCTCGACGGCTCGGTGCTGATCGGGATCGACGCGGTAATCGGGGTGCAGGAAAGTTATCTGCGGCAGGCTCCGGGCTGGCGGGAGGGCATGACGTTTCTGGATTGGCTACCGACGACACAGACGCTGCCACACTTCTTCGAGGCGGCGACGGAGGTGGCGCAGCTGGCGGCGGAACGGCCGTTTTTTGCAGTGCCGACAGGCGTCGGTGGGCGGCGAAGGTTCGAACAGGCGGCGACGTGGGAGCCGCGGCGACGGGTTGAGGAAGCGCTGGGTGGTAACCCGGTGTTTATCGTGCGCGGGATTCCCGGATCTGTGGGATCGGCAAGCCTCGAGCTGTGGCGGGAGCTGCGAAAGCTGCTGCCGGATCCGCAAAGGCGGTTCAGGGTGTGGCCGTTCGAGGGTGATCTGGACGCTCTCGGCCAAACCGATGGCATCGTGCTGGCTGAGGGTTACCCCAAGGCGGCTTACGGCACCGCTTTGGCGTCGGTTCTGCCGGCGGCGCCCAGAAAACTGTCCAAGAGCCGCCGCGAAGCCCGAGACGCAGCGTTCGACGCATTGTCGAGCTCACCATGGATCGACGACTACAACGTCCAACTGCCAGAACGTGAGGCCGTCACCTCCGATGACGATCGATTCGACGCCACCCTGATGGCCGCAGCATGGCTGCGCTGCGTGTTACAAGGCCACCCCCTCGTCGCTCAGCCGGTGGATCGAGAAGCAGAAGGCGGTATTGTCGATACCAGCGGATCCCACCGGAGTTAGGACCGCCTGTTTTCCTTGTCGAGACTACCAAGACCCTGACGTCTTTAAGACAAGAATCGATCTTGCATCAGCGCTAAGCTGATCCACTGCCAGACATAGAAACTGTTGTCGCTCTCGCCCGCCCCATAACGCTGCCATGCCACACGCACCTGGTCGGCGTGGAACCAGTGACGCTGTGGACCGGCGAGCATGGTCTCGATCTGGCCATCGGCCCACGCTTGCAGGGGTCCTCGCAACCACTCTCGCTGCGGGGTCTGGAGCGGACGCTTGGGGGCCTCGGAGATCCCTTTGGGGAAGAAGTGGTGGACGGCTTCCCGCAGGAAGGCCTTGCCGGTATCGCCACGGATCTTGCGATGCGCCGGCTGGCGGAAGGCAAGCTCGACCAGGCGATGATCGAGGAAGGGCTCTCGCAACTCGGTGGAGGCGATCATCGAAACCCGGTCGTTGAAGCGCAGGGCACGAGGGATCTTGGTGGTGAGGATGTCGCGATGTTGCAGCTGACGCAGCCGATCTGGAAACGGCGACTTGTGCTCCATAACACGAGCTAGGCGACAAAAGTCCTCTTGCAGAGTTTCGATACGAACCGCGGGATCGCGAGCGCCTTGGAGTGTCGGCTGGCTGGCCTGGTAGTCGGAACGACGGTAGTAGTCGTAACCTGCCCATTGTTCGTCCATGCCTTGGCCATCGAGCAAAACCTTCACCCCGAGCTCGCGGGCTCGGGCGAAAACCTTGGCATAAGCCAGCGTCGGCAGGCCACCGTAAGGCTCGTCTTGGACGTGCTGCATCGAGGCGGCCAGGGCCGGTACCTCGTCCGGCTGCAGCGAGCAGACCTCACCACGATGGCGTGTGTGGGCCAGCATCGCCTGCGCCCAGGGCAGCTCGTCGTAGTCGGGATCACCGGTGACAAAGGTGAAAGCCCGCACCGAGGCTTCGGCGCCCTGGACCTGCCCAACCATGGCCAACAACGTCGCGGAGTCCAAGCCCCCCGACAAGTTGATCCCAACCTCAACGTCGGCGCGGAAACGCAGCCGCACGCTGTTTTCCAACAGCTCGAGGTACTCTTGCCGAACCACCTCGTCGTCACGATCGTCTTCGTCGAGGCCAACACGCTCGGCCAAGTCATACCAACACCACGGTTCGAGCTCCTGGCCTGCCCAGGTCATCGCATGCCCGGCGGCCAACTGGTAAACACCTTGCCAGAAGGTGCGCGAGGGTTCCGGGTAGCTGCCGTGGGCCAGGTAGCCGGCCCAGGCCGGCTCGTCGGGCCGCGCCGGGACGCCAGCTGCGTGTAATGCCTTGATTTCACTGGCGATCAGAAGAGTGCCGTCGAGCTCCGCGTAATACAGCGGCTTGACTCCGAAGCGGTCTCGCACCGCCAGCAGGCTCTTGGTGGCGGCGTCCCACACCACGAAGGCAAACATGCCGAGTAACCGATCGAAACAGTCGGTACCCCACGCTTGCAACGCAGCCAGCAGAACTTCGGAGTCCGACTCGGTGCGATAGGGGTAGCTGGCAAGCTCGGCGCGCAGCTCTCGGTAGTTGTAGATCTCGCCGTTGAGGATCAACTGGAAGCGGCCATTGGCGCTGGTCATCGGTTGGTTGGCGAGATCCGACAAATCGATGATGCTGAGTCGTCGGTGCCCCAAAGCGACCTGTCGATCGTCGGACTGCCACACACCTTCGGCATCGGGACCGCGATGGGTGAGGGTTGCGAGCATGGCGTCGAGCCGCGGTCGACTCGCCCCAGGTCCGGCGATGGCTACGATGCCGCACATGACTCAGGGTGCCTCGACGAACCCACCCGCCAAAGCAGCTTCGGCAAAAACAAAGTCGAGAGGCTCGTCGATGTTGATGGATCGTTCAGCTGGCATTTCGAACGGACACTGATGTTCACCGAGCAGCGAGCCGTGGGTGATGACGTCGCGCCGGGTGACGTACACGGCGCCGTTTCTGAGATAGGCCGGGGGCAAGTCTTGCCGACGCACCCCTTCGGGCTCCGGGGTGTCGAAGGCTTCGAGACGATCGTGGTGAATCTTCTTGATGCGCGCCGGATGGTTGTCGTAAACCCGCACCACACCAATCACCGAGTCGGCACCGCTCGACTTGAGCAGGGCAATCGATCGATCGATATCTTCAGCCTGACGGAAGGGTGACGTCACTTGTAGGGTGAAGACGGCGTCGAATCGCCCGTGGTGCGGCTCTAAGTGGTCGAGTACGTGTTGGATGGCAGGCAACGTGGGTGAGGCATCGGTCGCCAGCTCGGCTGGACGCTCGACCACTTCGACCCCAAGCTCGCGCGCCACCGTGGCGATCTCTTCATCGTCGGTCGAAACCACCAGACGGGTCAGCCGCTGACTCTTTTGTGCCGCGTCAACGGTGTAGGCGAGCAAGGGTCGACCGCACAACGGCTTGATGTTCTTCTTGGGGATGCCCTTCGAGCCACCGCGGACCGGGATGATTCCCAGGACGGTCACAACTTCGGGCTTGGCCATCAAGTCAACCATGTTCTGAGCCTACCTCCATCAACGCCTGGCAGACGCGTTCAGCCAGGAAACGTTCGGTCTTTTCGAACGACTCGAAGGTGTTGCCGCCGATGTGGGGAACGATCAGCAAGTTCGAATGCTCGCGGGCATAACGCAGTAGAGGATGATCCGCCGCCAGCTCAGGTTCGTCCGCCAAGACATCGAGAGCGGCCCCCGCAAGACGACCGGTCTCGAGGGCATCGAGCAGGGCAGCCTCGTCGACGATGCCGCCACGAGACGTGTTGATCAACACCATCCCTCGGCGTGCCTTGGCGAGCACCTCGCGATCAATCAAATGGTGGGTCGCGTCGTGATACACCGGATGGAGGCTAACCAGGTCCGATCGTTCGAACAGCTCGCCGAGGGACGCGACAGCCTCCACCCCAGCGGGGATGTCAGGCCGCGGATCGTAGCCGAGCACCTGCATACCCATGGCACTGAGATATTCGGCAACAATTGAGCCCAGCCGGCCCACTCCGACGATACCAGCGGTTTTACGAAAGAGCTCGTGCCCGCGAAAATGGTCACGGCGCCAATGCCCAGCCAAGACATCGGCTGATGCCCGGGGGATGCGACGCAGGAGGGAGATCGCCAGACCGACGGTGAGCTCGGCGGTTGCTCGTACTTCTTTGAGGAAGTTGACCTCACCCTTCAGACTCACTACCCCAATCCCACGCTCGGCGCAGGCTTCGAGATCGATGTGATCCAGGCCAGTCACCGGGGTCGCGATGATACGACAGCGGGGATGGTCACCTAGGACCTGGGCATCGATCCGGTGGCCCAAACGAAACCAGAAGACGTCGGCCGTTTGTAGTGCGTCGGCCAGCTCTTGGCGAGAACACGGTTCGAGGCTGACGTCCGCAACCTCTCGCAGCCGTCTCAGAGCCCGAGCATCAAACCCTTCGGGCTCAGCGATTCGGATCCTCGGACGCATGCGCCGTGTCACCTTCGAAGTGAATTCGCTTCTGCAGATAGGGTTCGATCAAGGCGAGCTTCGCCGCCAACTGACTGGAGACACCGCCAGCACCATAGAGCCGGCTGGGAGGATACGGACCGTGCACCACCTGCTGCCGAACCGCCGTCGCAATCTCGCCGCGGCTCGCCGACACCCGCATCACATTGTCGGCGATCTCACGACCGTTCTGACGATTCCCGACCAATACCACCGGGGTGGCAAAAAAGCTGGAATCACGCACGAAGCTGCTCGAGTTACCAATGGCACACGATGCCCCGGCCAGCACCTTCAGATAAATCTCGGGGGTCAGGTTGGTGACCGTCCGCAACCACGGCTGACGCATATGGTCGCGGAAAATCCGCACCGCTTTGCTGATGTGATCGCTGCCGGCATCGATGTTGGGCCACAGGAACAACGTTGGCGTACGGATCTCGTCGAGAGCTTCGAGCACCTGCTGCATCTGCCCATGCTCGTCGCCAAATTCGGTGGTGGTGGGATGAAAGACCAACAGGAAGTAGGGCTGCGACGGATCGATCTCGACCCCGGATCCATGCTCGTTGAAGTATTCCGCCAACAAGGTGCGATCCAGGCTACGAGCGATGTCGCTGGACGGACAACCCACTCCGAGAATGGTTTCGCGACGCTCCCCCATCCGCACCAGGTTTTCGGCCGCACGGGCGGTGGCGGGATAGTGGTAGTGGGAAAGTTTGGTGATGGCGTGGCGGGTGCTTTCGTCGATCGAACCGCTGACTTCGCCACCTTGCATGTGGACGATCGGGATGTTCATGAAGGCGGCGGCCACCGCTGCCGACAACGCTTCGTAACGATCTCCGATCATCAGTACGAAGTCTGGACGCAGACGCTGAAGCTCACTCGAAAATTCGATCACCCCGAAGCCGACCGACTTGGCCATGGTGGTCGGGGTTGAGCCTTCGAGCTCCATGAAGATCTCACTGTCGACCCGGAAGCCATCGGCGCGCACCACGTCCACCGGTTGTTGGAAACGCTCCAGCAGCATGCTACCGGCCGCAATGGTCAACAACTCGAGTTCGGGATGCTGCTGCACCGCACGCATCACCGGCTTGAGACGCCCGTAGTTCGCCCGATCGACTAGCACAACACAGATCCGACGCTGTTCAGACAAGGTTGTCCTCCAGGATCTGCTGATCGTGGGCGACGGATCGTGCCAGCGTACGGCCGATCACCGCGTCGAACCGTGCCGCTGGGATGCCAGTCGCCGGCTTCTTGAGGGCTAGGTCAGTAGCACTCAGTACCGTTCCGGCAGCCAGGTCCCGTGCCGCCACCAGGCTCTTGCCGAAGATGGTTCGTAGCTCAGCCAGCTCCGTCGCCATCAATTCCTTGTCGACGGGGTGGGCGAGGGCGGTCTCGGTAAAACGAATCCCTTCGACCAGTTGGCTCAGCTCTGCCACCGTCAATGACGACGAGGTATCGGGGCCGAAACTGTCGCGGGAAAACGTCAGATGCACCTCGAGCAAACTGGCTCCCAGGGCCACCGACGCCAGGCCAGCGTAGATCGTGGCGGAATGGTCTGACAGTCCCACCGGACAGCCATACCGTGAAGCCATCTCCGCCAACACGTTGAGCCCCAATTTGGTTGGCGGGCATGGATAAGAGGTGGTGGTCTGGAACATGGCCACAGGAGCGTCCAAGCTGCGGATCAACGCTACCGCCGTGTCGAGTTCGTCCCAGGCGGACATACCGCTGGAGAGCAGCACAGGCTTTCCGGTCTCGGCCATCCGGCGCAACAGCGGCAAGGTGGTGATTTCACCGGACGCTACTTTCCACGCCGCCATGTCGAGGTTGTCGAGCAGTTCAACCGCCTTGAAGGAGAACGGCGAGGACAAGAACACCAGCCCTTGTGCTCGCGCGTGGCGCGCCAACTCGACCCAGTGTTCGGGCGCAAACTCCATCCGTTGCCAATACTCGTACCGCGTCACATCCTGGGGGCTGAATTTGACCCGCCAGGGTTCGTCGGGCGACGACTCCTCGCTGGCGATGTGGGTCTGGAATTTGATCGCGTCGGCACCCGCCTTGGCTGCGGCATCAACATAAGCGTGACAAGCCCCTAGGCTGCCATCATGGGCCTGGCCAATCTCCGCAATCACGAAGCAGGGATGCCCCGGACCGACGGTGCGGTCAGCGATCTGGATTGACGATATGTGGCCAGGATTGATCACGAGGGCAGGCGGTCGCTCCATACTGGCAGGGGATTCTTACCTTCTGAGAAGCGGCGCCCATGATAGAGCATCGGTGCGTTGCGGTCAGCGCCCTCGGGCAGAAAGGCAAGGATCTATCTAAATCCCAGCCAAGAACGCATCGAGTGCTCGGTCGGTCTCGTGGGCTGCGCCGCAGCTCCGGAAACTCGCCGGATCTCTTTGCAAATTTCCAAGGCCTTGTGATGCCACCGGATACGAGAAGCCAACAAGTGCGAGGCTCAAACACGCTCGCTGCTTGCTCCACAAGACCTCCCTACTCCTCTGGATGCCCCTGCCAGAGCACGTAGACAATCTTCCACTTGCCCTCTTCCTTGACCAAATGCATGTAGTCGATCCCCCAGCTGGCGATCAGTTTGATGCTGGCGGTTTTGTCCAAGACCTCGAAGAGGATAACCTCTTTGGGTGCATCCTTCGGGACTCTGCCATCCTTGTTGTAGTTAGCGGCAAGGTTGACCAACTGATCGAAACTCATCGGCACCTTTTTGTACGGGGCGCCAGGCTCAGGACGGTAGAAACCATGTTTGGCGAGGTCGGGATGCACGCTGCGCTCGATGCGCGACGGATCAACCTCGTAAACGCCCTCGACATAGTCGAGCACCGCTTCGCGGACACCCGCCTCGTCTTCAGCGGTGCCAGCAAGGGCAATCGCGGGGGTCATCAGCAGGCATAGGCACCAACAGATCAAACGGCTCGGGGTCATTGGGATCTCCCTTCTTGAGTGGGTCCTTCAAACGACTCAGCGAATCTTGATCACCACGAACGTGACGTCGTCATTGGGCGACTGCCCATCGGTCCAGACCTCAACCTGCGACGCCAACGACGCCACAATCTCGTCGGCATTAGCTTCACCGGTACGGGCTTCGCCAAGACGGATGGTGTCTCCAGCAGCTGCCTTGGCAAAATGCTCTTGGGTGGCAGCATAACCCAACACTTCGCCATCGGGCCGCAAGAGCTCGGGGAAGCCGTCGGTCATCAACAATACGGTGTCGCCGCTGGCCAGCTCGACCCGACGCTCCAAGTAGTCGAATTCGAGACTACCCAATGGCATGCCCTGGAGCTCGATCTCTTCGATCTTCGAGTTGGCTGCGCGCAAAACCAGCACCGGAGGCATGCCGGCCGCCGCAACGGTCAGGATGTTGCCGCGCAGCTCGGCCAGGGTCAAGGTCATCGCCATCCGTTCGAGCGCCATGCGACGGATGGTGCGGCTGGCATCGCTGAGGAAAGCGCACAGGCCGCCGGATGGCGCCACCGATAGGTCGGCAGACGCGTAGGCAGAAAAAAGGCTCTTGACCACTGTCACCATGGTGCCCGCTCGCGCTCCATGACCGGTAGCGTCACCGACAGCAACGGTCAGGGTGCCGTCATCCGCCAGGTGGAAATCATAGTAGTCACCGCCAACCTCGTTGGCGGTCTGCATGTGGACGGCGATTTCGAAGCCGGGATGTCGCGGCAAGTGTTTGGGTAGCAAGGAAAGCTGGAAGTCCCGCGCTTCTTCGAGCTCACGGGTCTTGCGCTCGAACTCCACCTCGAGCCGCTTTTGTTCCACCCGACGCTCCTGATGACGCTCGAGGTCGTGCGCCATGTTGTTGAAGGCGCGGGCCAAATGACCAATCTCGTCCCGCGAGCGCACCGGCACCCGGGTGGCGAGATCGCCGGCTGCAATGCGCTCAGCGCCTTCGGTCACCGCGCCGAGGTTGCGTGTCATACGTCGAGACAACGGCAAGATGCCGACCAGGGCCAAGCCGATCAGCCCGAGGCCGTAGCCGAAGTTACGGGCGGCGGTACGCTGGACCTCAGCCAATGGTTCGCTGATTGGACGGGCGATGCCGACGATCAACCCGGCGGGCGTTGTGGTGTTGGCGATCACCCAATCACCAACCAGCCCGGGCTGATCCAACGTCAGATCCGCAAGGGCTTCACGGTCGGCCTCGTCGACCACCACCAACTGGCCTTCGGCATCGAGGGCATAGGGGATCTCACCCTGGTCGCGTTGGCTGTAGTCCAGCACCTGACGCAGCAGCTGTTCAGCGCGGATGCGGGTGGTGACCTGGCCGATCAGCTCGCCCTCCTCTCGCACCTGGATCTCGAGGTCCTGTTTCGACAACCACCGGACCTTGGCACGTTCCTCGGCCATCTCGCGATGCGCCAGGGCCCGCTGCTCGCGCGCTTCGGCCCGTGCCTGCTGAAAGATCAACCTTGCCTGCTCTTGCGGTGACAGCTTACGGACACTGCCGTCCTCGTTCAACAGGGTGATCGTCTGGGGCACGCTTGACTGGTCAGCACCTCTCAACGCGGTCCGGTCTTCTAGAGCGGTCCGGTCTTCCAGAGACTTTATCTCTAAAGACTCCTGCTCTAAGGCCTCTAGCTCTAGAGACTCTAGAAGCTCTGCCGGGTCTTCCGCCGACTTGTCGAACCGACCGGCAAAAGCCTCGACGAAGGCCGCCGCCACCTCCATACCGACCCGAACGCCGTCCGCGGTGTCCTCGCCCACCGCCTCGAACTCACCCTCGAAACGTTGGCGAATTTCATCGGTAACTTGGAATACGATGGCTTCGATCTCACGCACCGATTCCATCGATTCGACAGCACCGGGGACATCAGGGCTGGGTCCGTCCGGATCGACGGGTGGTTGCAACGGCCTGGGAGGCATTGGCGCCTCAGGAACCGGTCGAAACTCGAACGCCTCCACCAGCGTCGCAGCGTCCCCCATCTCACCGAGCAAACGACGAGTGACTTCGTCACGCCCCTCGTTGCCCTGGCGCAGCATCCGGATCAGCGGCAGGTTCTGCAAGCGCCCTACCCGGCGCTGGATATCTCCTTCGACCGCCGCCAACCGATCGTTCATCTCGGCGGTGAGCTCGCCGGCTTCTTCGGCAACGGTCTGCCGTACCGCCCGCAGCGACGTGACGTATGAATACGACACGATGCCAGCAAGTGGCAACACCGCAAGCAGCATGAAGGCAATAATTAACTGGGTACGAAGCTTCATTGTGGATAGAGGCCCCCGTCGAACGGCCAACGCAGGAGCCTAACATCCACCAGGTACGCCACCCAACGCCGATTGTTCAAGTGACGCCAGAGATGATCACATCTTTACATCCGGGCCTGCTCTATCGCCGGTTCGAGAGCCCCTGAGGATTCCTCGAGAATCACCCCATCGATACATATGATATCTGCGGCAAAGCCGATCGTCGGCTCCGCCGCCCGGGCCCCATCGAGTGCAGCGTCCGTTAGAGTCAGGTCTGCCGGAACCAGCGGGTCCGCCAGCGTGTCCTGGAACTCACCGTCTTTGCCGGGGGAGCTCAAGGTGTACGTATCACCGTGCGCGTTGGTCTCGAACGCCCAAGGGTGATTCCAGCCGTCGGTGAGCGGCAACTTCTTGATGTACTTGGGCTCGAGATCGCCACGCAGATCGGCAAATTTGTCCACCACCGGATAGGCCTGGTGGTCGATTGCGAATCGCTCGAGCGCGGTCGCGATCGAACGGATATCTGCCTTGGTGGCATTCTGGCGGCCCCGATCGAGAGCCTCGAGCAGATTCGGAATGATCAGCGTCGTGATGATGCCGATGATGGCGACGGTGACCACTAATTCGAGCAGGCCGAAGCCTTGCGTGTTGCGCGTCCGCTGAGTGTACATAGTCCTCCTCGTGGCCGGAACCGGCCAGGCACCAACGTCAAAGTCGTCAGATTCGAGAAGGCCAGATGGGATCCCGCGTGGCCTCTACCAACTGGTGTTACGGCGTTCCCATCGTCAGTGTCTACTATCCATTAACGTGCACCACGTCTAGTAGCGGCCACCGGACAAGACCTCGATGTCCTCGACCACCACTTCATCGTGGCTGAGCGTCTCGAATACCAAACGTCGGGCACGCAGCCCAGGCACATCGAGCTCGTAAACGCCGCCTGCACGTTTGATGTCGAGGTCGTACTCGATCACCTTGCCGTCAACTCTCACTCGCAGACGGCCACCAGACTTTTGGCCGACGGCATCGTGGGCGTAAAAACGCACGCCATGGAGCGGCGCGCCGGATAGGCGCACCACAAGATCGTCACCTTGGTGGCCGCAAAGTTCGCCGCCGAAGCAACCGCCAGCGCGGCGCACCGGGCGCCAATCACCATAACCGGGACCGTCGGTGGCTGGCCGATAGGGACGGTCGCGACGATCCGGCTTGTAGCCGTGACGACGGCCATAAATCACTTCGACCTCCTCAATCACCGCCTCGTCATTGGTGAGCGGCGTGAAGACCAGACAGCGACCAGCGTACCCACGGGCATCGAGCTCGTGCACTCGGCCGTCGCGTTTGATATCCAGGTCGTAGGCAATGACGTCGCCGTCGATCGACACCCGCAGATGCGCACGGTGTTTGTTACCGACGTCATCATGGGCGTAGAAACGGACCGCCACCACCGGCGCGTCAGCCAACGGCAGCTCCAAGCGACCACCGCAACGGTCACCACCGATACACACATCGCTGTACTGGATTGAAGTCCAAGAGCCGCGATGGCCCGCAAACGCTGGCGTCGTCACCGTCAGAAGCACGGGAAGCAGCAGGGTGAGCAAGAGTAGACGTCTCTTGGTCATGGTCGGGTCTCCTCGAAATTCAGTCAACAGGTCTCGAACATGCAGCAAGGGGATCTTCGAGCAGCAGCAGCGGGCGATGGTAAATTCTTGGTGTGCGTGCAGTGCCCGCTACCGACTGCCTCTAGTTGTTGTGTAATGCATGTCTCGTTCCAGGTCGTCCGATCGCATGAATTCGCCTCAAGAACTCGCTTGGTCGTCGAAATTCGACCCAATAGTGAATTGAAAGAGGACGCCAGCGTCTCCACATGAGCACAGGTCTCCACGAAGAGCGAGGTCACGAGAAGCATGACCAACGTATTCTCCGGCATCCGCATCCGAACTGCCCGAGCCGACGAGTTGGCTCTACTGCCTGAGATCGAAGCCCGCGCCGGTCGGCGCTTCCAACAAGTGGCCGAGTTGGTCGACGCACCAGCCGATCTCACTCCGCTGGCCGAACTCGAAGTCGCCCATTCGATGGAACGAGTCTGGGTCGCAGTCAGCGCGGAAGACTCGAACCATGACGAAGTGATCGGCTTTGCCTATGCCGCCGTGCTCGACGATCTTTGCCACCTCGAAGAGGTTGACGTTCTGCCCGAATATGGCCAACGTGGTATCGGTGCCGCCCTGGTGCGGACCGTCTGCCGATACGCCACCGACGCCAACTTACGCGGCGTCAGCTTGACGACCTATCGCGACGTGCCGTGGAATGCGCCGTTCTATCGCCGTCTTGGCTTCGAGCCGGTCGACCGCAAGAGCTTGCCGTCGGCCCTCGCGACCGCCGTCGATGATGAGGCCCGCCGCGGCCTCGACCCGGATCAACGGATCGTCATGATGTGGCGGACGGAGCGCTGACCGGCACCAAAACAGCCGGCTGCTCCGACGGCAGCTTGGAACGCATCACCAACGCCACCGCCAGCAGTGAAACCGCGGCGCACAACACAAAGTGACCCGAAAATCCAAGCGCGGCGGCGCTGAACCCCGACAGCCCGGTACCGATCACCGGGCCGACCGCACACAGAGATTGTTGAAGCGTGAAGTCGGTGCCCGCGGTCTCGGGACGACTGGCGTCCATCATGCTGGTGTAGAGCGCGGTTGTCGCCAAACCGCCGGCAAAAGCGGCGACAAACACCACCCCAGCAATCACCGCCAGACCGACGCTACCGCCGGCCGGAATCAAATAACCCAAAATTGCCATCGCTTGGATGGCGGCAAACAACGTCAACCCAGCGCGACGCCCCAGCGACGTGATCACAAACCCGGCAACCAACGAGCCGGAGAGGGCGCCCGCGGCATACAAGACCCCGGCCAGCAGGCCGATGTCGGCTAGGCCATAACCGCGGTCGACCAGCATTTGATTGAAGATGAACGTCGCCATCGTTTCGCCACTGCGAAACAACAGCAGGATCGCTGTCCAACTCCAAGCTCCTGGTCGACGGAAGAAACGTCCGAGGGCACCAAAGTCGAATCGACGCACTGCAGCCGACGACAGCTCAGGCTCACGAAACCGCAAGGCAGGCAACAGCGGTAAAGTCAACATCGCCGCCATCGCCCACAGTGCCGGCGCCCAGCCGAAGCGGGAGAACAGCACCAACATCATCCCGCCACCCAACACTTGACCTAGGTAATAGCCGCCAACCTGGAGCGCGTTACCCGGGCCGCGTTCGCTCTCGGCGAGAGCGCGAACCGCCAACCCGTCGGTGGCAATATCCTGGGTGGCAGCCACAACCATGAACAACGCCGCCAAGGCCAACACCATCGACAGCTGGGTCGACAACTCGAGTGACGACATCGCCAGAACCGTCACCAACGCCACGGTTTGCAACGGCAGAATCCACGACAGATAGTGTCGCCGCCGAGCACCGTAACGGTCGACTGCCGGCGCCCACAGGAACTTGATCAAATACGGTGCCGCGATGGCACTGAACAGGCCAACACGCTCGAGGGACAACCCGGAGTCACGCAAGATCACCGGCATGGCGGTGATGAAGAACCCCAGTGGGATCGCCTGCGAGACGTAGAGGGTCGCGATGAGGGAATATTTGGTTTTGGTTTGCGGGCTCATGGTGGATCCGGCCGAACGATTGGAATGAAGGACCGTGAATTGAGTTGAGGACGGGGAGGCTGGCTGCGGGGAAGCGGGCGCAGCACTATATGCGAGAATGGCTAACAAAGGTTTCGCCCCGACGATCGCAAGACTTCTCTCGCCCCCAAGGCCCGTTGACCTCAGCCTATGCCAGAGCTACCCGATATCGTCGTTTACCTCGAAGCCCTCGAGCGTTTTGCCGTCGGCAAATCGCTCGAACGGGTGCGACTCGCCAGCCCGTTCCTGTTGCGGACCTACGACCCGCCGCTGTCGGCAGTGGAAGGCCATCGGCTGCTCGGCGTCCACCGACTCGGCAAACGCATCGTCTTCGAGCTCGAGAACGAGCTCTTCATGGTGCTACACCTGATGATCGCCGGCCGCCTACGCTGGCGCCCGGTGGGTTTCAAGCTGCCGCGCAAGAACGGCCTCGCCGGCTTCGACTTCCCCGACGGCACCCTCGCCCTCACCGAGGCCAGCTCGAAGAAGCGGGCATCCCTCTTCCTGGTGCGCGGAGCCGACGGTGTCGCCGAACACGACCCGGGAGGTCTGGAGGTGCTGGAGAACGATCTCGACGCGTTTCGCACCGTACTCACTCGCACCAACCACACCCTCAAACGCGCCTTGACCGATCCGCGACTGCTGAGCGGCATCGGCAACGCCTACTCCGACGAGATTCTGCATCGCGCCGGCATGTCGCTCTTCAAACGCACCGACCAACTCGACGACGAGGCTTGGCAACAGCTGTTCACAGCCACCCGCGAGGTACTCGAAGAGTGGATCGACCGCACCCGGCACGAAGTTGGCGACCGTTTCCCCGACAACGTGACTGCCTTCCGCAAAGGGATGGCCGTCCACGGCCGCTTCGGCAAACCATGTCCGGTCTGCGGCACCGCCGTCCAGCGTGTGCTTTACGCCGAAAACGAAGCCAACTACTGTCCCCGGTGCCAAACCGCCGGCCGCCTATTGGCGGACCGTGCCTTGTCCCGTCTAATGAAACAGGATTGGCCCAAAACCTTGGAAGAGCTCGAAGCGAAAAAGGCACCCTATGGACGCTCGGCATAACGGCCAACCCGCGAAAGACGCAGCATGAATCTATCGACCGAGAACGTCTCGACCGCTATCGTCTCAACCGAGAACGTCTGCGAGGTAACAACTATTGCCGCACCGGGAGCCGATCCGTCGGCGGCTCCCGACCTGCTGTTCGAGGTGCCCCACGGAGCGACGCAGCATTCCCATTTCGAGGCCATCCGGCTGCTGCTGGAAGGCACCTTGCCCCCTGACCTGGAAGACTTCTTCTTCGTCAACACCGACGTTGGTTCGACCGAGATCGCTCGCCAGGTCGCGGAGCTGGTCGTTAGGGCGGCCGACACCGACCCGGCGGCGTCGGCGCGTAGCGTCCTGATCTTGCGCTGCCTGATTCCACGCACGTTTGTCGACACCAATCGAATCCTCGAGGTCGACTCGGCAACAGGTTTGAGCCCGGCGGTCTTCGAGTATGTCCGCGAACCCCGGGACATCGAACGACTCACCGCACTTCATCAACACTACAGCGCTATCGCCGAGAGCGCTTACGAGCTGGTCTGCGGATCGGGCGGACTCGCCATCACTCCCCACACCTACGCACCGAAAGCGATCTCCATCGACTCGTTCGACGAGGGCATCAGCAAGGCGTTGCGAAGCGCCTACGAGCCGAAACAATACCAAAAATGGCCTACCCGTCCCCCCGTGGATCTGCTCACCGCAACGCCTGATGGCGTTGAGCTGGCGCCGGCACGGTTGGTCGAGGCAATCCAAGACAACTACACAAAGATCGGCATCACAGCAGCCAAGAACGATAGCTACCATCTCCACCCCGCAAGCATGGGGTACCACTACTCGGTGCGGTATCCCGGCCAGGTGTTGTGCCTCGAGATCGCCCGCGACCTTCTTGCAGACCCTTTCTCGCCGTTCGAAGAGATGCGGATCAGCGCGGACAAAGTGGCAACCATGTCGGCACCCATCGCTACCGCTGTAGTCGACGAACTGGTCCGGCGGGCCGCGTCGAGATCCAACTCTGCCAGACTGCGATCAGCGCCATAACATTAGTAGTGAAAGCGCGCCTGAACTCAGGTTGGAAAACCGCTTGGCGTGTTTTGGAACTCCCCGACTGTCAGTCAAGACCCAAGTCTCGCCTCAACTCGTCAACGGTTTGGGGGTTCTCAGCGTCGGAACGGGCTCGCACGAGAGCTGCTAAGAGGCGTTTGGCATTCTTCGGAGAACGCAACAGATGCGCTGTTTCTTCGATCCCAGCAAGTTCGCTGGCAGCGATCATCGCCACCGGCTCCGCGCCTCGACGCTCGATGATCACCGTCTCACGATCGCCGGTGACTCGATCACATAATCCGGCCAGGTTGGCCCTTGCTCGAGTGTAGTTGGTGTAGATAGCCATATTGCAAGTCTGTACAGGAACCCGGTACAAAAACCATCGAGACGGGTCAAGTCAGGCTCAGCGGTCCAGCAGTTTCTGCCACAGCTTCAAATAGGCCTCACCGGTCGCCTGGATCGAAAACTGCTCGCGGACGGCGCGGCGAGCGTTGCGGCCCATACTGCGAGTGAGCTCACGATCGGCGGCCAGACGGGCGAGGGCGGCGGCTAGGGCAGTGGCGCTTTCAGGCTCTACCAGGTAGCCGCTGACGCCGTCGTCGATCGCTTCCGGGATGCCGGAGACGGTAGTCGACACAATCGGTAGCCCAGCCGCCATCGCCTCTAGGATAGTGACCGGGAAACCTTCATAAATCGACGGCAGGCAGAACACATCAGCGATGCGGTACCACTGATCCATCTCAGCCCGCGGCACGGCGCCCAGGAAACGAGTCGACGACGCGATGCCCAGAGTTCCGGCGTGCGCCTCCAACGCCTCCCTAAGTTCGCCATTACCAGCAAAAATCAACTGTGCCTGCGGCCAATCCCGCAGCAGAACGGCAAAAGCCTCCAGCAGCACCGCCGCCGCTTTGCGGGTGCGCAGCCGACCAACAAACAGCACCACGGGCCAACCCTCTGCGCTAGAGTCCGGATCGTCGACCTCGACGTCGATCGACCCGCCAGCAGCAGGTTCGTCAGCAGTGGCGTCGCGGGCGATCCAGCGCGACACACCGTTCGGAATGGCGGCGTCGACGGAGACGCCGTAGTCCTCTTCGATCTCGGTTGCCGTGACTTTGCTGGGGGTGGCGATGCCATCACACAGCCGGGCGGTGAGCTTGCCTAGAAACGATAACAATGGCGCCCGGAACCAGGCGAAAACCCGCTCGCTGCCGGTTGGCGTCGACACCACTTTGCCGTCGGCGCGGATCGGCCGCACCGACAACCGCTCGCGGACGTAGGAAACATGCAACGTGACCGCTAGGCGCGAACGGCCGGCGCGTAGCCCAAGCAGTCGCGCTAGGCGATGGAAGATCGCCACCATGACACCGTCGGACTCGTGCAGATGCACCACGTCGTAGGGGGTGGCGCTCGCCAACCGCAAAAAGCGCCAGCCGGCGAGCAGCGGGAACAGGATCTTGGGACCGCCGACGCCCACGGCATAGGGATCATCCGCTGGCACGTGGCGGGTCAACACACTGACGCGATGGGCATCCTGATGCTCGTCACCTGCCTCACCAAGACCGGCCTCACCAAATAGGTGCGCAAGCTCGAAAACCAGTGAACCGACGCCACTGATGTCTGCGGGTGGGTAGGTGTTGGAAACGGTGAGAACGTGCACGTCGAGTCCGGGTTGGCGGCAAATGGGGAGAATCCCCCCTCGATCCCCCTTTTTCAAAGGGGGGGAAGTGGATTCAGAAGCGACGAAGGCTACCATGCCGGGTGGTCTCGCAGACCGCTGCCTTGATCCGAGATTCGGTTTGGCTTTAGTCTCGGCCTCAATGTTCGACAACCTGAGACGCGACAGCCAACGCTTGCGGGAAGTGAAGAAGAAATCCTTCCCGTTTTATGTACTGGAGTCGCTGCTGTTCGAAAACGGCTACCAGGCGGTGGTGCTTTACCGCTTGGCATCGTGGTTCAAGCACCGTGGCATCCCGGTGTTGGGGCCGCTGTTCGCCCGCCTCGGCCTATTCCTCACCGGTGTCGACATCGCCCCGGGCGCGGTCATCGGCCCCGGGCTCCGCATCAGTCACGGCACAGGCCTGGTGATCGGTGACGGGGTCCACATTGGCCGCGACGCCGTAATCCTGCATCAGGTGACGATGGGTGCCGCCAGCGACCGCAGCCTGCACCGGATGCCGACCCTCGGCGACCGCGTCTTCGTCGGTGCCGGCGCCACCCTGATCGGCGGCATCACCGTCGGCGACGACGTCTTCATCGGCGTCCAGGCGATTGTCACCCACAATATCGCCGCGGGCAGCAAAGTGACCAGCTCCGCCAGCATTGACGTGGTCGGACCGCAGGACTGATTCGATTTAAGATTGAACACGACCCCAACACCGGTGGGAAATCCAACTGGGGATTGAAAACGACCCCCAACACCCGTGGGAAATCCAATTGGGGATTGAACACGACCCCCAACACCCGTGGGACAT
>JAJCXO010000120.1 GCA_029263395.1 Acidobacteriota bacterium | reverse complement strand
CCACTGAATCTCGATATCTAAGATCGCTGGGGTAGGTGCGTCTGAGCTCTACCGAAAAGCAGAGAATTCGAACGGCCCGGGCAATCGGAATCGACTCGAAGCCGCTTCGCGGCCTCGGCTCTTCTTGATGGCCATCAGAGGGGCTTCAGACTACATCGAGGGCATAGTTAAAGCACCGCCAGCGGCCATCAACAACGCTCTCGCTCTCGCTCTCCGAGGTCGCTGGCACCTATAAATGGCTCTCCGAGGTCGCTGGCACCTATAAATGCACCCGAAAGCATCGGTATTACCGCAAACGCCCAGGCAAGATCCGAAACCAGCCTTGAGGAAACAGGCTTGATTTCTCGGGCGTCCTAGCCGGTCCATATCCGGAAAGGCATCGACCTTTCAGTGTAGGATGCCTACGCTTTGGTTGCATCGCTGAATGACATCTCAATGTCGACTCCTGACTATTCTCGTGGAGCGCCACCGATCAGGTCGCGGTACCGCGATCTGATCGGCGTCCTCGGTGCGTGCCTGATGGCAGCCACGCCGCTTTGGGCAACTCCCCCGCGCCTCGATCACCTCGTGAACCTCACTGTCGACGACGGTCTCGGTCACAATACGATCTGGGATATCGGGCAGGATCGGACTGGCTTCCTGTGGTTCGCAACCGCTGGCAGCCTCAACCGTTATGACGGTTACGACTTCGAGACCTACAAACACGATCCCGACGATCCCGACTCGCTGTCCATCAGCGAGGTCATGTCGATCTGCACCAGCCAAGACGGAACGCTGTGGTTCGGTACCCGAGGCGGTGGCCTCAACCGTTACGAGCCAACCCAGGAACGCTTTACTCACTACCGCTATGATCCCGAGGATCCGCGTTCCCTCGCCGACGACACGGTCTACGTCTGCGCCGAGGACGCCGACGGAACGTTGTGGGTCGCGACGGATAATACCCTGCATCGATTCGACGCCGAAACTCAGGACTTCACCCGTTTCATTCACAATTCCGAGCAAGCTGACAGCCTCGGCGCTGGCGGAGTCTCAGCCCTCGTGTTCGACCCCGAAGGCATGCTGTGGGTCGGGACGTCCGAGGGTGGGCTCAACCGGTTTCAGCCCGAAACAGAAACCTTCGGCTCCTTTCGCCACGACCCCGAAGACCCTCACAGTCTGAGCAGCAACAGCATCGACAGCCTGTTCGTCGACCGAGACGGGATGCTTTGGGTGGGCAACGGGGGCGCCATCGATCGTTTGGATCGTGACACTGGACAAATCGATCGCTTCCCAATGGATCCGTCGGATCCCGCAACCGTGACCAATCCCGTCACGGAAATCCACGAAGACCTCGATGGCTACCTCTGGGTCGGATCTCACGGCGCCGGGCTGAGTGTGTTCGATCGCACCACCGGAGTCTTCCGCCGTTACCGGCACGATCCTCGAAATCCTCACGGTCTCAGCTCAGACGAAATCACCGAGCTATTTGCGGATCGCTCAGGCATTCTGTGGATCGCGACCCGTAACGGCATCAACAAGTTCGATCCACAGCGAGAGCAATTCACCACCTTCCAGCAGCGTCTAGGGGACAACACCAGCCTGTCTGGAGAGCGCGTCTGGGCGGTGACCGAGGACAGTAGGGGCACCCTGTGGGTCGGCACCTACGACGGCGGCGTGACCGCCTTCGACCGCACTCTTGGCACGACACAGAGGTACAGTGACGATGCCAACAGCCGCGTTCGTCTGCCGAGTAAAGCGGTTACAGCCTTGCTCGAAGATCGCTCTGGCGAGCTCTGGGTCGGAACTAGCGATGGTCTTGCGCGTTTCGATCGCCAGCGCGAGAGTGCTGTCCATTACCTTCACGATTCCGAAGATCCGAATTCCCTGCCCGAGAACTTTGTGCGAGCGGTACTCGAGCGCAGCAACGGTGAGTTGTGGATTGCAACCTCGAGCATGGTTGCTCGTTTCGATCGGGCGGTAGGCAGTTTCAAGGCCTACCGCCACGATCCGACGGATCCCGACGGATTGAGCACCAACTACGTTTACGACTTATACGAAGATCGAGCCGGGACTTTGTGGGTCGTGACGTTCGGTGGGCTCAATCGCTACGACCCCATGCTCGACGGTTTTTCCCACGTACGGCACGACCCCAACGACATCAACAGCCTCAGCCACGACCAAACGGCCGTCCTGCATCAGGCCACGGACGGTATCTATTGGATCGGCACCAACGGCGGCGGGCTCAACCGCTGGGACGCCGAGGGCAAAACCTTTCGTCACTACCGCGAAAAAGACGGCCTGCCCAACGACTCAGTGCTCGGTATCCTAGAAGACGAGCAAGGGAAGCTGTGGTTGTCCACTGACAAAGGCCTGGCAAGCTTCGACCCGCGGACTCAGACCTTCCGCGTCTTCGGTATCGACGATGGCTTACACGGCGAGGTTTTCTACATAGGGCCAACCTACCGCAGCCCAAGTGGTGAGATGTTCTTCGGTGGCTCCGGTGGCCTGAGCGCCTTCTTTCCCAAGCAGATCGAAGATCACCTGGATCCACCAGTAGTGGCGATCACCAACTTCAGTTTGCTCAACGAGCCGGTACCGCTGCGCCGCAAGGATCCTGCGTCACCCTTGGCCGAGGCCATCTCGGCCACCCAGGAAATCACCCTCACCCATCGTCATAAGATCCTCGCGTTCGAATTTGCCGCTCTGCACTACGCTAGCCCGCGCAAGAACCGTTACGCCTATCAGCTCGAAGGTTTCGATACCGACTGGATCACCACCGGCGCCCGCAAACGTTTTGCGCAGTACACCAACCTGGACGCTGGCGACTATGTCTTCCGGGTCAAGGCGAGCAACAAGGATGGGGTCTGGAACGAGGACGGCGTATCGATTCGCCTGGCCGTTCTGCCGCCGCCCTGGAAGACCTGGTGGGCCTACACGCTCTACACGCTTGCGCTGGCGTCGATGGTGATGGGTTACCTGCGTTGGCAACGGACCAATCTCGAACGCGAACGCTCCCTCAACACCCGTCTGCGCGAAGTCGATCGCCTTAAAGACGAGTTCCTGGCCAACACCTCCCATGAGCTTCGCACCCCACTCTATGGCATCGTCGGTATCGCCGAGTCGTTGATGGACGGCGCGGCCGGCTCCCTGCCAGAACCGTTACGAGCAAACTTGGCAATGATCGTCGGTAGCGGGCGACGCCTCAGCGGGTTGGTCAACGACATCCTCGACTTTTCCCGCATGAGCCGTAAAGGCCTCGAACTCCAGAAGAGCCCAGTTGACCTCAGGACCCTCACTGACATCGTGCTGGCCCTCTCCCAACCTTTGGTTGGCGGCAAAGAGCTGACCTTGGTCAATGGCATCAGCCCCAATTTACCCCTCGCCGAGGGGGATGAGAATCGACTCCATCAGGTTCTGTTCAACCTGGTCAGCAACGCGATCAAGTTCACCGAGACGGGTCGAGTCGAGGTGTCGGCAGTAGCCGAGGAAGGACGCTTGATCGTGCAGGTTCGGGATACCGGCATCGGCATCTCCGAAGCACACCAGGAGCGCATTTTCGAATCGTTCGAGCAGGCGGATGCATCAACCGAGCGCGAGTACGGTGGCACCGGCCTTGGGCTGGCCGTCACCAAGGAATTAGTGTCGCTCCATGGCGGCAGCCTGTGGGTTGAGTCCGAGCCCGGAGTCGGCTCGACGTTCTTCTTCACCCTACCTGTTTCAGACGAACCGCAGGCCGAAAGTGTCACCATCGAATCGACTCCACCGTCCGAGTCGATCTCTCGGCCACAGGTGCCGTTTGCGCCGATACTCGAGGTGGTCCCTGACCCAGGCAAACTGGAAGCGCCGCTGACTGAAGGTATCCGTCGCATCTTGATCGTCGACGACGAACCAGTGATCCGCCAAGTGTTAGTGAATTATCTTGCGGTCAACGAGTTTCGCACCCGCCAGGCGCCGAGCGGCGAGCAAGCCTTGAAGCTCATGGCTCAGGAATCGTTCGACCTCGTTCTGCTCGACGTCATGATGCCCAAGATGTCGGGCTACGATGTGTGTCGACAAATTCGAAAAACCTACGCGCCGGAAGAGCTGCCGGTCATATTCTTGACCGCCAAGGACCGCGTCGAAGACCTGGTGACCGGGTTCAGTGTCGGCGCCAATGACTTCCTGACCAAACCGGTGACAAAAAGTGAGTTGCTGACCAGGGTCAAGACCCATCTCGATTTGGTATTTGCCCACCGTAGCCGCGAGAGCCTGCTCGAGGAACGTACGGCACAGCTCAGCGAGCGCGAACAGCTTCTACACCAGCTCGAAGTCCGCAACACCGAGCTCACCCGCTTCAACTACACCGTCTCCCACGATCTCAAGAATCCACTTGTGACCATCCGCAACTTCGCCGGTTTGCTGCGCCGCGACGCCGCGGGCGGGCGTATGGAGCGTATCGAGCACGATCTCAACCGCATCGAATCTGCGGCTGACAAAATGTACCGGCTGATCGACGAGTTGCTCGAGTTGGCCCGCAGTGGCCACCTTTCCGGACCATTGGAGAAAATCCCCTACACCGAACTCATCGCTGCGGCGTTGGAAGAACTCGACGAACGGATCCGCGAGCGTCACGTGGAGATTGTCGTCGACAGCGAGCTACCGACCGTCCTCGGCGACCGTACAAGGTTGCTCGAAGTGGTCGAGAATTTGATCGATAATGCGATCAAATACATGGGGGATCAACCGCAGCCCAAGATCACCCTCGGTGTCCGCCGTGATGGCGACCAGCAGGTCTTCTATGTCAGCGACAACGGGCTCGGTATCAACCCGCAGTACCACCAAAAAATCTTCGGGCTCTTCGAACGCCTGAATCCTGACGGCGAGGAAGGCACCGGGCTCGGTCTGGCATTAGTGCAGCAGATCATCGAAGCCCACGGCGGTAAGGTGTGGGTGGAATCCGCTGGCCGCGGCCAGGGCTCCACTTTCTACTTCACAGTGCAGGCCGAAGCGTCGACAAAGCCAACTTGATGACCGTCCCGTATCGACTCAGGTCTAGGTACCATCGGCAGGTCTAGGTAACATCGGACACGGTCTCGTATTGACACGCTCCACGTTGATCCAGTCCCATATTGACCTAGTCTTGATCTTTGTCTGTATTGACCGCAGGACCCTAATGCAAGAGACTGCGCAGCGCCAATGAACAATCCAAAAGCGATCCGTGATCGCGTCATACAGCACATTCTCGAGGCATCTGACGAGGATGTCACCCCTGACGACGTCAAACCTGAAACCTCACTGCGGGACGATCTCGACCTGAGTTCGATGCAGGCCATCACGTTGATGATGGACCTCGAGGACGAATTCGACATCACTGTCGAGGACGAAGAACTCGAAGGGCTTCGCACCGTCGGCGACGTGACGGCTCTGCTCGACACCAAGCTCAGCGACTAGCCCGGAATCGCCGTGAAACGCCGTGTCGCCATTACCGGTCTGGGGCTGGTGTCCTGCCTGGGGCATGACATCACAACCGTGGTTGACGCGTTGCGATCAGGCACGAGCGGAATCCGTGCCCTACCCGCCTGGCGCGAGCAAGGGCTCAAGAGTTGGATTGCCGGCGTCATCGATGGCTTGGAAGACAAACAGAAGGCCGCCCAACTACCCAAGAAGCTATTACCGGGGATGTCCAAGGCGGCGCTCTACTGCTGCCTTGCCGCACGAGACGCGGTCAATGATTCAGCCTTGAGCGAGGATTTGCTCACTGATCCGCAGACCGGTTGCATTGTGGGTAGCGGAGTTTCTGGCGTCCGCTCGGTGTATCGTGCCGGCGACCTCTTCGCTTCGGGACGTGGGCGCCGCATCGATCCCTATACTGTGCTGCGCTCGATGTCGAGCTCGGCGAGCGCATCGGTATCGAATCTACTCGGAATCCACGGTCGCAGCTACTCTCTGAGCTCCGCATGCGCCACCTCTGCCCACAACATTGGTCATGCCTGCGAATTAATCGCCCATGGCGCCCTCGAACGAGCAGTTTCAGGTGGCGGCGAGGATGTCAGTGAGCTGGTCACAGCCGCATTTCAGGCACTCCGTTTGGCGCTCTCGACTCGCTACGTCGAAACGCCGACGCATGCGTCCCGTCCTTACGACGCGGAGCGAGATGGTTTTGTCGTCTCGGGTGGGGCCGGTATCGTGATGGTCGAAGAACTGGCGTCAGCTAGACGGCGCGGCGCTCGGCTACGAGCCGAGATCTTGGGTTACGGCGCCAACTCGGACGGCTTCGATCTGGTGCTGCCTCAGCCCGACGGTCGGCAAGCAGCAACTTGTATGGAAGCTGCCCTCGACGATGCCGGAGTCACGGCTGATGAGATCGACTACGTCAACACTCACGGCACCGCAACCATCCATGGCGACTTGGCCGAAGTGGCGGCGTTACGCCGGGTCTTCGGCGAACGCATGCCACCGTTTTCGTCCACCAAGTCGATGACCGGCCATGCCCTTGGCGCCGCTGGCGCCCTCGAGCTGATCTTCTGTGTCGCTATGCTGGAGCATGGCTTCCTGGCGCCTTCGATCAACATCGATCAGATCGATCCTGCTTTCGAAGGGTTGCCCATCGTCACCGAGTCGACTCGCCGCCCGATTACCACCATCTTGACCAATAATTTCGGATTTGGTGGCACCAACGCTTCGCTGGTGCTCCGCAAGCTCGATGCCTGATCTGCATTCGATCGACACCCTACGCGGCGCCGACGGCAGCATCGGTCGCGACGCTATACGCACCATCTTGCCCTATGGTGACGAGTTCCTCTTTGTCGATCAGGTGACTCTGCTGGCCGAACGCGAGCTCGAAGCCGTCTTTCGGATCCCCGAACGTGCGCCCTATCTCGATGGCCACTTTCGCGGCTTGCCGATCATGCCCGGCGCCTTGATGAGCGAAGCGTTTGCTCAGGCTGGCGCGATTTTGGTCCGGTACCACCTCGAGCTCGAAGGGGATGCCCGTCCCAACGCCGACATTGATATTGTTGGCCATCACGTCGAATCGGCTCGCTTCTTGAAACCAGCTTTGCCGGGGGACCTTCTCCATTTCCAAGTCGCTTTGCGTACCATGAGTCGGCATGCCGCCAGGCTCGAAGGCAAGGCCATGGTCGGACGACGCACCGTCGGCAAAATGCGTGTTGTCGTCGCGATCATGACCCGTCAAGCGCTGCTCAAAGAAATCGAGCAACTGCGGGCGGCAGACCCATAACACCATCCCGCATAGGGGCGGACCTTGTGTCCACCCGCTCCGCCTCAACGCCCGACCGCGGCAAAATCCTCGTGCCGTGAGAACGGCAAACACATCGCACGTTCGAGATCGTCGACGGTTACCTTGCCGGGAGAACCGGTAAAGTCAAAGTAGATGGCGTTGTCCTCACCGCTATCGTGTCTCACCTCGATCACGATGGTCGACTTGCGGCGAGAAACCTCGGTCACCGTCACCGGCCCAGGAGGCGTCATCAACACGTCCACCGCGGTCTCGCCAAAGGCCCATCCCTTGAGCTCCCTTCCCATCAGCTTCCATGGTTGATCGGCGTATTTGGTGCCAAACTTGGGAGCGTAGAGGATCCGTTTGCTATCCACCACATGGGTGCTTGGTAGCCGGCTTTCCATGGTGCTGGTGACAACCCGGTACAACGGCACCACAAGATTCAGCTCACTGCCGACCCACTTCGCCGCCAGCGCCTCGAGGCTCTTGTCGACGGCTCCGCCGGTGCTCTCCCCCAAGTCATAACAATAGCTGTCGATGGGTACTTCGCCGAGCACGGCGTTGATGGTGTGGAGCTCGCCGCGCATCGCTACCAGCGTCTGGCGGTAGGGTTTGTGACCCGGAACAATCAACTCCAGATCATACTCGCCATCGTCCAAGATCAATGCTAGCGGTGTCCTGCCCTCGTTCTCACCATTGAGCAGCACCACTGCCCCGGCCGGTTCAGAATCCACCTCGAACACTGCCTGCTTGTCGAGCTCGACGTGCACCCGTCGGGTTTCCCCCTGGCGCAACACAATCTGTTCGGTGTGCGAGGCATATCCCGTCAGCTCGACTACCAGCTCGTGCTCGCCGGTCAACACCTCGAGTCCGATATCTGACGTACCGACCCGTCGGCCGTCGAGGAACACCGTGGCACCGGTGGGAACTGTCGACAACGCCACCCGGGACCTCGACGAGCACGCCGCCAGCAGCATCTTGTTCTGATGGTCCCGGAGTTTAGCGGTGGTGTCCAAGCGGGGGTGATTGCGAAACTCGAAGCGCCCAAATCCAGGTACACTTTTGATCACCTTCTCGAGCTCGAGATGTTTGCTGGTGTGTTCTTTGATCTGCTTGAACGTGCCTTTGAAGAAGCTACCGCCTTTACCCTGAGCTAGCCGTTCGTCGATCACATTGCCGGAGGTCAGCTCGTAGATCACTCGCGGAAAACTCTTGGTTGGTGAGATGTAAAACGGATAGTCGGCCAGCGCTGGATTGGCAGCCGCCCGACGATAGACCTGGCAATCGAGGGACTCGGGGATCTGCGTCATCGAGCTGCATTGCACAGCAGCCTGCAGCACTTCTCGCGGAACCGTTCCCGACAAATCGATCAGGGCTTCCGGCCCCACCTCGAAGTCGACACAATCACGCTCCACCAAAGAAACAATCAAGGCGGTATCGGTACCTGCCTCGACCATCTCCAATAACTGCTGTCGAGAAAGCTTGGCTGAAGCAACGGAGGGCAGAAGAAACACCAGCAAGACGGACATCACATAGTGCACGTGGGACTCCGAGTAGTTCAAAGGTCCAGGTTCAACGGTCAAGGATCACGAGCCAAGACCGTGCGCAAGACGACTGCATCTACTTCATCCGCGCAGAACCGAACCACTTTCCCTCATTGTTATGCCGTCCCAGCCGCTGATCGTTGGGATTCTCGGCTGACGGCATATAATGTGAGGAACATGAGATCGAATCAATTAGAAGTTGCCATCCGAGCCGGCGATCTCGAACGAGTCCGCGAACTGATCGCTGGCGGTGTCGACGTCGAAGCCGCCTTCGCAGACGGCACAACCCCGGTTCAGTTGGCCGCAAAAGAACGGCAGCCCACCATCCTCAGGGCCTTGGCCGGCGCCGGTGCTGCCTTGGAGAGCCTGACGTCCTTGAGCCTCGAAGAGCGCTTGACGCTCTTTCTCGACGCCTCTCTGGATACCAAGTTCGAAGAAGACTTGATCAGCTCCGATGAATTGTCTACGTGGGCCGAACAAGCGATCGCCGACAAAATGGACGGCAAACTGGCAGCAGAGATTGCAGCCCTGGAGGGCGAGATCTGCCGTGCCATTCGCATTGGCGATCTCGAGCTGCTGCAAGAGCGTATCGCCGCCGGTGACGACGTCAATCAAGTCCGGGAGCTGACCCGGGACACGCCGCTGACCTTGGCGTTGCGCGAAGGCGACGAAGAGATGGTCAAAGTGTTATTACAGGCTGGCGCCAGGGTCGACCACCTGGGCTTCAGTTCGCCGCTCGCCTTCGCCCTCCCCAGCCTAAGAATGATCAAGCTTCTCCTCGAGGCGGGCGCTGACGTCTACGCCCGCGGCCTCGATCACTGTTCAGCCCTCGAACGTGCTGTGCAAGGCGCGCTCGAGCCCAGTTCGGCGCAGGATTCTCCCTTACCGTTGCGCCTCTTCCTCGAAACCGGCGTCCATCCTCCGAGCGCCGAGAGCGGCGACGGTTCGTTGCTTCTAGAAGCCGCGCTTGCCCAAGGTTGGGAGGTCTTTCACGAGCTCCTGCCCCACTATCCGCCAGAGATAGCCGAAGAGCAGTTCGAAGCGATCCAAGACCACGATCAGTCAACAGATGATGGTGGCTGGCGCCGCTGGGTCGTCAGTGTCCAATTCGCCGCCGCACAAGGCGACCTGGATACTCTGAAAAACCTCTTGGCCCAGCCCCCAGAACAGGTGCCAAGCGACAGCTCTAGCCCATACGGCCTGCCCGAAATCAACGATCGAGCCGTGGCACTCGGCAAGGCAGTCCACAGCACCCTGGGGCACGAGGACCTAGCGCCTCAACCGGCGGCGATGAAGCTCTTGATCGAAGCCGGTGCTGATCTCGACAACATCGAGGGCTACGACGATCAGCAGAGCTCGACACCGCTCGCCCGAGCCGCTGAAGCGTGGCAGCCACAGAGCAAAAAGACGATGCGACAGCTGCTCGAGGCCGGTGCCGCCGTCGATCAACGCGGCCTGCTCGGGCGAACTCCCTTGATGCAGGCAACTCGACTCGCCTACCGTCACAGCGCGCCGTTGCAGAAAAGCCTACCGCTCTTGTTGGCCGCTGGCGCCGATCCCAACCTCCAGGATGAGTTCGGCTACACTGCCTGGACCCTGGCCAAAGCACCGCTGATCGAAGCCGAAGAAATCAAGCACCAAGGCGAAGCCCAAGCACACAAACACCAAGGTGAAGCCGAGACGCCTCGGGCAGAACCACTATTCGACTGCGTTGATCTCGGCGAACACTTCAGCGAACGGCAGAATCTTGCCGACCAACGCCGCGGCCACCTCACCCGATGCCAGAGCGCTGTCGAGATACTCGAGTCGGCGGGAGCCAAACCTCATCGCGAGCTCGATCTGCGGTTACTGGTCGCCGCCGCAACGGGACAGCCGCAACGGATCGAAGAGCTGCTGGTCGCTGGCGCGGACGCCGATAGTCGAAGCCCAGACGGCGACACTGCACTGACTCTTGCGGCCCGGTGCGGTGCTCACCAAGTGGCCAAGCTCTTGCTCGACGCCGGTTGCCAAGTTGATCTCACCAATGCCGGCCGAGCTACACCGCTTAAGGTTGCGCTCCAAAACCTCGATGCAAGGATGGTCCGCCTGCTGATCGATGCCGGCACAAATCTCACGATGCTGATCCTGATGTCTCGCCGTGAGCTGGAGGAAGCAGAGGCTGCCGGCGGTCACGAAATCGTCCAGATGATCCGCGATGCCCTACCACCGGAAGTCGCCGAGTTCAATCGCGAGCTCGATCAAGACCAGGAAGACGACGATCTCTACGTCGAGGCGCTGCGCGGGCTGCCGATCCAGGCAGCCCTGGGAGATCTCGAACGGGTTCGGCGCTATCTTGCGGTCGACGAAGTTGGTGTCGACGACTTCGATCCTCTGAAGCGCACTGCCTTGATGGCGGCCGCTGAGGCTGGACGCTTGGACATGGTTCGTGAGCTGATCGAGGCTGGAGCCGACGTCAACCTCTGTAACGAGGCCGTCGGCAGTCCGCGGTCGACCCCTTTGGTTTGTGCCGCAATCGGCGCCTCGGCGCATCGCGATCAGGTGTTACGTCTGTTGATCGATGCTGGCGCCAATCTCGATCAGATCGGCGCCGATGGCCGTACCGCCTTGATGCATGCGCTCGAGCGTGATGTCGGATTCTTTGGCCGGATCGGCGAATTTGCACTCTCGACCCGCACCTTGATCGCGGCTGGCGCCAACCTTGAAACTCGCGACCCCTACGGTCTCACCGCGTGGATGCGAGCTCAAAGTCTGGCGGCGGCAGTTGATCTCGAGGACGCTCAACAACAATACAAGGACATCGCTCAATTGCTCGAAGACGCCGGAGCCTCCACCGAAGGTCGAGCCAACCTGGACCTGATGTGGGCAATCGAGACCACCAACCCTCGGCGAGTCGGAGAATTGTTGGCGGCCGGCGCCGACGCCGATGCGCGACGCCATGACGGCACAACAGCCTTGATGCTCGCCGTCCGCGACGCTGAATACGACATCGTCCGTCTACTCATCGATGCGGGATGCGATGTCAATGCTCAGCAGTGGATCGACCGCGGACCCACCGCCCTCGCCGCTGCATCTCGGGCCGGTGACAGCCAACTCTACCGACAGCTGCGTGCGGCGGGTGCAACCACCGGCAAAAATTGAACTCAGGGCCCGACTAAAGACGTTTTAGTCTCTGGAAGGACCACGAGCGATCCAGCATTGATCGGATCTAGCTAGATTGCTAGCTAGCGGCGGCGACGATTAAACAACTCGCCTGATACGTATCTTCTGGTAGGGACTCGGGACGACCAGTGATCTGGCCTCAGATCGTTTTGTGTCAACTGCGCAACCTTTTGTTGTATCAAGCGTTTAATCAATCGAGAGATCACGTATCGGCCTCGTAGCCAACGGCCGCCCTTAGGAGATGCTTGCCTTGCAAACCTGCCCTGCGACAAGGAGTCTACCCATGGATCGACGAGAGTTCCTGATCGGCATGATGACACTCGCCGGAGGCGCTACCGCAGGCCCCCTACTCGCTCACTACCGCGGCTACGACACCGTCGGCAGCAGCGCCCGGATGCTGTTTTCAGCCCGCATCGCCAGCCGAGGTAGCCACGCGTTTGCGCACGGTGTCACGGTAGATGTCTCGTTCGATACTCTGTTGCCGCGCCACCCGTCGGTCGAAGCGGCTGTAGATAGTCTCGGCGGCTTTCTGAGTCGGATAGATCAGAAGCGCTTGGAGCGCAATCTTTCCTACCTCGCGGATCATATCGACGAGTTGCTCGGCGCTGACGAAGTGCGCCACGTCTGCTCGCATTGGCATCATCAACAGCACCATGATTTTTTTGCAGCCAGGGCACACATCGAAAAGTGTAAACCCTGCCGCAAGACATGGAAGATCGCGATCCACGACACCGATATTGAGCTCATCCCGTTTGCTTACAGTGACGAGGTCACGGTTTTGGCTGGGCCCCAGGGCCCCAACCCCAAGGACCGGATCCGGTTGCCGGATGTCCCCACCGGCTTACGCCCAGCGCTAGCCGGCAAAGAGATGCGAGTGCAGGTGCGAGTCAACGAATACGGCGTCGCCTCGGTGGAAGACGTTTGGTCACCGGGTATCTCGGACTTTGTCGTCAAGCGAGCGGTTGAACAGATCGAGAGTACGCCATGGGCCGCCGCAACCTCTCACGGCCGCGCCGTCGACGAGAACATTCGCGTCATTTTCCGCTGGCAGACCTAGACTCACCGGGTAACGGTGGCTGCCAGCTCTGCCCGCGCCTCGTCTCGCGAGTAACGAACCGCGACAACTTCCCGCCCAGCCTGGTCGATATACCCCCAATCACCGCCGACTACCGCGGTGTGCTCCTCACCAACCGCCCGCTCGAACTGACACCCGCGACAGACCAAGGCGAGTCCCTGGTCGAAGGGCCAGCCCCAGTCGTAGGTCGGTGGTATCACCACGTCGAAGGACCGGTTCAGATAGGTCATCTTGCCGTCAACGTGGGCTCGGGCCAAGCCTTCAGCAAAGTCGTCAGGACCGTTGTCCCAAGTTACCACCGCAACCGCGTCGCCGTCGGCCCGGACATAGTGCCACTGGCCAGCGATCAGCATCTGCCCCAAACCGTGCTCGTCGTAACTCAGGACAGCGAGGTGGCGTTTGCCGATCTGGAGCTTACCTTCGAGACGCGCTGCACAGTCCGAGAAGCTGTTGATCTCCGGTTGATGCCCGGCATCAAGATGCCCCGAATGCCCATGGTCATGCAGGTCGGTGAACTCACTCCGTTGCGGCAAATAAGTGCAAGGCAGCCGCCCTGCCGAATCGCTCTCGATCTCGTCAGCCTCTGTTGTTGCATCAGCCGGCTTGCCTTCGAGAGGCTCACTGATGGCGTGTCCCGAGCCAGCCTCACCGCACGCCCCAGTCCAACATACCACCACCGTCATACCGATCAGACGGGCCCGGACAGCCCAACCAGCCAGAATCGTGTCCAAACTCTTCATAAATGCCCCGAACTGTCCTGGCGAAGGAGCCGCCACCTAACCGCTAAATCTCAATGGTTCCTCGCAGGCGGCTCGCAATGGATCTTATCCTGCCCGCACCATCGCGAGATGATCAGCCGCCAGGGATCCTATCCGACTCGGAGGACTGCGCTAGATGACATACCAAGCACATGCTCTCCAAGATACGTTGTGCCTTGTGACCTGCGCCAGGGTACCTGGCTTGGCCGATGATGATCTACTCTTCCGGCAGGCACTGATCGCTGATGGCTGAACCGTCGATGTCGCCCTCTGGGACGACCCAGAAGTCGAATGGCAGCGTTACCGCGCCGTGATTCTCAGATCGACTTGGGACTATCACCTACGGATTTCCGAGTTTCGTCAATGGCTCGATCACTGCGAGGCTTTATGCCCGCATCGACGGGGTCGACTGCGGCGACGAACTCCTGCTGATGGAGGTCGAGTTGATCGAGCCCCAGCTGTTCTTCCTTCAGCACCCAGCGGCGGCGGAGTCAATGGCCTCTGCGCTCCGCAAGATGCTCGACGAAGCCTGAACCTACTTCGAGATTCCTGCCAAGTCGAGTACAAACGCGTAGTCTCGAGCGGTCTCGTGGTGGCGTTTGAAACGCCCGGTCGCTCCGCCGTGACCAGCATCCATATTGGTGTGGAGCAATAACCGGTTGGAGTCGGTTTTGTGCGCTCGTAGCTTGGCGACCCACTTGGCGGGTTCCCAATACTGGACCTGCGAGTCGTGCAGGCCGGTGGTCACCAGCAAGTGAGGGTAGTCTTTGGCCTCGACGTTGTCGTAAGGCGAATACGACAGCATGTAGTCGTAGTCTTCCTTCTTTCTAGGATCGCCCCATTCGTCCCATTCGCCAGCGGTCAAAGGAATATCTGGATCGAGCATTGTGCTCATCACGTCGACAAAAGGCACGTGAGCGATGACACCGTGGAAGAGGTCCGGTCGCATGTTGACGATCGCGCCCATCAGTAGACCGCCAGCGCTCCCACCGATCGCGTATAGCCGCTCAGACCGAGTGTAATTCTGCGCAATCAAGTACTCCCCAACGTCGATGAAGTCGTTGAAGGTGTTCTTTTTCTTCTGCAGCTTGCCGTCTTCGTACCAGTGCCGGCCCAGGATCTGTCCGCCGCGGACATGCGCGACAGCGAAGACTACACCACGATCGAGCAGACTGAGGCGGGCAGCACTGAACCTAGGATCAATGGTCGCGCCGTAGGAGCCGTAGGCGGAGAGCAACAACGGCTGAGATCCGTCCTTGCGTAAGCCCTTGCGGTAGACGATCGACACCGGGATTTGCTTACCGTCTCGTGCCGCCGCGCTCAAACGTTCGGTCACATAGTCCGCGGAATCGAATCCACCTAGGACTTCGTCCTGTTTCAACAGGGTCTTCTTCCCGCTGTCGAGGTCATAATCGAACACCGACGGAGGAGTGGTCATCGAGGTGTAGCGGTAGCGCAGCACGTTGGTGTCAAAGTCGAAATTGGCGGACAGGGACGCTTGGTAGGCCGACTCGCCAAAATCCAGATAGTGCTCGGCTCCGGTCGACTGCTTGATGACTCTCAGGTGAGGTAGACCGGCCCGCCGCTCAGTCACCACCATGTGGTCTTTGAAGAGCTCAAAACCCGTCAGGAATACATCCTCTCGGTGCGGAATGATCTCTTGCCAGTGCTCCAGGGTGGTCTGGCTCACCGGAGTTTTCATCAACCGACCGTTCTTGGCTTCGTGGTCGGTCCGGATGTAGAAGTAGTCGCCGTAATGGTCGGCTTGGTACTCATGGTCACGCTGGCGAGGCTGAAGAACTTTCGGCTCGCTCGACGGGTTGTCCGCATCCAGATATCGAATCTCGCTGCTCAAGGTCTGAAACGAGCCGATCATCACGTACTTCTTCGACCGTGTTTTGTAAACGAAGCTAGAGAACGTCTCGTCGGGCTCCTCGTAGACCAACGTATCCTTGGCCGTGTCGGTTCCGAGCACATGGCGATAGATGCGATACCGACGCAGCGTGTCCGGATCTTGTTTGGCATAAAACAGCGTCCGGTTATCGTTGGCCCAGACCATGTTGGGCGTCACATCTGGAATGGTATCGGGCAGGATCTCGCCAGTCGTGAGATTCTTGAAGTGTAAGGTGTAAAACCGACGCCCAACCGTATCGACGCCGTAGACCAGAATGTCCTTGCCTGGACTGACCGCCAGGCCGCGCAAGGCGAAAAAATCATGCCCGGCCGCAAGTGCATTGCCGTCCAACATGACTTCTTCTGCGGCGTCTAAAGAACCCTGCTTACGACAATGGATCGGATACTCGCCGCCTTCGACAACGCGGGAGTAGTAGTAATACCCGTCGCGCCGGTAGGGCACGCTGTTGTCATCCTTCTTGATCCGGCCAACAATCTCGTCGAACAGCGTCTTCTGCAACTCCTCAGTCGGCTCCATGACCGCTTCGTAATAAGCGTTCTCATGCTCCAGGTAGCTGATGACTTCGGGATTCTCCCGCTCCTTCAACCAAAAGTAGTTGTCTGTCCGGATCTTGCCATGCTCTTCCATGGCATGAGGCACGATCTTCGCCCGCGGCGCTTCGACTCGAGCCGCCTGGGCTACTGCCTGTGCCACCGTCGGAGGCTCATCGGTTGCCGCAATCGGCTTGGTCGCAGAAGCGACTTCGGCACCCGCTGTCACGTTGGACGCAGGCGGCGCAGAGGAAGAACAAGCGGTCGCGAGGCAGGTGACGAGCGTGACCATCACCGAACGGGTCGAAGGTCTCTTGGCGTACATAGCGGGGGCATCTCTCGGGGGAAAGTTTGAAGATTGAGGCCAGAAGTCGGCTCCAAGGCGACTCGAGGGCCGCTTGGGGCGTTTATCGTTCGGTCGAGTTTACATTCTCGATCGGTAATATGTTGGGCTATCTCTCAAATACGCACATAGGCCCCGTAGGGTTCTTGGACAGTACGACCGTCGTACAAATCTGATAGGCGTGGCGTCGAAATTCCACCTCAACCGGCGATCATGACCAATTCGGGGGAAACTGACGGATCGTAAGATGAACCACTCCTATCGCCAAACACCGCCTTGGGTGAAAACCGAGCAACGTCCAACATCGTCTCGAGCTCGCTACGCTTCCAACCGCGCAACTGATTTGCCTGAGTCGCCACGACGTCCATCATCACTTCACCGCGGGGTTGATGGCGGAGGGTCGAGGTGGTGTGCGTCACAATGCCATCCTCTCTCGGCTCCACCAGTCCTACCACGACAAGGTCTCCGGTCTCTGCCGGTATGATTTCGACCGGCAGGGCCTGCAACTTGCCGGTCACAAACCGATCGTAGTTCAGCACTTCCAGCAGGAAGGGCGCTCCAGGCAACAATCGGCGCCGCAATCCAAAAAGCATCCGCGATAGGGATTCTGGTGACAGCAGGTACGGTAGCGAGTTACCGAGACACACGGCTGCCCCAAAGTGGCCGCGCACCAACCTCTCCACCGCTCCCATATCGCCGAGGAGAAACTCGACGTTCTCATCGGTCGTTGCAGCGCGTGCTGATTCGAGCACAACCTCGGAAGCGTCGATTGCCGTCACTTCATAACCTTGCCGTGCCAGCTGCCGAGCGTCGTGACCATCGCCACAGCCCAAGTCGAGAATGCGGCGTGATTTCGCCGCTGCCAAGAGTTGATCGAACACCGGATCAAGGCCGGTCGGAGTTGCCGTCGAGGTCGAAATTTCTTGTTCGGTCATCAGATGATCTTAGTGCAATCCATGCTCGGTAACTCATCGAACGGGATCGCGCCCCGTGCAGACGCTCTCGGTAAACTGCCGAACGCGATCGCGCCCCGTGCAGACGCTCTCGGTAAATTGCCGAACGCGATCGCGCCCCGTGCAGACGCTCTCGGTAAATTGCCGAACGCGATTGCGCCCCGTGCAGACGCTCTCGGTAAATTGCCGAACGCGATTGCGCCCGGTGCAGACGCTCTCGGTCATTTACCGAACGCGATGGTTTGGGGCGCGGGCTCGATGGGAAGTCGAATGGACTAACTATTTGACTCATTTCGAGGTCCCCGGCCTGTTTCGAAGGGGCGGCGGCGTGAAATGCCGGGGCTCAATGCAAAAAGCCCCTGGGAGTTTGCACTCCCAGGGGCAGGCCTGTCACTAGTCCTGGGACTAGCTTTCAGTGGCGGGGACGGTGTCTTCGTCAGCGGGTTCGGTGGGCTCGGCAGCTTCAGGTTCCGAAGCTGCTTCGCTCTCCTCCTTCGCCAACTTGACGGTCCGTCCTGGGCGACGAGCTGATGGCCTGACCACCGCGGCCAACTCGGTTTCACCGGCGAGGCTATACATCGCCTCCAGTGTCCGAGCTGTCCACAAGAAGGCCTGGTCGTAGGCTTCCTTCGCCCGATTGCGATCGGCCAGCGTTGCCGCCGCACGTTTTGCTTCACGCCCGACAACGTCGAGAGTGTCGCGCAACGCTTGGGTCGGCGGCTCGAGATTCCGCAAGATCGACTCGGGCGTCAGCTCGATATCGATCCGGCGAGCCTCAGGAAGCTGCCGCTCGGGGTTGACGAGTTGCTCCATCAAGTGTTCAGCCTGACGCAACAGCAACGCCGGATCCCGGGCCACGCGGGCCGGAAACCCGAACGACTCTATGCTCTCGGGCCGGTAAAGGCCTTCGAACATGTGACGCAGTCCGATGACCGCTTCGCTGAGCTCTTTAGCGGCTTCGTCGCGCGCAGTACGTGCCTGCTCGTCGTTGCCAAGCTCAACGATGTGGCTTTTCTCGGCCTGCTCCAGACGGGAGCTGGCAGCCTGCAACTGCTTTAGGAACAGCAGCTGCAAGGCCCAGAGGTCGGGGACCACCCCACCCTCTTCGATCAGTCCGCTCAGGCGATCGCTCAGAATTCCGGTCACCCGTTGGCCGTGCTCCTGAATCGACCGTATGACGGAGTCACACGACTTCAGGCGGCTATGGATGGACTTTAGGAATGACATGGGCTTTCACCTCCTTTCTACTCGGATCGTCCTCTACCGAAGCCGCTGTAGTGCAACTCCGGTGTCGGTTGATCCGTGTGAAAACATCATAAGTAACGCTGAGGCGAATCGTGCCGGGTTTGCTAAAGATTTGAAATATTCAAAGTTTTTATGGCGCTTTGCCGAGGGACTGAAGTCCCTCGCTCAGCGATAACGTCCCTTACGGGACGCAGAAAAACGATGTTGAAGGTTTGTTCTTTGTATTCGGCTCAGAGAGACCGAGGTCCTCGAGGTTTTTTGGCGACCCTGGCTACGAGTCTACGGCTGCACCGCGCCGAAGAGGATCACCAGCTTCTGCCGCGGCCTGCCGCAGTTGCTTGTAGCGCCACCGGACCCTTTGCCCGACACGCTGCAAGAGCACCTCGGCCTCCGCTGACTCGAAGGTCAGCAGATGGGTTGCAACACGATCGGCAAACGCATGGCGCGCTTGTTCCTCCGCCCAAGCACCTTCGAGCTGGAGCAAAATCTTGCCGGCGCGATCCGTGGCATCGCCTGATTGGACGCGAGCGCGGGCGATGTGGATCAGCTCTTGATAGAGGATGCCGATGAACCCTTCAGGGTCGAGCACCTCCGCGGGATGTTCCCAGTTGTCGGCCAGCTCGAGCTGCACATAGTGGTTGTGGGCGAGCAGCGCGGTGCCGAAACGGTCGTGGCAGTCACCCACGCCGGCTTCTCGGGCCAGCGACTCGAGGTGGTCGAGATGGCCCCGAAAGCGAGTGTCTTGCAGAACCAGGTTGCGCAAGCGCTGCTTGGTGTCCGTCGGCAGACTGTCACTGTCGTCGGCCAACAGCGCCACATCTTCCAAAGTCAACAACTCTGAGTTGCTGGTTGAGCTTACAGTCATCGATTACGCCTCCCTCTTCCGCATGGACTGCCCGGCATGGACTGCCTTGGTTGCAGTCTCGCGCGTTGGTTTGTTTCCAAGGAAAAAGCGCCGGGTCTCTTTGCGAGTCGAAGAGACCCGGCGAAGGGAGATGCGAGCTCCCATGCGAACAGCACCGTCGTGGGGTCTGCGGAGCCACGGCTCCGGGCGGGGCGAGTGGCCTCGGCATGAGGCGGCTCACTCTGGCTCCCCCATCGGTTCATCGATCCCTGGATGTGTTGTCTTTGCACAGCGAGCGAAACCATACGCCAAGCTGAGGCAAATGGTTCCTGCACAGGCAAATCCTTGAGATATCCAAGGATCTTCGGTAGAGTGATTGCCATGGACCAACGAGCCAAAAGGTCGAAACTGACCCGCCGTGTCATGACGTTGCTGCGGCGCGAGATGAAGGCCGCCGGCCGTGGCACCATGGCCAGGATTCAGGAGGCTCTCGAGCTGAGACCCACCTTCTTCAGCGAGCCGCTCGATCGAATTGAGCTGGCGGTGGTGTTACAGGTCCTCGAGGCGCTCGATATTGCACCTGCGACGTTTTTTGCCGCCTTGGAGCAAACCGACGATCTTCCGATGCCCGAGATTCCGGAAGGGTGTGAGGACATCGCACAGTATTATTTGGCCGGGAAACATATCGATGAGGTTGGGGATGTCTGAATTTGCCGCTTGGTTGCGCCGATTGGACCAGGAACGTTACGAAGACCCGCAACGGGTTTTGAAGGATCTCGAGGGTTGTCGTGCAACCGTACCGCCACCCCACCATGCGCTCTTCCTAGGGGTCTGTGGATCTACCTACCGGCTGCTGGCGGGTCGTAGTCAGAGATCCGAGCCGTGCCTCAAGCAGGCGGAAGTGCACATTGCCTTTGGCCGCTGGATCGCCGCGAAGCGCGGTGACACGTCAGCGGAGGCGGATCTGCTCTTGCGGAGCAGCTACGTGGTGGCCGACCGGGGCGATTTCCGGCTGGCGCTGGCACGGGCTGAACAGGCCAACGCGCTGGCGGAACGGTGCCAGGATACGGTGGGGCGAGGACGGTCGCTGTTCGAACAAGGTAAATACCTCTACTACTTGGAGCGAACACCTGAAGCGATCCCGGCCTACCTTGCCGCGTTGCGCTTGTTCCCGGCAAGTGAACAAGCCAGCGTGTTCTCCACGCACCAGAACCTTGGCTTTTGCTATCAGCGAGAGAAGCAGCACGGAAAAGCTCTCGCCCATGCTCGTGCCGCGGAAGAGCTGGTCCCGAGCCCGTGGTTCGAAGCCAAGCTGTATTGGCTTCAGGCCCATCTCCATGAAGATTTGGAAGATCTTGCGCTAGCCGAGATGAAGCTGCGGCGCGTCGCTGAGATCTTCAGCGAGCTGCATTATGGCGAGGCTGCACTAGCCACGGTGGAATTGGTAAGACTCCAATTGTTGCAAGGCAAGGCCGAGGAAGCCGGGGCTACCGTCCGTGGGATTGTCGAATTGATTGTGCCCCTGGGCAACAACCAGGTGGTGGCCGGCGCCATTGTCGGGTTGCTGCGGGGGAACCTGACCCTCAGCCGCGTCGAAGCGGCTCGCAGCCAAATCGAGACTGCGAAGGAGTGCGCAAACTGGCACTCCCTCGCAGTCGGGTCCTAGCCGTGCGGGTCTGCTAGTGGGCCCACCCCGGCTCGGACAAGTGTAGCTACGCGCATGGGAACCTCCTGACAGGCAGGAGCAACACAGGGCCGGATTGCTCT
>JAJCXO010000119.1 GCA_029263395.1 Acidobacteriota bacterium | reverse complement strand
TCTTCAGGGAGCGGAGCGAAGCGACGCGCAGGTCTCAACGCGCGAAGCGCGGAAACCAGAACCCCCCGCGATCGAGGCAGCTCAACTCAGGCAGGATCCTCAGCGGGGTTACCGCGGAGCGGTTTAGTCCAATCGGCCTTCCAGGTAGCCACGGATTCCGTGTCCTTCAATATCGCATCCCGTGCCGTGAGCATACAGGATCCGAGCCTCGTCGCTGAAACGCCTAACTCGAAGGCACATTCTGCTTCGTGGGTGCCTGGTCGGACCTCATCGGATCGGTCACGGCCAGCCCGAGAACACCACGGTGGACGTCATGGAAGACTGACTGGATTTCAGGTCCCGGCCTGTTGGCGATCACCGCCACCATCGCGAGATTCAACCGATTCACTCGTGTATGATGTTGCCATGCGTGGATTACCAAGGCCGAGTAAGCGTTCCCATCAAAGGGAGCTTCTGATGGCCGGCTTCACTCTCTACCAGATCGCCGACGATCTCAACGGGCAAGGCTCCACCGCCCGAACCGGCGGTGCCCGGCATCACCAATACGTCGCGACCGTCCCGAAAGCCACAGCGTGAGCGGCTCGATACCACCCGCCCCGGTGTGGGCTGCCTGGATCCCCGCTTTGATAGCACTTGTCGGAGTTGCCGTTGGAACGGTCCTAACTGGCTTGCGTGATGCCGTTGCCTTCAAGAGGGAACGTAAACAGCGAGAGGCTGAAGTTCGCCGTAATAAGCTTGAGGAGCTGATCGTAAAGCTGAGCGACTCGGAGCTTGGTATCTGAACTCGGCTGGCGACGTGGTTCGAGCCACCCTCGGCGGCAGCCCGGCGGATCCAAATGAGAAGCCTTTCAAGCTGAGGATGTTAGTGGGTATTTACGGCCCGAGCCTTCAACCGAAGCTGGATGCGATTGAGGCAGCCCAAGAAGGATTTGGCTTGGGCCTTAAGAAAGCCATCGATCGTCAGGCTGCCCCGAGTCCCGAGGAGCTGATGACCCTTGCCTTCAAGGTAGGGACGGCATGCAGTGACTTGCAAGACTCAGCAATCCAACTCGTTCAGACGACTCTCGCAAGGGCCTGAATCTCCATCAGTCTACTTGGAACATAACGAATACGACTGACCGGGTGACTTGACAGCAGTAAAGACGACCGGCGTCAGGCAGCGACGGGCAAGTTCAGGCTCTGCACCGCCTGCCGCTTGGCCTGCTCGCCGCGGCGATCGTACCGGGCGGTGGTCGTGACGTCGGCATGCCCGGCGAGCTTCTGCACCGTCAGCACATCGACCCCTGCGTCGAGCAGATGCGTCACAGTCGACCGCCTCAAATCGTGGGCCGAGAAGTGATCAACCCCGGCCACCTGCTGAAGCCGCTTGACGATGTAGGCCACCGACTCACCGCGTAGGCGGGTGATCCTAATCTCGCCGGTTTGATCAACAGGGCAGAACAGCGGGCCGGCATCATCGCCACGGTGACGGAGCCAGGTCTCGATGTACTGGCAACCGTTCTCAGCCAAGTAGACGGTGCGCTGCTTGCCGCCCTTGCCATTGACCACGATTGAGCAGTCGTCAGCGTCGTAGTCGTCGAAGTCGAGCCCGGCAAGCTCACCGCGTCGTAGGCCACAGCCATAGAGGACAGTCAACAGTGCAGCGTCTCTCACACCCTTCGGCGTATCGGCACAGGCGGCAAACAGCTTCCCAATTTCCTCGCTCGCCAGCGCCCGACCGCTCAGCAGGTTGGAGTTGCGGACGTTCTCAACATCGGCAGCGCGGCGGTAGGCATCGGCGTCAATCAGGCCCAGCCGCCAGGTCTGTTTGAGCACGCCGCGCAGTGCCGACAGCATCTTGTTGACCGTCGCCGGCTTGTAGCGCTCGGTGAGGGCGATGCGGACGGTCATGCTGTCGCGGTAGGTGACCTCGTGCCATGGGTAGCTGTCGGCGTCGTGGTTGTCGCTCAGTATGCCGGCGATGATGTCGAGGGATTGCCGCATGCCCTGGCTGCCGCTGGCAAGGCCTGCAAGGTAGAGCTGAGTGGGTGTCGCTGTGGCGGTCATGGTTGGCTCCTCTCGGTGGTGCGTTTTCTTTGTCCATGGAAGGAGTAAGCCGTGGCGCGACGGATCGTCAACCAGCCCACGCCGGAAAGTTCGCCGAATGTCGTCGTTTCCTGCGCACCGTCGAGCGTGTCGCTGTTGGCACTCGTGAGATGTGCTCTTCGCGACGCGGCAATCGCCCGCCATAGGCCCTGGGACGCCCCTGGGAGGCCCGATCACAGGCACTCGGCAGCAACCACCACTGGCCAGGGAGATCCACCGGCACTGGGTGTCAGCCGAACAGCTCAACCTGCTGGCCTGCTCCGTTGTCGTAGATCAGCCGGCCGTCAGGGAGCACCCGCGCCGATGGATTGAGGACATGATCTTCGGTGCGTCGGGGCGAAGATGTGGATCACCCGGTGCCCGCAAGCCACCAGCGCATCCGCGATTAAGTTGACGGTGACAGCGCCAGAGCACCGCCTCTACATGCATCAGAGCCGTGGTGCAGTCGCTCGCAAGGTCCAGGAACTCGGCGAGGCGCGTCCCTATGGTCGGCGTAGGCGTGATATCCAGCAGCAACTCCATCTGGACCGACTACCCATCGAAGCGGATAAATCCCACCCGCGCGGGCGTTGTGCAGTGAATATCGGTCAGGTAAGAAAGAGGTCATCTCTCTCGGAAGGTAATCTCGGTAACTCGTAATCAATAGATACTCGACCCAATCTGATCCGCGCAGCATCGATCCATTGAATATGGGTTTCGGCCCACAGGAGAGAATCTCCATCCTTACCGAAGACCTCTGTCTAGCTCGGCTCGCGGTCTCGATAATGAAATTAAGCTCGCCCACTTTTAGGGCATGCCCGAACAACAACCCAAAGAACGGAGGGATCTCCAATGACCAACATAAGTGCCAACAGATTTTTTTGTGGCGCGCTAGACGACGTGTATCAAAGCGACAAGTATGCCACAGCAATGGGAGCCCCCAGTATCATCACTAAAGAAGATCTCAAGATTCATATGGGACTAGCCTTGATATTTGGCCAGATCCTTGTGAGCCCTCTGCGCTTCCTGATGGACCATCGCCCTTTCGTAAACCTCTGCAAAGATTCGAAATGGAGAAATCTAATCTTCACATCCAATCTAGTTCTACCTGCTGCAAAAGAGACAGATCTTGACGAATTTCTTCAATTCTGTACAGGGACTCCGAAGACACCACCGCTCAAGATGTCATCTTATGAAATAGGCAACAGGCCAGTGGAAGAAGCGTGGAACAGCGGCAAAGATCCCGGAGCAAGCAGCGAAGCCTTCGCAAGGGAATTTCCGCATGCCATCACCTTCATTGAAAACTTGAAGAGCTTAGACATCAAACCGGTTAAGTTTCACAAAACAGATCTTAGATACAGTCGATTCTTAGCCGCACGCCTTCATGAATTGCCGTTGCGGAAAGAAGTAATAGACTACTTCAGCGAAGTAAATTTCCGGGGTGATGTCCTACAAATGATTGAGGATCTCAGTGGGCAACTCACAACAGATGAAGCGCAGTGCCTCACACGCACCGCAATAAGCGCCAAGCACGATGAGGTGGCGGAAACCTTGGAGGTCCGGGGTGTTACCAAGCCCACCAACTATCCTCTACCCGCCAAAGAACAAGCATTTTCCCAAACAGCCCTCAGTAATCTAGGAGCAGCAATCAACCTGCCTGCAATTGGCGGAATCTTGAACGCTTCCTACGGCGCTGAGGCCCTTGCATCTCTCACTGAGGACAAAAAATTCCCTGACCTACGGACAGATTTCGTCAGGGCTCGACTAAGTCAAGTGGCCTCGGAAAGAGACGTCGCTGAATCTTTTCAACGTTTATGCCACCGGACCGCATCAGTGCTTGGAATAAGGCGTAGTGAGCATAGGGCCAAGGCATGGGTAGCAACAGGCGCAGCAAGTGGTGGCTTGAGTGCATTATTTCAACTAAACTTAACTCAACCAAATGATATCTTCGCGCTTTTTCTGGGGGCTGGCTGCATCTTGCTCATCGCCGGCTCGATGACCCCTCACATCCCCGAAACTTGGTCCTACCTTAGTTACGACAGAAAATTGCACACTGAGCTACTGAAGGTTGGCCGTGGCCAGTATTGAAAAATAGTTCAATGGCGCCAGCCAGGAGAGTTCTTGGCCGGTCGACTGGGCACGGCAGCGGGCCGCCGGGGCGTTGTCGTGCTTGGCGATCTCGACATCATGGAAGCTGTCGTCGTCCTCGTCCCAGACGTTGACGGTGAAGGCGTCGGCCCGGCGGACCAGGGCAATGGCACCGCCATCGATCTTGCGGGGTTCAGAGGTAGGGGCTGAGTCTCATCGGTGATCCCCTCTTAGCGCCCTATCTCACAGAGCAACTGGAGGCGGATCTCAGCCTCTCGAATGCGGGCCGGCAGGTCGCTGCCCATCACCGTGTGCGGGTCGTTGTCAGTCGCGACCTTCAGGTAAGCGTTCGGTGAACTACACCTTCCGTGGCGGCAGGTGATTCGCCAGGATTGCGCGATAGGAGGTGAGCTATGGCGCAACGGAAGAGTCGACGATCATCCAGATGCAAAGAGCCGCAGGCGCTCGCACCGTACTGGCGA
>JAJCXO010000118.1 GCA_029263395.1 Acidobacteriota bacterium | reverse complement strand
GCACGCCCGCGCAAGCTACGTAGGCACCAGCCGGCGGACCAAACGCACATCTTTGCGAGCGCGGTCGCGGCGAGGACGAGACGCAAGACCGACTGGCGCAGCAGGCCGTAGTTCTTGCGGAAGAAGAGCAGCTTTCCGCGGTAGACCATCCGGCGACGGCGCAGACGACCTTGGGAGCCGCCGCCATGATGCAGCGTGGTCACGTCTGGCAAATAGTAGACGCGCTTGCCGCTGCGTTGGATGCGGTACTGCAGGTCGACCTCTTCGTCGAATTCGCGCCTCGTAAACAGGTACCGCGTGACGGAAGTGTCGCCGGACTGAATTCCTCCGAAGCTGTCGTACTTGGGGTGCAAAATATGAGTAGCCACGATATTTCGTGGGCGTCCAGGCGAGATAATCCGTGGACTTTGATTCCGGCGTAGGAGTAGGTTTGGCCGTTTTCGGAGGGGAGCCCCAGCTACCAACGATGAACCCAGGGGATTTCGACTCCAAGTCGATTGCATAGTTCGACGACTGCTGGATGCAGTGGCATCTTGGTGGCGTCTGCCCAGAGGGTGAACTGGTCGCCTCTGCTTCGGCACTTGTGGCAGTAGTAGCAGGCTTTACGCACGTTTACGGAGAACGCGTTGCGATGCTTGGCTTGCGATTGATGCAGCGGACAGTATCCGTACCATTGGTCTCCTCGACGATGAACGCATTCGAATCCCAGCAGGCCGAGGACCTGCTCCATGGTGATCTCGCCACGCAGGCTGCTGAAGTCGATGCCGGGCATGGCTGGCGGTTCTTTCTCGAGCGGTAAAGAGAAAGAGACCGTTCCGTTCCCCCATCTATATATAGGGAACGGGAACGGCCTCTGTGGGGTGGGTCTTCCGAGTCAACTCGCGCGTTGCCAGCCAGTCGGTGTCCGAGTGATTCGGCCTGCTTGCTGGAGAGCCTCCAACGCCTCGCCCAGCCGCTCGTTCTTGACCGAGAGCGTTTCGCGAAGCTTCGCTCGCGTCAGCACCGCGTTCTGCTCAAGGAGATCCAGCACGCGTTTCTGAAGGTCACGCCGCCGGTGGCCTCCGACGTCTCCCGTGACCGCAAGGTGCATGGTCTCCGTGTCGGCGGTGACAAGATCGAGGTACACCGATTGAGCCGCTGCCGCCGCGCGATGTTCGCTCGACAGCATGAGACGGTCGCCGCATCTCCTGAGATAGAGATTCGAGTCACCGAAGGCGTGGATGTCGCCGGAACCACGCAGCCCCAAGCCTGCTGCCGCTCCCCCGGCGGCGTTCTTGCGGGTGTGATGGACCAGGACGACCGAGACATCCAAGTCTCGCTGCAACGAGCGGAAGTAGGCCAACAGCTCGGCGACTTCGGTGGCCCGGTTTTCATCGATTTGATGAAGTCTCACCAGCGGATCCAACAGCAGCAGCCGGGGACGAAGCTGCCTGGCGGTCTCCAGCAACTGCGTGCGATGCGGCTCACGATCGAGCCTCAGCACGGGAGCCGTGATCACGTGGAGAGGAACCGAATCGAGCCGCAAGTCACGATGTCGGGCGATTCCCTCGACCCGTTCCCGGACGATCGGCAAGGAGTCCTCCGCCAAATAGACGAGTACCGGTCCAGCGTCGGGAACCTCGTAGCGATCCAGGCAAGCCGTTCCCGTCGCGACGCTGAGAGACATGTCCAATGCCAACCACGTCTTGGAACATTTTGGCGCCCCTCCGATGACACCCACCGCGGAAGCCCCCCAAAGTTGATCGATTAACCAACGCTGGGGATTCTCCTCGGTCACGATGTCCGCCACGCGGACCACGGGTAGTGATTGGTGATGGTGGGCAATCATTTGGCCCTCGCTTTCTTTCTGGAAGTCGGCCCCTGCGGGTGAAACAACTCCAGGTAGAACTTCTCGTCCAACTGGCTCACTTCATGGGCCATACCGTAGGCCAGGAGCTCCGCGGACATGGTCATCAGCAGGCGGTAGTTACCCGCCGAGTGATCAACCAGGGCATCCATGAGCTGCTCGGTCATCAACGTCGCGTTGCCCGCCTTGGCGAGCGCGTGCTGGAGTAATTCGAGCAACTCGTCGCGCGTCGCCGCCTCGGCGGACAGCCGCGTCCGGATCCTGGTGTTCAGTGGAACCAGATCCTGGTGGCGCAACAGTTCCAACAACCGCCCATCCCCCGCCAAGACAATGGTTAACAAGGAAGTGGCGTCGAAGTCGGCACTGGAGAGAATCCGTAATTCACTCAGCACCTCGGGCGTCATCTCCTGGGCTTCGTCGATTAACAGCACCGGTTTGATGCGCGATGATGCGACATGGGCTTTCCACTTTTCGCGGAGCGCTTTGAATCCACCCCAGCGATTGGATGGACTGAGTTTGACGGAGAAGATATCTCCCAGTTCACGGTAGAAATCGGCATTCTTCGATTGAGGACGCTCCAAGACGCCGACCACCACATCGCGCACGCAAGCTAGTCGTTCGGCCACGATCCGCAAAGCCACGGACTTGCCGGTTCCCGACTCGCCGCTGATCAAGGCAAAGCCACCTTCCTGGACAAGCTGTTCCACTCGCCAGGCAAAGCTCTCGATCTTGGGGGTTGTCAGCAGACCTTCGCTGGGTAGTTCCGGCGAAAACGGATTCCATTTCAGTCCCCAGAGGGACAACAGTTTCTTACCATTCATGATGACTCTCTTACTTTCATCTCACGGGTCGTTTCTATGGTGATGGCTTGTCGGGGAGTTTCCCCCAAAGGCAAGCCAGCCACCGCCAAGGGGAGAAGTACTGGTGGCCTCTTCTCTCTGTCCCTACTCGGTGGAACGAGGCTTCTTCGGAAGATATGCCGGGGGCGCGCCACTGGCCGAGTACTCATCCAGAATCCGCTTTAGAAGGGGCGGCAACGGTTTATCCAGGCCGCCGTTGTCGCCCGCGGTGCTGGCCGGTGATGCTCCGTCATTCGGGTCGTCGCTCTGATCAGGATCGATCGGCGAGCGGCGTCCATCAGCGTTCGCCTGGCGATCGAGTGGATAGAGGCGTGCCAGAACGGTGCCACTTTGCGGATCCACGAGATCGACTCGGCCAAGATCCCAGCGGGCGTACCGCACGACCACTTTGCGGAAGTGCCGGAATCGCGCGGGGATCTCGAAACGCACTCCGTCGAGTGAAATCGTTCCATCGCCACCGCGCTGCATCCGCGTCGTTTGAAGGCGAAACGCGTCACGGATCGCTTGGCTGGAAGGGCTCGCGCGTAGAACATCCCGCGCCTTACCGAAACGCTCCACCGGCGACATCGAAAGCTCGCGGTGCACCGTGCGGTTGTATTCGACTTCCGACCACGCTTGCGTGGCTTCGTTGAGGAAGTCGAGCGTCAATTCGACGCCCTCGAGCATCTCCATCAGGCGTCCCTCCATGGTGCCCCATAGTCGCTCTTGCTTTCCGTTTTGATGAGGACTATACGGCAACGTCTTTTCATGAAGGATGCCGAGGGACAGTAGCCCTTCGGTGAACTCGTCAGCGATCATCGCGGCGCCGTTGTCGGTCATCAGTGCGCGGGGAAGTCCCCGTTTCTGAATCGCCTGCGAGAATCCGTGAACCAGATCCTCTGTGGTCTCCGAGAGATACCACTGCAGGTGGCAGCACAACCGCGAGTGGTCATCCAGAATTCCCAGCGCGATCGGTCGCCGCCAGCGACCTTCTCCGGTAATCACCCGGAGCGACCCATGATGGAAGTCGAGATGCCACAAGGAACCTGGATACTCGGATTCAAAGCCGCGAGTTTCGCGGCTCTCGCGACGTTCCCTGGCGCGCTGCTCGCCCGGACGCCCTTTCGGCCGGCGCCGCGTGCGCATCATGCCGGTGGCCTGCATGAAACGCTTGACAGTGGAGTAGGAACGCAGCGGCCCGAGCGTGGAATCAGCTTTCACTACGCTTGCAAGGTTGTCGTAGTGGAGTTGGTACGTCCAATGCGGATGATCGCGGTACTGCTGGGCAAGAACCTCGACCAGTTTGGGACCAAGGGATTTTCGGCCCGCGTCCTTACGGACCGCTCGCCGCAAGGCGCTGACAGGATCATCCTGGACCTTTCTCGCCTTGTAGTACCAACCTTCAATGGTCGTGGCGCTGTACCGCGTCTTCTGCCCGGTGATCGGATGCGTCCAATCCTTTTCGGCAAGTGCTTGGATGGCCGCCTTGAGCTCTCCGCGCGGAGGGGGAGAGCTCAGCAGCGAACCGATCACCGAGAATCGGAAGCGGGCCCAGGCAATGGTGGATGGCGTCTCAGTCATCACATCTCCTCACAAAAGAACATGGGTGAAGGAACGATGTTGAGACCTTAAGGAAGTTGATCAGCAGCGACGATCAGCATCCTCTGCGGGTTTTCCGGAATCCTCAGAAACCTTGATGGCCAAGCCTTTCGTGGTCGAGATCGGAGCCAGAAAGCGCAGCAACTTGGACCAGCCGTCCCGGTCATCTGCGCCGTGAACGAAGGCCTCCAGCAGCGAGCGGGGGAACTCCGTGATTTCGAGGACCGGTACCAGGCGGGCGCGAGCCAATTTCCAGAACGTGGTCCTCGGAAAGTGTTCGTTCCAAAACTCTCGCCAGCGATAAATCGTCTCGCGAGAAGCGCCGAACAACCTGGTCAGTTCGTGGATGCGTCGCGGCGAGGGACCTTGCCGCATGGCCGAGACGAGGATCACGACCGCGCCCAGATAAACCTTGCGACCGAGGAATCGCGCCGATGGCGGCGTGACCCGCTTGCGGCAACCGTCCCGGGCGCAACAGAAACTCAGTCGCCAGCGGTACTCGGCCGGGAGATTATTAGCGCCGCGCGGCTTCCGCGGATAATCGGCCTGGTGCAAGCAGCCACCGCAATGCGGACACCGCTTTGCCTTCGCCGTCGCGGCCAGGTCCTGGTCAAGCGTGAAAAGAAACGACCAAAAGGTGGCGTCGGACAACAGTTCATGATACATCGTTGGGTACTCCATTGGCGTTCGAAACCAAATGGAGTACACCCCTCGGCGACCTCGATCAACCGATCAGGCTCGCCGAGGGGAACTTTTTGCCGACACGGCCCAATCTTGACCAGGAACGGCCCCGAGACCACGGGTTGTCTTGCCTGCGCACAACTGGCTTTCGTCTCGAGACCTTGATTGGCCATTTCTCTGCTCCTGCGGATCGGGTGTTCTGTGCAAGAGTCCCGACCCCACCTGCAATTTCGGCAGTTTGTGGCGGCCGGGGCCTACGAGTCCTCGCACAGCGAATCACAAGCCGTTCAGCGCAAAAGCAGCCTATCCCGAGCGCGCTCAG
>JAJCXO010000117.1 GCA_029263395.1 Acidobacteriota bacterium | reverse complement strand
TCGATGGCCAAGGCGAGCTCGGCGATGAGGTCGCCAGCACCAGGGCCGACGAGGCCGGCGCCCACAAGGCGGTCAGTGCCTTCTTCGAACAACAGCTTGGTCCGTCCGTCCTCGCGGCCGATGGCCAGTGAGCGACCGTTGGCCGACCACGGAAACGCTCCCTTACCGAGCTTGATGCCCTGCGCCTTGGCCTCGGTTTCGGTGAGGCCTACCCAGGCGAGCTCGGGATCGGTGTAGGCCACGGAGGGAATCACTCGAGCGTCGAACGCACTTTTCTCACCGGCGATGACTTCGGCCGCAACATGGGCTTCATGGGAGGCTTTGTGCGCCAACATCGGTTGCCCGACGATGTCGCCGATGGCAAAGATGTGTGGCACGTTGGTGCGCATCTGGTTGTCGACCGGGATAAAACCGCGTTCGTCGACGGTGACGCCGGCGGTTTCGGCACCGATCAGCGGACCGTTGGGACGACGGCCAACCGCCAGCAGTACACGGTCGAAGACATCACTGGCTGGTGCTTTGGCACCTTCGAACGTCACTTCGAGTCCATTGTCACGAGCTGTGATCTGTTGCACTCGGGTCTCGAGGAAAATGTTCTCGTAGCGTTGGCTGAGCCGCTTGTGGAGCGGCCGGACGATGTCGCGGTCACACCCCGGTACCAGCCCGTCGAGCAACTCGACGACGGTGATCTTGGAGCCCAGGGCATGGTAAACCGTCGCCATCTCGAGCCCGATGATGCCGCCGCCGATGACCAACAAACGGTCGGGGATTTCGGCCAGCTCGAGAGCACCGGTGGAGTCGATCAGTCGTGGATCGTCATAAGGAAAGCCGGGGATCCGTGTCACGCTGCTACCGGCAGCGATGATGGCGTGCTCGAAAGCCAAAGAGCGCGGACCGTCCGGCGTATCGATGGTCATCTCGTGCGGTGACACGAAGCTGCCAGTGCCTTGGATGACCTCGACTTTGCGCTGTTTCGACATGCCAGCAATGCCACCGGTCAAGCGACCGACGACGCTGTCTTTCCATTCGCGGATCTTGTCGAGGTCGAACTTCGGCTGCCCAAAGTCGACGCCATGGTTTGAAAAATGGCTGGCTTCGTCGATTACTTTGGCAAGATGCAGCAAAGCCTTGGAGGGAATACAGCCGACGTTGAGGCAAACTCCACCGAGGCTCGGGTAACGTTCGACCAGTGCCACTCGTTTGCCGAGGTCGGCAGCGCGAAAGGCGGCGCTATAGCCACCGGGGCCCGAACCGAGCACCACCACCTCGACGTCGAAGGGACCGGAGGTAGCAATGGCTGGAGCAGCGGTCGGCGACGGCACTGCCGCGGCGGGGGTAACGGGTGCCGCGTCGGCTGGCGGTTGTGCCGAGGTTGGTGGCGTCACCGCGGCTTCGCTGGCCGCGGGTGCAGTCGCGGCGGGCTTGCCGGTTGCCTCGGACGGCTCGAGGATGACGATGACGGCGTCCTGCGTCACGGTGTCGCCAACCTTGACCTCCACCGAGCGCACTGTACCGGCGTGGGTTGCGGGCACCTCCATCGACGCTTTGTCGCTTTCGAGGGTGATCAAGCTATCGTCGACCGCGATGACATCGCCAGGTTTGACGAGCACTTCGGAAACGTCGACATCGCTGACGTCGCCGAGGTCGGGGAGTCGAATCTCGAGGGTCTGGGTCATGGCTGGTGACTCATTACGCTAAGTAGATCGGCTCACAGCAGCAGGCGGCGAAGATCGCCTAGCAGGCCGCTGAGATGGACAATGAAACGAGCGGCCGAGGCACCGTCGATCACCCGGTGGTCGTAGGACAGGGACAGCGGCAGCATCAGTCGCGGCACAAACTCGCCATTTTGGAATATTGGCTTCATCGACGAGCGTGACACACCGAGAATCGCCACTTCGGGGGCGTTGACGATTGGGGTGAAGGCGGTGCCGCCGATCCCTCCGAGGCTCGAGATGGTGAAGCAGGCGCCCTGAAAGTCGTTGGGAGTGAGTTTGCCGTCCCGCGCCCGGCCGCTGATCGCCAGCAGTTCTTCGGCGAGGGCGTAGAGGCCTTTTTGGTCGACGTCACGGACTACCGGCACCACCAATCCCTTAGGGGTGTCAACGGCGACGCCGATGTGGACATACTTTTTGAGGATCAGGTTTTCGCCGCTGGCGTCGAGGGAGGCGTTGAATCGCGGGTGAGCCTTCAAGGCGGCGGCAGCAGCCTTGAGCAGGAACGCCACCGGGGTGAGCTTGAAGCCGAGTTTCTTGGCTTCCTCGCCATGGGCTTTGCGGAAAGCCTCCATCTCGGTGATGTCCGCCTCGTCGTGTTGCGTGACATGCGGTACGTGGAGCCAGCTGCGATGCAGATTGCGCGCCGATAGCTTGCCGATCCGTGACAGCGGCTGGATCTCGGTCTCGCCAAACTTGGAGAAGTCGAGGTCGGGCATGGCCGGCCATTCGAAACCGGAGACGCCACCGCCTGCGGTCGCAACGCCGGGACCGCTGCCAGCCAGGGCCGCTTTGACGAAACCGTGGACATCATCCTTCAACACCCGACCCTTGCGCCCAGTGCCGACGACGCGACCGAGGTCAACGCCAAGTTGGCGGGCAAGACGGCGCACGGACGGGCTGGCGTAGGCTTGGGCGAAAGAGTTCTCGTCGATGGTAGACGTCGGTGCAGCGGACTGCGGAGGTGTTGGTGCTGGTTTGGGTGCTGGCGCCGGGGGCTTAGGCGCCTCCTCTGCCTTGGGTGCTGGTGCTGCCGGAGGCGGTACCGCGGGAGACGGTGCTGCCGCTGCCGGCGACGATGCTGCTGGCGTGTCGGCTGTTGCGGGTGAGGCTTCGAGGGTCAGGATCAACGCGTCCTGGCCAATTTCGTCACCTACCGCAACCTTCACTTCGACCACCTTACCGGCGGCGGGAGAGGGCACCTCCATCGAGGCTTTGTCACTCTCCAAGGTGATCAGCGAATCGTCGACGGCAACTTCGTCGCCGGGGCTGACGAGTACTTCCGCCACCGATACCGCATCGACGTCACCGATGTCGGGAACTCGGACTTCCTGAATCTCTGCCATGTCGTGTCTCTCCGGCTACTCAGACGGTCGACGGGTCGGGTTTGGTCGGATCGATGCCATAGGCGGCGATCGCCAGGGCAACTTCACTCGGCTTCACCGAGCCTTCGTCTGCCAGGGCTTTGAGCGCCGCCACAACCACATGGTAGCGGTCGACTTCGAAGAAGCTACGCAGGTTCTCGCGGGTGTCGGAGCGGCCGAAGCCGTCGGTTCCCAACACGGAATAGCGTCGGGGCACGAAGGGGCGGATCTGATCGGCGAACGACTGTATGTAATCCGTCGAGGCGATCACCGGTCCGCTGGTGTCAGCCAGGCATTGGTCGACGTAGCTGGCCCGTGGATCGTCTTCTGGATGTAAGCGGTTGTAACGTTCGGCGCTGAGCCCATCGCGTCGCAGCTCGGTGAAGCTGGTGACGCTCCACACGTCGGCAGCAACGCCGTGTTTCGATTCGAGCAACTCACCGGCGGCCATGACTTCGCGCAAGATCGAACCACAACCGAGCAGCTGGACGCGTTTTTTCTTCGCTCGCCGCGGCGAGGCATGCAGGCGATACATACCCTTACGAATGCCGTCTTCAGCACCTTCCGGCATCGGCGGATGCGGGTAGTTCTCGTTGAGGGTAGTGACGTAATAGAACACCGCCTCTTGATCGCGATACATGCGGCGCAGGCCGTCCTGCAGAATCACCGCAACCTCATAAGTGAAGGTTGGATCGTAGGCGATGCAGTTCGGTACGGTGGCGGCGATCAAGTGGCTGTGGCCATCTTCATGCTGCAAGCCTTCGCCATTCAACGTCGTGCGGCCACTGGTGGCGCCGAGCAGGAAGCCACGGGCTTGCATGTCGGCCGCAGCCCAGATGAAGTCGCCGATCCGTTGAAACCCGAACATCGAGTAGAAGATGAAGAACGGGATCATCGGCACCCCGTTGGTGGAGTAGGAGGTACCGGCCGCGATCCACGACGAGATGCCACCCGCCTCGGTGATGCCTTCCTGCAGGATCTGGCCGTCCGTCTCTTCGCGGTAGTACATCAACTGGTCGGCGTCGACCGGCCGGTACTTCTGGCCGAACGGTGCGTAAATGGCGAGTTGGCGGAACATCCCTTCCATGCCGAAGGTTCGAGCCTCGTCAGCGACAATTGGGACCAAATGCGGGCCGATCGCTTTATCGCGAGTCAAGGCGGTCAGGATGCGCACAAAAGCCATCGTGGTCGACATCTGGCGTTCGCCACTGCCATGTAGCAGGTTGTCGAAAGCTTCGAGGTCTGGCACCTGCAGGGCCGGCGCCGTTTGCCTCCGGGCTGGCAGCGAGCCACCCAGGGCAGCACGACGATCCATGAGGTATTGCTTAACCGGGCTCTCCGCGTCGAGTTGGATGAAGGGTGCTTGGGGGAGATCTTCGTCAGAGACCGGGATGTTGAATTTGTCTCGGAAGGTGCGCAGAGCTTCCTCTCCCATCTTTTTCTGCTGATGGGTCGGATTCTGTCCTTCGCCCGCAACGCCCATACCGTATCCCTTGACGGTTTTGGCGAGGATCACGGTCGGCTGGCCTTTGTGCTTGGTGGCGGCGGCGTAGGCAGCGTAAATCTTATCCGGGTCGTGACCGCCGCGCTTGAGTCGCCAGATGTCGGCGTCGCTCATGTTGGCGACCATCTCGGCGAGTTCGGGATAGGCGCCGAAGAAGTGATCACGGACGAAGGCTCCATCGTTGGCTTTGTAGGCCTGATAATCGCCGTCGACAACTTCGTCCATACGGCGGCGCAGCAGGCCTTTGGTGTCTTTGGCCAATAGCGGATCCCAATTGGCTCCCCAGATGACCTTGATCACATTCCAGCCGGCGCCGCGGAAGACTCTCTCCAACTCCTGGATGATCTTGCCGTTGCCGCGGACCGGTCCGTCGAGGCGCTGCAGGTTGCAGTTGACGACAAAAATCAGGTTGTCGAGCTTCTCGCGGACTGCCAGCGACACCGCGCCGAGAGATTCCGGTTCGTCCATCTCGCCGTCGCCGAGGAAGGCCCACACTTTACGGCCCTCGGTGTTGGCCAGGCCACGATTGTGGAGGTATTTGAGAAAACGCGCCTGGTAAATCGCCATGTAGGGTCCCAAACCCATCGAGACGGTGGCGAATTGCCAGAAATCCTTCATCAACCAAGGATGGGGATACGACGACAGGCCCTTACCGTCGGCTTCCATGCGAAACCGGTCCAACTGTTCCTCGCTGATCCGGCCCTCGAGGAAGGCACGGGCATACACGCCTGGTGCGGAGTGCCCTTGGATGTAGAGCAGGTCGCCGCCGTGCTCCTCGGTCGGGGCGTGGAAGAAATGGTTGAAGCCGACCTCGTAGAGGGTTGCCGCTGAGGCGAAGCTCGCGATGTGGCCACCGAGGCCCTCGTTCTCGCGGTTGGCCCGCACCACCATCGCCATCGCGTTCCAGCGGATGACCGATTTGGAGCGACGCTCTAGCTCGTGATCACCCGGCCGTTTCGCTTCCTGGGACGGCGGGATGGTGTTGAAGTAGGCAGTATTTGCGGAGTAGGGCAGGTAGGCGCCCGAGCGGCGGGCCTTTTCGATCAAGCTTTCGATCAAGAAGTGAGCACGTTCCGGCCCATCACGCTCGATGACGGCCTCGAGCGAGTCTTTCCAGTCCTGGGTTTCTGCCTTATCAATGTCATTCTGACGCGGATCGTCGGGCATCGCACGGTCCTCGCGGGTCATGTCGTATCGGATGCACCTGATGGTGCGTGAGGGCTCGGGTGTTCGTAGCGACAGCGTATCTCAAGCCGTCCGTTACGTCGATTGGATCGATCAAGGCTTGGCATGGCGGTAGGCAAAAGTTACCAGTCTGTTACTTGACTTGCGGTGTTACGGCAGAGCCTTGCTTCTTGCTGGGGATATCTAGCTAGATCCCGTCTCGTTTTGCCATTTTCGACTCAGCGAGGGAGGTCTTGTGGAGCGAGCAAGCAGCGAGCATGTTTGAGCGTCGCACCTGTTCACATCTTGTATCCGATAGCACCAAAAGGGCTTAGGCTTCTCGTAACAGATCAGGCGAGTTCTGGAGCTGCGGCGCAGCCCACAAGGCCGACCGAGCTCTCGGCGTGTTTTGGATGGGATCTAGTTAGATCTCTTTATGATGTGATAGCATGAAATGAGAGTCGAGATAGATACCTTGCAATCGATCAATCGAGGAGAAGTTGATATGCCTTATCGTCTTGCGTTGGGATGGTTTTTCAGCGCGATATTTGTGGTCTCGGCTGTTCACGGTCAGGTGCCCATGCGGTCGAGTGGTTCGATGCCAGCGGTCGAGTTGGCAGCTGATCTCAACACCACGTTCACACCTCGTGGGAGCGGCAGTAGGACCTGGGTGCAGGCGGGGGAGTTCCTTTACTTTCTCCGCTTCCTGGAGACCGAGAGTGAGCTCTGGCGAACTGATGGCACGGCTGGTGGCACGCAGCTTGTGCGAGCCGTCGGCCTGGACTTCCGTGACAGCACTCTGTTTGGGGGGGAGCTGCCGGATGGGCGCCTGCTGTTCACCGCCGAGGATGTGGCGACTGGTGAGGAGCTTTGGATCAGCGACGGCACTCCCGCAGGCACCCGTCTCTATGCTGACCTGTGTCCCGGGTTGTGCGGCGCATCGTCGAATTTGCGACCCCGTGAATTCAACTTCCGGCGCTTTGGCAACGAAGTTGTGTTCCAAGCTCAGACGGTTGCGGATGGCCCCGACCGCCTGTTGGCGACGGATGGCGGCGTCGATGGTGTTCGCGCGGTCAGCGGGGTTGATATTCGAGCCTGGGCGGTGGCGGGCGATTATGTGTTCATTGTCGGTGATACCTCAGACTTTCCGCTGTGGGTCAACGATGGTGATCCAGCATCCGAGTCATTGGTGACATTGTTGGATATTGCCAGCTTGCGATCGATTGATGCGTTGGGAGCGAAGGTGGTGATTCAGGCTTACACGGCTGGTGGTGAGGCAAGGCTTTATGCCGGCGATCGAGATGGCGTGGAACCGATCGCAAATCTGGGGGAGGTGGCCTTGAGTGGTCATGCTGTGGGCTCGGACTTGATGTTCATATCGTCGGCAGATCGGTTGTGGCGTTCCGATGGCACCGTGGACGGCACTTTCGAGCTGACTGCGGTAGCGGCAGCAACCGGGACGGTCTCCCGTTTGCGTGTCGCTGAGGACCGGGCGTTCTTTCTTGTCGGCTCACGGCAACTGTGGACTAGCGACGGCACCGAAGCCGGGACCCTGCTTGTGCAAAATTTTGATCAGGACGACTTCTTTTCCGTGGCCAAGCTGACTCCGATCGGCAGCGGGCTCGCATTCCTGGTCCGAGGCACTGGAGACCCCGCCCTTTGGCTGAGCGACGGCAGCTCGGCCGGGACTCAGGAGCTCAAGTCCTTCGCACAGGTGGACCTGCTGTCGACGAATAGGATGATGGGGCGGCTGGGGGATCAACTCTTCTTTGCGGCTGACGACAGCGGCATCGGTCTCGAGTTGTGGTCGAGCGACGGTACCGAAACGGGTACTGAGCTGGTGGCAAATCTCAGTGGCGATGCACAGTCTGGCAATCCCCGTGGCATGGTCAGTCGATCTCAGGACCTGGCTGTTGTGGCTGATCACGGGGGACAAGCCCCTGCGCTCTTCAGCTACCGGCCAGGGAGTGCGGCGGAGTTGGTTCATATGGCACCGGGTTTCTTTGGCGGCGTCGTGACGGGCTTGGGTGATTGGGTGATCTTCGAGCAGCGCACCAACGTCCAGCAGGGACCGACCGACGTGCTGGCCATCAATCCCGATAGCGGCGATGTGGTACCCCTTTTCACCGTCAATAGAGTTTGGCGGTCGACCGTCGTCGGAGACCGCGTGTTTCTGGCTACCGGCTTCGCTGAGGGGTCGGCCGAAAGAGAGAGGATCACCGCGGTGTGGGTGACCGATGGCACGCCGGAGGGGACGATCAGACTGGTCTCGACCGAAGACGGCGTGATGTTCAACGTTTTCCGATTCCAGCTGACGGCGGTAGCGAATCGAATTTTCTTCGTGGCAATCACCGATGCCGCCGGTTCTGAACTCTGGACGAGCGACGGCACCGTCGCGGGCACCCGGATGGTTCGGGATCTTGATCCTGGGCCGGCGTCCTCGCTGCCAGATCTGTTTCAAGTTGCCAACAACCGTTTATTCCTGCGGGCGAAGATTGGTCCGAACGAGCCATTGCTGGTGTTTGGTGCCCAGGGTACAGAATTGGCGAGGATTCAGCTGCCTGAGAACCTTGGCGTCAACACCGGTGCGGTGGCTGGCGGGCGGTTGTTCTGGACCCAAGGAGGGTACCGTTTGAGCTCGACAGACCTGTGGGTTAGTGACTTGGACCTTGCCAATCCGTCGGTGATCGTCACCCGGCCTGGCATCGGGATCCGGGCAGCGGTAGGTGATCGAGTGATGTTTTCCGCAGGTCATCTGGTCGACGACCGAGAGTTATGGCTGAGCGATGGGACCATCGACGGCACCCGAATGCGGGGTAGCTTCCTGGCGATCGATACGCCTATCGTCAGCGGCGGGCAACTGTTTTTTGCAGCGACCACCCGAGAGCATGGCAACGAGTTGTGGGTGAGTGACGGTACGGTTTCCGGGACGCACTTGGTGGCGGATATTCAGCCCGGCCCCGAAAGCTCGCAGCCCGACGAGTTGGTCGCGATCGATGGTGGGGTCGTGTTCAGTGCCAAGACCGCCGCCGCCGGGCGCGAGCCATGGTCGACCAACGGTGAGCTCGGGGGCACGCGGCAGCTCGGTGATATTTCTCCCGGGCCACGTAGCTCGAACCCGCAGCTGTTCACCGCGTTTGGCGACACCATCGCGTTCTCGGCCTACCGCGACGATGTCGGCCGCGAGCTATTCGCCGTGCCGCGTGCGGCGCTGGTGCCCGCCTGTACGCCGGGGGAGACCACGTTGTGTCTCAATCAGGGGAGGTTTCGAGTTGCCGTCGAATGGCGCGATTTCGAGGGTGGTACGGGTCCAGGACGGCCGGTTCCGATACCGGTGGAAGACTCGGGCCTGCTCTACTTCTTCGATCCTGACAACTGGGAGATGTTGGTCAAGGTGCTGGACGGCTGTGCTATCAACAACCGGTATTGGGTTTTCGCTGCCGCGACGACGGACGTCGAATACACGTTGACCGTCACGGACACTTCAAACGGCGAGCGCGTTGAGTACTTCAATACTCTTGGCAATGCATCGCCAGCGATCACGGATTCGGACGCGTTTGCTACCTGTCCGTAGTTGGTTCTTACAGCTGAAGTCGGAGGAGAAGTCGACCGCGAGCTGAATTCTGAACGGACCCGGTCAATGTGCGGGGCGTTGGGTACCCATGCGCTCCGCCACGATCAACGCTAACAGCAGGGCGCCGCCAACGATATTCAGCCAGCCGACCGATAGACTCTCGATGATACGGCCACTAGCCGGAACGAAGAGACCGATCGCGGCGGCAAACAGCAAGGCTCGCTTAGGCCAGCCGAGCGGGCCACCGAAGTAGCCGGCGATGGCGGCGGCAAACGGCAGAATGCCGAGAGCAGCCAGCACGAAGGCGATCACGATGTCACTTATCTTGGCTGTACCGCCGTCGCTCGCCAGCATCAAGAGCTCAGGACGGTAGACAAAGAGGAAGGGTAACGCGAAGCCCGCGAGTGAGAATCGAAACGCGGCGAACGCTGTTCGCATGATCGACGAGCCGGCGATGGAGGCAGCGGTATAGGCTGCTAGAGCAACCGGGGGTGTGACCATCGACATCAGTCCAAAGTAGAAGATGAAGAGGTGGGCAGCCAGCGGCGGCACGCCAAGCCCGCCGAGGGCCGGGCCGATGAGGGTGGCGAGCAAAAGGTAACAGACCGCTGACGGCAACCCCATGCCGAGGACGATCGACGACAGCATCAACAGGCAAAGGGCCAAGAAGAGATTGTCCTGAGCCAATGGCACGATGGTCGCTGGTAACTTTGATCCGACACCGGTCAGCGTCACAACCCCGACGATGATGCCGACACTGGCGGCGGCAGCGATCAGCGAAATACCACCCTTGGCAGCCTTCTCGACGGCAGCCAGGATACGTGCCGGAGTCAATCGAATTTCCGGCCCGAATGCGCTGACAAAAATGGTGACCAGCATCGCCAGGCTGACGGAGCGGAAGACCGTGAAGCCCGACAGCAGCAGCGCGATCAGGGTGCCGAGGCTTGCAACAAAAACCAAGCCTTCCAGCTTGAAGAATGAAGCGAAGCCCGAGGTGTCCTTCGTCGTGTTGTCGGCCGGCTCGGAACCCAGTCCGCGAGCGCTGAAGTGGACAATCAGAAACAATGAAAGGTAGTACAGGATGGCGGGCAGTAGAGCTGCTTGCACGATGCGCAAGTAGGTCACCGGTGGCTGGACAATCTCCAGCATCATGTAGGCACCCGCGCCCATCACCGGTGGCACCAGAGCACCGCCTGACGATGCCGCTGCTTCAATCCCCGCCGCGATGTGGGGCTTGAAGCCCGCGCTGCGCATCAACGGGATGGTGAACGTACCGGTGGTAGCCGTGTTGGCGACGGCACTACCAGAAAGCGAACCCATGAGCCCGGAGGACAGCACCGAGACTTTGGCTGGGCCACCGGCGGAGGAGCCCAAGAGTTTGCGTGCTGCGTCGATGATGAACCGCGTTGCGCCGGTAGCCTCTAGAAAAGCTCCGAAGACCACAAACAAGAAGACGTAGGTCAGCATGACCTTGAGCGCGACCCCGAAGACGCCCTGGCTGTGCAGGAAGCTCTGGCCGACGAGGCGCTCGAAGCCGTAGCCACGATGGGGAAACAGCCAACTCGGCATCGAGGGCCCGAAGTGTGCGTAGGCCAGGAACGAGAGGGCCAAAATTGGCAAAGCCCAGCCGACAGCTCGCCGGGCCGCTTCGATCACTAGCACCAGTCCCACAAAGGCGACGACATAGTCGAGCTGATGTTCGGCGCCAGCTCGATCACCCAACGATTGGCCGTTGAGCCACCAGCTTTGAAACACTGGTTCGTTCTGCACCGCTACATAGCCGCAGGCGAAAGCGCTCAGGGCAGCCAGCAGGAAGTCCAAGCCCTTGGACCACGTTGCTTCTTTCCACCGTGGGCGCAGAGGGTAATGGAGAAAACAAATCACCAGGCCGAGCAGGGCGAAGATCGCGAGCTGAGACTGCGGCGTCAGATGCGGATAGTTGACCTCCGCCAAGGTGAAGAGGCAGAGCAGGACGGACAGGATACGGATGAGGTGGCGGCGAAAGCGATCAACCATGATCGGTGCAGTCTAGCGTTTAGCTTTCGTTAGCAGGATCCTTTTGACTAGAACTTTACAGCTGGCACGATGGATCCTTGACCTCAGTGACGTGGCGGCTTATCCGCTTTCCGTCGAGGCTGCTTCATCGCCCTCTGAGGCTGGTCCAGCCTCAGCCGCGGGTTCATCCTCAGGCCAGATGCCGATCTCTTTGTAGAAGCGTATGGCACCCGGATGAAAGGGTGTACCGGTATTGCGCACGACGTTTTTGGCTTGAATAGCTCGACCGGCAGGGTGACGCTCAACGACACTGGCGCGGTTTTCGTAGATCGTCTTGGTCATTTGATAGACGGCGTCTTCGGAGGCACTCTCGGCGGTGATGAGGTGCATCGAGCCGACATTGAGGCCTTGATAGTCGGCATCCTGCCCGCGGTAAGTGCCTGCCGGAATGGTAGCGGGTGCGAAGAAGGGGTAGTCGGTCAGCAACTGTTGCTTGGCGTCGTCGTCAAACGGAATCAGACGGATATCCATCGAGCTCGAGGCTTGGGTGATCGAGGCGGTAGGCACCCCCCCGCCGAGAAACGCTGCAACTGCAGAGCCGTCAGCAAGCAGGTCAACAGCGCCAGACTGAGTCGAGTTGAGAGGGCTGAAGTCGTCGTATGTCAGGCCATGTGCTTGAACGAGGGGGCCAACAAACATCTCGAAACCAGCCCCCGCCGGGCCGACCACAACTCTCTTGTCGCGCAAGTCGGCGATCGATTCGACTCCAGAGTCCTCTGGCGAGATAAAAAGCGCCACGTTGGGTGCCAGGGTCATCACCGCACGGATCGGATAGGCGTTATCCCAACTCGACTCGCCGCGCACTGCGAAGTAGGAAATGGCCGCATTGGACAAGGCGAAATCGAGCTCACCCTGGATCAGGCGACGGATATTCTCCCGTGAACCAGCCGTGGCTTCGGCTGAGACGTTCCAATTGGGGTTGAACTCGTCCGCGACATCCGCAAGAGCGCCGCCGATAACGAAGAATGTACCGCCGGTGGGCGCCGTGCCGATCGACAGAAAGGCCTTGGCGTCGGCCGGCGGGTCCCCATCGGGAGTGTCGGATGCGCCACAAGCAGCGAGCAGTGCAAGGGTGAAGACGAGAGATAGAGACAGCAATATCCGGCGAGCGGTTGTCATGAGCATTTCTTTCGATGGCAAATGGAGAGATTGGACGCGACAGTCAACAATTGGTGAGCCTACCACGGGGTCAGTCGATCAGATCCAGTAGCTTGGTAGGGGGCCTACCGACAATTGCTTTATCGCCGAGGATGCCGATCGGGCGTTGCAACAAAGTCGGGTGGGCGGCCATGTGAGCGATCAGCTCGTCGTCGGGCTCGTTACCCGTTAGACCAAGCGCACGGAAGGCCTTGTCGCCAGTTCGTAGAACTTTGCGTGGTCCCATCCCGAGCTTGCGAAGCACCGTGCGAATCTCATCTTCGGATAGTGTCTCTTGGGTGTACTCTCGATATCGATACGTGACCTTGTGCTCGTCAAGCAAGGCGACCGCCTTGCGACAGGTGGATCACGTGCGTTTGCAAATGAGCTCGATCATTGACGCCTCCGAGATAGTTTGCGCGAGCATTAGGTTTGCTTGAGCGTTAGGTTGAAGGGCAGCACGGTTAAGGGCAGCACGGTGAGAGGCATAACGGTGAAGGGCAGCACGGTGCAGGGCAGGATGGTGAAGGGCAGCACGGTGAAGAGAAGCACGGTGCAGGGCAGCCGATTCTGGACGGGAGTGCGGCGAGTAAGCAAGGGGCCTGTGCTGGTTTTTGCCTTCTGTCGTGCCAAACTACCCACAGAATGTGTCGCCTAGAGCGTAATTGGGGATCGTATTTGGGAACTGTACAGGGGCGCACGAGGGTCGTAGGAGAGCAGTGGCTATGTTGACGACGATGACTCGAATCGCGGTGCTTATGATGCTGGGGGTGTGTAGGCCGGTTGCGGCTCTGGACATCAGAGGGCAAGTTTCGGGTCCGCATGCCGAGCCTATTGCGGGGGCTACGGTCGAGCTAGAGACGTTGCTGCCGGCACATCTGCTGGCGGCTCGTCAACTGGCCGGGGATTTTGCGCCGGACGTTGTAGCCACCAGGCAAACTAGCCAAGACGGTGCTTTCTTGTTGGCTGCACCCACTCCGGGATTCTGGCGAATCGTGGTGCGGCATCCCGAATATCTGCCGGCGAGTTTTGATCTCAGCCCTCTAGTGAGCGACTTTCGGCTACCCGACCTCGCGCTGCAACGCCGTTCGGAGCTTGTGACCCGTTGGCTTGACGCGGACGATCAGCCGCTTGCGGGGTTACATTTTGTGGCGCGGGGGTGGTCGACGGCTTGGAAAGCGTCTTCGCGAGAGGGGTGGTGGCCCGCCGATCGTTGGTCGCGGACTCGTGACGACGGCCTAGCTGCCATGCCTTGTGAGAGCGAAGAAAAAGTTAGCATTGCGGTGTTGACGCGCGAGCGGTTTCTGTTTGAGGTTGTGGACTGTAATTCTGGGTTGATCGAGTTGCGGCTCACCAATACCAGGCAACGAGCTCGAATTGTCCATGCTAACGGCGAGCCCGCAGAGACCGTTTACGGCTTCATCCGGTGGCCGTTTCTGGCTTTTGGACGGACGGCAGAGGACGGTTTGTTGACTGGGCCTTTTGACTGGCAGGAGACTGTTCCGATCGTCGTTGCCGACGCCACAGCCTTCTACGGCGAGCCACGCCGACTTCATCCAGAGCCCAAGGCTCTGGAACTAGAGGGTGAACATCCCGAGTCGAACGATCTTTCCACAACTCGCGACTCGCGACCCGAGCCTCCGACCCTGGAGCTGCCTGCGACCTATGACGTCACGGGCCAGGTTATCGATCGAATCGATCAACGCAAGATAGCCGATGCGTTTCTGTGGGTAGGTCGAGGATCACACTTCTTCCAGACGCTCGGACAGGATGGCGAGTACGAGCTACAGCTACCGGCTGGCAGCGAGATGAAGCTTGGATTTGGTGCTCCGGGATATCTTCCAGTCAGTTATCGCCAGTCGAAAGCCGGCGAAATGATCGCACGCCTCACCCCGGAGGTATCAGTATCTGGAAGAGTCGTCGATGTGTTAGGCAATGGGGTTGCCAGCGCTTCAATCAGTTCGCCCAAATCTCCTGCCCATGGCTTAAGCGCACATTCCGAGGCCGTTGGCCATCTGATCCTCGCAGCAATTGAGGAGACCACGTCCGCGGATGGCTCCTTTGAGCTTCGAGGACTAGTTCCTGGTCGAACGTTGGAGCTCAGGGTGACTCGTTTGGGTTTTGCGGTTCACCATCAAGCGTTGGCTTTGCCGAAAGACGGCGGCGCGTTGGCGGAGGTGGTGATCACTTTGGAGCGAGGCTACGATGGTTTTGGGCAGGTGGTGAATGACCACGATCTACCGCTCGCTGGCGCCGAAGTGTCGTTGCTGCCGGCCCTTACAGGTTCGGCTTTTGAACAAAATTTCGAGGTGCAGGAGAACTTTGGGGCCACAACCAACGCCGAAGGTCATTTCCAACTGCACGACCTTCCTCTCGGTACCTACTATTTGGCTGCAAAGAGCCCGGGATTTCCTGAGTATCTGGTACCCGGGGTCGAGATTGTGGAGTCTGCTGAACCCATAGATTTGGGTACGTTGGTCCTAGTTCCTGGGATCTTGCTCTCTGGCCGGGTCGTTGACCGCGACGAGAAGCCTATCCCTGGTGCACAGCTGTCGATACGCAACGCTGATGGTGAGCAGATTGTTGTCCAACGGGCAGGCTCTCCATGGTTCGCCTCGACCGTTAGTCGCCAGAATGGTTCATTCCATCTCGACGGATTACCGCGTGACCGGCGTTTGACGATGGTTGTGTCAGCAGATCACTATTTGCCGCAGACTTTGCCCGTGACTACCGGTGAGGACAATCATCAGCTCACTGTAGAGCTTGTCTCTGGAGCGCAGATTGTCGGCCAGGTGCTCGAGCCGTCGGGGGGCTCAGCATCAGGCGCCAGCGTACAGGCCAATGCCACCGGCTCGAATCGACGGTTTGAAGCAACTTCGAAGAGTGTGTTTGCGGATGCTGATGGACGGTTCGAAATTACCGGGCTGCGTCCCGGTGAGTATGAGGTGACAGCTCACAGTACCGAAGCTCGTGCGAACCCGGTGTTGCGGGATTTGCGCGGCGCTACTATGACTGAGGTTGTGCTTCAGCTCGAGCCTAGGGCGACGATCGAAGTTGCCGTCACCGATCATGAAGGTGTGCCGGTGGGAGGTGCTGGCGTTCGGTCTTTTGCCCTGGAGAGCACGCCCACGTCAGGCTCGGATCGCCGGGCAGCGTTTCGTAGCACTGATCGGTCGGGCCTCGCGACCATAGGGCCGTTGGATCCTGGGAGCTACTCGGTCAAGGCCATGCATCCAGACTTCGAAACCGTGGAAACCACGGTTGAGATTGTGGGGCCCGTAGCGCTGTCGCTCGGGCTATCCTTTGAGCAACAGCGAGACTTGAACACCTATCGCGCCAGTGGACGCGTCATCGACGAGGCCGGTTTGCCGGTTGTTGGTGCTAGGTTGAGTTTGGTGGGTACGGGATCGTTCTTCGCCACTAGTGGCCCGGACGGCAGCTTCGAAATGACTGCGCCGGGTGGGGAGTATCGTTTGACATGCCAGCACGCGGACTTCCCGACGCAGCGTAGTGGCCCCATCGATCTCACGACAGGAGATGTCTCGGACCTGCTGGTCGAGCTAGCAGAGGGGGTGGCCGTTGTGGGACGTGTGACCGGACTGGACACGGCGGACCTATCTCAGCTTGTCTCTCAGCTGGTGGTGGTGGCGCGGGGTCCGCTATCAGAGGAAGGAGGCGGAATACCCTTCGGCCAGCATTACGGCTCGATCAACTCCGAGGGCGAATTCAGAATTCCGGGCTTACAAGCCGGTGAGTGGGTTGTTCGAGCCGAACTGCTAAACCCAAAGCGAGCGGCGAGCGAACGGGTCGAGATATCTCCTGCTGCTGGCGAAGTGAGAGTCGACCTTCACTTTGAAACCGGCTACCGTTTGACCGGCGGAGTTTTCCTCGACGGTGCGCCAGTGGTGAGGTGTGTTGTTGTTGTCCGCTGTCCTGGTGAGTTCCGTGCTGAAGTATTTGTCGATGCCGAAGGCCGTTTCAGCATCGACAATGTACCGGCGGAGAAGTGTTTGGTGAGGGCCAGCGATTCAGACCGCGGTCTAGAGACCAAGCAAGAGCTCGTAATCGCTTTCGACAGCGACATCGTGCTAGAGCTCGAGTAGCCTGGTCATTGTTGGCGTCGAGTCATTTTCGGGGTGAGACCTTGTGCCGCTGAGACCTGGCGACGGGTGCGTCTTTGTCGAGCTGCTGAACTCTGAGGCTATAATCCCTAAACGACTCTGTGAGGATCTTGTGAACGGGACCACTTCTGGGTGACAGGAAAGCCGTGATCGAAGTGAAGTAGTGGATAAAAGCGAAGCCACAGATCGATTCGGGCGGCATGAGCTGAAAGCCCGCGAGCGTTCGCCAGCCGGGCCGCGGGGGGGAGTTGTACCCTTTCACAGCGGTTTGGGGTTCGTCGGCAGTGAGGCCGACCCCCCGAGCGGTGACGCGCTGCCGAATCGCTACGAGATCCGTGATCTGGACGATGGCCGCATACTGTTCTGCGGCGAGGCCCCTGGAGTGGCAGTGTCCATCGATCGCAAGCATCAGTTCTCGGAAGCCGAAGCCCGTCGGTTGGGCGGGCAGACGGTTCTACTCGATGGTGCCGGCCAGTTCGGCCCGGTTATCGATAACGCACAACTCTTCTACAATCTCGATCATCATCAGGATTGTTTGCGGGCCTTTACATTGGCAACCTGCCAACAGGCACTCATCCTGGTGCTCAAGGGTCTCGAGCTAGATCGTGGTGATTGGACCCTGTACGCCAATGAGCCGGATCTAGACACGGTCTTCGCGATCTGGATTCTGTTGAACCATCGTCGGGTGCGGCAGTTGACGCCCTCTCAGCGCGACGCCATCTTGCCGTTGATCCATCTAGAAGGTGCAATCGACGCGAACGGTTTCGAGTTGGCCGAACATTGCGGATTGCCGCAGCAACTGTTGGTGGACGAGAAAGAGCGACTCGACAAGCTTCATGCTATCGAACTCGAGCTCAAGCGATCTGGGGGGTGGAACGATGCGGATCTTGCTGAATACACCCGTGGCATGTTGCTGGAGATCGATCAGCTCGTGTTTCGCTCCAGCGACTTCAGTGATTACACCAGTGTCGAGGAAGTTTATGGGCATGTCGATATCGGCGCTGGCCGAGTGGCGGTTGTTTGTCGCGACAGCTCTGGCATCTACGAGGTCGAGCGTCGACTCAAGAATACTTGGGGAGACCGTTTGGGCATCATTGCGCTGGAGCGGTCGACCAATCACTACACCCTGCGTCGAACAGCTTCTCTGGCAGGGATCGATCTCGATGAAGCCTATGGCAAGCTGAACTTGCTCGATCCGCAAGTTGACGGCCGGCCTCCCGAGAAGCGTTGGGGCGGATCCGACGAGATTGGTGGCTCGCCTCGCCCTGCAGGCACGGCGCTGACACCCCGTGAGATCGGCAAGATCCTCAAGATGACGTACAAACAAATACGTCCCGTTGAGCATCTGCAACGATACGCTACCGCAGCACTTTGGGCGGTGTTACTCACTCTTGCGGCTTGGGTAGCAGTCATCGCCTCGCGGGCTTTTCTAGTAATCGAGTCGGAAACGGTTCGCGCCGCAAGCGAGGTTTCTCTAGCTGCCCTGGTGATCGGCCTAGGGTCTTGGCTCTTAACTCGCAAGCTCTCCCGCGGTTGGACCTGGCTGTTCGGTTGGCGACGTGGTGCGGGCCGGGATTGGTTGGTGCTGGCGCCTCTGGCCTGGATAGCCGCCGCCGGTGGGGGAGCCTGGATCCCTCGGGAAATCACCCTGAGCACCGAAGCTCTATTGATCGTTACGGCAGCTGCGATCGTGGCTGCGGTCGCTCTGGAGCTGTGTCATCGGGGATTGGTACAC
>JAJCXO010000116.1 GCA_029263395.1 Acidobacteriota bacterium | reverse complement strand
CGCCACCCTGTTGCCGGTGGATTACTTGCAGCGCTACGGCTGGCAGCCGGAGCAGTTCGTGGCGGGTGTGCTGCTGCCGACCGCCGTCTTGATCGCCGGTGGCGCCGCGGCCCTGGCCGCCGGTCGCCGATCGTTGCCGTTGGCGGCGCTTCTGGTCGTCTACCTCGTCGTCTTCGGAGTCGGCTTCGAGACCTCACGCACCAGCCTGGCGGAGAAGCGGGCGGTGCAGACCAGTAAGCTCCTCCTCTACCCCTGGCGAGCCTTTCGCGAGGAGATCAAGGCGATGCCCGCGTTCCACGATCTTGCTGTCCTCGGATCTGCGGGGCTACTACCGAATGACAGCCACCACGAAGGGGTCGCTCGCCAGACTGGCGCTGGGCCGGCCAGACGTCTACGTCCAAATCGTCCGCAATCAGGCCACCCAACCGCCAACCGCCATTGCCAGCCGCGAAAGCTATCTCGCCTGGCTGCAAGAGATGCCGACGCTGGCCGAGACCGCGCGCTTCGGACCTTCTGGCTTCCTGGTCCTGGTGCGGCCGCAGGAGGCGGCCGAGAGGTTGCGCCATATTCCCGCTGGGCCGCTGTCCGAGCCAACGGCGGCGATGAGCATCGCGCAGCGGCGGTACCTGTTCGCGATTCCGGTTCCCGCGAGGTCATCGAGGTGGTGGAGGCCCTGATGGCTTAGGAGCTGCTAACCCGTATGCCGTAGCTCGGAGCGCTCGCGGGTGCGGCCGTGGTGGGCGTCGAGCACGTCTTGGTAGATCGCCAACATCTGGTCGGCGACAACGTGATGATCGAACTTCTCGAGTGCCGCGGCACGGCCTTGACGCCCCAATTGTTGCCGTAACTCGGCGTTTTGGTAGAGCTGCCAGATACCGTCCGCCAGAGCTTGCGGCGATTCCGGATCAACCAACAAGCCACCCCCGGTGTTTTCGACCCACTCCGGGAAGGCGCCGTGGCGAGGTTGCACGACGGGTACGCCGGAGGCTAGCGACTCGAGCACCGAAAGGCCCTTGGGCTCGTGGTAGATCGTTGGCATGGTGAAGATGTCGATGCTCGAGAAGAAGTCCAGCTTGCCCTGGAAATCGACTTCACCCACCAGGTCAACACGATCCATCAGGCCCCAGTCGGTGAGGCGCTGCGTCTGCTGGTCGTAGAACTTACGATCACGCTCCGCCAGGTAACCGGCGATCCGCAGCCGCAGCCGTTCGCTGCCGGGTTTCTCGCAGAGGATTTTGAACGCCTCGATCAGCTGTGCGGTCCCTTTCTCGGGACAGAAGCGAGCCAGGTTGCCGAGCACAATGGGCGCCGTCTCGTCTTCGGTCTGGCGAGGCGGGATGTCGGCATAACCGTGGGGATTGATCCCGAGAGGCGCCACCCGAATGCTGCTGCGTGGGATCCCGAAGTCGTGACTCATGAAGTCGGCGTAGTAGCGGCAAGGCACAGTGAACGCGTCAATGTCGCGGTCACGCTCTCGCAGGGTACGCACAACCTTTGAATAGTAGGGCTCTTCGAGCTCGCTCAAGAAAAGATCTTCACCCTGGAGGGAACAAACCACCGGCACGTTCAGCTGCTCTTTGATGCGGCGGGCAAAACCCGCAAACAGCGAAAACGACAGGTGGACAATGTCCGGCTGCAAGATGTCCTCGAGCCATTCCGCCAGTTTGTCGAGTTCCTTGGCTTGTTGCCCGCTCTCACCTTCGAGCATCGACAACGTCATTTCGCCCAACATCTTGGGGTCGTTAGCGCCAGACGCAAACTTCGACACCAACCCGAGCAGCCATTTGTTGTCCAGTAGCGCATCCAAGAAACGCGGCGTCTTGCGGAACAACGGCACCTTCTGTTGCAGATAGACGTTGATCGCTCCGAAGAAGACATGGTCAATGGCAACGCTGGGATCGTCCGTTCGCGGCAGCGTGTAGGTTGGCGTCAGCGACACGTCGTGGCCTTTGGACATCAACGCAGCGGCTAGCGTGTTGTCGTGTAGGCAGGTACCGCAGTACATGCCTGCTGCGCCGGCAGTGATGTAGGCGATTTTCATCTACGCGCTCCGTCAGGAAAGAATCGTGCAACAGCTTTGGCGTCGGGTGGGGCAGTGAGCAGCGAAACCAACACGATTGCGGCGCTGCAGGCCAGGAAGATGACTGCCACCGGCATCACGCCACTGCCGCCGACGGTGTAACCTGGCACCTGCCAGCCATCCACAAAGAAGTAGATCCACAAGGCGACCACGGTGACAATCGCCGCCATGACGCCGTGCCGAGTTGAGCGTCGCCAGAAGACGGCGGCCACCACAATCGGGAAGAGGGAGGCGAAGCCGGTGAACGACCAAATCGCCAGTCCAAAAATACTGGTATTGGCGAACAACGACAGCCCGTAGGTGATTGCGACCACCGAGATCACGAACAAACGCCCGGCGAGAATCTGTCGCCGATCCACCTCTTCACGGTTGCCACCGCCGAGCCACCCCCGGTGACGCACGATATCTTGAGTAAACATCGTACTCAGCGCCAGCACTTGCGAGTCGAGGGACGACATCACCGCGGCGAAGACACCGGCACCGAGCAGTCCGGCAAGTAGGTCGGGCGCATGGAGGTGAATCATCTTGACCAGCACGCCGCTGGCCGCCGGTCCTTGCAGATCCGGAAAATCGATATGCCCGAGGACCCCCAACATGACACTCGGGATCCACACGATCACCATACATATTGGATAAGCGATGATCGGGAAGCGGAAGGTCTCCACCCGTCGGGCCGATAGCCAATGCATGAAGAGGTGGGGGAACATCCCCGCTGAGCAGGGAATCAGCAGGTAAGTCAGCAGCTTGAGGGGCTGAATATTGTCGCCGCGCACCATCAGATCCGGCCGGGCGTCTGCCACTCGGCTGAGGGCGCTGCTGAGCCCCCCGAGCTGGTTGACCAAGTAGACGAAGGCCACCGCGCCCAGCGTCATGAAAACCAAGGTTTGGAAGGTGTTGGCCCAGGCGGTGCCACGCAGGCCACCGTAGGTGACGTAGGACACCACCACCACCGAGATCACCAAGCCACCGACCCAACTCGGGACGTCGCCCCCGGTTATCTGGGTCAGGGTCAGGCCACCCCCCAACACTCCGATCAGCAGGTAGGGGATGGTGAGCGCAACCAGCACCACAAACAGCAACATGCCGAGGGCATCGGACTGAAAGCGGGCGCGAAAATACTGCACCTGGGTTAAAAATCCCATGCGTTTGCCGGCCGACCACAAGCGAGTCCCGACAAAAAAGAAGATGGTTGGGATCACCAGGGCAGAGGCTGACGCCATCAGTGAGAAGACGCCAATGCCTATGCGGTGGGCCTCCCCGGACGCACCTAGGATCGAAAACGCGGTCATGTTGGTGCCGAAGAGTGACATCAACAGCACGAACGGTCCGATGCTACGGGTAGCGACGAAGTAGTCTTCGCCGGTCCCGCGAAACAGTCGATGGCTTAGCAAGCCGACGGTCAACACGCCAACCAAATAGAGGCCGATGACCAACAGGGTCATGATCGATCACCTGCGGTTTGCGCTTCGCCGTCGTCTTCACTCAAATGGGACGGCCAGGCATACCGCACCAGCAGCGCCATCAAGATTGCAGTCGCCAGACAGAATAGGGCGTGATACGTCAGCCCAATGGGAAAGCCGAGCAACAACTGGCCGTTGTTCCACAACCAAAGATCGTTGTGCAGGACGAAAAACGCCACCAGCACTAGATAGAGGACGCTCCGCAGGCCGCCGCCGCTCACGCCGCTCCTTCTGCAGCGGTCATCGCCTTGCCGCTGACGGTACCTTCAACGCCCGCAACGGAGGTAGGAGACGGAGTGCTGATCATCTGCCGAAGATCCTCGAAGAGAGTTGTAAAGTCGCGATCGAACACATCCCCGATCAGAATGTCGACAATCGCCAGTCGATGCTGAGGGAAACGCTTCAGGAAGCGCGCAAAATTGAAGTCTGGAGTATAAAACGCATAAATGAGCTGGCGAAACGAGGCCATCCCGGCACGTAGGGCGGGTTCGTAGGCCCCCAGGCGTTTTGCGGAAGGATCATCCGCGGCCAGCGCGGCGATGGTGGCGTCGGCTGCCAACTCGCCGGATTTGAGCGCTAACAACATGCCGGACGAATAGATGGGATCGAGGAAACCAAAGGCGTCTCCCACCAAGGCCCAACCGTCTCCCGCGGCGCGTTCAGCGGTGTAGGAGAAGTCGTTGATCACCTTGATGTCCATCGACTGGCGAGCCTCGGTGAGCCGCGGCGCCAGCCCGGGACAACGTTGCACCTCTTGGTCGAAGGTGGTCTGCGGACTACCCTGACGATCGCGGATCAGGTAGTCGATGGGACCCACCACACCGACACTGACCCGGTCATCGGGCAGCGGTATGTACCAGAACCAGCAGCGGTTGTCTTCGGTCTGCAAGATCAGGGTGGCGCCCTCGTCGATCCCTGGATCGCGCTGGGCACCTTCAAAATGCGTGTAGATCGCGGCCATTCGTAGACACGCGTCGTGTTGCCGAATCCCCAGCTGACGGGCGATCATCGCTCGCTGACCCGTGGCGTCCATGAGGACTTTGGAGGAGATCTCCCGGGCCTCATCGCCATCGAAGCTCGCCCGCACACCCACCGCCCGACTGCTCTCCGCGGGGCCGTCGAAGAGGAGCTCCTTGACTGCTGCACCTTGCCGTACGTCCACTCCTTGGCGCCTAGCGTTGTCGAGCAACATGCCGTCGAACTCACTGCGCAGCACCTGCCAGGTCTGCGAGCGGTCGCCAGGATCGGTCTCGTGGAAGTAGAACGGACTCGAGGCTTTCCCGCTGCCGGAGAAAAACTGGACGCTGTACTTCTTGGGGAATCGACTGGCGCGCAGCTGGTCGATCATCCCCATCCGCTCCAAGGTCTCGAAGCTGGCCGGAATCAACGACTCGCCAACCTTGAACTGCGGTTTGGCTTGGCGCTCGAGCAAAAGCACACTGTGACCGGCTTGGGCGACGAGAGTGGCGGAAGCACAACCGGCTGGGCCACCTCCGATCACGATGACGTCATAGGCATCCATCACATCGCTGTCAGCTAGGGTGTTGTTCGCAGAGCTCATCGTCGTCACTCCCGGGTGGTTTTCCTGGTCTTCGCCCTTTCTCCGGTCCTGGATGTCCCAGGCTGTAATCACCGGAGACTGCAATCACCGGAGACCGTAATCACCGGAGACTGTAATCACGGGAGACCGCAATCACCGGAGACTGTGATCACAGGTTGAGGTGAAAACCTCCCATAATATTGAAGCCATCAGCCGGCAAGATGGAGACACTGCCGAAACCGCGACCGGCATAGTCTTCGTCGGTCAAGTTGCGCAAATGGATCCGAGCGCCCCACCGTGGCTGCTCGTAGGAGAACAGAGCGTCGAGGGTAGTGTAAGCATCAATTTCGAAGGTGTTGTCTTCGTCGATGAACTGCTCGCTGACGTAGCGTACGCCACCAGAGATGCCGAAGCCACTCTGGAAGCGTTGACTTAGCCACAAGCTGGCCAGATGTTCCGGAGCGTAGGCCGGTGTGTTGCCGCTGAAGTCGACGATGGTGAAGAAGAACGGATCCAACTCGGTGAACCGCGTCAGTTCGGCATCGGTGTAGGCATAAGTGAAGGTCCAATGCAGACGTTCCCTCGGGCTCGAGGCAATTTCCAACTCGAAACCCTCAGATTCCTGGTCGCCGATTTGTGCCGTGACGCCGGTTGCGTCCACAATGGCAATCTTGTCCTTCTCGAGATGGTAGAAGGCCAAAGCGGCGCGCAGTTTGCCGTCCAGATGTTCGGTTTTGACACCAACCTCGATCTGCGAGCCTTCCTCGGGTTCCCGGCCACTGCCGGAAACGGTGCTCGATTGCGGCGAGAAGGCTTCCGAGTAGTTGGCATACAGGGACACCGAGGCGGTGGGGGAGAATAACGCCCCCACAAAAGGGCTCAGCTGACTGTCACTCGAGCTGGTACCGCTGGCGTCGTCTTCGAAGTCGATCGAGTCAAACCGGCCACCAAGGAAAATCCGCCAACGGTCTGAGATGTTGATCTCATCCAAAATGTAAGGCGCAACGATGGTGGTTGTGGCGTCGGCGGTAATGCCGAACGCGGGGATCAGGAAATCGGTTTCGGGGGCAGTTTCCACCGGAGCAAACAAATCGATCGAAGGAAGAAACCCAACGTCGAGCCGCAGGTCGTCGGTTTGTTGTACTAGCTCGAAGCCGGTGACGAAGTTGTGGGTCACCGAGCCGGTCTCCCAGGAAAACAGCAGATCGAGCTGATTACCCAGGAACTCCTGGCGATCGTCGAGCACTGTGCGGGTGCGGAAGACGTCGGTGCCGCCTTGACGGTTGGGGAAAGCACCGTTGATCAGAGTGCCCTTCGAGTCCCAATCGAGCACCGTGTAATACGTCTTGTTACGCAACGTCAGGCGCGAGTTCAACCGTGATTCGATATCGACCCGGAATCGCATCAAATCCTGATCCGAGAAATCGAAAGGTGTTTGATAAGACCTTTCCCGAGGGACATCCGGAACGGCTCCGAACAACAACGGAATACCGGCGTCAGGCTCGAAGTCACTGCGCAACACGCCAGCGCTGACGGTGACGGCGGTGTTGTCGCCGGCCAGGAACGTAAAGACCGGGTTGGCGGCAGCCACCGTACTCGCTTTGTCGTCGCGATAACCGTCGGAAGACTGCCAGAGCCCGTTGAGTCGAAACCCAGCGTGACCGTCCGGGCGGCCATAGTTGAAGTCGAGGGTGGTCTGGGTGGTGGAGTGGGAGCCACCGAGGATGCTGAGGCGACCTTCCAAACCACCAACCGGCCGCTTGCGGACCATGTTGACCGCGCCGGCTAGCGGGTTGCCGCCGTAGAGGAAGCCGGCTGGACCCCGCACTACCTCGACCCGTTCAACGTTGTAGAGCTGATAAAAGGTTGCTTCGGGCTCGGGGGCACCGTCCACCATCACCAGACTCGAGGACAACGACTCGAAACCCCGCAGAAAAAACAGATCGTGGACCCCCGAGTTCGACTGCGCGTTGACGCCGGGAACGTTGGTGAGGGCATCGCCGAGCACCAGCGCGTTGCGATCGCGTAACAACGCATGAGAGAGAGCCGACACGCTGGCGGGCAGGAGCCGCAGCGGCGTCGACGTTTTGGTCGCGGTGCTTTGCGTATCGGGGAGGTAAGGGGCAGTATCTTCCACCAACAGCTCGTCTTCGATCGTAAGCTGAGGATCGCTCTCATCGGAGCTGGAAGTGGAAGCCGGCTCATTGCTCTCCGGTGGAGATGCGGAAGCTGGCTGTGCAACAGTGAACAAGACTACAGACACCAAGAGAATACTGGCCAACGAAACGTTGGCTATCCAGCGATCGGACATATAGTTCGGGCTCCGAATGAAATGGTCGTGGAGACGAAGGGGCGCCTTGGGATTAGACCTGACGGTCCATCAAGACCCGGCAACACCCCTCAGGATTTGAGATCGAGACAGACGAGGTCTTGTTCGTTACGCACGTAGAGCTTGCCGTCGTACAACGTCGGCACAGTCCAATGTTTTGCATCGGCAACCTGAAAGCTCGCCTTTTCACGGTAGGCTTTGGGATGAGCTTCCGCCAGCACTAGTTGGCCGCTCTCACTCAGAATCACCAAGTGCCCATCTGCGTAGAGCAGAGAACCGTGACCGAGGCCTCCCTTGCGCCAGGTGTCCTCGCCGGTCGCAGCATCAATACACTTCAGGTTCTTGTTGTCGAAGCCATAAATGTAACCATCGTGGTAAATCGACGAGCTGAACTGGTTCTTCATGCCGCGGGTTTTCCAAACTTCCGCAACGTCGACTTTGCCTTGCTTGGTCGACAACTTGAACAGCGTCGCCCCGGTGTCGTAGCCCGACGAGACGAAGAGCTTGTCGGGGGCGATGAAGATCGGTGTTGCGGCATTGACGTCATAAGCCGTCTTCCAAGGGCGCTTCCAGAGCGACGTACCGGTTGCCGGGTCCACGGCAATGACGTTCGAGCCGGTGAAGAAGACCGTTTGTCGCACGCCACCAACCGTTAAGGTAATCGGCAGGGCGTAACCCGGGATATCGGTCTCAGCTTTCCAAGCGACCTTGCCAGTTTTGCGATCAAACGCCATCACAGCGTGGCCAGGTTTGCCACCGACGTTGAACAGCAACAGCTCACCTTCGACGATCGGGGCCGCGGAGACTCCCCATTCAGGGACGCGAGCACCAAAGGCTCGAGGCAAATCATGGTGCCAGACCACCTCACCCGTTGACGCCTTCAACGCCGCAAGCTGACCGAGGGCACTGACCGCGTAAACCAAGCCGTCGTGGACCAAGGGTGTTGATCTTGGGCCGTTGCCGAAACGATCGCGACGTTCCTCGTCGAGATCGTGGCTCCACAGCTCTTTACCGGTTGCAGTGTCGAAACTCGCGACCAGTTCGCGACCGCTTTGGCTGTAAAGTGTAAAAAGGCGACCGTCAACCGCGGTGAGCCCAGAGAAGCCGCCGCCGATCGGCACCTTCCAGAGCTGTTTGGGACCACTATCGGGCCATTCTTTCAGCAAACCGGTTTCGGCCGATCGTCCATCGCCATTGGGGCCTCGAAAGCCTGGCCAATCGACCGGTTCAGGCTCAGCCGAGACAGTGACGGTGCCGATGAAGAAGACCGTGGCGAAAAAAACAACGGCCATTGCAGGGGCCGACAAACGAGGGCGATTCAGCATCTGGAACCTCCGGGAGAGCGCAGGCTCAGGTGTAGCGAGCATTGCTGTATTTGGGATCGTAAAACTCGGGTAATAGCGCATCAACCTGCAACAGGCCGCGGGTGGTCAGCAGCACTTCATCGGCGTTCGAAATCTCGAGCATCTCGCGCTCGACCAAACCCTGAAAAGTGTCTTTCCAGGCTTCCAGCGGATCGATGTCGAACTTACGCCTGAAGTAACCGAGGTCGAGTCGGCCGAGCTTCATCTGCAGAATCAATTCGCGGGTCAACCGTTCACTGTCGTTAGTTTTAAACGCACGACCGAGAGGTAGTTGATCCTCTGCAATCCGCTCTAGATAGTCGTTCCATGACGCAACATTCTGCAGGTGGAAGCCGCTGAGATGGCCAAACGACGCGATGCCGGTACCGAGCATATCGGCGCCGTGCCAAAGCGAATCGCGATAGGCGAAGCGAGGTTTTGAGGAGCCACTGGCACGTTTGAGCATCGTATAGGCGCTCGACACATCGTAACCGGCTCCCTGCAGCTCTTCGATCGCATACTGATTCCAAGCCCGTTTGGTTTCCCAATCTGCCACCGGCGACTCATTACCACCGAGAATGCCTTGTGAATAGACGGTGTTGTACGGCAACTCCATTTGGTAGATGGTGACACTGTCTGGATCGATGTCGATGGTCTTCTGCACCGAATCACGCCAGGTGTCCCAACTCTCACCAACCATACCGGCGATCAAGTCGACATTGAGCTGATCGAATCCTTGCGCCCGGATCCATGGCAGGCAGCGGTGGATCTCACCGGTGAGGTGAGCACGGCCGTTTTCTTTGAGGATTTCGTCGTTCCAGTTCTCGATACCCAACGACAGGCGAGTGACTCCGATCTCGCGGTAGGCCGCAACCTTCGATTGGGTCAAGGTGCCGGGTTCGCATTCGAACGTCACCTCTTCGACGTTGTCCCACGGCATCGCTGCCTTGATCCGGTCGATCAAGCCGTGAAGGTGTTTGACTGCGACGTACGACGGAGTGCCGCCACCAAAGTAGACAAATTTCAGTGGTCGCTTGGCGACGGCCGGCTGTTGGCTGTAGAGCTCGACTTCACGGCCCAAGGCATCGAGGTAGGCCTGGATCTGGTCTGCGTTCTTGTCGACGTAGACCCGGAAGTAGCAAAATTTGCAGCGTTTGCGACAGAACGGGATGTGCAGGTAGAGACCCAGAGGCGTTTCCTCGGCGGCTGGCGAGGCCAGCGCTTGTTGTGCCTCGCTGAGGGAATCCTTCTGCCAGAACGAGAAGGGCGGGTAGTTGGAGACGAAGACACTACCGACTTCCGTCTTCTTCTCAGTTATTTGATCGTCGTTAGCTGCTGGGGTCTCGAGACCTGTTTCGGTACTCATTGGGCTGCTCCTGCAAAGCTGTAAACGGTGCCACCTTCTGTGCTGATCACCAGTCTGCCGTTCGCGATTGCCGGCGAAGCCGAAAACGCGTCACCGGTTTCAAAGCGCCAACGCTCCTTGCCGTCTTCAAGGGCCAATGACAGCAATTGCCCGGCTTTGTCGGCAATGAAGACCCGGTCACCGGAAATTACTGGAGACGCATCGATACGGGCCGGCAGGGCGAGCTTCCAGAGTTCTTTGCCGGTCTTCGGGTCGAGAGCATGGACCCGTTTGTCTCGTCCAGCTGCAATCACCCGGTCTGCCGTCACCGCTGCGGAGGCGTAAAACGGAAACTCGCGATCCTGCGGTTTGTACTCCCAAGCCAGCTTGGCCTCTGCCATATCTACCGCCAGGACCTGGCCATCAAATGTGCCGACGAATACTCGGCCGTCGAGGACCGCGGCACTGGCAGCAACGTAGCTACCGAGTTCGACACTTTCCAGGGTTTCTCCAGTGTCGACGTCGAGGAATCGTAAGAAACCGTCACAGCCACTGGAGATCACTCGCCCGCCAGCAATCGCTGGCGCGCCATGGACATAACCCTGGGTTTCGACAGACCAGATCTTGCTGCCATCCTTCGGGGACACACTGTAGAGTGAGTTGTCATAGGAGCCGAAGACGATACGGTCGCCGACAAGGTTAGCGGACCCACTGATGGCAGCGTCCGTCTCGATGATCCACCGGCCCTTGCCGGTGGCGGCGTCGACGGCGTGGAACTTGCCGTACTCATCGCCGAAGTAGACTCCGCCGTCTGCCACCAACGGCGACGACTTGATCTCTTCGCCACCCTCGTACTTCCAGCGCAATTTGCCGTCGTCGAATCCAAGTGCGTAAAGCACGCCGTCGAGGCCCGCGATATACACCAACCCGTCGGCGATGGCAGCAGTTGCCTCGACGCCATCGGCAATCTCGAAGATCCAAACCGGTTTTAGATCTTCTGGCAACACGCTGGTGGCGACACCTCGCTGTTCACCGCCACCGCGAAATTGTGTCCAGCCCTCGGCAGCAACGGCTACCCGGGGACTGGCGGCAAGCAGCGTGGCAAGCAGTAGACCAGCGACAACACTTGATCCTTGGTTAGATCTCTGTCTCATGATCGACTAATAAGCCTCTTCGTACAGTCGTTGCAGGTCGCGCTTGACGACCTCTCGCGGATTGAATTGGGCGGTCCACTGTTGGGCTGCTTCTTCGGCTAGGGTCTCGAGGAAGGCTGCCTCGACACCGCACTCATGGAGCTGTTCAGGCAACCTGGCTGCTCGCCGCAACTCGGCCACCCGGGTGCAGACACGGGTGGTGGGTGAGGCGCCGTTGCCGTTGAGTGCCGCTGTGCGGGCCAAGTCACCGTAAAGTTCGGACACGACGGAGTCATTGAAGCGGATCACGTGGGGGAGCATCAGTCCAACCGCGGCGCCGTGAGTGATGCCGTAGTGAGCGGTCAACGGGTTGGCGCAGGAATGGGCCGCACCCAACATCGAAGCCTCGATCGCAGCACCTCCTAGGTGTGCGCCGAGGAGCATCTGCGCCCGAGCTTCCGAGTCGCTTGTATCGGCGAGAAACCGTTCGAAGCTCGTTTCGATCAAACGCCAGGCTTCGCGAGCAAACAGTTGTGAGATCGGGTTGCGGCGACGGGTCACGTAGCTTTCGAGGGCATGGGAGAGAGCGTCCATGCCGGTTACTGCCGCCACCTCGTGCGGCATGCTGGTAACCAACTCGGGATCGAGTATCACTGCACGAAAACGGGCCTTCTTGTCGCCACACGCCATCTTCTGATGGGTCTCGGCGTTGGAGATCAGCGCGTACCGTTGGCCTTCGCTACCGGTGCCAGTGGTGGTGGGGATTCCGATCGACGGCAACATCGGCTGCTTCGCCTTGCCTTCCCCCCAATAATCGGCCATCTGGCCACCATTCGAGTACAGAAAGTTGATGCCTTTGGCGCAATCCATCGAGCTGCCGCCGCCGAGGCCGATCAACAGATCCGGCTGGACCTCGTGGGCAACCTCAGTACCGGCTTGAACCTGCTGATCGGTCGGGTTTTCGGCGACACCATCGAAGACGTGGGCGTCAACGCCAGACGCTCTCAAAGAGTCGACAGCACGCCTGGCATGCCCGGCGCGCTCGAGTCCCGGATCAGTGACCACCAACGCTCGCTTACCAGCAAGCTCGACCGCCAGTCCGCCGAGACGCTCCAATGTGCCTTCGCCGAAGACAACTTGAATACCACCGACATCAGCAGACCAAGAACCGTCATTGACGAAAGGGGAGGCGTGGCTCACGTTAGGGCGTTCTCCGGAGGTTACTGCGGGGGTTAATCCAGGTACACAAATCACAAGCTGAGCACAGGCCCCGGCGTTGTTTTCTACGCTATCTCTAGGGGCACAGTTGTAGTGAGGCGGGAAGGTTTACCAGACCTTTACCTCACGACGAGACGCTACGACGCGATGGCTTGGAATGCCCGCTGCTGGTAAAGGTGATCAAAGAGATTTCCCTCGTGTGGCTGATCCCAGGAGATCTTGTAGGTTGGGATCGGGCCTAGATTGAGCCGGTCGATCGATCGGCTGGCCAGCGCCTGGGCACGGAACGTCGCGTCCTCTGAAAGGATCGAACCAATCAAGGTTTCGCCGATGCTGCCGAGTATCTCCTCTTGCGGCGCTTCGACCACCGACACAAAGGGAAACATGAACTCCGCCGAGGCCAGCGGATGATTGGCGTCTTCGCAGTAAACCACGGTCGGCAACAAGAAGGTACAGCCTCCGACCCGCGCCACACGGCCATCGGGATGATAGGGCGCAGTGAGATCCTCGGCACCATCGATATCGAGTTGCTGGTCGATCATCTCTGACACTCGCTCGGCAATCGATGGATCAGCGAACGCAGCGAGTTGTGCGTCGGGATCGTCCAGCGGGCGGGCGGTCACCTTACCGAGCTCGGCAGCCAGCCCTTCAGCAATCTGACGACCCTTGGCGGCTGTCCACACGCCAGACGCGTTGATGCAAGAACGACCACCGTTGGCGGCCACCGACGTCGCCATCAGCTCGATGTGTTGCTGCCAGTCAGCGGCGGCATCAGCTCCCAACAGCACTTTCGACCAACCCGGCCCATGGACTTGGACTTTGCCTTGCCCCTTCCAACTCGCGACCGTCGACGCATCACCGAAGAACAACGAACGTCCGGTGCGCAACAAGAGCTCGGAGGCACCCGCATGGCTAGCGGGGTAGAGGCTGAAAGCTTGCGGCGGGCAGCCGGCCGCGATCAATGCCTGGGCGATCCGGTACGGCGTCCAGGGCTCGGCGCTGCCGGGCTTGAGCACCAGCGGTACCTTGAGCGGAATTGCTGGAATCCACAAGTTGTGAACGCCAGGAGAGTTGTTGGGTAACACTGCGCCCAAAGCGTCTGTTTGGCGGAGATAGGAGAGGCGGCGGCCGTGCTGGCTGCCGAAACCGCCATCGAGCACTGCCAAGTCGAGACCGCGAGTCAGGCCGTCGAGCACTTCTTGGATACCGCTCAACATACCGGTGATTTTGCCCATATTGGCGCGGCCCATGACGATCGGCATACCGGTCGTCGCGGCCAGGCAACGCAGGTAATCTTCAGGCGACTGCAGGCTGTCGCCAAGGGGCAACTCGTCTTCAGCGAAGATCTTCGCTGCCCGTTGACAGATCTCGATCAACTCACCCGTGGTGCGCTCTTCGAGACTGTGTTGTAACGCCGCAACATCCCGTAAATCCCGGGCGATGATTCCAGGTAGAGCCTGACTCACCTCGGCGACGGGGGAGCCGTCACGCACATCGGTCAATGTCTCGACTTGCAGACTGCGATACGCCTTGCCGGCGCGAAGAACAGGTATGTGGATCATCTCGAAACCTCCGTCGTCTTGAACGCGGGTCGTGTTCAGTCGATCAACCGTCAGCGTGATCTGCTTCCTGGTCTATCAGATCATGCCTACATTGGGTTCAGAAAAGAGGAACATTCGCAACTGCTTGTCAGTGCATTCCTGCAAAGACCACTATCTTTACGCAAAAACGCAAACACCATCATTGCCAATTCCGTATGATTCTTTGTAACCTAGTTTTAGCTTCAGCAAATAACTGAAGCATCTGCTGTTTTGAAGCATCTACTGTTTCGAAGCGCCTACTGTGTCGACCACCGACGAGGGCTGAGTCGACGATTTAGCAACCTGCGACAGAAGGAGCATGCTCATGAAGATTCAAACTCAGGTCCGTTCCGGTGCCAACAATGGTGATTCCGGAGGACCGCTCACATAAGCGAGTCAACGAGCCCGGAGATCGACTTCGAGTAGAAGTCGGTGTTCCGGGCTCGACTAAAACTCGCTCGATTCTTCGGCGATCCGCTCAGCGTTTCGCCAGCTCCTCAGTAGACTCCGACCGCAACCGACTTGGCAAAGCGCGAGAACAGACGCAAATTGCTCACTCCGTCCCACGGATAGAGTTCCGTCGGCGCAGCACGCTCGCCTTCGTCGCGTTCAGCGAAACGCGGCATGAAGAACTCCTTGGTCAGAGTCGTCAGCAGGACCCGCCCGGTCTCGCCATAGGGCACCGACTGATCGAGGTCGTCTGGGTCGACGATCTCGAAGGTTGCCCGAGGTAGTGGCGGGTAATACGTAATGGTGTAGTCCTTGGCAACCGGATCAAAAGGGCCGCCGCGGGCCAGGCCCATCAACGTATTGCCGTAGACCGGGATGAAGTCGGCTCCCGGCACCAGCTCTTCGCGGGCGAACCGATGGAACTCAGCGTTCATCTCAGTGCCACCACAGAAGATTCCGGTAATGCCCGCTTTGACGATGTCCAGCTTGCCACAGAGATGTTCGAGCAGCTTAGGGGTGGTGAACAGACAGCTGATCTCGTGCGCTCGGATGATCTTGAGCGCTTGATCGCTGACATGTTCTTTGTAGGCATCAAGCTCGTCCCAACGGGACTTCTTGACCAGTTTCGAGACCCAGCGTGGATCAAGATCAACATGGAATGAGATTCCGTCGCGATGCTGCGCCAAATGTTCGATCGCCAGTCGCAGTCGTCTCGGGCCGGTGGGGCCGAGCATCAGCCAATCGCTGCCGGGGGGGAACGTGTCGTCCGACAACGAATCCCCAAAAACTTCGTAATCGGTCTCGAAGTCATGAATGTTGATCCGACTCTTGGGAATGCCGGTCGAGCCCCCAGTCTCAAAGACGTAGAGTGGCTGTCCGGCAAGCCCCTTGGGTACCCAGCGCCGCACTGGGCCGCCGCGCAGCCATTCATCCTCAAAGTGACCGAAAAGCTTGAGGTCGTCGTAACCTTTGACATCAACGCGCGGATCAAAGTCGAACTCTGCCGCTTTCTCGAGCCAGAACGGACATCCCGTGGCGGGATTGAAATGCCACTCGACAATATCCCGGACGTGGGCGTCGAGGCGTTCCCGCGTCGCGGCGACAAGAGTAGAAAGAGAAGTGTCGTTCACCGTGGTTCCTCTTCGTATTTCCTAAGGCTAGATCCCATCCAAGAACAGCGCCTGAACCGGCAAGAACGGCACCTGAACCGGGATGACGGTTGAGCAGTCCCGCAAGGTCGGAAACTCATCGCGAGGGGGATACCCCCTCGCGTCAGCGCCTACCTATCGAGTCTTCGTCTACTTACCAGGCTTGGATGCCTTCTTCTCTTCGGGCTTGGTCATCGCACCCTCTTCGAAGGCGAACAATCGGTTGCGGGCCAGCACATACAAGGTTTTGCCATTCGCGACCGGCGTGGTGTAAGCGGCGGCACCAAGGTTCATTTCACTGAGCAACTCCGGCTCGCCATTTTTGCCTTTGCCTTCCTTCAGCACTGCAACGTCGCCATCTTCGTCACCGATGTAGACCTTGCCGTCGGCGACAAACGCCGAGCCCCACACCGCTGCAAACACGTCGTAAGTCCAGTAGTGCTTGCCGGTCTGCGCGTCGAGAGCGTAGAGGAAACCAGAAAGATCCGAGATGTAGATGATGTCGTCTTTGATCGCTGCACTCGAGATCGTGCGATTGAAGTCCTCGCCGTCACGGGTCCAGATTTTGCCCTTGTCGGTGATGTCCCCGGACAAGGTTGCATCAATGGCGTAGAAGTGACCCGGCGCTTCACCATGTTCGGGGTCCTGGCCGACGCCGACATAGGCTTTGTCGTCGTAGACCACTGCCATCGAGATGATGTTGTTGCGGGTACCAGAACCACCGAGGCGCCACACTGAGTCTTTGGGATTGGCGTCGAACTTCCACAGAATCTTGCCGGTTTTGGGCTCAAAGGAATAAACCCAGCCATCTCCAGCGGGGAAGATCACCTGCTCACGACCTTTGATGTTGCCGTAGCTCGGGTTCGACCAGGTGCCGTGCAGGACGTTCTCGTCCGGTGTAGCGTCTTCCCACACCAGTTCGCCGGTCTTCTTGTTGAGCGCTACCAGCGACGGGGCATAGGGCACCGGTACGTTGACGTGGGCTTCGTCGACGCCAGTACCCGTGGAGGCGTAGACAATGTCACCCACCAGCAACGGCGATCCCGCAGCCAAGTTGTGGGGGAAAACGTCGAGCTCGCCGATCAGGTCGTACTTCCAGATGATGTCGCCCGCGAACTCGCCGGTCTCGGTCTCGTCCTTGTAGGGCCCATCATTCTCACCGTCACGGAAGCCCTCGGTGTCGAGTGCTACGAACTCAGCGCGATTCGATACGTAGTAGAGCCGATCGCCTTCGATTACCGGTGTCGAACACACTCCCTGTAGCGGCCAATCATGGAGCTTGGACTCGGGCAGCTTGGTGTGGGTGATCTGCCACAAGAACTCCCCGGTTTTCTCGTCGAAAGCCATGATGACGCCGCGGTCCTTGGTCAGCTTGGGATCACGCAGGCCCTCGTTGTTGGTGCCGACAAAAACTTTACCGCCCGAGATCACCGGCCCTGCGTAGGACTGTGAGCCTACCGGCTGGGACCATTTGACATTCTTACCGGTCTTGATGTCCCACTCAGTGGGCAGACCCTTGGCCGACCGATCGACCATGTTGCGGTTGGGGCCATCGCCGAACATCACAACGTTCTTGTCGCTGGCGAAGACTGGCAGAGTGGCGGCCAGGCCCATCAACAGCAGGAGCAGGGCAGGGGTTGAAAATTTCTTCATATCGGGTTCCTTTGTCTAGTCTTGAACGCTATGCAGTCCAGAACTGCTATTTGCTAGCGGTGATTTTGACGTTGTCGAAGTAGCCATCTACCGGAGTAAAACCGTAAAGCCCAGGCGCACCCTGACGGATCGGTAGGGGATCGGTAACCGTGAACGTCCAGTCCGCGGGCTCAGCTTCGTCGCGCTTCCAGATCTTGCCACGGACCACGGCTTGGTTGTCTTCCTGGTCGACACGCACCTTCATGGTGTACCAGGTCTCGACGTCAAAAGCGAAGTCTTGACGTTTCATCATCCGCAACTCGGATCCCCAGGAACGGATCTCGAGTCGCTGTTGGATGCCGGCGGCGAGAAACGTGTAGCCACTGTTGATCAATCCAAGCTCCGGCTTCCGCTTGCCTTTTGCGGTCGCGAAGATGTCTGCCTGAATGGTGTAGTCCTTCATCGCCGAGATACCGGTGTACATCACCGCTCGCGGAGCGAAGCTTTTGGGGTTGGGTTGTACCAACACTTTGTTGCCGTCGATGACTTGGACGTTGGCTTTCTTTCCACGACCCAACCAGCCGGCGGGGAAGCCACCCTTGGGAGCTGGTCCAGGCTCCAAGCTTTCGAAGTCTTCGGTCCATGGTAGAGAGCCGGCAGCGCGAACCCGTGCTTCGCCTTCGACATCCCCGAGTTTGGCCACCACATAACCCACCTGCATGCCGTGGACGTCGTTGAGGGTCAGTTTGCCGTTGTTGGTGACTTTGCCGTCCAGGCCCTTCAGGCTCCAGCTAGTGGCTGGCTTTTCGCCAAGGAAGTGCCCAGCAGCATCATACGCTCGGACCTTGAAGTCGATCGGCCCATCGATCAACGTTACAACCTCCGCCGGAACGACATGGATCACGGCCGGCTTGGCATCGGCAGCTACAGGCTTTTCGCCCAGGTCGACCGGTGCACTCGGAGTTTGTTTGAATGGCTTGGACTTGTCACCCAAGCAGAAGAAACCGTCTTCGGTGGCAAAATAGATCCGGCCGTACGCGATCGCCGGCGAAGCGTAGATCTCAGCGGCACGGGAGCCGTCCGACATCTTGATCTCTTCGCTGTCGAGGACTTCCGCGTGATCCCCCGCATCTTTCAAGATGTGAAACTTGCCATTGACTTCGGTGACGTAAATCTTGCCGTCCGCCCACACCGGACCGCTCTTGCCGACGGTCCCAATGTTGTGCGTCCAATGGATCTCGCCGGTTGCTGCGTCAATCGCGTGCAGGTTGGCTGAGTTGTCCATTTGGTAAACCCGACCGTTGTGGACCAATGGTGTACCGAAGCCGGCCTTGACGTCAGGGATACGCCACACTTCACCCGCCTCACCTCTGCCCGTGGCATCGATCGCGACGATCCGGCCCATGGTACCGGTGTCGACATTCTCTTCACTGTGTGACGCAAATACTCGACCATCCGCCACCGCCACCCCGGCGTTGAGTGAAATCTGGCTGAGCTGGAAAGACCAGCGCGACTCGCCAGTGCGGGCGTTGATGGCGTAAACGAAACCGTCCGAGCTGGCGCCAATCAAGAGGCGTTCACCGTCGACCACTGCAATCACCGGAGTCGACATGGTGTTCGCATCCTTCGAGAACGGCGATGGTTTAGCAGCGAAACGCACATCACCTGTCCGTTTGTCGAAGGCCCAGTAGCGCATGCTCGGCCGACCACCGTGAGTGCCCCAACTGGTGTTGATGGCGGCCACAATGACGCGATCTTCGTCGACGATCGGGGTGTGGGTGCGCCCGCCGTAACCCGAGTAGCGCCCGACATCTTCCGCCATCCGCCATTGCCACACTGGCTTACCCTCGCGGTCGAGTGCAATCATCAAACCATCTGAGGTGTTGGCGAACAGATAGCCGGTTTCGGCGTCACCGGCCACCGATGCCCAACCCAGGCGCTGCCACGGTACGAAGGTGTTGTGTGCCGTCGAGCGGTATTCCCACATCTTGGCGCCGGTTTCGGCGTTCCAGCACACGATGACTTCCTGGCGCAGGATGCCTTCACCGTCGCGGCCGATGGCGCAAGCTCGGCCATCGAACACCGCCGCCGTCGACCGGCCGGTGAAGTCAGCCTTCCAGATCAGATTCTCTCCATCCACCGACCACGAAGAGATCAGGTCGGTTTCCGGCGACACACCGTTCTGGTGTGGACCACGCCAATGGGTCCATTCCTCGGCCCCGGCAGGGGAGATCGTCGCTACGGCCATCAGCAAGGCGAGGGCCAAAGCTCGAAGGCGAAGGTCGTTCATGACTGCTTGCGTACGCATCCTGGGCTCTCTTTCGTCACTTGAAATTTGTTTGGGGAATTCGGGTGACGTGCACCCGCCTGAGATCCTACGTCCCGCCAACTCCGGGCGCAAGCGACGCTGGTACCGTGGCGGGCGGTCTCACCGAGCTCAGTGCCGCTGAATCCTTAACCGCCGACTTGGGAAATCGGGGCGTCGGCATGTTTGAAGGGTGCATGTGCTTAACTTACGGTGTCGCGTAGGCAGAGGGTGCGGTGCGGAGGTAAAAAGGGAGTAAAAGGCGGCTGTTGCCATAGTTCAGCCGGGACTCCTGCAAGCTGCAGTTCAGGTCCTGCTTGCGCCGTGCCGTCCTGATCGGCGGCGGATAGACTCGCACGCCACCATGATCACAGCCATAGACGCACACTACCGAGACGAAGTTGCTGCCGTTGCTTGCGTGAGCTTCGACAATTGGACCGACGTCGAGCCTATGAATGAGGTGGCAACGTTGGTTCATGACATCGCACCCTACAAGCCCGGCGAGTTCTGGCGACGAGAGCTGCCTTGCGTTTTAGCGGTCTTGGAGCTTCTCGACGAACCGCCTTCGATCATCGTCGTGGATGGTTATGTCTGGCTTGATGGCAATGGGCGGAAGGGGCTCGGCGCCCACCTCTTCGAGGCACTTGATGGCAGAACGGCAATAGTCGGCGTCGCCAAACACATCTTCCAGGGCGCGGCTCATGCAGCGCATGTGCTGCGGGGGAGCAGCGCTCGCCCCTTGTTGGTGACCGCTGAGGGGATGATGATCGAAGACGCTGCCGCTGCGGTCGCCTCCATGTATGGGGAGTTTCGTTTGCCAACACTGCTCAAGCGGGCCGATCAGCTGTGCCGAAAGTGGTTGGAAGACGAGGCTCGATCCGACGCTCGACTCGAATTCTGAGATCCGGTTGCTGTCGAAGATCTCCTGTCAAGCACTCAGGAAGGAACCACACAGCCGGCTTGCTGGCAGTTGTGGCCACGGCCATCTTGAAGCCCCTGCGCGATCAGCTGCCCAATGTGCTCAGTGGTGAACTCGAGTAAACCGAGTAGCCCTCCCGCGGCCGCGGCGGTTGGCCGGTAGCGATGGATCGTCAAGATCGGCTGTTCCTGATCTTGACCTGAGCCCGGCTGGCTGGTGGCCGTCTTGTCGATACCAGCGGCTTCCAATTGGGCTCGGATTTTCGGATTCTCGACCGCCGCGCTTTCGATGTTGGTGTTGGCGTTGTAGGCCATCAACGTGAGCAACATCCGTGCGCTGACGTCGAGGGTGCTCGAGACCTCTGGCAAAGGGATCGCGGCCAGGGCTGGATCGAGGTAAATTACGTACAAGGTCAGCTCCGCGCTGCGGTCAGGGTTGGCGCGCCAGGCGTCGATGGCGGGTTGCAGCGGTGTGTTCATCGTAACGCCACCGTCGACGTAGTGAGTGCCACCGATGACAACCTCGGGGAAAATTGCAGGAATGGCTGCTGAGGCGCGGATGATGGCGTGCCCCTCCGCATCGCTCATCTCGTCTCGCGTGAACATCTCGGGCTTGGCATGGGTCCAGTCGGTGGCCACACAACGAAAGTCGATCTGCGAGTTTCGCAGTCGTGCCAAATCGATATTCGCCTTGACCAGTTGCTCGAGTGGCGCCACCGAAATGAACGAGGACAGATCGGGTAGGCGCAGCAGTTCGCCTAGGTCATGTAGTGGGGAACGGGTCAGTTGGCGACTGAAGTATGCGGCGCGGGAAACCGTGTCCGTAGCCAGTGACAGCCCGCCACGAAAGAACTCTCCCAGCGACTGTGTGGGATGTTTGGCTAGATACGACGGATTCAGCAGGGGGAGGGGATCCGCCTTGATACGGAAGACTCCGTTGCCACCGTTCTCGGGGTGGGCTGCGATGTTCTGCGTCCACACATTCCGGAGCCGTTCGAGAGTCGCCGTTGGGCTCTCACCGTCTCGTGGCGAAGCCATGAAAGCAGCGTTGAAGGTACCCACCGAAGTGCCGGTGTAGATGCCAGGGCTAAAGTCACCCTCAACGGACTCGTGGCGTTCGAACAGCGCCTCGAGGACGCCGATTTCATAAGCGCCGTTGGCACCGCCACCGGACAGTACGACGGCTTGATCCTGAGTTGAAGTCACGGGTTCTCCTGATGGCAGGGCGCTGGTTCCACCAGCCGAGGGGGATGACAAGTCAACGCTAGTGCCCTGTTTGATTAGAACCTTCCGAATATTCTCGAGGATCTCTTGTGACTGACAAGGCTTGCCGACGCAGGAATAGTGGGGCTCTTTAGAGGAGGCGTAACGCTGTCAGGCGCAAGAAAGACCGAAAATAGCGGAAGGGAATACTCAAACAGGGCACTAGGTCTGCGGATGACGCTACCACGGGCTCGGGAACGGATACAGGTAGCTCGTCTTGGACAGTGTTCACTGAAACCGTTTCAGTCACCGGTGCCCGCTCGTGCAATGCCAACTGAAACGGTTTTCGTCACTGATGCAAGACCTTACGACGGCAGCTTGACCGCAGCGCTGCCCTCAATGGGAACCGGAGTTGGCCGCCGTCGCAGATTGATTCTCGAGTGGAAACAGGTTCTGGAGAATCTGATCTGTCCGGGCACGCCAACTGCCCCAACCAGAGCCGTCCGACACCTCGTTGATGACCTTGTTGAAGCCGTTCTCTTCGAGCAAAGCCGCCAGCGCGCGGCTGTCTCGTTCACTATCAATTCCAGCTTGCTCGATCTTGATGTCGTGGAGGCTCCATTCAACATAAAAGAGCATTGGCGAAGCGGGGCCTTTCGTAATCAATGACCTCAGTTCTGCTTCGGCTTCGCCTCGGAAATAGAAACTCTGCACCGCAACCTTGCCGACAAGCTCAGGTTTCTCCAGAGCTAGAAAAACCGACGCAAAACCGCCGCTGGCAATACCTGTCATGGCGCGGTTGTCTGCCCCGGGCAGGGACCGGAAGTGGGCATCAACATAGGGAAAAAGCTCCCGCTCCATGGCGTTGGTAAATTGGGTCAACCGGGGACCGTATTCGTCAAAATCTACCCGCGGCAAGAACACGACCATCAACGGCGCGACGCTGGTTCCAATCAGGTTATCGAGTGAGTTGACCCACATGCCCCGTTCCAGAGCCTGATCACCGTAGTTGACGATAGCCACCGGGTACCGTTCCTGGCTGGCGTCATAGCCTGGCGGCAAGTAGACCTTGATTTCTCGTTCGTTCTCCAGAATCTCACTCTTCCAAGTGAACGTCTCGAGTCGTCCGCGGGGGCCTGTCGGCTCGAGCAAGTGTCGCGGCTCGGTCCAACCTTGGGTCGTCAGGAGTGACGAGTTTTCATCGGATTCGTGGACTCGGCGTGGGTTTCGAGGATCAGCCAGCGTATCGTCAAAGATCTCGAAGCTGTACTCGAACAACGCTGCGGCAGGGAGGCGTAAGCTGCGAAAAAACAAATTGGTGCCTGGGACGAGATGGAGCGACTCGCGGTGACCTCGCCCCAAGAAATTGCCCGAGACCCCAACGTCGGGAACATCACCCAGGTAGACAAAATGCACCAGCGAGTCGTCTTCGACAATTGGAAATGTCTTCTGTTTGGCGATGAACTCGTCAATCAATCCCTTCTTGTCTTCGGATCCTTCAACCCGCTTGATGAACTCTCCGAACTCACCGAGCAGCAAGCCAGATTCAGCAAGAGACGGTTCTGCCGGGCTCTCAACCGGACGCTCCCCACCGTTCTCGGCGAGATCTAGCGCAAGGATATGCTTCTGGTCTCGTACATAGAGCGTTGTTCCCTCGAGGGTCGGCAGTGTCCAGGATACCGATTCAGTCACTTGAGCACTGTCGAGCACTTCGAGGGCCTCCGGAGAGACTCTCGCGAGAACAAGCTCGCCCGATTCGTCGAGGAAAATCAGCTTACCGTCAGCGTAGAGGGACTGAGCCTTGTGGTAACCGCGTTTTCGCCATGCAACGTCACCGGTTTTCCAGTTGAAAGCCGTGAAAATCGACGTCGAGTTGCCGCCGATTGAGCCATAAATGAAGTCCCCGATACGGATGGAGTTCCAATGTGATGCTCGGAGGTAGGTTTCGAACCAAACGGTATTTGCGGTCCATGCGTTGTCCTGGTGCCGAATCTCGAGCAACCGCCCTCCTCCCGAAGGGAACTGGCTAGCGATCCAGAGATGGTGGTCGTCACATTTGACCATCGGAGTGAGGTGGTTGCCATTGTTGAATTCGATCTCTGAATCCCACAAGGTGAGGCCCGTTGCCGGATCGAGCGCGACGACCCCTTGCGGTGAAAAATAGACAAACTGTTCTTGCCCACCCAGGGTTGTGATGGTTGCCGGCGCATAACTCACACCACCGGGCTGGCTTTTCCACACCGCCGAGCCGTCCGCCGGATCGAAGGCGACCACCGCGTGATCGGTGCCCCCGATCAGCACAATGATTTTGCCCTCGTGGTGCATCGGACTACCTGAATAGCCATACTCTTCGACCCGTTCCCGGCGTCCGAATTCGGTCGGCAGGTCATGCTTCCAGAGTAACTCCCCGGTAGCCAGATCGAGACATAACATGAGGCCGTCAATGCCGATGGCGACAATGCGGTCGTCTACGATCACCGGCGTTGCGTTGGGGCCGAGACCAAAGGCGGGAGTCATATCGGGCCACAGATTAGGCTTGTACCGATGTTCCCAAAGCGTTGCCCCTGTTCTAGCATTCAGTGAGACCACAACCTGGTGCTCGCCGTCACGATACATCGTGAACAACCGACCACCTTGGTAGAGAACCCCGGCGTAACCTTCGCCCAGCGGACGTTGCCACAGCCTCTTGGGGCCATCCGCCGGCCACCAATCGGCAAGACCGTCTGTTTCGACCGTATAGTCACCGGCGGGGCCTCCCCATTGCAACCAATCGGCAGCCAGCCTGACCGGCGACAGCAGGAAAAGAATGACTAGAGTCAGCGGCAAAACAAACCTGGTCTCGCGTGTCTTCTTCAAGCTGAACCTCCACCCGGCCAGCTAGTCGCAAGCCAGTAGGTCTACTATCGGTTATGTACCTCGTGAATCTCCTCGACTGATACGGCTCCAACCGTCTAGAGTTTGCAATCGAGTGCGGATTCAACCAGGACCTCGCCATCGCTTCTCGACCACCGGCACAGTTTCAGTTCGTTGAGCCGGCGAGATCACGCAGCTTAACGACCCCAGCCTGTTTATTGCACCAGGTCTCTAGGCAACTCGAGCTGGTTAGCTTCACCTGCCATTGCGGTGAAGGTGGCGTTCCAGGTATGGCCGCCGGAGAGGTGTATCTCGAGGGTCCATTGGCCGGGCCAGAGATTTCGCGTGTAGCCTCGGAAGGACGACTCTGCATTGTCTATGGCAAAGACATTAGGCCTGCTCACTATCCTAGGTAGGAGCCGTCGCCACCAAACTGTTGCGAGAGAGCTTGAAGGGATTTCGGCATCGTGATCTTCGTCGCGCATGTGTTGTTTGGTACATGGGCGTTGTGCGTCGCCGCACTGTAGATGTAGAGTTACCAGAGTTGCGAGATCTAGAGGAGATTGAGATCATGTTGACAGAGCGAGCCCCCACATGGGCCGACCGTTGGAAAGCCACGGGGATCAACGAAGGGCGAAAGGCAGGCCTGCGCGAGGGTCGACGTGAAGGTCGACGCCAGGGCAAAGCGACAATGCTGTCACGCCAGTTGGAACAACGATTCCGGGCTCTGGATGAGCCAGTCTGGCGTCGAATCGAGGAAGCCGACGCGGAACGTTTGCTCGAGTGGGGTGATCGAATCCGATCGCCGAGCGGATTGAAGATGTCTTCGGAGATTGAGGCTCTTACCGCCTGATGCAGAATTCCGTCCGGTCAATTCTTCTCTTTAGTGGCGCGGCATGCTTAGCGATACCACCACTGGTCTTCTTGATCGCGGCATTCGGTGCCGAGCTGTCCTTGAATGACGCCTTCGCGGCGATGGTTGAGCAGTTTGTTGCCCCGCGACAGAACTTGTTGGTCTGCGGAGCGCTAGGGTTGTTTCCTTTGACCCTGCTCGGCCTCATCCTGTGGGCGCTCCGGCGTTTCGCTCCGAAGATCCGCTACCGATCAATGCTGGCTCTGGGCGGCGTGTTGCCGATTCTCGTGGTGTTGGTGTGGGTGAATTTCGACTTCTGGCCACATTTTCTGCCCTCGCAGACCTATCCCGGATTCCCGCACGGACTCGGCTTCGTCATCGGTCCAGGGATCTTCGCACCCATCGGGATGATCGGAGGCATGGTGATCGCATGGTTGATCTCTCGAAACAGCATTTGATATTCGCCTTGGCGGTGACTGGCGTCTTGGCGATGGCGCCGGCAGCCCACGCGTGCCGCTGTCCTCAACGGACGCTAGGTGACTACTTCGCGGCCGCAGATGAGGTTTTTATTGCCACCCTCGAAGCGACGGTCCTCGACGAAACTGCAGCCGTTGGTGGCGAGCGACAGATCTTCAGTTTTACCACCGATGCACCTCGGCTAAAAGCAGTGGTGGGGGAGCGCTTACCCTACGTAAGCTATCGATCGTCAGCAGCTTGCGCGGTTGAAGCCGTACCCGGGGCTATTTATGCCGTATTTGCCGATTACGATGCTGCGGAAGGGGTGGCATGGCTTTCAAGCTGTAATGGATCCCGCATATTGATGGCGCAGGGGCGCGAGCCACGTGGTTTCGAGGACGTTCCGGCTCGTTTTGTCCCATCCCAGCTCAATGCGTTGGCAGGTCTCGACTTGCTCAGGGCGATCGCGAAGCACGAGCCACAACCCGACGACCTCGCGAGCGAGCGCCTTGTGGGCCTACTCGACGTGGCTGCCTTGGAAGGTGGCAAAGTCCAACTGCATGCCGGACCAAATCAGGCGACAGAAGTCGTCGCTACTGCGGTGACGATGGAAGATCTCATCCGTCGCGAATCCGACTACGAGGTCGACGCTGGCGTGGTGTACGCCGTGGTTGACGGCTGGTTCAAGCTGCGGCTCGCTAGAGGTGTCTTTGGCTGGCTAGCGAAGGAACAGGCTGGGACGTACAGCTCGTTCGACGAGCTGCCAGTCAACCGACTTTCCTACCTCAACGAGCATTGGACCGGCTTCGTTTGGCCTAGCCCGGGAGCGGGTTTGCCAGTTCGTAGCACCCAACATGCTGGTGCCAAGACCGGGCGTGCCGAATCAGCTGCCCGCATCCTCGAGAGCACCCGCATCGGTTCGAGCCTTTGGTTTCGGGTAGATGTCCTGAGCGCGAGTGAGTGCGAAAGCGAGCAAGCTCGGGTTGTCCTGAGTGGGTGGGTGCCAGCTTATGGCGTCACCGGTGAGCCTGCGGTCTGGTTCTATTCCCGCGGTTGCTGAAGGGTTGGCCTGCTATCCAGCGTCCAAAGCTGCAAGCAGCTTCTTGGGCGCTTGCAGCCGGTAACTCTCTTCCATCCAGCGCTCGAGCAGACCCTCGGGCGGCTGCTCAGCCGGATCGAATTTGAGGATCGCCCAGCCAGCTTTGCCGACGCTCCAGGTGTCGGGACGGTTACTCGCCAACGAGCACGCTTCGTCGATCGAGGGGCCGAGCTTGACCATGACGTTGTATTCGTCGGCCTTCTCACCCAGGTATAAGAACCCCTTCTTACGGACCTTGAAACTACGTTTGACGCAGGAGTCGCCCTCGACAACTTCGGGGAAAGCTAGCGCCCGAGAGCGCAGCCCCAGGATAACTTCATTCCTGAATTGTTCGGTTGCCATCCACCAAGATTATCACGGCCCTCATGGCAAGCTGAAGGACTTGGAGTACACCAAGATTGTGGCGTGCCGATTCGACGCAGACTCACAGCTGACAGGTTGGCTGCCAAGGTTCGTCACCCAGCAGGTTGCGCCACTCCCTAGGATTGAGGTTTCGCTTGACCGCCTGGCAGGCCAAGTCTCGTAGCGCCCGGGTACTCAGCTCGTCGAGCGGTTCGATCGGCCAGCTGACCGCTGACGGGCCGTCGATCGGCTCGGTTTCTGGACCGACCGGCCCACGCCGCTCGATCTGCACCGCCAGCCCACGAGCGGGGTGGCCCGAGAGGTCCCACAAGCGGTGCTGCTGATGCTGGGTTTCAACCAACCACCTTCGCCCTTGGCTCAGGAGCTCACGCGAGTACTCCTTGTGCCGCTGTGTTTCGAGCGCCTCGGGCCACACCGAACGCCGATAGAGGTTCGGTGAAAAACTGCTGGATCCCGCAATGCGCTGGCGGGCAGGCCCCAACTCCATCACCCGAGCCATGCCGTGACTGTGGGCGATCCATTGTCGACTGTCGCGACTAAAGACGCCGAGATCGTCGCGAAGTGGCAAACTTCGCTTGGAGCTTGCGGGTAGAGGGTCTTCGAGATCGAACAACTGCGTTTCACCACTGCTCGATTCGACGGCGATCCAGCGTCCGTCGTCGCTGAAGACCACCTCTGGCTTCTCGCCGGCTACCGGCAGCTCGATCGATTGCCAAGCTGAAGCCACTAGTGGCCAACCCGTTGCTGACAATGGCCATACCCAAAAATCCCGTTGGGTGGTCGCCGCCAACAATTGACCGGTTGGATCTAGCTCGACGTTGATCCAAGGTTCTTCAACGTCGACCATCGGTGCTTCAGGTGGAGTGGAACCGACTAGGAATGTCCACAGGCTGCCATCCGAAGCAAAGGCTAGTAGGTACCGATGATCAGGTGTGAATACAAGATGAGTCCAACCGACGGGATCCTCTGGATCTTCTACTGGCAGGCTCCACAACACCTCAACCTCGGTCGCTGAGGCTCGGCGTTGAGCGATCCGAACGACAGCAACCTGTTGATCCTCAGCCTCAGGATCCAAGTTAGGCACTCGTTCGATCGCAGCGTAGGCAAACCACTCGCCGTCGCCACTCAGAGCAACCTCACAACCCTCCGGCACCGAGTAGAGCGGGGGCTCTGCAGCTGGGTCGTCTCCGGTAGGTTTATCTTCCGCAGCGTTGTTGTCCTTGTCGTCGCTATTGTCAAGATCTACAGAGAGGCAGTGGCTCCACGTCGCGTCCATCTTCCAATGTGTAGGCTCGGCGGCTACTGGGGAGGCTAGATCGCCCCCGGCGGTGGTCGAGCGCCCGCCGAGATTCCACACGGACACTCTGCCAGAATCGCCGGTCGCAACAAACTGGTCGTTGTGGCTCCAAGCGAGGTAGCGCCCAGGCTCGGAGAGAAGCCACCGGGGTAGAAGGTGCGGCGGCTCCAAGGTCAGGTCGTGCAGATTCCGCCAGTTCAGGGCTCCAGAATCAGGGGCCACCGCTTGCAGCATAGCCTGGTCCAGATCGAAGAGACGAATTTGATGGTTGCACTGGTGACAGGAATCGAATCCGTAGTGACCCATCAACCAGCGCTGGCGAGGACTGAAGCGCAGACCGAGTGCGTCGTCGGGAACACGTCGCGACTCAGCACGTTGAATAAATTTTAGTGACTCCACTAAGCGTCGCCGCAACATGTCCTCGTGGACGTTGGGGGATCGGGCCAAAAGCTCGGTCGTGATCAGGGCCCGCAGGTGAGGATCGGTGGTTGGCGTCGCTTGCAAGCCTTCCCACATCTTGAGCGCGGCTTCCGTGACCCGCTTCGCTCCCGGTGTGGGCCGCTCTCGGGCTCGGATCGCCTGGCGCCGGTCAGTATGATGAGGCCGGGCTTCGATCGAACGTATGTCCCAGCTCTCTCCATCGTCCTTGGATTGCCCCAACTGGTTGGAGTCGAGACCTGCATAGAGAGTGGAGGGTAGGGCGCGATCGATCGCTAGGGAGTACACCGGATCACTCAGTGACATAGGCTGCCACTCGTTGCCCTTGGCGGGGCTTTTCCACAGACCATTCGCTGCTCCAGCCAGGATCTTCAACGGACTGCGACCCGAGTCGACCAGGGTGGCAACATTGGCATCGAGGTTCAACCTCGACCACGAAGCGCCGAGATCGCCGGTTCGCCACACTCCGAAAGGGGTGGCAGCGAAAGCCGACTCGGAGTTTTCCGGATGGAGCAGCACAGATCTCAGAGGCAGGCGTCCGAGGTCGATTCCATAGTCCAAGGCCAAGTCTGGTTCCGGGCATTTTGGAGTACAGGCTGGAACTGCTCCCTCGAAATGTGCTTGGCTCAGCGCGATCTTGCGGTCTGTCGGCATCCAGTCAAGGTTGGGTGTGTCTCCAACCCAAAGCTCTCCCAGAGAGGACACGGCAACTCGACGCAGCCGATCCGATGGATCTGTGGTTAAACCCGAGACAGCTCGGGACAGATCGGGCGACTCCGAATCGCCCTCACCTTGCCGTCGCCACGACCGGCCGGAATCAGAGCTCACGAAAAAGCCTGAGGCTGTGCCAGCAAAGACCACTGAGGGCAAGGTTGGGTCCACTAGCAGGCTGTGGACCACTGGATCCCGCAACCCTGACCGCGAAGGAACCCAAGTCTTTCCGCCGTCAAGGCTCTTGAAGACGCCTGCGCCATGGGTTCCAGCGTAGACAGTCGAGCTTTGTACCGGATCGACGGCCAAGGCATGAACGTCCGAGATCTCTAGCCCCTGGCTGGCGTATACCCATGAGACTCCGTAGTCGACGCTCTTGAAGACCCCTTGCCAACCCGCCGCATAAACGACACTCGGGCGTAAAGGGTCAAAGGCAAGAGCCGCAATGTGTTCATCGTCGGCGGAGCAGGCCAAGACCAACGGTACCTGGCGGACCGTTCGCTTCTTGGCGGGCGGCGAGTCGCGGAGCGCTGCAATGTCAGCAAGAGGCGGCGGGCGAAAGAAGTAGAAGATCTGACGCCAAACTCCGGTTCCATCGTTGAACGCCGAAACACGACCGCTGGGGGTAACCGCAAAAAGCCCATCAGGATCATTGGGATCCGCCGCCACCGTAGCGTCTCTAATAACAACACGATCCCAAGACGCACCCCCGTCATAACTCGTAAAGATCGAGTCTGAGTTACTGGCGACCAAGGTAGTCGGAGTCACCACGATCGCGGAGACCGGTTGTTCGAGGTTGAGTCTGGTCAAGATTCTTGTGCCAAAGGTCGTGACGAAAACGCCTTGACTTGTTGCTAAGTAAATTGTTGCCCGTTGCATGGCGATATCCTTGATGATGCCATCCATCGGCAACACCGAAAGTTCTTGCCAGGCTTCGCCGCGCTCGTCACTGAGCCACAGTGCTGTATCAGTAGCGGCCAGAAGTCCACCGCCGAGGGTGTTGGCGGTGACCGTCGAGAAGCCCCCTGGTACCGGAAGCTGTAGCGCTGAGAAGTTTGTCCCCTGGTCGACGCTGCGCGCAAAACCAGTGCGAGTCAGCACGTAAAGGATGTTTGGGTCACGACGGTCGATCTCGACTTTGACCGCTTGCAAAGACCAGATCTGCTCCCAAAAGTTTCCGCCATCGACACTGCGATAAACCTCTTCGCCGTCCACCGCAAAAAGTAACGACTGTTTCGGATGGACCGCCAGGTCGAGGATATTGAAGGAGCCGAGCCCTTCGATGATCGGGTTCCAGCTTTGGCCGCGGTCTGTGCTTTTCGACAACTGCACTCCAGGCAACGCTGCAAACAGGGTCTCGGAATCCCGTGGGTGGACCCTCAATAGGGTAGGACCAGATAGTTCTCGGGTTGGGAACGTTGCCTGTGGGGCAGCATCATCCCGCTCGGCGAGCGCTGCACGCCCTGCCTCATCGATTTCGAGCGCTTTGACACCTTGGCCCAGTCGGACAGTGCCCGAGACGTACCCGATGGCTCCGGGTCGGCTGCGTACAAAAGCCAGAACCTCCCGGTCGCTAGCAGCCAGTGGCGGCGGGGTTCCGGTACCACTGAAGAGTCGTCGTTGCCAATAGCTGGTGATCGACGTCACTGATCTGCCATGGATGGTGCGTGAGAATTGGATCCTGGTCTGGCTGCTGGCACTGCAATCAATCGGCGAGACTTCACGACCATCGGGCCAGCGTTCGATGTTTCCGAGAAACATTTTGCCGACGGCGCTACGACTCAATGTTACCGTCGGGTTGGTCGCATGGATAACCAGTTGGAAGGCCTGAGGTTCAATGGCCTGAGGTTCAGTGGCCTGAGCGATTCCTGGAAAGCAGACGGGCGACAGCAGGACGGATTGCCAGAACACCCATAGGGCCCTGACGTGGGACATCGAGCCAGAATTCACAGGTACCTCCCTCACCCTGTCATCATTAGATAATCGCAAGACCTGGATACCAGGTATACGGATGTCCTGGGCTTGGCGTTGTCGGTCTCGGCTGGCTTCAATCCATCATGCGTTCGTAAAGCCACGCCCGAGCGTAGACCCAGTCGCGTTTGACGGTGGCTGACGACGTGCCCATGGCCTCGGCAGTCGCCGGGATACTGAGGCCGACGATCGAGTTGAATGTGGACAAGTCTTCATCTTTCCACCAGTCGCTCGAGGAAATGCTGGCAAAGTACCATTGGTTGTTGACCCATTAGAGCCATCTGCGGCCTTTCGCCTCGCCTCATCAACACCCGGGCGGGGAAGTTTTGCAAGTTTGAACCATTCCTCTAAATCTGCGTGCGAAGCCGTTGCTCGTTTGAGCAACTCGTTTACACGCGGTGCAAAGCCGTTGCTCGTTTGAGCAACTCGTTTACACGCGGTGCGAAGCCGTTGCTCGTTTGAGCAACTCGTTTACACGCGGTGCAAAGCCGATACTCGTTTGAGCAACTCCTTCACACCCGGTGCGGAAGTGTTGTTCTTTCGAGCCACCCATGCACACCATTAGCGATAACCTTGGTCGTCATGAGCCAGGCATTCGACGGCAACGAACGTAAGATCTTCGAAGCGGCCTCCTAGTGGTCGAGCCCATCACCTTGCGTGATCCTGGCGTTGCTCTGAGAGTTGCTCTCGAGGCCTGCGAAATGAGCAATTTCGAGAACCCAATCATTCTCGACACCCTGGCACACGCCTATAGCCACAATGGCGACTGGGAACGTGCTCTCACTACAGCGCGACGGGCCTTGGCAGCAGCTGACAACCAGTCTCCGGCCATCCATCGCGCTCTCGAGAAGACGGTTGCCGACTTCAGCGCAGCGACCGAGCAGGCTTTGATCGAATAGGTTTCGCGTTGTCGCCTCCTCAACCCCAAAACGTTCGCTCGATTGCCCAATACAAACCGATCACGGCGATCATCAGCGATGCTGGCACAACCACCCATCGTCGATACCGCTTGTGATGCCTCAACCAGCCAACCGCGGCGAAAGCCGCAACCAGCACGGTGAGCTGCCCCAGTTCGACACCGCCGTTGAACGCCAGTAGGGCAGTCAGCCGTTCATTGTCAGGCAGCCCCAGTTCCCCGAGCACACCCGCAAAACCCAAGCCGTGCAGCAGGCCGAACGCGAACACGATCGCCGGCCGCCAGGGATGCAAACGAGTAGTCAGCAAGTTCTCGATCGCCACGTACGCGATAGACAAGGCGATCAATGGTTCGACGATGTTCGAAGGTAGTTGCAGCACACCGTAGGTCGAGAGCGCCAACGTCAGCGTATGGGCCAAGGTGAAGGCACTGACTTGCCACAAGAGGGGACGCCAGCGGGTGCTGAGCAGGAAAAGCCCTAACACGAACAGGATGTGGTCGAGACCGGCTGGCAAGATGTGCCAGAAGCCGAGGGCAAGATAACGACCAGCGACGTTGAGACGATCAGGGATGGTCGGCGTGGAGTTGTTTACGGCGCTGCTCTCGGCGTCTGCGTTGTCGAGGGTTAGAGGGTAGGGACGGCTAGGCGTGCCCGAGCCCAAGAGCTCGCGGATGCCGCCGAGGCGCCCTTCTTCGAGCACTGTCAAACGCACTGGCGCAAACGAGCGTGAGGCTCGAAAGCTGACCTCGCGGGCTCCCGCCGGTATGTGTCCTTCGAGCCGGGCGGTCAATCCCAAAACACTGGCTGCGAGCGGCTGGGCGGCATCATCGGTACCGGCACGCGGTTCGGAGGCCAGGAAGGTTCCGAACTCAGGGAAGCTGACCACAAATCGTTCGGGCTGGCCGTCAAACCGTACGCGAATACGACGCTGAAAGTAACTCCTTAGGTGGTCCGTTCTCGCCGCCAGCTCCTCAGTAGAGAGGGCGCGCAATTCGGCGGCCAGCACCGCCGAGTCCACGTTGGGTCCCACACCGAGGGCCAGGGCATCAAGATCACAGGTCATGTCGACCTGAAAGGTGCCGTCTGTTCGCAACAAAACGAGGGTCCGGGTAAGCTCGAAGGTGTGGCCAAAAACGGTGGGGCAGACACAACAGGCCAACAGCAAACACACCATCAGGCATCTTGCCCAAGGGGTTCCTGGCGAGAGCAGCTTCCAGGCCAGCCGGTTCATGGCGAGGATATTTCGTGAGGCGACGGTGATTCAGCCTGCGGCGGTGGCCGTCTAGCAGCTGGCCGTGGCTCGGTGATTTCACGGGTGACCGACAACAGGTACCGCTCACCGTCAATGGTCAGCTGCTCAGCGGAAAACAGGACTTGGCGTAGCTCCCCAGAGCGATTACGCATCGCCCCTTCAAAATTGCGCACCGAACCCTTGTTAGTCAGTATCTCGAACATCGCATCGCGCTCGCCTGGCATACCCCACAAGCCGAAAGACGGAGCATTTTGCCCAATCAGCTCGTCCCGAGAATAGCCACTTTGACGCTCGAAGCCTTCGTTGACTTCAAGAAAGCGCCCTTCGGCCACGGACGTAATCGCCATACCGTCGGGGCAGACGTGGAAGGCCTTGGCAAACTTCTGCTCCGACAGGCGCAACTGCTCCTCAGCATGGTAACGCTCGATCATCAATCGTAGGTCTTGCTCGTTGTGGCGCATCGATAGCTCGAACTTTTCTCGCGTCCGCCACAGTTCCTGGGCCTTGCGCTCCAACAGCCGATGTTGAATCACGGCGACGGTACCGAGCCCCAGAACAAACCAGAAGGTCAGGCTTTCATGCGCCGGCTTGAGCACCACAGGGAAGAAGTCGACCTGGTAACAAGCCAGGTGGAGTAGGGCGAAGCCCACTGCGTGGGTCATGGTGCGCCCACTTGGGCGAGTGAAGTAGAGCTCCGGTCGTTCAGCGCTTTCGGGATCGGCTCGTCGATCACGAAACGGAGTATGCCGGCAGCGTGCCAACACCATTAAAACAAACGGGAAGTAGTAGATATAGTCGAGCAGCGGAGCCAGCCCACTCAGCTGGCCTGAAAGGACTTGCCACTCGAGCAGGTCGTTGACGAAGATCAAGGCCATCGCCAAGCCGAGCAGAAAGTAGAGCGTCTTCCACCGGATGGGACGTGCCGTCCGTGACAGCACCAGGAAACGGCCAGCGAGATAGGCGTCGAGGGTCGTGTAGAGCAAGAAGGTCGAACCAACGATTTCATGCTCTTGTGATTGACCGAGTCTCGGAACGACGACGAAGTAGCCAAAGAGCCCGATGATCAGACCAACCACGGCGGGCCACGCCAGTAGTCTTTCCAAGTCCGTAGGGCGCCAGCGATCGGCGCGGTGGGGTTGCCGCTCGACGGCCAAAACCAAGGCAATATAGAAGGCTGCGAAGCAAGCCTCGATCAGCAGCTGAATGGCCAGAGAACGCTGGTCGCTCGGAACTACGAGGTAAATACCGGCCACTGCCAGCCATCCGCTCATGCCCGCGGACACATCGCGCCAGAATCTTCGTTCTTCCGGTTGAAGCCGATCGAGACCACGCCACAGAGAGACCACCGTCAACAGCAGAACGACGAATGGCCCAAGGGTATGATCCAGATGGCCAGAAGCTCCGGTGGCGGGCGTTGACTGCACGACCGCGATCCACCCATGATGCAAGGTGAGACAGCCCAGGACTGCCAGTGTTCCTTGGACCAACCGGTCGGTTCGCACCGTTTCCCGCAACGCTTCCAAAGGGCGTGTCGGCTCACGGCCAGAAGCAGTGGCTTCGGTGGACAACGTGTCGGAACTCCAAAGTGATTGAGAACGATAGAATCGAGTCGCCGTGCAGCGATAAGCCGAGTTTAACCGGTCTAGAAGGCGTTGTCGGCTGGGTCGCCAACTGGCAGATTTCTGGGTGAGTAGTATAGAGACATTGAGCCTGGTCGTGATTTCTGCTGGAATGTGAAGATAGCCTGTCTGGGGCGTCGGTCGAGGGGCGGCTGCGACCGCAGAAGGTGGAGGGTTCGATGTGAGAATCGGTGAAATGCTCGTCGCTGACGGCAGGCTAACGCAGCATCGTCTCGACGAGGCAGTGCGGAATCAACAACAGCGGCGAGGTCGATTGGGCACGTCGTTACTGGAACTCGGCTTGGTCGCCGAGGATGTGTTGTTGGCGACCCTCGGCCGGCAAAGGGCGACCAAGACGGTGTCCAATTCAGAACTCGCCAATGTTCCAGCGGCGGTGATTCGGATGATCCCGCCGAAACTTGCGCTACGTTACGCCATGGTACCCTTCGAGCTCAAAGGCAAAACGCTCTTCGTCGCGTCAGGCAACGTCGGCGATGCCTTGAAGGAAGATGAGATTGGCTTTCTGACCTCCTGCATGGTGCGCACTTGCATCGGTGTGGAGTTGAGGATCTTCGAGGCGCTCAATCGCCACTATGGCGTGAAGATTCCCGAGCGTTACCAGACTCTGGCCAAGGGCGTGGTGATCCCGCGTTCACCGTCGAGCGCAGCACCCCGAGCGCGGCAAGCAGGCTCGATGACACCCATCCCGGAGTCGTTGCGAGGGCTTTCCTCTCCGGGTCCAGAATCAGCGCAGTCAGCGGCAGGCTCTTCGTCAGCTTTACGGCGTCTCAACCAACAGGCAACCACAACGACCTTGCCACCCCGGACCAGCCCGCCACCCCCAACTCTTTTCATCGAGCTCGACGAAGAAGACGCAGCATTGCTCGGTCGCTCATCGGACTATGAGCCCACTCCTGCCAGCACGGTCGACGAGCCGATGCTGCTAAGACCAACGCCGCTTCCGTGGCTCACTCGTGAGGTAAAGGATGTCGAGGCGGCGAAGATGGGGCAGGTCGACGCTGCTGTCTCCAATGAACCCGTCCCGTTCAAACCTGCCCCCTTCGAACCTGTCTCCAACCAACTTGTCTCGAACCAACCGGTCTCAGCAGATTCAGCGCCGGCCGAGGCGGCGACGGCTCCAATGGCGCGCGTTACCGTCACCACCGCGCCAGTTCCAACAACGCCAGCTCCAGCATCGCCAGTCTCAGCGACGCCAGTCACTGCCACCGTCCTGCCTGTCGAGCTGGGGTCTCCTGCTTTGTCTAGACTACGAGCTGAGAGCAACCTCGAGGAACGATTGCAGGCTGCAGCCGACGAGCTCAAACATGCGGAGATACGGGACGACATTGCGGATGTGCTCTTGGCCTTTTCGGAGCCATACTTCAAACGTCGGCTGTTATTGGTGGCTCGGGGAGACTCTATTGTCGGCTGGCGGGGGGAAGGTCCGGAAATCGAGCGCGATGCGGTGCGGTCGATCAACATCGAGCTCAACAAACCCTCAGTGTTTCTCGGTTTACGCAGCGCCGACAGCTTTTGGCTGGGTGCCTTGCCGGCGCTACCCGCCAATCAGCAGTTGGCTGAAGGGTTGGGGGGCACGTTTCCTAAGGATTGTCTCGTGCTGCCGGTCACCCTGCGATCGCGGGTCGTGTGCTACTTCTACGGCGACAATCTCGACGCTGGCGTCGGCGGTTCACCGCTAGCGGAGTTCCGTAGACTCACCGCCATGGCGGCACTGGCTTTTGAGGTTTACATCCTGAAGCATAAGATGCGGCTGATATGAGCCAAGCTCCAGAACCCGAACAAGGTCAGCAAGCCAATCCAAATGGGAATGCCGGTTGGTCGGAGGTCATCGTCAGCCTTCGCTGGCCGATGGTCTTGATTGCTCTAGCTTTGATCGCGCTGGCGTTTTATGTCGTGACGCTACGCCAGGCAGGGCAGGCTGTGGACTCGGTGGGCTCGATGGTCGGCGGCGCGGCGGATCGCGCCGAGACGATCGCTAAGAGCTTCCTGACCGGCAATGTCACCGAGACATTTCTAGCCTCGATCCCGGAGGTCAATACCTCCGGTAGCGGCCTCCTCGAGTTGGCTTCTGCCGACGTCACCGAGACCTTTACCCGCTCGGACGAGCGGCGGGTGTTGTGGGATATCGTGTCACTTGGCACCACGGCAAGCGAGATCAAAGTTCCGGTGACGTATCGGTATCACCTCGAGCTTGCAGATCCCTGGCGGCTCGAAGTCACCGGTCAGACCTGTGTGGTCTACGCGCCGCAGATCCGGCCGACTCAGCCGCCAGCGATCCACACCGACCGGATGGAGAAGCGCTCCGAAGAGAGTTGGTTACGCTTCGACGCCGAGGAGCAACTCGACGACCTCCAGCGTTCGATCACTCCTAGGTTGATCAGCCGGGCCCGCGATCCGCGCCATCTGGACTTGGTACGCGAGCAGAGTCGGCGTACCGTTGCCGAGTTTGTCCGCGCCTGGTTGCTGCGCGAAGATCAATGGCGCGACGACCGTGTCTTCGCCATCAAGGTGGTCTTCCCGGATGAGGAAGTCCGCGAACCCGAAGCGCTCGACATCACGATCCAGCTCGACGACGGTTGACCCAAGAGCCGGCTGTTTCTTGGAGCGCCAACGGGAACCGCTGGACGGGATCAATGCTCCACTAGGCGATCCAGCCGCGGACCTTCGACATGCGCGACAACCAGATCAGAAAGACCCCGACAATGAGCACAAAGGCCGGCATAATGGCCTTGGTCGGGCCATACACCGCGAGCAGATCAGTCATCAAAAAAGAGTACGTATTCTGAACCAGGACACCGACCAAGGAGAGGATGAAGAGGCTCTCGGACCAACCCTTTCTCAGCAGCAAGGCGACACAACCCACTGCACCGGCGAAGACGGCGATAGCAAACGCACCGGTTGCCCACGCTGGCATCGTTTCGATCATGTTGCGATCCGTTTCGGGTAACGCCGCCAAGGCCTCCGGGCTCATCGAGACCTGCATGATGTAGGCCATCACCCCTAACAGGTTCCACACCAAGCTGACGCCACCGACGATCCAGAACCAGGTAGGTGGTTTGCTCGTTTGTCCAGACATAGGCTCTCCTAATCAGTAGTTGGGTCAATCCCATGGCACGGCAGGCTGCCGACAGGCGTGCCGGGTACGCTGTCGCCTCCGTCGACGGAAGAGATCAGATCGGTTGGCACATTCTGACATACCAACAGCGACAAGGTTCGCTCGCGGGCTGCTGCTGTGAGCAACAGCGTGCACCGAGGCGATCTAGAAGTCTTCTTGCCTACGCGGCGTCAGCAACCGCCTTCAACATCGCCTCGACAAGTCCTGAGTCCGACGGCTGTGCCGCTTCGCCCACAGTCTCCACGCCGAACTCTCGCAGTGCCTCGGACGTCACCGGGCCGATCGACAGCGCTTTCATTTCGTCACGACGTCGAGGCCAAGCTGCGCCGAAGAGCTCCGCGAAGTGTCTGGCAATCCGGGGGCTGGTGCAAGTGACCCAACCGATGGGGCTATGTGCGAAGAGATTTTCCGCCTTGCCTGCTGCTTCGGGCGGTTGGCGTTTGCTGTAGGCGGCGAAGGCCGTCACCTCGACTCCAATGTCCCGTAGGCCATCCACTAGATCAGGCCGGGCGTCTTCGGCTTGCGGGATCAGTACCCGCACTGGTGGCGACAACGACGGTGTCGGCAACAATGGCTTCAGCTCAGCAAGCAGCCCAGTAGCGCGTGATTGGGTAGCCTCGAGAGCAGGTTCGATGCCATAAGACTTGAGGGCGCTCGCGCTCGCAGGACCCACTACGGCACAGCGAGCCACTAGCGGTCGTCGAACGTGGGGCAGAAAGGCCGTCACCGCGTTGGCCGAGGTGAAGACGAGCCAGTCGATGGTCGGAACCATGGTGGCTGCGATTCGCAGGTCGTCAGGGTAGGGGGGCGGGGTGAGCTCGATCAACGGTAACCGTTCAACCCGGGCGCCACGGTCCTTTAGCGCCTCCACCAAGGCGTCCGCTTGATGAGCCGCCCGCGTGACGACAACCCGCTGCCCGTGAAGCTCAGAACCGCTCATGACCGCAAGCGAGCGAGAATGTCGTTGGCTCCTTGCTGCAACATGGCTTCGAGACAGGTTTGAGCAGCGGTCTCGGCATCTGCGCCCACGCCTTCGGCTCGGCACAGGTACTGTCCGTCGGGCGTCGCCAACAATGCTGTCAGGCGCAACTGCTCACCGTCTTGGCGCGCCCAGGCGGCCAGTGGCAGCGTACAATCCCCCCCGAAAGCTGTGACGATCCGTCGTTCGGTGTCTGCGACGACGGCGGTGGGGGCATGGTCGAGGGCCCGGCACAAGGTCTCGGCGCGGCTGCCGCGTTTGACCTCGATGGCCAGAATACCCTGACCCGGGGCGGGTAACATCTGCTCGGCAGGTAGTGGATGTGCC
>JAJCXO010000115.1 GCA_029263395.1 Acidobacteriota bacterium | reverse complement strand
AACGGCTCGGCAGTCTCAACACCGGATAGTTTCCGCAGAGGCACCGTGTGCGGACGTTACCGCCACCACAGCCGAGTGCCGGATCTGCGGCTGTCAGGCAAGTGGTTGCGGAACGCGGGCTTCGAGCTCGGACAGAAGTATCAGGTCAAGGTCGCAGACGGTCGACTCACCATCTGCGCTGAGTAGATCACGACGAGGGCCAGTCGGCTCGAACCGACTGGCTCTCGAGCTTGGTGTTACCTCGACGACGCTTGCTGCAACGGGCAGAAGGCCTGAGAGACCTCAACAACGCTTGCTGCAACGCGCAGAAGGCTTGATGAGGCTCAACAACGCTCGGCGCAACGGGCAGAAGGCCTGATGAGGCTCAACAACGCTTGGCGCAACGGGCAGCAAGGCCTTAGTAACCTCGACAACGCTTGCTGCAACGCGCAGAAAGCCTGAGAGACCTCAACAACGCTTGCTGCAACGGGCAGAAGGCCTGATGAGGCTCAACAACGCCTGGCGCAACGGGCAGCAAGGCCTGATGAGGCTCAACAACACATCTCACGGCGGCAAACTCTGTTGCTGGCGCTCATCAACGCTTCCCACGGCCGCGAGATCCCTTAACCGATTCGCACAACACATCTGACGGCGACAAATTCCGTTGTTGACGCTCATCAACGCTCCGAGCGGACGCGAAACCCTCGACCTCAGCTCAACAGCACATCCCACAGCGGCAAAATTCCGTTGTTGGCGCTCATCAACGCTTCCCACGGCCGTGAGATCCTTTCGCCGATTCGCCCAAGACATCTCACGGCGACAGATTCCGTTGTTGACGCCCATCAAGTTTCTGACAGCTCCGGAAGTCTCGAGGTTGAGCCTCATCAAGCTCTTGCACGGCTGATTATTCAATGTTTGGCGTCCTGCAAGCCATCTCGCCAGTGACGTCGCTCAATGTTGAGCCTCATCAACACATCTCGCCGCCGTGCATCCCATTGTTGAGAGCTCCGACGCTTGTTGCGATCATCGTTGGCCAGGACGGCATCGCAAGAGACTGGAAGCACGGTTCAGTGAGAAATTGGCGCGCTGCGCACGCGAACCCCGAAGGGGTTCCACCCATCAGCCCAGGGTCAGCTGGCGCGAAGCGTCGCGCCACCCTGGGTTCGGGATGAAGTGGGATCTCTACCCTGAAAGGGTTGCATAGACTCGACTCCTTGGCTTCGACCAGCTGTTTGTAGAACCCCTTCAGGGTTCGATTTTCATGACTTCTCTACCCAGGGTTGCGCTGCGCTTACCCTGGGCTTTTGGATGCAACCCCTTCGGGGTTGGAATGTGTGTTTCTCGCACGTTGTGTCACTTCCGAGACCTTCGGCCAGGGCATGCGGCGAGCGACGCTCAGCCGAGCATCCCATCGCGGCATCTCATCGCGGTGCCAGGGGCTTCGGCTACGGCCGTGCACTCGCATCCCATCGCGGTGCCAGGGACTTCGGTCGCGGGGGCTTCGGCCACGCCGCGTTACGGCTTGCAGTAGGCCATGATGAGCCTAACCACAGGCGTCTTAAGCTTCGCTTGGCGGCGAGGCTGGTGACGTTTCGCCACCGGAATCCAAAGTCCAGTTGAGCCAGCGATCCGCCAATCCATCCCGGGTCTTCAGGTAACTCGAGACGTTCCCTATGACCAGAATCAGCCAGTAGATGCCAGTGAAATACCACGTCCCTACGAGGGTCTCGAAGAACCTCGGAGGCAGGTGCATGGCCACACTGAAGAGGAGGGCAAAACCAGCCAACATCAACAAAAGATCGAGAACGGTTGTCAGGTTCCAGCTCTTGGACCCGAGTAAGACTTTTTGTCGCAGCAGTTCCGGTCGAAAGTTCATCAGGTTCATGGCCAGTAAACCTATGATCGGATACTCGGACAGGTAGATCCAGAGCAGGCACCCCAGGGTGGCAAAGAAGATTTTGAGGGCGGTTTGGGTCCTTAGAGTCATGGCAGGCTCCAGCGTGGTTCTTTGGCGGAAGATAACACGTGCGCCTCGGATCTATTCCATCCAGCCGGCTACTTCCGCGAGGGGTTGCGACGCTCCCACTCAGCGATGAAATTCCTGTCAGGACTCGGAGAGTGTGTTTGCTCTATCGGCTGATGCCGGAGGTAAGGCCTCATCGTCTCCGAACAGAGGTGATGGTGCCACCGGATTGCCGCACTTGTGGCAGTAACTGGTCTTCGAAAAGGCCATGAACACCCGCGCGACTTGGCCACACGTGTGACAGACGGTAGTCAACCGGACGCTAAAGAAAGTGCTGAAACCGAAGAAGGGCAAGAAGATTGCACCGATGAGCCACGATCGCGTCGTCAACACCGCCAAGAGCAAGAGGTAACCACAGATGACGGTTAGAATCATGAGATAGGTCCGTGCGTGCCAACGCCATCGGGATCAAACAGTCCATCGACGAGCCTTCCAGTGAAGGAACAGGATCGTCCTCACCGACTGGGTAATCGCGATCGTTGGCATCGCCATGAGCGTCATGCTGCCGACATAACACTCGCATCTTGGCTCGATCCCATCCGGCTGCGAAACCCATTTGGCGCTTCATCGCCAATCAGCAGCCGCATCGGTAAGACTCTGAAAGGGTGAACCCTGTGCGCCCTGGTGCGAAACCGAGCCCGCACAGAGCGTCTCAGTCGAGATGATCTAGAGCAACGCCCAGTCAGTCAGCCCGAGCGGTGGCGACCGCCAGACTCACCGTTAACACCGGATCACCGATTCTAAATCGGCCAGCCTTGTGGGCCGCGTTCGGAAGTCACATCGCCCAAGCAGACTCTTCCTGCATCGGGGACTTGGAGAAGAGCGGCCAAAACAGATCGGATCGTGCTAGGCGCTCAGCGTGACTCAACAACCGCTCGCGATAAGCGACAATCGAGTCGTCCGAGTATTCGCCTCGCAACGCCTCCACCATCTGTTCTCTGTTCCATCCCGCCATAAGACCTCGGACGATCAAACGGTTGGCGCCGCTGTCGAGATCGAAGCCAATGATCTCTTTACCTGACATGAGCTCCAACCACGACTCGATCGCGGCTAACGGCTCGACTTCAGGATACTCGAGCGCAACCGTCTCAAGGATGGCGTCACGATCCGACATCAGCATCAGCAGCGCCAGCAGAAAACGCGCCCGTGGATTGACAACTTTGGCTCGCAGCGAAGTCACCAGGCGGATTCGCCGCTGCTCCTGGCAGACCTGCTGAAAGAGGTCCGCAACGGCTCCGTGACGCTGGCGAACAGCGTCAAATAGCTTGCCGAGAAACTCCGGATCGACCCGACGACGCGTCAACACAGCGAAGGTATGATAGATCGTCTCGAGATCCCCGCTCTCGACCAGCCTTCGGGCGTACTTCTCGAGCTCGCTGAAGTGGCCACGAGCCATGCCATCGAGGAAGGCCATACGCCGCGTCCGCGAACCCTCCCGGTCTTCGCTGTCCACCGCAAGGCCAGGTGGCAGGTACTCGTATTGGGGTAAGTAGCGGCGATCTACATTCGTACGAACGACGACCGTGACCGACGGTACTTCCAGGTGGAACAGTTGATGGATCAAACGATCACCAGGATAGATCGGCCGTATGTCTCCTGGTCGTAAGATCTCGGTCGACACACGCTCTAACTTGCCATAGTGCATGCGAGAGTTGATGGTGCCTGAAGGCTCGAATCTCCAGTGACTATGAACACTCGAACCCGCAAGGACCGTTAGGGCGCCGGAGAAAGCGTGTTCGTGAACTCCGGTCGTACCCGCAAGCCAGAACAGAACCTCGATATAAAACCTCGGCGCTTGGAAAACCATTACGGGCGGCTGACCAAAGAGTTCTTGAGAGCTTGGCTGCAAGAACCCTCCCGATGGGCCGAAGATCCAATCGAAGACCTCTGTGACCTCGACATGACCGCTCGGTGGAACGCGAGTCAACTCAGTCGACGCGAGCTCGGAAAATCGGTTCTCATCGTAGCCAGAGTCCTGCCACGTCCGTTCTAGCCTCTCGCCCAGCGATTGAAAATAGGGGATCATTCTTCCGGACTCCTGGAGAAGCAGACCTCAGCCCGTCGTCAAGGCAAACGACGGGCTGAGGCTAGGATCGTTCAGACGCTTCTACTTCGGCACGCAACCACAGTTGCCGTTGTGCCCACCGGCGACATCTTCCAGATCCTCGTCATCGATCTCCGCAACCTCTAGAGTCCGCTCGAGTTCCTGCTCGTCTTGCCCGACATCATTCTTCTTTTCCATGGCTAACTCCTTTTGGTAAATACGAGCCCGATCGGCTCTGGTTAAAACACTTGCCTACTGTCACACCGAACCCAGCGGATGTGGCAACCTACGACCTCTCCTGGGCGAGAAGTGAACTACGTTTTTAAGTCCTACTCAGAACATCACACCGCTTGGGTTGCGGACCGTGATCGAGAGCCCGCGGCAACCGCAACGCGGCGCTCTGGGACCCCCGGCGATTCGAGGATGGCGAGCAACTCGCCTTTGGGATTCTTGCGGGTGGAAATGCAAGGCTGGGTATCCTCTTCGATGCGAACCAGAGGGCAACTGATCCCCTGGCAGGTCGGCAACACCACACACTTGCGACACTGGCTGTCTTGCTCGAAAGCAGGCTCCGTCCACAGAGCCATGCGATCAGTATCGAGCTCTAGATCGCCCTCAGGAGTGATCCGCCCGACGACGTTATGATCTTCCTTGTCGAGGACGACAGTACATTTCATGACCTTGCCCGTCGCACCGATAAGGTAGTTGTAAGGCCGAGCGGCGTAGCAAACTTTGCTGCTCATTCGGGCGACGTCACGCAGGCTCTTGAAATGCAATCCTTGACGACGCGCCTGTTCCAGAATATCTTGCCGAATACGGTCCGCGGTATCGCCACCGCAAATATCGAGCTCAGCGTCGTTTTCACCCCCCAACCTACCGACCGCGTGGAGGTCCAGGCTATAGCGCGAGTCGTCCTTGAACTCGGTGGCCAACAAGTCGACGAATCTCGACAGGCCGTCGGCATTCGCATGGTCGAAGTTGACTCGCAGGGCCACCGAGAAACGCTCGTCTCTGCTGGCCAGAGCCTTCAAATTGTCAAAAATGCGCTCAAACGTCGGGCTGCCATCCCGCGCTACGCGTGAGTGATCGTGATGCTCAGGCAAGCCATCGAGGGTAATCTGAAACGACTTGATGTTCCACGAGAAGAGCTTGTCGGCGATCTCCGGGCTCAAGAGAAAGCCATTGGTAGTCATGTGGGTGAAGAAAGGGACGTCATGTTCCCTGGCGATCTCGACACAGAAGGGCGCCAGGTCTTCCAACGCTTCCCAACCATAGAGAGGTTCCCCACCGAACCAGCTCACATCCAACCGATTGAGCTTGGGGATGCGCTTGCGCACGAGGTTCTTGATGCTTTCACGCACTTCCGGAAGCATGGTGCCGCGAGCAAAATCTTCGTAACAATACGTACAGCGAAAGTTGCAATCCTCTGAAGGCATAAGGATCAGCTCTAACGCATCGGTCCGGTAGTGCTGCTCACCGAATCGATGTTGAAACTTCCGAAACTCATCGACCCCCTGGCGCACCATATAGCCACGTTCGGCCAAGTATTTGACAACCTTTTCCTTCGGCGCCTCGAAACCCTTCTTCTTCAATAGGGCCAGGACCATTTCACGATCATCAGTCTTGAAGACTGTGATCTTGCCACTCAGAGTATTCCAAAGCACCAGCCGGCCATCTTCCGCCGTCGCCCGGACGTTGTAGCGAGAAGGAACCCAATGCTGGACCGAATCCAGATGCACACTCCCCAGAGCGGGCGGCGCCTGGAGGTCATGCGGCGAACCTTGCAAGATGTTGAACTTACTGCCGAGTTCCAGGGGCATTGAGATCCTTTCTACCAACTTCCGTCCGTGGTTTGCTGGAGCGCGGTAATCGCTCAAGTCAGCTTTCTGAACGATGCTTGCTGAACAGCTAAATAGAGCAAGTAACATGCCAGAGGTATCGCAAACTTTCAAAGGGTTGTTTTTGTGGTACTTACGTGTCCACCCGAACCGTACGACTTAAACAATTGGGTAGCGACTTTCCCACTAGGGGTAACCTGTTACTCTCCAGGACCCACAGCAACCATTGGATCGAGCGAGCGAAGGGAACTTTCACGCAGAAAGCCCAAACCAGGCTGGCAGGTCAGCTAAGGTCGAGGCGCCGTTCCCTACGCGGAAGGGCCGCGGGCATCGCAGGCTCGCACGGGCAGATTCGCGAGCGCAAATGTGGGTGACGAGCCTCGTCGGGGCAGAGCACTGGAAGAGCAACGCTCAGCCAACTGAAGTGGCAGGCGACTGAGGCCGTCTCATCGCGGACATCGTCAGCAAAACTCCAACCTTCAATTGACGAAGATGTCTCCAGGAAGTCCTCAATTTGCTCGCCGCATTGTCACGGGTGCCAGAGTCTCGGCATGACGAAGTCCTTACTCGGCTTTGGTCCACCAACCGTCAATCGCACCGCAACACTTCGATCGGGTTGACCCGCGCTACCCGGCGCGCTGGTAGGTAGGCGGCGAGCAAAGCCACCACCACCAGCAGGACCGCAACCCCGCCAAAAATCAACGGATCGGTGGCACTGACCTCGTAGAGCATCGACGTCAACAACCGGGTGGTCGGTACCGCTGCAATCAAGCCGAGGACCACACCCATCAACCCGAGCCCGATGCCTTGCCCGACGACCCGCCGCATCAACGTGCCGGGCCGAGCACCCAGCGCTAGGCGGATACCCATCTCCCGAATCCGCTGGCTCACCGAGTCGGCGACAACACCGTAGGCACCCAAGGCGGCAATCAGCAAGGCGATCACCGCGTATTGGATGAACATCCGGCTGAAGAAGCCGGAGACCCAATGCACTCGTTCGATCACCTGCTCCATGCGCAGCACATCGGAAACCGGCACCCCGGGGGCCGCTTCACGCAAGGCAGCACGGACTTCGGTACTCAGCGTCAATGGCTCTGGACCGGTGGCGACGACCAGACTCACGGCCGACGCTGGGTCGTTGCCGTAGGGCACATAAATCTGCTGCCGAATGCTATCGCCGGAGGTCATACTGTGTCCGGGATCGATGTTGCCGACGACCCCAACCACCCGCCGCCAGGCGGCTTCTTTTTCGCCGGCCAACCGCACGCGACGCTCCAGGGCATGACCTTCGGGCCACAGTAGATCAGCCAGGGATCGACTGACGACGGCTACCAGGGCGCCCTCGGCAACTTCGCCAGCGGTGAAGGCGCGACCAGACACCGGGGGTAGTTCGAAGGTCTCAAAGAACCTCTCGGTCACGCTGTGATAAGCGGCGATTGGCTCTTCACCACGCTCGAGCACAAGTCCCTCGGCTTGGATCCTGCCCAAAACAGATCCCTCGAGACCAATCGGTAGGCGGTCAGCCGCCGCCACCGACTGCACACCGCTGACCGTCGCCACCCGATCGATCATGCGCTCGAGCGCCAGGCGTCGATCGGCCGGATCTTCGAACTCTGTGCCGACGAAGGACATACGCATCGTCAAGACGTCCGCGGTGCGAAAGCCGGGATCAATCTCTTGTTCGTGCAGGAAGCTTTTGACCATCAACAGGGCACCGATCAGCAGCAACACCGAAACCGCCAGCTGGCCCACCACCAACAGCCGCCTCAGGACCTGGCTGCTGCCCGCACTTGCCGAACGTCCGCCACCGCTCTTCAGGCTCTCGTTGATATCGAGGCCCGAGCTACGAGACACCAGCGCCAGGGCGCAGACCAAACCTGCTGCCATGGCAACCACCAGGGTGTAGACCAAAGCGCGACCGTCGACGGCGAAGCGAAAGAGGTACGGCGGCTCGACCGGCACCCACACCAGCATCAAATCGACCCACCAACCGCCGATGACCGCTCCCAGGGCGCCGCCCGCCAGCGCCATTAACACACCTTCGGTCATCATCTGCCGCGCCAAACGCGCACGGCTAGCACCGAGAGCCGTCCGCAAGGCCACTTCCTGGCGTCGACCCGTCGCCTGGGCGAGCAATAAGCTGGCGACGTTGGCGCAAATGACCAACAACACCGCGGCGGCAGCGACCACCGAAACGGTCAGCGCCAGGCGGACCACCGGTGGCGCCCATGAGTCGCGCAGGGGCGAGGCCACCGCTGACCAGCCACTGTTGGTTTCTGGATAAAGTTGCTCCAAGCGACTAGCGATCGCCTCCAACTCGACGTTGGCGGCGTCCATATCAATACCCGGTGTCAGCCGGGCCACCGCTTGTAGGGTCCGCTCGCGACGGCTCTCACCCGACTCCGCCAGCTGCAGTGGCGTCCACAGCTTCTCCCAGCTGGGGAATTCGAAGTTGGCAGGCATCACGCCAACCACCTGATAGACCTCACCGTCGAGTCGCACGGTGCGATTCACCACCTCAGGATCGGCCGCAAAACGCTCCTGCCATAAGTGATGGCTGATCAATGCGACGGCAGGGCCACCCGGAATACCCTCTTCGGGCCGGAATTGGCGGCCGAGCACGGGCTCCTTGCCCAACATCGGGAACAACTCAACATCCACTTGGGCTCCCCGCACGCGATCCGGGTCATCCTCATGGTGGAAATTGAAGGTGTGATTCTTGAAGAAGCTGATCGCTTCCAGCGACTGGCTTTCCTGCTGCCAATCCCGCAAATCGGCGGGTGAAACTCCATGGCGGCGCTCGCCCAGCTTGGGCCGCGCGGAGTGGAGTGCTACCAATCGATCCGGCTCCGCAAAGTCCAGGGGCCGCAGCACCCAGGCGTCGAAACCAGCAAACATGCCGACGTTGGCCCCAATACCCAAACCCAACGTCAACACGATGACCGCATAGGCAACGGGGCTTTTGAGAATGACACGTAGGGCAAACCGAAGATCTTGAACGACGCTGAACATGGAGGCTCCTTCTGAGTCGATGACTCGACTCTAGACAGCAAAGCCTGTGCCACGTCGGGTTTGCCCTACCGGAACGTCTCGGAAATTACTCAACGTGCAATGAAAAAATGCCTTCCTATCCCGAAAGGGTTGCATCCAACAGCCCTGGGTAAGCGCAGCGCCACCCTGGGTAGGAGGCTATCCCCTTCCGGATTCCAAGCTCCACTGTTCGATCTTGGGACGGCTCGGTCGCGAGGCCGAACAGGGCTGCCCAGAATTGAATAAGCCCCCACCGCATGGCGGAGGGGGCTTGGAGGCGCGTCAGCCGATAGCCGTCTGGCCGGTGGCCGGTGAAATCGCTTGCTGTCTTGGTTGGCGTCGACTCCGGACCGCTCGCTGGGTTGCGGACCCAGTCTGTTGCGCGAGCCAGTGTCGTCGCTCTTACCTACATATGCGTAAAACAGACCCGGAAATGGTCAAAAAAGTTTAGATGCTGGCTCCTTTTTCAGTCTCCCATCGCGACCACCAATCCCAGACCGAAGGTACGGACCGCAGCCCAACGTACGGTGAGGCACCGCGGTAAGATAACAATTCATGGAATCCAACAATCTAGACGCTTCGACCCGTGTCGTCGATGGCTCGACTCTGACGCAGGCCGAGCGCGAGCGGCGCCACGGCAGCCGACGACCGCCGATCAGCCTGCCCGCTCTCACCGTTTTGTATCACCCCAATCTGCACCGGGTTGGCGAAAGGGTTGTACTCAGCGAGCTGGCCTCGGGGCTCGACGCCGAAATTGGACGCCAGCGGCCGCAGTTCTGCCCACCCGGTAGCCACGGCGGCACACCCCGCGGCGGCAAGCCCCACGGCGGCAAGCCCCGCGACGGCGCGCCTCTCGGCGACCGCAGCCTGAGCCGGCAGCCGTTTCGCCTGCGGGCGATTGGCGACCATCTGGAGTTGGACGCCAGCGCCACTCGCACTCGCGTGGTGGCTGATGGCGAACGGGTCACCGGACCGCGACAGATTACCGCCAACGCGCTCGAACACGGCGTGGTCCTCGAGCTGGCGCGGCGGGTCGTCCTTCTGCTGCATCGCCACACGCCGTCGGTGCAACAGACTGACGATGACCTGGGCCTGGTGGGTGCCAGTGATGGTATCAACCGGGTGCGGGCTGACATCCAGCGGGTCGCCGACCTCGAGGTGCCGGTGCTGCTGCGCGGCGAAACCGGCACGGGTAAAGAATTGGTGGCGGCTGCCATCCACCGTGCAGGGCCGCGGCGCAAGCAGCCATTTGTCGCCGTCAACCTGGGCGCTATCCCAGCCTCGCTGGCCGCTGCCGAGCTTTTCGGAGTGGTCAAGGGAGCCTTTACTGGCGCGGCGCGGTCCACCGAGGGCTACTTTGGCCGCGCCGACGGCGGCACATTGTTTCTCGACGAGGTCGGCGAGGCACCACCGGAGCTCCAGGTGATGCTGCTGCGGGTGCTCGAAACCGGCGAGATCTTCAGCGTTGGCTCTCAGTCACCTCGTCGCGTCGACTTGCGGCTACTTGCCGCCACCGATGCCAACCTCGAAGAGATGGCCCGCGGCGACGGTTTCAAGGCACCGCTGCTGCACCGCTTGGCCGGTTACGAGATCTGGCTGCCACCGCTTCGACAACGGCGCGACGACCTCGGTCGACTGCTCCTCCACTTTCTCCGCCAGGAGCTGCAAACTCTCGGCGAAAGTGAACGCTTCGACGTCAACGACGCCACCACCTGGTTGGCGCCCAGCGTGTGTGTTCGACTAGCGCGTCACCCTTGGCCCGGCAACGTGCGCCAGTTGCTCAACATTGCCCGCCAGTTGGCGATAAGTAGTCGGGGCAAGCCAGTCCTAGAAATCGGCGAACAACTCGAACGTCAGCTGGCATCCGCAGAGCACGAAGCCGCACCCTCGAGATCTGCTGCGCCGGTGACGACACCGCCTCGGCCAGCGCGTCGCAAGCCCTCAGACGTTTCCGACGATGAGCTGACCGCGGCGCTGCGCGCTCACCGCTGGGATATCAGCGCTGCCGCCGAAGCGCTGGCGATCTCCCGTGCGTCGGCCTACCTACTCATCGAGCGCTGTGCCACAGTACGCACCGCTGGCGACTTGGACTCCGCCGAGATCCGACGCGCCTACGCCGACACCAGCGGCAACCTGGACGCCATGGTCGACCGGCTCGAAGTGTCGAAGCATGCGCTGCGAAGGCGGGTCAAAGAGCTCGACCTAACTTAGCGGGCCCGTTGGGGCGTCCTCGCCAAGGAACAGCCGGATCGCGCGATTCTGGGTAGGGGCGCACGGCTGTGCGCCC
>JAJCXO010000114.1 GCA_029263395.1 Acidobacteriota bacterium | reverse complement strand
CCGTCGAAAGTAGGTCAGCGCACCGTCTGCCGCGGTGCAACCGTCTGCCGCGGCGCAACCGTCTGCCGCCGTGCCACCGTCTGCCGAGGCGACACCGACCGCTGCCCTTTCGACCGTCGGCGAGTTGAGCGCGCTGAGGCCGAGGTTGCCGAGCAGACCGGCCTGTCGGCAAGCGTCCTCGTCAGCAATCGCCTGTTGTAACAATGCGGATAACGTTGAAGCCGCTTCTTGGTGCCGCCCGATCCGCCGCAACTGGATGGCAGCGGCTTCGTCAGCCACCCGCTGGTACCAGGCGGAGCCAGTCCGACTTGCGCTGGCTGCAGCGGCCTCGAGGTGGCGCAAGGCGCCGCGGACATCGCCGGTCTCCATCGCCAGCAAGCCATGGTAGTAGGCATCCAAGTACTGCACTTCACCGGGCGCCTGCCAACCTCTAGGGAGCGTTTCCAGCAGCTCGCGGGCTTCGGTGAAGGCGTGATCTCGGGTAATCAGAGCAAAAATCAACACCGTTGTTTTGTCGAACTCGACCTGAAGGTCGCCAGCGCGGTGTAACAGGGGCAGGCTGTTGCGCAACAGGTCGCGGCCGGCCGCGGTATCACCCCGTTTGAGCTTCAACCGCCCAAGCAGGGCGAGCGCCCCACCACGTTCGGCATCGGTTGTCGCTTGCTCAAGGGTCGAATCCAGCCACTTGGCTGCTTCGTCCCAAGCCTGGTCGCTGATGAGCTCCATCGCTCGCGTTCGCCAAGCCGGCTCGCTTTGGGTCTCGAAGCGAAGGCTCCAACGCCCACCGTCGTGCGGCCGGTGGACCGTCAGACTGTTGGTGCCGGCTGGCACCGCGACCTCAACCCGACGCCCCCCTTGGACGATGGTGGGCTCAGGTATTGGCACGGCGGTGCCGTCGAGTTCGAGATCGATAACGTCCGCCGTGCCAGGGATCCACAAGGTGATCGGCTGATCCGCGGAGCGCACACACACCGGCCCACGACGCGCCCCCACGCATCCCGCGTACTCGACGCCAAGACCCCGATCCGGTGTCGACCGTAGGTCACCGGCACAGCCGCAGAGCACCCCCGCAATCAGGGTGATGATGCGGCACCACATCAAGGAGGTTCGCCGAGGTCGAGGGTGATCCGGTAGGCCCGCCAAGCCTCACCGGCTGCTGTGCCCTGCTCGAGGGTCGCACGAGCGGCAACTTCGACGTCAGGGAGGTCGGCCGGAGGGCCCAAGACAACAAGCAATTGGCTGACACCCATCGCGACCGCAAGCTCCGAGCCCACAATCGCATCGAGCCGAATCGCACCACTTTCAGAAACCGCGAGATAGGCAGGATCGACGGCCTGCCACCGACCCTCGCCAACAGCCAGGAACGCTCGTGCCTCGACGACGTTGGACACCGGTTGATCCGGGGTCAGCACCACTTGCAGCCGGTTGCCAGGCGCCAGGTGGATCACCTGATCAGGCTGCTCGGCATGGCCAACACCCCGTTGTGTCTGCACGGAGCCTGCAACGCTCAAGGTGTAATGGGGAGGAGGCGCAACAGCGCTGGGTGATTCGATCATGCTCTGGTAAACGAGGGCGGAAACAGCCACCACCAGGGTGGCAGCCAGCGGCAAGACAAGCCGACGTCGAAAACGGCTCGAAGGCGGGGGTTGACGCTGTGTTTTAGGGCGCTGCGTTTCTGGACGGAGTGGTGGTTGCTGCTGATCAGGGATGACGGTTTTCAAGTGTTCGACAATTCTTGCTTGGGCTTCGGCATCGAGCGGACGACTGGCGGCGCGCAATCGCGGGTCGTGATCCAGGCTTCCCTCCCGTTCGAGGTCGGCTCGCTGGCGGTCTTCGGCATGACGACCGAGCTGGCGAAGCAGGGCATCTGCAGATTGTTCACTCACGTCGTCACCTCGGTCTTGGACCTCTGTTGTGTCTTATGCGGGAACCGTTCGGTTTCTGACAAACAAACTTCACGCAACTCCAACGCCAGGCGCCGCAAGCGACTCCGCCAGCCATACACCGCGGTGGTTGTCAGGCCGCTGCTGCGGGCAGCGGCGGCGACGTCTTCGTCTTGCAGGTAAAGCAGGCAGAACAGTCGCCAGCCGAGTGGGCTGAGGCGTTCTCGCATCCGATCGAGTAGGTTGTCGAGCACATCCCGACTCAGCGCTGCACGTTCTGGACTCGGCTCGAGTGAGGTTTGGTCGAGCTCCTCGGTCACGGTCGGTTCTTCGGTCCATGGATTGCGCTTGCGCGTTCGAAGCAAGGCCAAGACTTGCTGTTCGGCGATCAAACCGACCCAATTGTCCAGCGATAAGCCGCGCTCGGGATGCCAGGCGCGCAAGGCTGCACCCTGCTTCTCGAACAGCGTGACGAAGACCTGCTGCACCATTTCTTCGACTTCCTGAAACGCCCGGTCGCCAGCCTCCTTGGCTCGGCGTCGCAACACTCGCACCACCCGCGCCTGAATGATCGGCGTCCAGCGGCTCACTAGCCCTGGCAGGGCATCGTGGCCACTTGCCAAGGCCTGCTGAAGGTTGCTGACCTCAGAGTCATCCGTCATAGGACCCAGTGCCAATTCCAAGTTGAGGCGTCGAGCGGTGTCGAGGCGAAGGGGTGGTGTGCCTTTAGACAATACCAACCCATCGTTTTAAAAAAAAGCTGCATTGCTTTATCCAAATACATCGAGCCGTCGCATAGACCAATTCGAAGGCGGGCGCATCCTGAGCTCGCTAACGAAACCACCGATAGAAATACCTAGGAGAGAGAGAAGCATGAACGTTTTACCCAAGATCCTGCTACTGACCTTTAGTCTGCTGCTGACCACGGTCGCTGCGAATGCACAATGTGTGCGGTTCGACAGCATCGACAGTTGTCCGATCGGCGACGCAACTTTGAACCTCAGACCAGACGGCACCCGGCTGGTGGTGGGGAATCTCGGGCCCGATGGCAACGACGGTGTGGCTGCCATCCTCGATAACGCGGTCTCGTGGCAGGGCAAGATCCGCAACGTCGGGTTGACTGCCGGGGATCACTTCACGATGACCTCAGTGGCCGACGGCTTCGACACCTCTGGGATGAGGTACACAGTGGCCGCCAACGGCGGGCTGGATATCAACGTAAGGTTCACCGGCGCCATCGGCCCGGGCAGCTACACCCTGTGGCTGCTCGACGATGACGATGACGATGATAGCGATCCTGAGCCGCCCCGCGGTGGACCGGGTGGATTGGTCCCTGGGACCAACATTCATATCGAGCTGGTCGATCCCCTCGAAGAACGGGAAATCGAAGACGAAGTCGAGACCGGATTCGACGTCGGCGACGATGAGTTCCCTGCGGCTTTGCGGTCTGCCGTATCGAGCCGAACGGCTACCGGTTACCGATCCTGTGCATTTTCCACCAGCTTCATGGGTCGAGTCCGCGTCTGGGTGGATGGCGCCTTGATCGGCGATGCCGATCAAGTTGTATTCCTCGAGGACGCCGACGCCCCGGGGCACTACAACTACACAGAATTCGGCGAAATGCACATCGAATCGAGTGGCAAAGCGATCGGCATCCAGACCCAGACGTACGTTTCGAACGGGCTCTAGCAGGCTGTGGTGAAAGTGCTCCACGCTGAGAGCGAGGAATTTTCCGTCAAATCAAGGCTTGAAATCGCATGGATATTCGTGATATCTAGAGATTTCGTAACGCAGAGTTGGCGGAAAAGAACCGTTCTCAGCGTGGTCTGACTTTTGCCACATCCTGCTGGCTCACGCCTGAACCAAGCCGGTGATGGCGCTGTTTCTGGCGACGTCACCGGCGCCTTTGGAGATCCGTCATGATTGCCCGCCACTCCTCGATTTGCTGCGGATTCGCCGCTGTTTTGGCGCTCGGCGCCTTGGCTGGCAGCGCGGATCCGATCGATAGTCCACCGCAAGGCCCGAGCCTGCCAACCGTCTGGGACACCAGTCACAACGCGTTTGGGCGCGTGCTGCCCAACGCCAAACCTACCGACGCGGAACGTATGCACGACGGCAAGCGGGTGTTCGTGCGCACTTGGCGCCCTGCCGGCGAGGGCCCCGCGCTGGTTGATGGCCTCGGCCCGTTGTTCAACGCCGAGTCCTGCGTGTCCTGCCACTTCAAAGACGGCCGCGGCGGCCCCAGAGCGACACCGCAGCCTACACCGCTGCTGGTCTTCCGGCTCGACCCTGGTGCCGAGGCTCACGGCTGGGGAGAACAGCTCCAGGACCGTGCGGTGGGCCAAGCGCCGGAAGGTCGGATCACCATCAACCAGCGGATGATCCTCGGACAGTATGCCGATGGCACGGGATTCCAATTACGCGAGCCGGTGTATCGTGTACTCGGGACCAAAAACCAACCCCGGCTGTCGCCACGGGTACCACCAACCCTGGTGGGTATCGGCCTGCTCGAGTCGATTGCTGAAGCGACCATCACCTCCTGGGCGGACCCCGAGGATCGCGACGGAGACGGCATTTCAGGGCGTGCACGCTGGCTCACGTCCGACACCGGGCGGAGGCTCGGGCGTTTTGGTTGGAAAGCATCCCAGCCGTCGCTCGACAGGCAGGTTGCTGCAGCCCTAGCCGAGGACATGGGTATCACGTCCATTCACCGTCCAGGAGCCGCCGGAGAAACGGAAATCGCAGAAACGGAAATCACAGAAACGGAAATCACCGAGCCGGAAATCACCGCCGCGGACTTTGCCCTGTTGATCGACTACTTGCGACTCTTGGCGCCACCCGCTCGCCGTCAGGGTACGGAGACGACGGTCGTTCAAGGAGAGCGATTGTTCGAGTCGATCGGCTGCGCGGCGTGTCACCGGCCGCGACTGATCACTGCGGCCGCCAACAAGATCGCCGGCCCGGCTGCGCTGGCCGAGCAGACCATCGAACCCTACACCGACCTGTTGCTGCATGACCTGGGCGAAGGCCTGGCAGACGACAACATTGGCGAGGCCGGTGTCGAGACCGGTGAGTGGCGCACCGCGCCGCTGTGGGGCCTCGGCCTGATGCAAACCGTCAACGGCGGCTTATACCTGCTGCATGACGGTCGTGCGCGGTCATTCGAGGAAGCGATTTTGTGGCACGGCGGCGAAGCCCAATCCGCACGGCAACACTTCTTGCAGCTCGAGGAGGACGAGCGCACGGCTCTGATCGCGTTCCTAGAGACGCTCTGACTCTCGAATAGCTCAGCGGCTCAGCGGCTCAGCGGCTCAGTGGCTCAGTGGCTCAGTGGCTCAGTATCGCGCTCTCGATCACTTCAGCCAGTACGTCGACACCGTCGACAATCTCTTCGGGAGTCACCGCCGAATAGCCGATCAACAGCCCGGATCGCGACTCACCGAGGTAATACCGGGACAGCGGCGAAATTTCGATGCCACGCTCGGCGGCTCGTCTCGCCACCGCTAAATCGTCGACTCCCGCGGGCAACTCGACCACGAGATGCATCCCGGCCGGGTGTGACCTGATCGCCAGCAACTTTCCCAGCCGCTGCTCGAGGGCATCGAGCAGGCTCTGCCGGCGATCGCGGTAAATCGAGCGCATCCGCCGGATGTGGCTCGCGAAGTGCCCTCCCGCCATGAAGTCGCTGAGTACAACCTGCGGCAGGGTTGGCGAGTGCCGATCGACGAAGGCTCGGGCTGCAACCAAGGCCTTGACCAGACCGCGGGGCGCGACGACGTAGGCCAACCGCAGGGATGGATAGACGACCTTGGTGAACGTCCCGATGTAAATCACCCGGCCAGCACGATCGAGCCCCTGGAGGGCCGCCAAGGGTGCGCCCACAAAACGGAATTCGCTGTCGTAATCGTCTTCGAGGATCCAGGCGTCGTGTTCCTCGGCCCAGTCGAGCAGCTCGACGCGGCGAGCCAGGCTCATCGTGACCCCCGCCGGAAACTGATGGGATGGAGTGACCGAGACCAAACGTGCCTCAGACGCCAGGCGCCGCCCCTCTTGCACCTGCAAACCCTCTTCGTCGACCGGCACCGGTACAATCTCCGCGCCAGCTGCAACCAGCGCCCCACGAGCGCCGAGATAACCTGGATCTTCCAGCCACGCCGCGTCGCCAGGATCGATCAGGACTCGTGAGGCGATATCGAGGGCTTGTTGAGAGCTCGACACCACAATGACCTGGTCGGCGTCGCAAATCACGCCACGGCCGGCGGTGAGATAGGCCGCAATCGCCTCCCGCAAGGGTCGATAGCCGGCTGGATCACCGTAACATAGGTGGCGGCGATCGAGGTCACGGCTGCGTCGCATCCAGAGGCGGTTCCAGGTGGCCCAAGGAAACTCGTCGAGGGCCGGCATACCGACGGCAAACGGCCTCACCTCGGTCGAATCGCGCCCGATCGGAGTCGCCAGGATGCGTTCTCCGCGCCGCGACAAACGCGGAGTAGCCGGGTCCACCTGGAGCTCTCGGGCTGCCGGCCTATGGGGTGTTTCCCAATCTTCGGGAATATCCACCGCAACGTAGGTCCCGTCACCGACCCGACTGACGAGGTAACCTTCCGCAACCAATTGTTCGACCGCAACCATCACCGTGTTGCGGGACAAGGCGAGATCGGTTGCCAGCGCCCGGGTCGAGGGCAGACGAGCTCCTCGCGCCAAGGTACCGTCGAGAATGAGCTCACGAATCCGCTGGTAAACCTGGCGGAACAGCGGCATCCGTTCCTCGGACTCCATCCTCAGGGTACCTAACCAGGCACCGCGTGCTGCTTTGCTGATGACCTTCTCCTCACGGAATTGGTCTGGTCATCTTACCACCCAGGCGGAATCGAACGGAGCCATTCGACATCGAGCACACCTTTGTAGCGCCCGGAAGATCAGGATTCTTCGATCAAGACCTGTCGGTGACGATATTCCCGTCGCGCAAGCGGATCTGGCGCCGCGCATGGTCGGCGACCTCATCTTCATGGGTTACCAGGATAACTGTAGTCCCGGCCCGCGATAGCTCGTCGAAGAGGATGATGATTTCCTCCGAGGTTACAGAATCGAGATTACCCGTGGGCTCGTCGGCCAGCACCAGCGAGGGCTCGTTGACCAAAGCGCGGGCGATCGCGAGGCGCTGGCACTGCCCACCGGACAACTCGTTGGGCCGATGATCCAGGCGATCCCCCAAGCCGACCCGGCGCAACGCCTCCTCCGCTCGTGTTTGCCGCACCCCGCGGTCGAGTCCCGCATACAGCAACGGCAGAGCCACATTGGTCACCGCGTCGGCTCGCGGCAGCAGGTTGAAGCTCTGAAAGACAAAACCGATCTCCCGGTTGCGAATCCCCGCCAACTCATCATCATCGAGCTCGTGGACCGTCGTGCCAGCGAGCTCATACGTACCACCGGTAGGTGTGTCGAGACAACCGACGATATTCATCAAGGTCGATTTGCCGCTGCCGGAAGGTCCCATGATCGCTACGTACTCACCGCGGGCAATCTCCAGATCGACACCGGCCAGAGCCTGCACCTCGCCACCGCCCATACGATAAACCCGCTCGACCTGCCGCAGGCTGATCAGCGGTGTCGAGCCATTGCCAAGCGCGGAGTGTGTTGCGCTATTTGTTGGATTCGCCACTGAGCCTCCACCTCCCATCGATCACGGTCGCAGCCTCCGACCTGTCGCCAAGCTAGCAAATCGAACACCTCACATGCAATGTAGGCGATCGATCTTACCGCCTCGACGACACCGCTTACTCCTCAAGTTCTAATTGCCCAGTGAATCGAATGAGCACACCGAAACGCAGGAATCAGGTCAAAAACAGCCAAATATCGGATAGATTTCTGCGAGATGATCCGTGAAACAGCATCACCCTGCAATATATCCTTCTATTTGTATTGACCAAATAACAAATAAAGTCTATACTTGTGAATGCATTTGGCCCTTCAAAGCCACCCTTAGCTACCAGCTACAAAATACCGTGAAGCGTTCGAGAGCGTGCTTGTCGCGCCAGAGGGCTTCGCGTGAAAGGAGTCGATCATGATCTCTCTCGCGCTTACTGTCTCGGTCCGCAAGTCCAACCGATCGCGCCAGGTCTGTAGTGGATGGCGTTGTCATGGACGGTGTTGCGGCAAGACAGGGCAACAGCAGAGGGATGGTCATGCACAGCCACCCTCCTGATCCACGCCATCCCGATCGCGAGATCGATAGCTGTGGCATCGGTTTTGTTGCTGATATCCAAGGGCGCCGCCGCCATCGCATCCTCGCCATGGCGCTCGAAGCGCTCTCCAATCTCGGCCACCGCGGCGCGGTCAGTGCTGACGGTTGCAGCGGGGACGGCGTCGGAGTCCTCACCCAGATCCCCACCCGCTTCTTCAGTCGACACCTGGAAGCGCTCGGACAGGATCCGGTGGCGCAGGGAAAGTTGGCTGTCGGGGTGTTTTTCTGGCCTCGCGGCCAAGGCTCGGAGCACCGCCCAGTGGTCACCGACGAGCTCGCTCGCAGTGAACTCGAGGTTGCGGCCTGGCGCGAGGTACCGGTCAGCGACCCGGTGTTGGGTGAAACTGCCGCGAGAGAACGCCCGGCGATCTGGCAGGCCCTGATCCGACGCCCAACCGAACTCGGCGAGGTCGACTTCGAACGCCGGCTCTACCTGACTCGCCGTCGCCTCGAACGTCGAGTTCGTAGCGCAGGGCAAGACGACTTCTGGGTCGTGTCGCTGTCGCATCGCACCTTGGTTTACAAAGGGATGTGCCTGGCACCAGCGTTGGCTGAGTTGTATCCCGATCTCGCGGACTCCGATTTCACCACTTCCTTGGCGCTGTTTCACCAACGCTTCAGCACCAACACCAAACCGAGCTGGCCGTTGGCGCAGCCTTTTCGACTGTTGGCCCACAACGGCGAGATCAACACCATTCAGGGCAATGCCAACTGGCTGGCGGCGCGAGAGCGCGAATTGACCAGTTCGCTGTGGCGAGACCAGATCAACGAGCTGTTACCGATACTCGACGATCGCGGTAGCGACTCGGCGATGCTCGACAACGCACTGGAACTGCTGGTGATGTTCGGGCGGGATCCGCTCCTGGCGATGATGATGATGATCCCGGAAGCCCCCCAGGTCGAGCCGGACTCGGAGAACACTTCGTCGGCTGCAGGCGGACAGGACGCCAGGCTGCGAGCGTTCTACGACTACCACTCCACGCTGATGGAGCCTTGGGACGGTCCAGCCGCCGTGGTCTTCTCCGACGGTCGTTACGCTGCCGCGATTCTCGACCGCAACGGCTTGCGTCCGCAGCGCTATTGGGTCACCAACGATGATCTGGTGATCCTCGGCTCAGAGACCGGACTCGTCGACCTGCCAGAGGACACGATCCGTCACAAGGGGCGCCTCGGCCCTGGCGAGATCCTGGCGGTGGATACCCGCCAACGCAAGTTGCTCACCAACCATCAGATCAAACACGACTATGCCCACCGCCAGCCCTACCACGACTGGGTCCGTCAGTATTTGATCACGGCACCCTCGGCAGGCACCGAAGCGCCGGCCGTAGAAACCGACGATGCTGGCCTATTACGCCTACAACGCACCTTCGGCTACAGCCGCGAAGCTTTCGAGCGGATTCTAGAACCCATGATGCTCGAGGGTCGCCAGCCGGTCGGCTCAATGGGTAATGACACGCCACCGGCGGTACTCTCCCACAAGCCACAACTGCTCTACAGCTACTTCAAACAACGCTTCGCCCAGGTCACCAATCCGCCGATCGACTCGCTGCGCGAACGCTCGGCCTTCTCCCTCGAGACCATGGCTGGCCCCTGGGGCTCGATCCTCGGCGAACGGCCCGAGGCGGCCCACCTGATCAGGCTGCCCTCACCGCTCCTCGCTGGGTCTCAGTTCGACTGGTTATTGGCGCTAGACGACCCCCAGCTGCGTCACGCCACCATCACGACTCGGTATAAGGTGGCGGACGGCGGCAAGGGGCTGCGCGACGCCGTCGAGTTGTTATGCCATGAGGTAGAACGTGCCACTGATGCCGGCGCGTCACTGATCGTGTTGTCGGATCGCGGTATCGACAGCGAGCACGCACCAATCCCGATGTTGTTGGCTACCGCAGCAACCCATCATCACCTGATTCGGCGTCGCAAACGCATGCAAGTCTCCCTGATTTGCGACACCGGGGAACCGCGGGAAGATCACCATTTCGCCTGCCTGATCGGCTTCGGTGCAACCTTGATCCACCCCTACCTGGTGTATCGCAGTCTCGCACACCATGCCCGCAACCTCGATTTGCAGCCCGAAACGGCAGTTGCCAACTACCGACAAGCCCTGAAAGAAGGGCTGCTCAAGATCATGGCCAAACTCGGCGTCGGGCCGATCGCCAGCTATCAGGGTGCCCAACTATTCGAAGCCCTCGGACTCGACGATGACTTGATCGAACGCTGCTTCACCGGCACACCGAGCCGCATCGGCGGCGTCAGCTGGAACCGCATCGCCGGTAGCGCCGCGACATGGCATAACGAGGCCTATCCTGAAGCCGGTGCGCCTCAGGATTCCAACCAGCGCGCCGACCGGCTACCGGAACGCGGACATTTTCGCTTCCGCAAAGACGGCGAATACCACACCCTCAATCCCAAGGTCTTCAAATCCCTCCATCAGGCAGCCCGCAAGCCGAGTCCTGACGCCTTCCCAAACTTCGCCGCCCACAGCGACGACGGCCCGGCCGCCAACCTGCGCGATCTGCTGGACTGGAAACGCGCCGAACAACCTCTGATGCTCGCCGAAGTTGAGCCCGCCGGGTCGATCGCCCGGCGCTTCTCGACCGCCGCGATGAGCCTGGGTGCAATTTCCCGCGAAGCACACGAGGTGTTGAGTATCGCCATGAACAGGCTGGGGGGACGCAGCAATTCCGGCGAGGGCGGCGAAGACCCGCAGCGCTTCTCACCCTACACCGAGGACCGGCGCCCGACGTATCTGGGTAGCTGGCAGCCCGCTGCGGGCGACCTCGCGATGAGCGCGATCAAACAGGTTGCTTCAGGCCGGTTCGGTGTCACGGCGCACTACCTAGTGTCCGCCAGCGAGCTCGAGATCAAGATGGCGCAAGGCTCGAAGCCCGGCGAAGGCGGGCAGATTCCTGGCAGCAAAGTGACCGAGGAGATTGCGGCTTTGCGGAGCGCGGTGCCGGGAGTGGCGTTGATTTCCCCCCCGCCGCACCATGACATCTACTCGATCGAAGACCTGGCTCAGCTGATCTACGACCTCAGACGAGTCAACCCCGTCGCCCGAATAGGCGTCAAACTAGTGGCGGTAGCCGGCGTCGGAACGATCGCTGCTGGGGTCGCCAAGTCGTATGCCGACGTGATCCAAATTTCGGGGGACAGCGGCGGCACTGGCTCCTCTCCCCTGTCGTCGATCAAACATGCTGGCATGCCGTGGGAGCTCGGCTTGTCGGAAACCCAACGAGTCCTGGTGCAATCCGATCTGCGCGACCGTGTCACCCTGCGGGTCGACGGCGGCCTCAAGACCGGTCGAGACATTGCGCTGGCGGCCCTGCTCGGCGCCGACGAGTTTGGCTTCGGAACCATGCCTCTGATCGCCATGGGTTGTGTGATGGCTCGCCAATGCCATCTCGATACGTGTCCGGTGGGCATCGCCACGCAACGTGAGGATCTGCGCCGGAAATTCACCGGTTCACCCGAACATGTCATCAACTACCTGCTGGGCGTCGCCGAGCAAGTGCGCACGATTCTGGCCGAGATCGGCGTCCGACGCCTCGGCGACATCATCGGCAGAGTCGATTTGCTCACTCACCGCCATCAACACGATCCGCATGGCGACCACATCGACCTTTCCCTGCTGCTGGAAAATCCCGATCCGACCGGTTACCGACCCCGCAAACGACGCCGCGAACGCAATGTCCGCCCGGTGCTCGAGCCGCCTCTAGACGAGAGGGTCTGGCGCGACTCAGCCTGTGCCGTGGTCGACTTATGCTCGTCGAGTCGTCCCCCGGTTGCCGAGCCTCCACGCTGCACCTACACCATCCGCAATCGCGATCGCACCGTCGGCGCCAGGCTGTCGGGCGAAATTGCACAACGCACCGAAGGTCGCGGCCTGGAGCCAGCCAGTCTGCGCCTCGACTTTCGCGGCGTCGCCGGCCAGAGTTTCGGCGCCTTTCTGGTGCGTGGCGTCCACCTGCGTTTGACTGGCGAAGCCCAGGACTATGTCGGCAAGAGCATGTCGGGAGGCGAGATCGCAGTTATGCCGTCGCCGTCTCTAGCGGCAGCTGGCCATCAGCAGACGATCGCTGGCAATACGGTCTTGTACGGCGCCACCGGCGGCAGCTGTTTCCTGGCCGGCCAGGTCGGCGAGCGCTTCGCCGTCCGCAACTCCGGCGCGGTGGCGGTCGTCGAAGGCTGTGGCGACCACGGTTGCGAATACATGACCGCGGGTGTGGTGGTGGTGCTCGGTCCCACCGGCCGCAACTTCGGAGCGGGCATGAGCGGTGGTGTCGCCTATGTGGAAGACCCCGCGGATCACTTTCGGCATCGCGTCAATCCAGAGATGGTTGATGTCGAACCGCTGAGTTCGGAAGACGACTGTGCGCTGTTGCGACAACTCGTCACTCGCCACGCCGAGGCCACTGGCTCACACCATGCATCGGATCTGCTGGCGGCCTGGGATACCGAGATCCACCGGTTCCGAAAGGTTTCGCCGCGCCGGCCAGAACTGGCCGGCGATCCCCTCGTCGCGCCGCAAGTCAACCCGAACGGTGACGAGATGGTCACCCCGAACGGTGACGAGATGGTCACCCCGAGCGGTGACCGGATGGTCACCCCGAACGGTGACGAGATGGTCACCCCGAGCGGTGACCGGATGGTCCGACCAGTCTGACGCTCAGGAGGCCAACAACTCCGAGATATCGAATTCGTCTCCGATCTCAGGAACGAACGACCGCATCGAATGTTGGGCTCGCTGAGCCTGCTGTTCCAGCGCAGTACCGAGTGCCTCTGCCCGATCCGGACTGCCGTGCACCATGAAGGCGAGTTTGGGCGGTTCGGGGGCAGTTGCAACCCAGTCGAGCAAACCCTGCCGGTCGGCGTGACCGGATAGACCGTGGATTTGTAGACTGCGACAACGCAGCTTGACGTGCCGACCGTGCACCTTGACGGTATCCCGGCCGTCGGCGAGGGCGCGCCCGCGAGTCCCCTCGGCTTGATAGCCCACCAACACCACCATATTGCGGGGATCGGGGGCCAAGCGCCGCAGGTGATGCAGCACGCGACCACCGGACAACATCCCACTCGACGAAATCAGGATACGTGGCCCGGAGAGATTATTGAGTTCCTTCGACTCATCTGCCGTGCGATGCAGACTCACATTGTCAGGGAAGAGTTTCATGCGGCCGTCTTCATAAACATCGGGATCGATGTTGCGAGGATCGAGGAAGCGGCTGTAGATACGAGTCGCCTTGATCGCCATCGGGCTGTCGATGTGGATCGGCACTTCCGGCAGCTGCCCGGTTTTCATCAAGCGCCGCAGAACCAAGGTCATCTGCTGCGAACGACCGACCGCAAAGGCCGGAATCAAGATGGTCCCGCCGCCCTCCAGGGTCTCCAGAAACGGCTCCCGGATCTGGTCGATCACCGGGGTTGTCGGGTGCAATTTGGTGCCATAGGTCGACTCGATGATCAACACGTCACACTTGGGTAATGGCCGTGGATCGAGGTGTAACGGCATGTCGTGTCGACCGATGTCACCGCTGAACACAAGGCGGATCTCACGCCCGCCGAGCTCCATCCGCATCTCGATAAAAGCCGAGCCAAGAAGATGCCCCGAGTTCAGGAACCGTGCCCGTAACTTGGTCTCTGGCTCGATGTCCAGCCACTGGTTGTAACGCAACACCTGACGTAACTCGAGAGCGCGGCGCGCGTCCTCGACGGTGTAGAGCGGTTTGGCCGGGTGGTGTTTGGAGTAGCCCCGACGATTGGCATGGCGGGCGTCTTCTTCTTGGATCTTGGCAGAATCGAGCAACATCAACTCGGCGAGCTCATAAGCTGCCGGCGTGCAATGCACCGGGGCGTCGAGCCCCAACTTCGCTAGCCGTGGCAAATAGCCGACATGATCAATATGGGTGTGGCTCAGTAACATGTGGTGCACCATGCTGGGATCGAATCCCGGCGATTCCCAATTCCTGAGCCGCAGTTTTTTGAGACCTTGAAACAACCCAGCGTCGAGCAGCACACGGGTCTTGCCGGCGTGGACCAGGTGACGAGAACCGGTGACCGTTCCCGCGGCACCGTGAAAGGACAAACGTAGTGACTCGGACACGTGGGGAGACCTCCCGACCCCGCCGCGTCGGGCTAGCGGGCTCTACCAGGCGTTAGAAGTTGCCACGAGGTTAGCACGAGACGACGACCAAGCGGACAGGTCGCCAGATTCGAAGCCGTCACCGAACATCACGACAACTTGATCGCCCCCGATGTCCCACGCACCAGCCGGCCGTTCCTCATCGTCGATATCGACCGCCGTAATCGCCGTTAGGTTTTCACCACGATTGCGGGCACAGTCGTCTTCGAACAGCAAGTGAAAATTGGCGGCTGCACTGTCGGCGAATTGTGGCAAGCAGGTCCGCGACGCTTGATCGGCGCCGGATAGCGCTCGCCAAGTTGCCAAATCCGTTTCCACACCGTTGGTCCACTCCCAGGTACCGGACGGGTCGAAGACGTTGGAGTCCATGTCCAGCCCCGCCGGGGCGAAGGTCATCTGGACGTTACGGTCACCGATGCCGAGACCGTTCACGATGTTGTTCTTGATCACGTAGTCTTGCTGCGGCTGGGCGGGATCTCCGAGGCCATCGATCTCGCCGATACCAATGGCAGCCCAGCGGCGAATAGCGCCGACACACGTGTTGTTGGCGATCACAATCTCACCCGGCGGCGAGGCCACCTGGTTGCCGGCCAACGACCAGATACAGGACTCCCAAGGCACCCCCGACGTCGACAGAAAGTTATTGGTGATGGTCACCGAACCGACCGTCTCGCCAGCCACGTTACCCTCCCCTGCCCCGATGTTGCTGCGCAAAATCTGCAGTCCAGCGTTGCCGAAACCCCATTGGGCATAAGTGTTGCGGGCGAGGTTGCGATCAAAGACCACATTGTCGACCGGGCGAGCATCGTTGTCATCGCAGAAACCGGCGGAGGTTGGCTGCACCGACATCACAACCGAGGCATCAATGATCTCGTTGTTGCGCACCGTCCAGTCCTGGCTGCACTGCCCGATCACCAGGAAGGGGGTGCCGTGGCCACCACTGGGATTGGGCTGCCAACTGTCGACGTTGGCATCCCAGATCGAGTCCAAGATTTCGAGGCGCGAGATGTAGCCCCAAATCTTGAATCCTGGCCAGCCCGCCAACGAGCCACAGTCCGAGAAGTCACAGGTGTGGGTGGTGCGGGTCACGTTCTGCCATCGGATCGGCCCTTCGTCGGGACCGCTGTCCGGTCCGGCGCCGCGGGCGAACCAGCCGCCGTTGTCGGTAAACAAGAGATTGGTGAAGTTGGTCCAATGGAGGCCAGAGTTGAACATGTCGATGGCGAAGTCTTCACCGTCGCCACGTCGATCCTGGTTGATCGAGTAGAGCTCGAGATCGTGGTAGTAGACGTAATCCAACCCATTGCCGCTCGGGCCATGGATGACAAATCCGGAGTCTTGCCCCGGAGTGTAACGACCGTAGTTGCGAATCTCGAGATGGCCGATCTCGACATAATCGAGCGTGTCGTCAAGGCGAAAGACTCTCGCCAAACCAGCTGCAGCACCATCACCGGTACCGTCGAGTACCGCGGTATCGTCGGTGTCGTAAGGCGGATAGGCGCCGTCGTCGTCGAAGTCCCAGCCCACCAGCATCGTCGGATTACGCGGAAACAACCAGTCACGATCCTGGCTACCGGTTTTGGCCACCAAATAGGTGCCAGCCACCCCGGCACTACCTGGCGAGATGAAGGCTTCGGTGGTTGCCGTACCGCGAAAGCAGATGATGTCTTCCGCACCGTCACCCGGGCCATCCACGGAGTCCCAGGCATGTTGAATCGTGCGATAAGGATTGAGCGGGCTGCCTGAGCCGGACACATCGTTGCCGTTGTCGGCATCCACATAGATCAAGTCTTCGGCAACTTTGTCTCCGTCTGGATCAGCGGTGACACCGTCGCAAACGTGGCAATCCTCGGCTTCGCCGACAATGCCATTACGATTCATGTCAAACCCGCAGGCCCGCGCCTGATAGCCACGTTGCTGGCCGACGACCGGAGATGCCACTGCCATCGCCCACACGACCATGACGAAACCAACGATGCCTCTCATGCTGACGTACCTCATGCTGAAGAGCCTGAAAGACCTCACCAACCGACCCCGGATCCAACGCCTATTGATATTCACCTATATCTAACGACTGCGCAACAACTCCAAAGCACAGCTTAATCGCCACGCATTACGACGCATGTTACGAGATCTTCCCGACGCTCCCCACTGCGATCCTCCACCAGACAGGATAAACTCTGGATCCGTATTGCACCCATCATCTTCCACTGAGAGAAGTCCGACTATGAAACACATACTCGCAGTTTGCCTACTCGCCGCGCTCGCGGTCCCGACCGCCTTCGCTGAAGGCGCCAATCCCAAAGTTGCGCTCGACACCACCAAGGGTCAAATCGTCATCGAACTGTTCGCTGAAGAAGCGCCAGGTACGGTCAAGAATTTCCTTAGTTATGTCGAGTCTGGCTTTTTCGTCGACACGATCTTCCACCGCGTTATCCCCGGCTTCATGGCCCAAGGCGGCGGCTTCACTGCTGACCTGAAGAAGAAGCCGACCGAGGCACCGATCCAGAACGAGGCCAACAACGGTGTCAGAAACGAGCGCGGAACCCTCGCGATGGCCCGCACCGGTGATCCTCACAGTGCTACCGCCCAGTTCTTCATCAATGTGGTCGACAACGCCAGCCTGGATCACACCAGTGAAACCCCACGGGGTTGGGGTTACGCGGTTTTCGGCAAGGTTGTCGAGGGGATGGACGTCGTTGATGCCATTGTTGCCGAGCCAACCACCCGCCGAGGCATGCAAGCCAACTTGCCGGTCGAAACCATCACCATCGAAGGCGCCGCCGTTGTTGGCGTCAAAGAGTAAAGCCGTAAACTTCAGACCTGAAGTATCGTAGGCCTGTTTCATCACAGACCTGAAGTACCGTAACGCCGGGAGGGAAAGCTAGCGTGCTCAACTTCAAGGTCGACAACCTACTCAGCCGTATGTTGTCGGCGAGTCGTAACGTCTCGGATCTCAACCTATCCGCGGGTCGACCGCCTCAAATCGAGGTTGACGGTCGACTGCAGGGAGTTGAGGTCCGTGGCTTGCCCATGCTCAAGCCGTTCCACACTGAGGCCATTGCCATGGCCTTGATGGGCGGCCGTAAGAAGCACCTAGACGATCTCGCCGAGAGAGGGTCGGTTGACCTCTCCTACGCCATTCCCGGCGTCACCCGCTTCCGGGTCAACATCTTCTTTCAACGCGGCTCGCTGGCCGCGGTGCTGCGCGTCATCCCACAGACTGTGCCGTCTCTCGACCAGCTCAACCTGCCCAAAGAGCTGCGCAACATCGCCAAGCTCAAGAACGGTATCGTCTTGGTCACTGGCCCGACCGGCTCCGGAAAGTCGACCACCCTGGCAGCGGTCATTCACGAGATCAACCAGCATCAACCGGTCCACATCGTAACCATCGAAGATCCGATCGAGTACCTGCACCCGAATCTCGAGGCGACGGTCAACCAGCGCGAGGTCGGCGCCGACGCACCAAGCTTCAGCCTGGCCCTACGAGCCGCCTTACGGCAGGCTCCCAAGGTGATCCTGGTTGGTGAGATGCGCGACTTGGAGACGATCGAGACCGCCTTTGAAGCGGCAGAGACCGGCCATCTGGTGCTCTCCACTCTGCACACCATCGACGCCGCTAAAACCGTCGATCGGGTGATCGGCGTCTTCCCGAAGGATCAGCACCAGCAGATCCGGATGCGCTTCGCCCAGACCTTCAAATACGTCGTCTGCCAAAAGTTGATCCCCAAGAAGGCGGATGGCGGCCGGATCGCGGCGGTGGAGATCATGAAAGCGACCTTTCGCACCCGTGACTACATCCTCAAAGGTGAAGGCGAAGGCCGGTCGTTGATCGACGCCATCAACGATGGCGACCAAGACGGCATGCAAGGCTTCGACAAGGTCCTGGAAAAGATGGTCCGGCACGGCTTGATCAGCCTGGAGAATGGTCTCGCCTACGCCAGCAACAAGGGCAATATGGAGCTCGAGCTCGCCGACTACGACGGCTCTTAGAAACGGATCACAATGCGGATCTCTTGCCCCCACTGCACCAAAGCGCTGACGCTGGCCGACAACAAGGTCCCGGCTGGTCCGTTCCACCTCACCTGCCCAGCCTGCCAGAAACGCTTCCCAGTCGACGGTTCGACCACGCCACAAGCCGCCGCAAAGGCCTCGGCCGAGACGGCCACAACCGAGACGGGCACAGCTCCAACAAACACAGCCGTACCCGCCACGCCAGCTCCGACGCCACCGAGTCCTGCAAGCCCGTCCGAAACGCCGTTCGACGACGAGCTCCACCCCTTGCGACCGGCGGAACGTGAGCTGATGGCCTCGATGCCACCGGTAGCCTTCATCGTCGACCTGGCGGCGTCGCCGATCGCCGGCCTTCGGGACGCGCTCCAACAGCTCGGGATGGAAGATATCCGACATTTCGAAACCCTCGACGATGCCGTCGAAGGGCTGATGGACATCGAGGCCGGGATGTTGTTGATCCGGATGGACAAAGCGTCGGCGCCACCCTGCGAGCCGCTGAAACCGTTGGAAACTCTGGGTTACGCGGCGCGTCGCAACACTTTCGTGGTGCTGATGGCCGACAACGTCCGCAGTCTCGACGGACAGCTTGCCTTTTATCTGCAAGTCAACTGTTTGATCGCTACTCAGGATGTTGGTCGGTTTGCGCCCCGCGTCCGCCGGGCCCTGCTGCACCACTTGCGGCTCTATCGCCACTGGGCGATTCGCTCCAGCTCCTGACGGCGGACCGCAGACGTCATGGACAGAACCTATTTCGGACAGGTCTTCTTGGTCGGCCTGGGAGGTTTTGTCGGCTCCAGTGCCCGATTCATGGCCAGCGGCCTGGTCCATCGCATGCTGCCCATGGCTTTCCCCCTCGGCACCTTCTTGGTCAACATCGTCGGTTGCCTGGCGATCGGTTTCCTCGGCGGACTGCTAGAGCCGGGGCAAGGCCTCGGCAACAGTCAGCGCCTGTTCCTGGTGATCGGTGTGTTGGGCGGCTTCACCACCTTCTCGACCTTCGCCTACGAGACCCTGAGCCTGGCGCAAACCGCCGAGCTCGCCAAGCTGGCGCTCAACGTTGCAGGCCAGGTGTTGTTCGGATTGGCCGCTGCCTGGATCGGCTACAGTGCGTCGCAAACGCTGTAGCCCAACTCAAAATTGATCCCACGTGTCCCCTCCCTGAGGACTCACCCGTCATATGGGCAAAGACGCACCGTGCGGATGCGACATAAACTCGCGACGCGCACCCAACGACGACACGTGAGGAGAACGAACATGGCTGGATTCCTATTCTTGTTCCGGGGCGGACTGATGCACAACGAGGAAGAGGGCTCACCGGAGGCGATGCAACAGCATATGGTGAAGTGGCAACATTGGATTGCCGACATGACCCGCAAAGAGATCTACGTCGCTGGCGAGCCGTTGCACGATACGGGCAAGTTCGTGTCCTCAGGCGGCGTAGTTTCGGATGGCCCTTTCCCAGAAGCCAAGGAGATGGTGGCGGGCTACATCGCAATCAACGTCGCGACGATGGACGAGGCGACGGAGGTTGCCAAGGATTGTCCGATCTACGAATACGACGGGGTGGTCGAAGTTCGCGAAATCCTGGCGGAGACCAGCGAGGCGGTCGAGCAGGCCGTCGAGCAGGAGCTCGCGGTCTCCTGATCGTGACACCGGATCTCCAAGCGGGCCCAGCCACCAAGAGCCCGGGCGGCACAGCCACCGACCAGCTCGTCGATCACTTCTTCCGTCACGAGTCGGCGAAGCTGGTCGCGCTGCTGACCCGAGTCTTCGGCCTACACCACCTGGACCTGGCGGAGGATGTTGTCCAGAGCGCCATGCTCCAAGCCCTGGAGACCTGGAAATTCAAGGGCCCGCCCAAGGATCCTGCCGCCTGGGTTTACCGAGTGGCCCGCAACCGTGCCCTCGACGTCTTGCGGCGCCGCTCGACCGCCGACAAATACGCTCCCGACGTCGCTTGGCTGGAGGCGGCGCGGGGGCAAGGTCAACCCCTCGACGAGTTGGTGCTCGACACCGAAGTCCATGACAGCCAGCTGCGGATGATCTTCGCCTGCTGCGACCGGGAGCTACCGCCCGCATCGCAGATCGCTCTAGCTCTCAAGATTCTCTGTGGTTTCAGCGTCGCGGAAATCGCCCGTGCCTTGTTGGTCAGCGAAAGCAGCGTCAAGAAACGACTCTACCGAGCTAAACAGCAGCTCACAGCTCGACCCAACGCCTTCGACGTACCCGACGGCGACGCCCTCGCCGATCGCCTGGACTCGGTACACAACGTGCTCTACCTGTTGTTCAACGAAGGTTACAACTCGCAACATCCCGACGAATTGATCCGTCGTGATCTCTGCGAAGAAGCGGTCCGCCTCTGCCACCAACTCAGCGAACATGCGGTCTGCTGCTCCCCTGCCACCCGCGCCCTCATGGCGTTGATGTTGTTGCATGCCGCCCGCTTCGATGCCCGCCTCGACTCCGACGGCGGTATCTTGTTGCTCGAAGATCAGGATCGTGCTCGCTGGCAGCGTCCTCTGATCGCCAAAGGACTCGCATACCTCGACGCCTCCGCCGAAGGCGACACCCTGACCCACTACCACCTCGAAGCGGGCATCGCCGCGCAGCACTGCCTCGCCCCGAGTTTCGACAGGACCGACTGGCCGGCCATTCTCGGCTTGTACGACCAGCTGCTGCGCATTCACCCCTCCCCCGTCGGCGAGCTCAACCGCGCCATCGTCGTCGCCCAGATCGACGGCCCCCAGGCCGGGATCGAGGCGATCGAAAACGCCGCCAGCTTGCGTCACCTCGGCCACTACCATCTCCTCGACGCCACCCTCGGCGAGTTGCATCTGCGCAGCGGGAATTGCGACCGGGCTCGCGCTTACTTCGAGTCCGCCAGCAGCAAAACCCGGTCCCTCTCCGAACGACGACTGTTGGTACGTAAGGTCCACGCCTGCAATGTGCCCGCTATACTGGCGGGATGATCGAAGTCACCTACTACGTCGCCATCAGCCTCGACGGTTTCATCGCCACCGTCGACGGTGGCCTCGATTGGTTGGACTGTGCCCAAGCCGAAGGCGAAGACTACGGCTACGCCGAGTTCTTCGCTTCCGTCGACGGCCTGGCCATGGGCCGCGCCACCTATGACACGGTCCAGCAGTTTGGTTTTTGGCCTTACGAAGAGAAGCCGTGTTGGGTTTGGACCCATCGGCCGATCGCAGCCGCCGCGGAGTTCCTCGAGCCGACCGCGGAGACGCCAGAAGCGGTAGTCGCGGCGGCGGAAGCCGAGGGCCTCTCGCATCTGTGGCTGGTCGGTGGCGGGCAGCTGGCGTCCGCCTTTCGTGATGCGAAGCTGATCACTAAGACGATCATCTCAATTATTCCGACGACGTTGGGTCGTGGCTTGCCGTTGTTTGCTGGAGCGGAGGCTGCTGAGATGTTGTCGTTGGAGGCGAGTCGACAGTATGAGACGGGCGTGGTGCAGTTGACTTACTTGCCCAAGTTCGGATCTTGAGCCTGCAACTGAACTTTGCACCACCGCTCGCGGGACGGCCGCCCGACCTCCGGGTCTTCCAGCAAATCATCGCCCGGTCCCGCCTTGACCAGTTGGCCCGACACCAGCACATAGCCGATATCGGCAAACTCCAGGCCCTTCTTGGCGTTCTGCTCGACCATGATGATGGTCTTGTCTTCGGCGCGCTGCAGATCGTCGAGGATTTCAAAAACCATGTCGATATAGCGCGGCTCTAGGCCGATGGAGGGCTCATCGACCAACAGAATTTCCGGGTCCATGACCAGGGCCCGGGAAATCTCCAGCA
>JAJCXO010000113.1 GCA_029263395.1 Acidobacteriota bacterium | reverse complement strand
AGCGTAGTCGACCCGGGAGTCGACCCCCTTGTGTTGCAGGATCTGCTGGGCTTGGCTAGTGGCCGCAAGGGCCAAGAGGCCCAATAGAATCGCGGCACCGGTGCGTAATGAACTCGACATGCTTTCCCCTAAGGTAGTGAGGTTCGGTAGGCGCAGGCAGGCGTCAATAACGACGCCCGCGACGCGGGCAAGCTGGGACGTCCCGTGAACCGGGTGTGCGGCGTCCACTTGCGACTTGTGAATCTATGAATTGTCACTACAGCAAATGGCATGCCAATCTGGATCTCCGAGCCGTGCCTCGAGAATGCAGAGATCGCACCCCTCGTTGCGATCTCCAGGGAGTGTTAATCGCTGATAACGGAGGAACAAGCCTCTTCCCTTTGTTCTGACTTCAGCACAAAGGGACACCCTCGATTATCAAACCTGAGAATGGGGCTTCTCAATTCTGATCAAGCCAGCGCGTGTCCCCGGCCAGTCACCCACTGCGCCTCGATGTTGGTGATCGCCTGGCGATGGAGTCGAGCGAGCCGTGCATCACGTCGAGTGGTGACATCTAAGACGCTGCCAAAGTATGATTCACTGCCCGATCGAACCCCTGCCTATCGCCACCACCTGTTCCGATTTTTGGATCAGACCCTGCTTGGAACCTTGTCTGCCCGGGTCGTCTCGACCCCAAGACGATCCATTCTCCGAACCCACAGGAAGACGACGCATTGATCAAAACTCTCATGGCAGCGCGTGTCCCCGGCCGTGTCCTCAGCCTTGCCCTTGTCCTCAGCCTCGCAACGCAAGTCGAAGCCAGAGAATCGGATGGGATCGTTCTTCGATCCGGAGAGATCGACACCAGCATCACCATCAGCGAGCTGGCTGGCCCGGACCACGCCATCCGTCTTGTGCAATTCCCCGGGCCAGTGACCGCCCAGCAGCTCGACTCGCTGACTGCCGCTGTCGAACGGGTCTACACCTATTTGCCCGACCATGCGTTTTTGGTCCGCCTGTCCGATGGCGAGGGAGATCACACTACCCTCGCGGCACTCGGCGCCAGCTGGCAGGGGGCTTACCGCTCGCACTACAAGATCTCGCCTGAGATTTCCGCCGCTGGTGGTGATGATCCGACGTTGCGACCGGTCCTGCTTCATCTGTTTCCCGATACTGATCTGGAGGCCAGCCGCGCCGCCGTTGAGAGCATCATCGGCAAGCCAGTGGTCGCCACGGTGGTAAAACAACGGTTCTCGCGGGCCAGATTGTTGTTGTCTGCCGCCGAGATCGCGACGGTTCGTGACGCCCTCGCAGAGTTGCGCTCGGTCTATTGGCTCGAGCTCGAGCGGCGTAAGGTGTTCAAGAACGACTCCACCGCTTGGGTCGGGCAATCCGGCACCAGTGGTGGCCAGGCGACGCCGGTCTTCAATCACGGGATTCTCGGTGAGGGGCAGATTGTTGCCGTGCTCGATACCGGAGTCGACATCGATTCCTGTTACTTCCGGGACTCCAACGCTACGCCGCTCAACCTTCCGGCGATGAACGAGTGCAACGTCGGAGATCCGAACCCAACCGTCGACTTGACGCAGCGCAAAGTGATCGCCGTCGACTTCTTGTGGGACAACGAATGTGTCGGCGGGATCAGCAACTTCGAATGGGATACTCAGGGCCATGGCACCCACGTGGCAGGCACAGTTGCCGGTGACGATATCAGCCAACCCGGGGTCCACAACGCCCGTGACGGAATGGCTCCGGCAGCCAAGCTGGTGATTCAGGATTGCGGTTTCCAGACCGACAACTGCGCGGATTGCCCAGGCATCGGGTGTTCGGTGGTGGATCTCAATCCGATCTTTCAACAAGCCTTCGACCAAGGTGCTCGCATCCACACCAACTCCTGGGGTGACGAAGAGAACGAGCCCAACGTTGGTGAATACACCGCCGGCAGTGAAGACGCCGACGAATTCATGTGGAATCACCCCGAGTTCTTGTTGTTGTTTGCTGCTGGCAACAATGGCGGCACCGTCAACACCGTCGACAGTCCGTCGACCGCCAAAAGTGTGATCTCGGTCGGCTCGACCCTGCGGGGTGCGGGCGCCGACTCGATCTCCGGCTTTTCCAGCCGTGGCCCGACCGACGACGGACGCATCAAACCGGATCTCACCAATCCCGGCAGTAGCATCGAGTCAGCGAGTAATGACAGCAATATCGGCACCTCGAACTGCAATAACAATCAGAGTAGTGGCACCAGCATGGCGACTCCTGGTGTTGCCGGTTTTGCCGCGCTGGTTCGGCAGTATTACCAAGACGGTTTCTACCCGACAGGAGCCGCCAACGCTCCCGACGGTTTTACCCCCAGTGCCTCGTTGATCAAAGCGTCCTTGATCAACTCCGCGACCCAGATGACCAACGAAGGCGATATCCCCAACAATACCCAAGGTTGGGGCCGGGTCTTGCTCGACGAGTCGTTGTATTTCAGCAGCGATGATCGGCGGTTGTGGGTCGAAGACGAAACCACCGGTTTCGCCAATGGCTCAACTGGGGACAGCTTCACTTATGACCTGGTGGTGACTGGGGGAGTCGAACCGATCGAAGTTACCCTGGCGTGGACGGACTTTCCTTCGACCCCGGCTGCGGCAACCAATCTGGTCAACGATCTCGATCTCGAGCTCAGTGGTTCAGATGGCACCTTCCTGGGCAACAACATGAGTGGTGGCGTTTCGATGCTCGGTGGCTCGCCGGATCGGCTCAACAATGTGGAGGTGGTGCGGATCGAAAATCCGACCGCAGGCCCATGGACTTTGACAGTACGCTCGTTCAATGTGCCGGGTGGACCGCAAGCCTTTTCCGTGGTGGTCACCGGTGCTGTTGATGAGTGTGCCGGCAGCGGCGAGAGCATGGCGGTTGCTCAAAGTGAGAGCTTTGCACCCACCGGCGGAGACGCTGATCTCTACCTCGACAACTGTGAAGCCGGCCGTATGAGCTTCGCGGTGGCCAATCTCGGAAACACCGCGGCCACCAACGCTCGGGTGGTCTCGGTGACTTCACCGAGTCATCCCGGAGTGCTGTTTGATGCAGCTTCCTGGTCGGTACCGTCGATTGCCGGCTGCGCCGTGGATACCACGGGCTATGTCGACATTCTGCAGGCCAATGGTCTCGCTTCAGGCAACACGTTGTCGATCGAGGTCACCGTCACCAACGACGAGCTTTCGCCGGCTACCCAGACGACACAATTCGAGATTCCCGCCACCGAGATCGATTTTTCACCGGTGGCGAGTCAGGTGTACGATTTCGAAACGGATCTGGCAGGCTGGACAGTGGAGTCCGGAACCTTCAACCGTGACGACTCTCTGGGTGCGCCGTCCGGTAGTTGGTATCTGCAGTCGTCAGCCGCCTTGGCGAATCAATGTGACGTGATCACCTCCCCAATGCTCGAGTTGACGGCAACGTCTACCTTAAGCCTGTGGAGTTCTTACGACATCGAAGGTGGCACCCCGTGGTACGACCGCGCCAACATCAGTGTGATCGACGGTGCCACGTCAACCGTCGTCGCACCGGATGGCGGGCGCCTCTACGACGTTCCCAACGGAAGTGCCAACGGCCCCTGTGCGACGAACAACGAAGCCGGTTGGGCTGGAACCAACGCCGCCTTCGCCACCAGCAGCTTCAGTGCCACGGCGCTGGACGCGAGCGGCCTGGCCGGTCGACCAGTTCGTCTGGACGTGCGCTACGGCACTGACGGTGGCCTCGAACTCGGTGGCTTCCGATTCGATGGCGTCGAGCTGACGGATATCCTGATCGAAGGTCCAGATGCTCAGGACGATGTGTGCATCGACTCGGCGATTTTTGTCGACGGATTCGAGTCCGGAGATACGACAGGGTGGAGCTCGGCGACGCCTTGATCTCGGGGGAGCGGACAGCGAATCGTTCTGCGATTCGCTGTCCGGCCTTAGGCTACTGACCGGTGAACATTTCTTGGCGTTTGTAGCCCGCGGGCGGCTCGAAGTCTTCAGGATCGATGGTTCGGCGGCTGGCCGACCGTAAGGTGGCTTCGTTTCCCAGTGACCCATCGTCGTTGAATTCTTTGGTGATGACCGGGAACCCATCGAGCTCCTTCATGTGCTCGAAGAAACCCATGTTGTTGCCTCCTGGTAGGCCGCCGGCTGCACCAGCCATGCCGGAGAACGATTCCATCAGCTCACGGAAGAAATCGGCCATCTCTTCGAAGGTAGCCTTGACGTCCTGGCTGCCTTCAATGTTGTTCCAGTCCGTGACCCACAGCTCGCGAACTTTGCGACCGTCCATGAGTACCTCGTACTTGACGCACGGGAATCCGGCATGGGTGGCCTTGTCCCCGGTCTTGCGCATCGTGCTCTTGGGCAGCTCCGGCGCCGATTGCGGCATTTGTTGCTTCATCATCTGCTCGACCATCGCGCGGCGGTCTTCGGGCACGTTCTTCAGTGCCTCTTGCATCTGACTCATCGCGTCGTTGACCTTGCCAGCGATTGCCTGGGCTTGGGCCCGGTCCATCTCGTAATAGCTCTGTTGCTCATGATCCACAACCACCATTTTCGGGTCGTCACCGCCACGAAATACCGCAAAGCCGTCCTTTTTGCCGGACTCAGACCTAGCCGGGATACCCATCTTGAGATGGTTACCTTCAGCAGCCATCTCGATCGACTCGGTTTTAGGAGGGGATTGTTCGTGGTCGGTGGTTTCGATTTCGTAGACCACCCCGGCGAATAGGGGAGCGTTGACAAGGGTCGCAAGGGTCAAAGTAATCAGCAGTAGTCGAAGCGCTTTCATGGTGAGGGGTCTCCATAGGGATGTCATTGTCTGAGAATCTGGCAGTGGCTCGGACGGCTGCCACCATAGATCCAGAGCGGTTTATCGTAGCTCGATTCTGAAGGGCAGGCCAAAAAGGGGCCTCAACCATCCGTATTGGTGCGGACGTAGACGGCGTCGAAGGTCATTTGCCAGGTTTCGCCGCCGTCGCGACTTTGTTCGATGACCTGGCGAACACGACCATCGGAAACGGGCGCCAGAGTCGTTCGGTCGAGCAGTCGACTGCCGTCGCCTTGACGGATCTCGCCTTGGAAGCGTACCGCCCCGTTGTCGGCTCGGGCGATCATGTGCTTTTCCTTGATCGACTGCGTGTCAGTCATCCAGATCTGTTTCCAAGTTTGCTCGGCGTCATCGAAGTAGAACAGGCTTTTGCCCTCGCTGCCCGACACACCGGTCCAGTTCTCGATGATGGCGCAGCCGTCGAGGATCTTGACGATCGTATTTTTACCAGCCCTTTGACTGCCGTCTGCACTGCCGACGTCCCAGGTGCCAACCCAGAAGTCGAGCAGGTGGTAAGCCGGCGAGTTGCACGGTTTGACCGCGGCGATGATCGCCTGGAACGTCTCGTTGCTCTCCAGCCTGCGGAACTCCTCGACGCCGATGATGGACTGATACATGCTGGGGCCCAGCTGTGCAGCCTTGCCTAGCCACTCCAGGGCTTTGTCGTCTTCGCCCTTGGCGGCATGGCCGCGGGCTAGTTGGATAACCGTCAATGCTGGTTGGAAGTCCAACTGAAGGGCCTTGACGTAAGCCTCGAGGGCCGGATCGACTTGCCGAGAATCATAAAGTGCACGTCCGAGACCAAAAAAGGCGGCGCCGTTTTCCGGCTCGGCTTCGCTGATCGAGCGGAAGATCTCGGCCGCGCCGGCCCAGTCGCCTTCGGCATAAAGGGCGGAGGCTTGTTCCATGGGGGAGGGCTCAGCGGCCGCTTGCTCCTGTGCAAACGCTGGGCTGAGCGCGCCGAGAAGCAGGCTGAGCGTGACGACGGAGATGAGATTCGAGATGTGTTGCAAGACGATTCCTCCTGAGTCTCGCGCCGCGACGTTGTCGACTGCGTGACCGTAACGTGGGGTAGTGAGTTCTGTTGAACGCCTAGTTTACCTGGGAGATTGATCGGCTGGCGCGACCAGCGGAGAAACGGTCTGGGTTGTCTCTCTTGGCGCCTAGCAGATCCCGAGTTTTGGCTCCGCTATGGCATATCGACGTTTGCCGATACGACCTGACGAGGCTCGCCAAAGCACTTCGGCATCTGTCAATACGACTTGACGAGGCTCGCCAAAGCACTTCGGCGTTTGCCGATACGACCTGACGAGGCTCGCAAAAGCACTTCGGCATCTGTCAATACGACTTGACGAGGCTCGCAAAAGCACTTCGGCGTCTGTCAATACGACCTGACGAGGCTCGCCAAAGCACTTCGGCGTTTGCCGATACGACCTGACGAGGCTCGTCAAGGCACTTCGGCGTCTGTCAACACGACCTGACGAGGCTCGCAAAAGCACTTCGACGAATGGCAATACGGTTTGCGAGGCTCGTTCAAGCGTGTTGGCAGGTGTCAATGCCGGTTAGATCGCCTCGTTGGATCGATTGTTGAGTGTCAATGCCGGTTGGATTGCCTCGTCAAGTCGATTCTGTAGCGTCGAAGCGGTTCTGATCGCCTCGTCAAATCGATTCTGTAGCGTCGAAGCGACTCAGCAGATTCGCCAGTTTCCCTCATGGTGCGCTGGCTGCTTTATTTGGTGAGGCAAGTTATGCAAAGCTCGGGCGGTGAAGACCTGTACAGCCTGTGGTCATCAAGCTTCGGATGCCAGCCGCTTTTGCCCGCTCTGTGCGGGGCCGTTCGGCACGGCTGGATCGGCTACCGATAGCTCGGACGCGACACCTTCGCCTACGGCCACGCCGTTTCCGGAAGACGACGCCACGCCATCAGCGCCGCCAGGAGCGCCAGCCTCGGTCGGGCCGCCTGCGGCTTCGACGGTGCCGCCTTCAGCCTCTGCGGACGAACCGCGCTTTGTACCGGGGACAGTACTAGCCGGACGCTATCGAGTGGTTGGGCTGCTTGGACGCGGGGGCATGGGGGAGGTCTACCGTGCCGATGACCTCAAGCTCGGGCAGTCGGTTGCCCTCAAGTTCCTGCCGCGTGGGCTCGATCAAGACCCCGAACGCCTCCAGCGTTTCATGGGGGAGGTCAAGGTTGCGCTCCGAATCACTCACCCGAACGTCTGCCGGGTCTACGATATCGGTGAGGTCGACGGCGCCCACTATTTGTCGATGGAGTACATCGACGGCGAGGACTTGTCTTCGCTGCTGCGCCGCATCGGTCGGCTGCCCGAGGACAAGGCGATCCAGATCGCTCGCCAACTGTGTGCCGGCTTGGCCGCGGCCCATGATCAGGGCATTTTGCATCGCGACCTGAAGCCAGCCAACGTCATGCTCGATGGTCGGGGTGATGTGCGGATTACCGACTTCGGATTGGCGGGTCTGGCGGATGGATTCACCGGTCTCGAGATCCGCGCTGGGACGCCAGCCTTCATGGCTCCAGAGCAGCTGTCGGGTAAGGAAGTAACCGTCCGCAGCGATATTTATGCGCTAGGCCTGGTGCTCTATCAACTGTTCACCGGCAAGAAGGCCTTCGCAGGTGAATCGCTGGAGGAACTGAGCGCACTACAACATTCTGGGCCGGTGAGTCCGACGAGTCACGTGCAATTACTCGATCCGACGGTTGAGCAGGTGATTCTGCGCTGCTTGGCGCCCAATCCCGCGGATCGGCCAGCGTCAGTGGTCAAGGTTGCGTTGGGGTTGCCGGGGGCCGACCCGTTGGCGGCCGCCTTGGCAGCGGGGGAGACGCCTTCCCCCGACATGGTTGCCGAGTCCGGTGACGACTCCGGGCTCGAACCGCGCATTGCGGTCCCGATCATGGTGCTGACCCTGATTGGCTTGTTGGTTGTCTCGTGGATGGTTGGGCGGTACTACCTGCTCGGCCGCACGACGATGGAGTTACCGCCGCAGGTTTTGGCCCATCGAGCCCAGGAGATTGCCAAAGACTTGGGTTACGTGGATCCCCCGGTTGATACCGCTTACCGATTTCAGGCCAATTGGCCGCTGCTTTATCATTTGGCCAAAGACCCGTCGCCGGATCGCTGGGATGGTCTCGCCACTGAACGACCGACTCCGATCTACATGTGGTACCGGCAAAGCCCACGCGTCCTGGTACCGCAAGATGACAGTGGGCACGTCACCTTCAACGACCCACCGTTTCGTATTACCGGCATGGTCAGCCTGTTCCTCGACACCGCAGGCCGACTGAGATTCTTCCAGGCGGTGCCGCCGCAACGTGACGAGTCCCCGCCGCCACAAGATGTGCAAACCGACTGGTCCGCTGCGTTCGCGGCCGCTGATCTCGACCAGGCGGCATTTGCAGCAACCACTCCGCACTGGCTGCCAGGGAAGTACTGTGACGAACGGTTTGCTTGGTTGGGATCTTATCGCGAACAGCCGGAGACCCGGTTCCGGGTTGAGGCCTGCTCCTATCGTGGGCAGCCGGTTTATTTTGCGATAGTTCCGACCTGGGCTCGGGCCTTCAATCAGGAGGAACGGCAGCGGAGTGCCACCGAGCAGATCCAAAACGCAGTTGGTGGTTTCGCTTCCCTCGTGCTCATTTTGGGCGCAGGCCTGCTGGTGCGTCGTAACCTGAAGCTCGGACGAGGTGATCGGCGCGGCGCATTACACCTGGCGGCCTGGGTGGTGCTGGCCAATATGGGCGCGTGGTTGTTCCAGGCCAGCCACGTTGGCGATCCCCAAACTGAGCTCAATCTGTTCGGTCGCGCCATGGGTAGTGCTCTCTTTGACGCTGCGATGGTCTGGTTGCTCTACATAGCACTCGAGCCCTTCGTCAGGCGTCGTTGGCCGGAGTCGCTGGTGTCATGGAATCGGTTGATTGCCGGTCGTCTGCGCGATCCACTGGTTGGGCGGCACATCCTCTACGGCGCCGCTCTCGGTCTCGGCATGGAGCTCGTTCAGCAGTTGGGGAATATCGCCCCGATGTTTTACGGGGCCGCAACGGGCATCCCAACTAGCACGGATTTCGACACCCTCTTGGGTACCCGTTGGGTACTCGGCGAAGTGTTCCACTCATTACGCCATGTGGCAGTGACGCCGATGTCGTTGCTGTTCTTGCTGGTGCTTTTCCGGGTCGTGTTACGGAATTCTTGGCTCGCGGTTGCCGGTTTTGTCAGCTTTATCGTGCTAGTAGGTCTACCTGACCACGAAACGGCGTGGATCTGGGGACTGACGCAGACCCTGACTTGGACAGCCATCGGTGTGTTCATGATGCGTTACGGCCTGGTGTCCATCATCGCGGCCTATTTTTTTGCCAATGAGATGGTGGGTAACCAGCCGCTGACGCTCGATTTTTCGACCTGGTATGCGGGCTCGACCCTCACCGCCCTCGCCGCTGGCGTGGCGGTGATCGTCTTCGCCTTCCGCACCTCCCTCGCTGGACGTGCTTTGCTGAGTGACGGCGACTGAGGCGCGCTAGCTCTCACCTGCCAGCGCGCCCCGGAACCCGGACACCCGATGCGGGTTATACAATCGTGGCATGAAATTTATTATTTCTGAGATGGCCTATTTCCTGAGGGAACGCCAGAGTCGCAAGAATCTTGGCGCGCTTTTCAAGTTTCTGCTCTTCATGCTCGGCGTGGTCGCCGTCTACTCTGTCCTCTTTCACTTCATCATGGCGGTTTTCGAGGGCCAGCAGCACTCCTGGCTCACGGGCGTCTACTGGACCCTCACCGTGATGAGTACTCTGGGCTTCGGTGACATCACCTTCCACACCGATCTTGGCCGGCTGTTCTCGATCGTTGTCCTGCTTTCGGGCATCGTGCTGCTCTTGATCATGCTGCCGTTCGCGTTCATACGCTACTTCTATGCCCCTTGGCTCGAGGCGCAGATTCGGCAGCGGGCGCCGCGTAAGGTTCCCGATGGCACCGCCGGTCACGTTATTATCTGTCGCTACGACTCGGTCGCTCCCGGCCTGATCCAGAAACTCGCTTTCAACCAAATCCCCTACTTCGTCATCGAGTCCGATCCGGTGGTGGCTGAACGGATGATCGGCGACGGGATTTCCGTCGTCAGCGGCGAGGTCGACAGTCGGACGACCTACGAGAAGCTCAGCGTGTCGGCCGCGAGAATGGTGATCGCCAATGCCGAGGACATGATCAACACCGGCATCACGCTGACCGTCCGGGAAATCGACTCGGAAGTCCCGATTTGCGCATTTGCCGAGGCCGAGGATTCAATCGACATCCTCGAGCTTTCAGGCGCCACCCATGTCCTGCCCTTGAAGCGCAAGCTCGGCGAGCATCTGGCCGCGCGGATCACGATCGGCGCCGATTCGGCGCACGTCGTGGGAACTTACAGGGATCTCCAGATCGTCGAGTTCATAGTTCATGACACGGCGCTGGCCGGGAAGACCCTGAAAGAGACGCGGCTGCGGGAGCTAACCGGGCTCAACGTCGTAGGGGTTTGGGAGAAGGGCCAGGTGCGGCCCGTCCGAGGCGATCTGCGGCTCGGACGCTTTTCCGTCCCGGTGGCGATCGGCACCCGACCGCAGGTCGAGCGACTCAACCAGTTGCTCGAGGCCCCGGACTCGTCCCATCCGGTGCTCGTCATTGGCGGCGGCAGGGTGGGCCGGGCTGCCGCCGCGGCGCTCAGGCGCCGGGGCGTGATGGTACACGTAGTAGACAAAGACCCGCGCCTTGAAACGGCCTTGCGGGCGGAAGTCGACAAGCTGGTCATCGGCGACGCGTCGGATCGGGCTGTCCTGTTCGAGGCGGGGCTGGAAGAGGCCAGCGCGGTGGCGCTGACCACCAACAACGACGCGGTCAACGTCCACCTCACGGTCTACTGCCGACGGCTCAAGCCGAGTCTCAATATCGTCACCCGGATCACTCACCAGCGCAACATCGAGTCGATCTATCGTGCGGGCGCCGATTCAGCCTTGAGCTACACCTCGCTGGGTAGGGAACACGTCATCTCACTGCTGCTCGACCGAGAGCCGGTCATGGTTGGCGAGGGAGCTGACTTCTTCCTCATCAGCGTCCCGGATTCGCTGGCCGGCAAGACCCTCGCCGAGAGCCACATCGGCTCTAGCACGGGCTTGATCGTGATCGCGATCGAAAGCGGCGGCGAGACGCTCACTAATCCCACGCCGTCGATGCAGCTTCCGCCCGGCAGCCGCCTCTTGATGCTGGGGACAACCGAGCAGCGAGAGGCCTTCGCTGCGGAGTTCAAATAAGGTCTGAGACCGGTACCAGGTCATACCTGACTTCGATCTAGTGCCCTGTTTGCCTATTCCCTCCAGCTCGGTCTTTCTCGCGCCTGCCGACGTTACGTCTCCTCTAAAGAGCCCCACTATTCCTGCGTCGGCAAGCCTTGGCAGCCACAAGAATTCTCGAGAATAATCGGAAGGTTCTAGTCAAACAGGACACTAGCCGAGGCTCTTCTGGAAGCGGCGCATGCCGCCGAGCCAACGATCGTAATCGTTTGCCTTGCGTTGGAAGAAGTCGGCCACCTCAGGGTGGGGGAGGACAAGGAAGGTTTGATCGGCCATGGCTTTGATAACCGCGGCAGCAACGTCTTCGGGCTCTACAGCAACTTTAGCGAGATAGTCGCCGATCGCGGACTCGTCTTCGAATTGGTGCATCATGGCGGTGCGGACGCCCTGTGGACATAGACAGAAGACCTCGAGCCCTTGGTCGCCATGGGTGACCGAAAGCCACTCCGCGAAGGCGACCGCCGCATGTTTGGTGACCGCATACGGAGCCGAGCCAATTTGGGTCAGGAGACCGGCAGCGGATGAGGTGACCAGGAAGCCGCCGTTGCCGCGCTCGAGCATTTCCGGCAAGACGGCGCGGGCCGCATACACATGGGCCATGAAGTTGACTTGCATGATCCGCTGCCAGGCGTCGTCCGGGGTGTCGACGCCGCCTTCGATTGCGATGCCGGCGTTGCAACAGAACAGATCGATGGCCCCATACTCCGCCCGCGCCTCGGCGACTAGCGTCTTTACGTCGGCTTCGACTGCGACGTCGGCAGCCACCGCCAAACCGTTGATCTCTTTTGCAACCTGCTCAGCACTCTCACGGTTGATGTCGGAAACGACAACGCCGCGGGCGGCCTCGGCTGCAAACGCCCGACACAAAGCTCGCCCAATACCGCTACCACCACCCGTGACGATGATCGTCTTGTTCTCGACACGCAAATACTTTCCCCCGGTTGGTGACCACCGACCACCGGAAAAGGTGATCGGGTCAGATTCGACTCACAAAGACTTGATCGGCATTGTAGCAACGGCTAGATTCGCCAAACACTCATGACGTTTGGCTATCTTCGTGCGAAGCGTCCGTACGTTGTTTCAACAGCCCCTCTTCCGGGAGACCTATGAGCCAGCAGCCTGTGTCGACCGTGTTGTATCTCGAGTGCTCGATCTGTGGCGAGCGTCACGACGATCAAGTGCCTCAGACGATGTGTACTGCCTGCGGCAGAGTTTTGTTGGCTCGGTATGACCTGAAGGCGGCCAAGCGCACGTTCACCCGCGAGTCCATCGCCGGCAGAGTTGCCAGCATCTGGCGATATTGGGAGGTGATGCCGATCAGGGACTGTGCCTCCGTGGTGACGTTGGGTGAAGGTATGACGCCGCTGTTGTTCACCGAACGGCTTGGTAAGTCCCTAGAGATGCCGCAGTTGTACATCAAAGACGAGGGCGCCAATCCAACCGGCTCGTTCAAAGCGAGAGGGTTGTCCGCGGCCGCTTCGAAAGCGGTTGAGCTCGGCACTCGTAAGCTGGCATTGCCGACCGCGGGGAACGCCGGTGGTGCGGCAGCAGCTTACGGAGCCCGCGGTGGCCTCGACGTCTACGTTGCGATGCCGGCCGACGCACCACGCACTATGAAAGACGAAGTCCGAGCCTACGGGGCAGAGCTCGACCTGGTTGACGGGTTGATCTCCGATGCCGGCAAGAAAGTTGCCGCCCTATGCCGTGAGTCTGATTGGTTCGATATCGCCACCCTGAAGGAGCCCTATCGGGCCGAGGGTAAGAAGACCATGGGCTTCGAGCTGTGGGAGCAATTCGATGGTGAGTTGCCGGACGCAATCCTTTATCCGATCGGCGGTGGCACCGGATTGGTCGGAATGTGGAAGGCATTCGACGAGTTGGAGGAGATGGGGTTGATCGACTCTCGCCGGCCACGCATGATCGTGGTGCAAGCCAGCGGCTGTGCACCGATTGTGCGAGCCTTCGAGGCTGGCGCGAAGCGGGCCGAAGCATGGGTGGACGCCGCGACCCTGGCTCCAGGCATCCGGGTGCCGACGCCGTTTGCAGATGACTTGATCCTCGGGGTGTTGCGCCAGAGCGGCGGTGATGCGATTACCGTCGAAGAGGATGAAATCCTTGCTGGCATGCGAGAGATTGCGGCAACTGAGGGGATTGACGCCTGCCCCGAGGGCGGTGCATTACTCGCTGGCTTGCGGCATCTTGTGGCGAGCGGGCGCCTGGATAGGGGAGCACGAACCGTACTTTTCAACACCGGCAGCGGGCTCAAACATCCGGAACTGCGCTTGCAGGAAGAGGCGAAGTGACCTGGGTTGCGTGTTACCATTACACTGTGTCGGTCGGAAGTCGAGTTTGCAATTCGAATTTGCAATTTCGAAGTTTGCAATAAAGTGGCAAGGTTGCACTAGGTGAGATTATTTCTCGCGGCGCCGATCGACGTCGCCAACTACAAAGCAGCGACGAAGCGAGTCGCTGACCGGCTCAATCAAGAGAACGGTGCCAAGCTCGGCTCGGAGCTATTCCTCGAAGTTGTCGATTGGAATAGCCACATCGCGGCTTTGATGAGCCTGCCGGAGAGTGCGGTGCTCGAAGAAGTCGAGGTTGACGAACACGATGTCTTCGTCGGTATTGCTTGGCTGGGTTTTGATGACCTGGCGACGGCTTCGGCGTCGGGAAACGATGCTGGCCCCAGCACTGAACGCAACTTTGGCTTGGCCTATTCTTTTTGGAAGCAGCACCGTGCGTCGGCCTGTTTGCTCTATCGCTGTATGCGGTTGCCAGAGAAGCTGACCGACATCAACGGCAAGGCATTCGATCGAGTCAGCCAGTTCTTTTCCCCCTTCTCGTTGACTGCCACCAACCCAGTACCCTATTCCGAGTTCCGTTCGTCAACCGACCTCGAAGAACAACTGGCTAGCCGTCTGTCCGAATTTCTTCAGAAGCTCAATGGCGGCACCAAAACCGCAGGCGGTGCAGCACCGGATCGAGTGGCCGAAACGAGCAAGCCGCAACCGACACCGGCGGTCAAAAGCGCACCGAGCCAGTCAGCCGATGCAGCCGAGTTTGAAAAACGGATGCAGCCGGGGAAAGCCTACGAGGTTTCGTTCCTCTCGATCGAACTTGCGGAAAGCGAGCAGATCGCCAAGGCGCGGGAAACAAGCTCAGCCGGTATCGAAACGCTCTATTCAGCGTTCAAAGACTTGGTCAGTGGGACGGCGTCGAACTATGGTGGTGACATTTTTTCGTGGAACGCCAACCGGGGGCTATTGATCTTCTGGTCGAACCGCAGCTTCGATCACGCCATCATGACCGGGTTGAAGGTGCTCCACAGCCTGCCGGTTTTCAATCTCGATCCGGCACAGAACCCGCTGGCTGTCACCGTCAAGACCCGGGCCGCGGCCCATGATGCGGTGATCATCTTCAAGCTGCCGTCATCGGAGATTTCGTCCGAGGACCTCGATTTTGTGGTCGAGTTGCAACGCACGAACACAGATCCCGGGGAGCTGTCGATTACGCGCCGACTGTTGGAGCGTGTCGACACTCGCCTCAAGCCCCACTTCAAATACAAAGAACGCTTCGAAGGCGAGCCGGTCTATGTGTGTAGCCTACCGTCGTCAAACGGTGGAGCCCGCGAGGCCAACCTCGCCGAGCTGACTCGCAAGCTCAAGGAGCAGACAGGTCAAGTCCGAGAGATCCTTACGATTCCGAGTGGGTCGCTCGATATCTCGGGTCTGGAAGCGATGAGCACCGCGATTGATGAAACGTATTCGCTGCTAAACAAATACTCCTCTGCCTTCAGCAACATCGATCAGGATTGGCCCAAAGAATTTTTGCTCGAGCTTGCTACCGCAACTCAGGAAATGATCCGGGAGGAGTCCGAGGTCTGGAAGACGCTGCGGAAGTGTTACGTCTCTGGCGCCTTTACGGCCGGCAAGGCCCGCAAGCTGGAGGCGATTGTTCAGGCTGCGTCCCGTCGCCGCTCCCGGCCAGTGGTGATCATGGACAAGCTCGAGCAACGCTGCCGGTCGTTGGCCGGCACCGGTGCGGAGGTTGCGACCGAACCTTCGAAGGTCGACCAGGATCTGATGAAGAAGATCGAGACCTTTCTTCGCGCTGATGTGCTCGATAGCGAAACGGCACTGACTGAGCTGCTGCTCAATCGCAAGACCGGCTTATTGGAGTTCGTCCGCTCCTATGGCTCCGACTCTCGCCATTCCGGCCTGGTCGACAAGTTGTGGGAGACCGCTGACCTGGCGCTGCTCGACGATCTTTATTCGATCCGTGGTCGCCAGCGAGCCAACGAGGCGAAGATCTACGACATCCTCGCTGGCGAACCGGTGAAAGACCCTCGTTTCGACATCGTCAGGCAAGCCTTGGCCCAGCTCAAAGCACCCAGCGAAGAGGTGGTGATCAGCGCGTTCGCCAAGATTGGCCACCAGGCTAGCCCGCAAGACTTGCAAGTCGTGTGGCGATGTTTGGTGATCGGGCACGGCGACCCGGCGGTGCGTTTGGCAGCAGCCATGAAACTGGCTCCGAACTCGATGTGGCAAACCCTATCGCTGCCCAACGTGCCGATCGTCAGCCTTTACGCGATCGGCGAGCGGGTCAAGAAGAGCAACAGCGAGGACGCCGAGAAGATCTTCTTCGATTGTATTCGCGCGCAGCTCGAACAGGCGGTTGAAGGTTTCAGGTCACGGGATGAAGTCTCGATTCTGACCAAGTTGATCATGGTGCTGCTCGATTTCACCTTCTTGGTCGAAACCGGCTACTTTGAACGTTTCGACGACATCTTGCGCAAGTTTCTCGAGCGCTCCCAGAAAGCAGGGCTCAAGGTCGAGTATTTCGAAAGCCTGCGCAAGACGTTGGAAGAGACCCGCAAAACAGCGGACAAAACGCCGAGCAAGCCGCCGGCTGGCATCAAGAAGCTACCGTTGACAATTCAACGTCGGCTGGCAGGCGAAGCTCGCTACGTTTATTGGTTCGTTTCACATCCTGACCATCGGATCGCCTGCGAAACCTTGCGCCATGTCGGGTTGATGAATGTCGAGCGGGTGCTGCGGTTACGGGAAGTGAACTCTTCGGTACTGAACGCGCTGCTCAAGAAGCCAGAGCTATTTACCCGTAGTGCGCCATTGGTGGCTGCCCTCAACCACCCCAAGTGCACTCAAAACTTTGCTAGTCGTTATCTGCCGACAATGTCGCGTTCCAGGCAGGGGTTGCAAGAGCTGCAGAAGATTGGCAACAATCCCTCAGCTAACCCGGTCATCCGCTCGGCAGCAAAGCGGATGGCGTCCCGCCCGGCCGCACGTTAGTCTTTGATCGACTGTTACCGTTTTTCTCCCAAGGTCCTGCACCATGATTTACGACAACATTTTGCAAGTGGTCGGCAATACGCCGGTAGTAAGATTGAATCGCATCGGCAGTGAGTTACCGGTGGAACTCTATGGTAAGTGCGAGTTCCTCAACCCAGGCGGTTCGGTCAAGGATCGCATCGGAGTTCGGATGGTCGCTGGGCTCGAAGAAGAAGGGTGTTTGAGACCCGGCACCACAATGATCGAGCCGACGAGTGGCAACACCGGCGTCGGCTTGTGTATGGCGGCGGCGGTCAAAGGATACCGGCAGATCATTACCATGCCGGAGAAGATGAGTCAGGAGAAGCAAGTGGTGATGGAGGCTCTGGGTGCGGAGATCATCCGGACTCCGACCGAAGCGGCACACGACGCGCCCGAAAGTCTAATTGGTGTCGCCAAGCGTCTGCATGAAGAGATCGAAGATTCGGTGATTCCTGACCAATACAATAATCCGAACAATCCTTCGGCTCACTATCAAACGACCGCGCCTGAGATCTGGGATGACTTCGGTGACTCCCTCGACATGGTGGTGATCGCCTCGGGTACCGGTGGCACCATTACCGGTGTTGCACAGTACCTGAAGGAAAAGAATCCCGACATCTTGATCATTGGCGTCGACCCAGAGGGATCGATCCTCGGTGGTCGCGAGGTTGTCGGTTCTTATCAAGTCGAAGGGATCGGTTACGACTTCATCCCGGATGTCCTCGATCTTTCGCTGATTGATGACTGGATTTACAGTAACGACAAAGATAGTTTTGAGATGGCGCGGCGCCTGATTCGCGAAGAAGGCTTGCTGGTGGGTGGCAGTTCTGGAGCGGCAATCTGGGGAACTCTGGAAGCGATCAAGAAGTATCCCCAGGTCAAGAAGGTGCTGACCATCTTGCCGGATTCCATCCGCAACTACATGAGTAAATTCGTCAACGACGACTGGATGCGCGAGCATGAGTTTCTCGATGACGATGCGGAGAGCTGAAGGGCCCGTCGGGTGGCTGATCGTAGCGTCGATCTTCGGGCTTGTGGGTTGCCAAGAGTCTTCTGATCGTATTCCCGAGGCGCCGCAAGTTTTGGCGGTGAGCGGCGCCGGATCCAACATCACAACCTTAGAGGACGGGCGCCCCATCGAGGCTGAGCCCGCTGCGCTCACCTGGGCAGATTTGCCGGTGGCTATGAAGCCTTGTCTGACGTGTCATCGTGACATTGTTGCATCGTACGTCGGGCATGGTATGTCGCGCAGCATCGGGCCGGCAGGGACAGTCACGGGTGGTGTCGTCGACAATCCGATCAGTGGGAATCGTTATGAGTTGCGAACCGACGACGGTGAGCCATGGCTCCATGCCACTCTGCCGGATGGAGGTGCCCGCGGTCAGCGGATCGTTGGGCGCATCGGAGCGGGGGTGCTCGATACATCATGGGTAGGGGAGGAAGTGGATCTTCATTCTGGCCAGCCGACAGGAAGGTTGTTTTTTGCGCCGGTCGAGACGATCTCTGGGCACGGTCTCGAGTTGTCTCCGTTCGATCTCGGTGAGCAGAAGATCGGGCTCGATCTTGCCCTGACTGAAGGTTGCTTGACTTGTCACACGACCGATCGATTGGAACATCTACCGGGAGCTTCAACTGCCTCTACTGGCGCCGGTGACACCGTCGGCGAGGTCTTCCCAGCCAACGCGCTTGGCTCTGATGCGTTTGAGCATCTGTCCGCGCTGACCTGCGATGCGTGCCATGGCGACAGCAAGCGCCATGTCGAGTGGATGACCCGAGCCAACGAACGCCCGGCCGGCGATGTTGGTTTACGGCGCGTCGGCGAACTCTCGGCCGGAGTGCAACGAGATATCTGCGCACGGTGTCATCTTCAAGGGGACGCGCGGTTGGATTTGGTGCGTGCGAACCCAGACCCCGAGTTTCCGCTGGCGGGTCAGATCCCGACGCTGGTACCAGCAGCACAACCGGTTTCAGACTTTCGGTTTGTCGGCCAGCTCGAGCGCCTGAGCTTGTCGGCGTGTTTCGACGCGACACCGGGCATGACGTGTACCACTTGTCATCAGCCACATGTCGGCGTAGCCGCTCAAGGCACCACTAGTTTTGATGCGGTGTGCGCGTCTTGCCACGAGTTATGCTCGCGGCCGTCTGATCTCGAGGTCATGGCGATCACCGGCGAACCGGCACGCAGTGAACTCGGCTGCACGGACTGTCATATTCGGCGCAGCCAGCCCTTCGATTTACCCCATGTGCGCAGCGCGGACCACTTCATTCGGCGGCAGATCGAAAAGCCGGCAACTCTCCCATTCCGGCAGTTTGCCAAGGTTGGCGGCTCCCTGGAGATTTACGATGATGGGCGTCTGGAGCCTTTGCTTGCCACTCAGTCCGGGCAGCGTTGGCGAGGCGGGGTGTTGGCGATGGGTTTGATTACGGTCGGGCGATTGAGCGAGGCTGCTGAGTTGTTCGATCGTTTTCCCGCGCCAGGGTCAGCGGAAGCTCGCCGCCCGTCCGCTCCGGTAGGACTCGTCCCAGTCGAGACCTACGCCGGTTTTCATCAGATGCGGGCGTTGTCGTACCTCGCGACCGGCAATGCTGATGCTGCGATCGCTGCCTTCTCAGATGCTCTCGAGCTCGACCCGCTGTTAGCCAGCGCACTGTTAGGGCGCGCCCAACTACGGCTCGATCGCGGCGACTTGGCCGGTGCCCTGGCGGACTCTCAAGTGGTCATAGATAGCTATCCCAAAGCCGAGCATCCTTGGCAGCTGCGGGCCACCATGGCCGAGCGGCTCGGCCGGCCGGCCCATGCAGCCTCGGCCTTCGAGGCCTATGTTCTGCAGTGGCCTTCGAATCCTACGGTGTGGACTAAGCTTGGGTTGCTGCGTCGACAGGCGGGGAATGTTCAGGGTGCTGAAGAGGCCATGGTAAGAGCTCAACAGCTCAGCCCTTCGCTGCGATTGGCTGGAGCCGTATCGGAGTAGCCTCGGTATCAACGGTCAGCTACTGGGGATACGTCGCGGCTCCTGCTAAGATCAGCACATCTTGAAGATCTTGGCGTTGACATGGCTAAAGCCCTTGGCCCACCTGAAGACATTGGCCCACCCTGAAACTTTGGCCCATCTGAAGACTCTGCAAAACCCTAAGACCTTGATTAAACCTGAGACCTTGGCATACCTGGTGGTTTCGAGCCTATGAAGCCTGCACCGTTCGAGTATGTTGCGCCCGGTTCGTTGGAGGAAGCGCTGGCAGTGCTGGGAGAGCATGGCGACGATGCCAAGATTTTGGCCGGTGGCCAAAGCCTGGTGCCGATGATGAATTTTCGCCTCGCCCAACCGTCGATGTTGGTCGATTGCAATCGCCTCGCCAACCTCGACTTCGTTCGGGTCTCCGAGGAGGGCGAGCTTCGGATCGGTGCCATGACCCGTCAGCGTCGGCTCGAACGGGACCCTCTGGTCGCTCGGCATGCCCCGTTGTTACATGGCACGGTGCCCTACGTTGCCCATCCGCAGATTCGCAATCGCGGTACGGTGGGAGGCAGCCTTGCCCATGCTGATCCAGCATCTGAACTACCGGTTGTAGCGCTGACGCGTGGTTTCAGGCTTCGTCTGCACCGCTCCGGTAGCGACCGTTGGGTGACGGCAGAAGACTTCTTCGTGGGACTGTTGGAAACTGCCCTCGAGCCTGAAGAGATGCTCACCGAGATCGCGATACCGCCGTTACCGTCACGCACCGGCTGGGCTTTTGTCGAAATGGCGCGCCGTCACGGCGACTATGCACAGGTTGGCGTCGCCGTTCTGGTGACCCTCGGCGAGCAAGGGATCTGCCAAGACGCCAAGTTGGTTTATTTGAGCGTCGGAGAGACGCCGATGGCGGCACCACGAGCGGCTGAGTTGCTGATCGGTTCGTCGCTTGGTGAGGAGGACTTTGCCGCGGCAGCAGCCATGGCAGCGACCCACGAGATTGACCCCGGCGCCGACATCCACGCGACGGAAAACTACAAGCGGCATTTGGCACAGGTACTCACAGTCCGGGCACTGCGGCAAGCCCGCGAACGAGCCGTGGTGGCTGACAGCTGAGTTGAGTGGGAGCCGTGTTAGCAGGGAGACGTGTTGAACGAGTCTGATCCACGATCTATCACCGTTGTCACCACCGTCAATGGTGAACGGGTCGAGCGCCAAGTCGAGTCACGACTTCTACTGAGCGATTTTCTGCGCCACGAGCTTGGTCTTACCGGAACCCATGTCGGCTGTGAACATGGCGTCTGCGGTGCATGTACCGTGCTCTTTGACGGCGAGCCGGTACGCTCGTGCCTGACCTTCGCCGTCCAGGCCCAGGACCATGAAATCAGCACGGTCGAGAGTTTGGCGCCTGGCCCTGAAAAACTACATCCGATCCAGCAAGCATTTTGGGAGAAGCACGGACTGCAATGCGGCTTTTGTACCGGCGGTATCTTGATGACCATGCTGCCATTCCTAGAAGAGAATCCAGAGCCTACAGAGGATGATGTGCGCCACGCGCTCTCCGGCAATCTCTGTCGCTGTACCGGTTACCAGCATATTGTCGACGCGGTACTGCATGCGGCAGCGATGATGAGGTCGGATGGCGGGCATGGTTGACCGGCCGAGCTCAGCGCTGGGAAGGTTATCCGAGGAGCTGCAGCAATCTGATGATCATCTGGTGAGTTTCATCAATCTGCTCGAAGCCCGTTTTGCCGCGCGGGACCAGGAAGTCCAAGCTTTTGTCCCGGAGCCCCAACGCTTCGATCGACTGCGTCGCGAAGCGGTAACATTGCGTGAGCGTTTTCCTGACCAAGACAAACGACCGCCACTCTACGGCGTCCCGGTTGGCATCAAGGATGTGTTCCACGTCCAGGGATTCTTGACGCGGGCGGGTAGTCGTTTGCCGGCCGAGGAACTGCATGGCCTGGAGGCTGAATGTGTCTCGGCGCTGAAAGCGGCTGGCGCCCTGGTTCTGGGCAAGACGGTGTCGACCGAATTCGCCTACTTCGGGCCTGGTCCGACCCACAATCCTCGGAAGCTCGGCCACACACCTGGAGGCTCGTCCAGCGGCTCTGCCGCGGCGGTCGGCGCCGGCCTTTGTCCGTTGGCCCTGGGGACGCAGACCATCGGCTCGGTCAGTCGGCCAGCGGCTTTCTGTGGGGTGGTTGGGTACAAACCTAGCTACGATCGGATTTCACGCTCGGGACTCATCCCGCTGTCGCCGTCGCTCGATCATGTCGGGGTGTTCACCGCCTCGGCGTCCAGTATCGAGCTTGTAGCGAGCTTACTGTGCCGCGGTTGGAAGGATACAAAACCGAGCCATCTGCCGGTGCTTGGCGTACCAAACGGCCCCTATCTGGAGCATGCGGGCTCTGAAGCTCGGGAGCATTTCCAACGCTGCCGTGAGCAGCTCGAGAGTGCTGGCTACGAGGTCAAGGACGTTGCTGCGATGGCGGACTTCGAGCAGATCGTCGACCGCCATGGTGTGGTAGTTGCTGCGGAGGCAGCACGTGTCCACGCATCGTGGTTCCCGCAACATCGTGAGCACTATCACGCTAAAACTGCGGACCTGGTGCATCGGGGCCAAAACATTGGCGAGGATGCTTTGCACGCCGCTCTCAGTGGCTGTCGACGCCTACGCCAGGAACTCGGTGAGCTGATGGTGGAACACGCCATTGACCTCTGGATCTCACCCGCCGCCCCTGGCCCGGCTCCGGCTGGCCTAGAGAGCACCGGTGATCCGGTGATGAATCTGCCTTGGTCTCAGGCTGGAGTACCCACGCTGGCGCTGCCGGCGGGTCGCAACGCGGAAGGCCTGCCGCTCGGCTTGCAACTCAGCGGTCGCTGGTGGACAGATGAACGTCTTGTTGCTTGGGGAGTCGCGATCGAGGAAGCCCTGGCATGATCGAGGTGGAGAAGTGACCCAGATACTCAGCGAGCGCCGCCCCGGTGCCTACTACGACTCGATCATCTTGATGCGCCTACAAAGTGCATTGGCCAAACTGCCAGCGGTGATGGATGCGGGGGTTGCCATGGCGACTGCCGCGAATCTGGCTTTGCTCGAGTCCAATGATCTCCTGCCGGAAGGCGCAACGGTGGCGCCCGAAGACCTCCTGGTGGTCGTCAAGGCCGACAGTGCGGCTGCGGCAGAGGCTGCATTGTCTGAGGTGGACAACCTGCTCGATCGTCGCCGTGCGGGACCTGGGAGCGACTACCGCCCCCGAAGCCTAGAGAACGCGGCCAAGATGTTGCCGGAGGCATCGTGGGTGTTGGTTTCGGTTCCGGGTCGTTATGCGGCAGAGGTTGCCGGACGGGCCCTCGATCAGGGTAAACACGTGTTTCTCTATAGCGACAACGTTGTACTGGCTGATGAAGTTGCCCTCAAACGGCGCGCCCGTGCGCTCGGGCTGCTGGTGATGGGACCCGATTGCGGCACGGCGATCGTCGGTGGTGTTTGTTTGGGATTCGCCAATCGAGTTCGCCGGGGCACCATCGGATTGGTTGGTGCGTCTGGTACCGGCTTGCAGGCCGTAACCTGCAAGATCCACCGGCTAGGCGCAGGTATCTCTCACGCCTTGGGAACAGGTGGCCGTGATCTTGGTGCCGAGGTTGCCGCGGTTACGACCTTACAGGCGTTGGAGTTATTGGGCCGCGACACTGAAACTGAGATTGTCGTTCTCATTTCGAAGCCACCCTCCACCACCGTGGCGAGTCAGGTACTGGCTGCAGCACAGCGGGTCGGGAAACCGGTGGTTGTGGAGTTCATCGGCTATCCACCGCCCGGGCGCCGCTTAGGCAACATCTGCTTTGCGTCTGGTCTCGACGAGGCGGCCGAATTGGCGGTCGAATTGGCGCACAAGGGGCGGTCCGACGAGCATTGTTTGCTGGATACTTCTTCAAAGGCCACACCCAACGAGGGGCGTTTTGTTCGGGGACTCTTTGCTGGCGGCACGTTGGCTTATGAAGCCTTGCTGGGTTTTCGCACGTTTCTGCAGCCGCTCTATTCCAATATTTCGGTCAGCAATGTGGCGGCCGATAGTGTCCATCCGTTGACGGACCCGACACGCAGCGTTGCGCACACCGTTTTGGATCTGGGTGAAGACGAGTACACCGTCGGTCGTTTGCACCCGATGATGGACCAAGATTTACGGTTGCGGCGGCTGCGACAGGAAGCCTCCGACCCCGAGGTCGGCATGATTGTCCTCGACGTAGTGCTGGGGTACGGGGCGCACGCCGATCCGGCGAGTGAGCTGGCACCGGTTATTCGTGAGATCTCTGCCCAGCACTCGATCGATGTGATGGTCCTTGTGATTGGTACCGAGGACGATCCGCAGGATCTGGAAGCCCAGGTCGAACGTCTGCAACAAGCGGGAGCTATTGTCTTCCGTGAGTCTTTCGAGATGGTGGCCGCAGTACACCGCCGGTACCATTCGCCTGCTCCCGAAGAGCCGTCCGTACCGGTGTCCTTGGACGGGCTCGCGGCTCCGATTGCGGCGATCAACATAGGCCTGGAGACGTTTCATGAAGGGCTTCTAGCTCAGGAAGCCCCAGTGGTTCATGTCGACTGGCGACCACCAGCCGGCGGCAACGAGAAGTTGGCTGCGATTCTGCGCCGGCTGCGACCCCAGACGGAGTAGCGTGATGACTTTGGATATCGAACAAGCCAACCAAACCGCGGTCCAGCGTATGACCTCTGCGCGACCGATGCTTACCGGTGTCGCACTTGCCCGAGACGTGATTCCGGGTTTACGCGAAGGCTTGTTGCTGCATGCCGGACCTCCGATCGAGTGGGAGAGGATGTCGGGCCCCCTGCGCGGGGCGGTGATCGGCGCTGTTCTACTCGAAGGCTGGGCTGAGGACGAAGCATCCGCCAGCCGTTTGGTCGAGCGTGGCGAGATCACGTTCGAGCCCTGTCATCATCATGGTGCGGTTGGACCGATGGCAGGGGTCACGTCACCTTCGATGGCAGTTTATGTGGTCGAGAACAGCACCCACGGTAATCGTGCGTTCTCGAATCTCAACGAGGGTTATGGCAAAGTCCTGCGGTACGGCGCCTATGCCCCGGAGGTGTTGGACAAGTTACGTTGGATGAACACCGAAATGGCTGTGCTCTTGGCAGATGCCCTGGACACCAGTGATGGCCTCGATCTCAAGGCTCTGCTGGCTGAAGCACTGCACATGGGGGACGAAGGCCACAATCGCAACAAAGCGGGGTCCTTGCTTTACCTCAAGCTTCTCGCTCCAGCCATTGCTCGTGTTGCCAAGGACAGAGTCGCGGAGGAGAAAGTTCTTGCTTTTCTGGGCGACAATGCACTTTCGGTCTTGAATCCCGTGATGGCGGCTTGCAAGGCGATGGCCGATGCTGCACATGGCGTCGAGGGCTCGACGTTGGTCACTGCAATGGCACGAAATGGCACCGACTTTGGTATCCGTGTGAGTGGTCTCGGCGACCAGTGGTTCACGGAGCTGGCAGAAACTCCTGATGGCCTCTACTTCAGCGGTTTTTCGGCCGACGATGCCAATCCTGACATCGGTGACTCGACGATTACCGAAACCGCTGGGATCGGTGCGTTTGCAATGGCGGCAGCACCTGCCATCGTCAGTTTCGTCAGCGGCACACCCCAGGACGCGCTCAATGCGACGCTGGAAATGTACGAGATCACAACTGCCGAGCATCCCAGTTTCACGATTCCGAGTCTCGATTTTCGAGGGACGCCGGTAGGCATCGACATCCGGCAGGTTGTCGAGCTCGGACTGACACCACGGGTCAACACCGGCATTGCGCACAAGGAGGCCGGTATCGGCCAAGTGGGCGCCGGCTTGGTCCGTCCACCGATCGCTATCTTCGAGCAGGCTTTGGTCGCTTTTGCCGACCGCTACAATTTTTCCTGAGCCTTCGGCTCCGTAGGCTCGAGTAAGCCCAGTCGCTGGCCGGTAGCAGCGACAGCGATCGCTGCCGGAACAATCAAGGTGGCTGAGACCGGCAGCAGGATGCGGGCATTGGGATAGGCGACAAATACTACTGCAAGTCCAGCGCTGATAAACAGCAGAAAGTAGAGTGCGGACCGGCGATGTCGATGCCACAGCAGGTACATGCCTAGGCTGCCAAACACTAGGAAGAACCAACGCTCGCCGAATGTTGCGAGGCGTTTCAATCGACGTTTGTTCGTACTTTCAGCAAGCACGGAGGGGGCCGTGGGCTCGGCGGTCAGAATCCTTTGAGCCTTATAGCCGAGGAGGCGCAAGTAGGCGAGTGGGTGCTCTCGAACGAAGCTCCGCACTTGGTCACGGAGCCAGACTTCAGCTTCCAGTTCTGGCAGTGTCCGGTCAGTCCACGGATTTCCACCAACGATGTAAGACAGCGGAATCCACGAGCCTCGGTAATGCCCGGCCCTAGCTTCTGCGATCAGGTCAACGCCGTTGGCTGTAGCGATTGCCGGTGCTCGGATACCAGCGGTTACCTCATTGTTGGCTTGCCACAGCGTCACTGTGGATTGGGTATTGCCGATGAAGAAGCGACCCAAGGTCGAGGCGTTCCAGGAGCCCCAGAGAACAATCGGAAGGACCGCAAGCAACCCGAAAAGTGCGACCGGGCGCAGTTTGCGACTAGGCGCCGCTTCGATCACCAAGAGGAGGCCAACCAGCGCGATCAGAAGTAACACCGAAGGGCGGTTGAGATACGCCAGGCCGAGACTGCCGCCAGCCAGAATGAGAAAGACTGGCCGGTCGGACCCACGAAGAAGGAGGTAGAGCGCCAACAGCGTGAACAGCAAGGCCGGAGTGTCTGACCAGATCCCGGTCGCGGTAAATATCAGGGTCGGCATCAGGGCAGCAGTTGCCATCGAAATTGCCGTGACACTAGGAGTGCCGTCAACTTGCCGCGCCAACGCGCCGATCAACACTACAATCAACAAGGAGCAGCAGAGGATGTAGGCCACACCGAGCACCGGCCAACTGCCAAACAGCCGGTAGAGCAGTGCAATTGGCAAGACGGTTCCTGGCGGCCGAATTGCGGTCGGCGGATGATCCTGGCTAAGCTGATACTCTCCGCGCTCGGCGAGGCTTGCTGCGAGGCCATGGTAGTCAGCTTCGTCGGTGTCGGTGCGAAGCTCGAAAGAGCCAGTCCTCGCCTCCGGATGGGCGACAAAAAATAGAAACACGAGACGCACACTGAGTGCTAGGGCTAGAAAAAAGAACCATCGGTCTCGACGCATTTGACACCATTGCTTGAGGCCTCTACGATTATAGTGAACTTTGCTTGGAGTGAAGACTTTCGCGCTTCATTCTCGCTGTGTTCTTGTTCCTGGCGGGAGCGGACTCAGTGCTCGAGCACAGCAGATGTTTCGTTAGAGAGGCCAGGCAGCCTCACCGCATCTTGGTATTTCTTGGGACGGCAATGCTGGAGACAGCTCGAATGAACATCACGCAAGTCAAAATATTTCCGGTTCACGAGGACAAATTAAAAGCTTTTGTCTCGGTCGTTTTCGACCATGCCTTCATGGTCAACGACATCAAGGTCATTCAGGGGCGAGACGGTCTCTTTCTCAGCATGCCCAGCCGCCGCAAGAAGAATGGTGAGTTCAAGGATGTCGCTCATCCACTCAACAACAAAACTCGCCGTATGCTGGAGGAGCGAGTCCTCTCCGAGTACCGTGAAGTGGTTGATGATCCGACACCGCGTCGTCCCGATCGAATGGACGAGCATCACGATACGCCCAGTATCGCGGTGACCAAGGATGGGGTGTCGGACATCGTGATACCGGCCAGGGAGCACTCTACACCAGGAGAGAAGACTCTAGAGGAAGTGCAGGAGATGCATCTGCGCGACTCGTTCTGGTCGGTGTCCTGAAGTCAGAGGTTCGCTTCGTAGTTGGCCAGATTTTCGACAAACCCTTTGTCGGGGATTCTCCGCTTGACTCTATTCTCCGCTTGACTCTGGCGGCGTTTGATCGGAAGATAAGCGTCCCGAGGAACAAGTGTGTCCGTCGCCTGGGGATTGCCTCTGGCGGTTTTGCTCGACGCTTGACCGGCATGAGCCAACGCGAATGTTAGTCGACCAGGTATCCTTCCATGCGACGCACGCGGCTTCGGTTGATACCCGCCAAACGGTCCCGCACAGTTTTGCATTCCGCAGCACGCCAACCTACAGCACAGTAATCTGAGACGATGTACGGTGAATTGATGATTTTCGGGGGTCGGGCACATCCCGGCCTGTCTGAAGGTATTTCCCTGTATCTGGGAGTGCCCTTGGGCAAGGTGGACTGTTACAACTTTTCCGACGGCGAAATCTTTTGCCAGTTGCAAGAAAATGTCCGCGGCGCGGACACGTTTGTCATCCAGCCGACTTGCTCGCCAGTCAATACCAATCTCGTCGAGTTGTTGATCATGCTCGATGCGATCAAGCGTTCGTCAGCTACCCGGGTCACCGCAGTGCTGCCGTATTATGGATATGCGCGGCAGGACAAAAAGGATGCACCCCGAGTGCCGATCACCGCCAAGTTGGTCGCTGATTTGATCATGCAGGCCGGAGCGGATCGAATTTTGACCATGGACCTCCATGCACCGCAGATCCAGGGTTTCTTCAACATACCTGTGGACCATCTATTTGCTGCACCGGTGGTTCTGGAAGCAATCCGAGAGTTGAACATCCCTGATTTGGTGATTGTGTCGCCGGATGCCGGTGGGGTAGAGCGGGCTAGGGCGATCGCGAAGCGGTTGAACGCCGGACTGGCGATTGTCGACAAGCGTCGTGTCGGCCCCAACGAGGCGGCAGTCATGCATGTCATCGGTGATGTCGTCGACAAGGCGGTTCTGATTCTCGACGACATCATCGACACCGCCGGAACGCTGACTCACACTGTGAACTCTCTGGTCGAACAAGGGGCCAAACGGGTCCTGGCCGCAGGAGTCCACGGTGTTCTTTCAGGCCCAGCTTTGGAGCGGATCGAGAATTGCCCGGTCGAGCAAATCCTGGTGACCGACACCACGCCGCTCGAAGACAAGCTCGAGCGGTGCTCAAAACTGCGTCCCCTGCCTATTGCACCCCTGCTTGGCGAGGCGATCCGCCGAATTCACCAGAACAGCTCGGTCAGCTCGCTTTTCGTGTGAGTCCGCTGGCCACAGCTTCAATAGCCATGAGGTAGACAATGAGCGAATTAGTTCTAGAAGTACACAATCGTGAGGAGATGGGCAAGAATGCCAATCGCCGTCTGCGCACCACGGGTCAAGTACCGGCGGTGGTCTATGGTGGCAAGATGGATGCTGCCCCGATTCGAGTGAATGAACGTAAGGTCGATGAAATCCTGCGTTCCGGCAGTGGTGAAAATACGATCTTTTTGCTTCAGCTTCACGGTACGGATCAGAAACGGCACGCGATGATCCGAGAGTTGCAAACCGATTCGATCACGGGTCAGAAGATCCACATCGATTTCCAACGTATCGACCTCGACCAGAAGGTCCGCGTCGTTGTGCCGGTCGAAATCCTCGGTGTCCCCGAAGGTGTCAAGACCGATGGGGGAATGCTCGATTTCGTCACCCGCGAGATCGAAGTAGAGTGCCTGCCGAACAAGATTCCAGAGCACATCAATCTCGACGTCACCAGCCTCCACGTTGGGCAACATGTCGAGGCCAAGGATCTCGAATTGCCCGAGGATGTCGAGTTGCTCGATCATGAAAGAGTCATCGTTTCGATCGTGCAACGCCAGCAAGCCGAAGAGGAAGCCGAGGGTGAGGATGGCGAATTGATCGAGGCCGCTACAGACGAGCCCGAAGTGATTCAACGCGGCAAGGCTGAAGGCGAGGAGTAGACAAGACGTCGGGGATGGATTCGTACGTCTCCCGCCATGCTCGAATAGTTTCGGGCGTGGCATCGAACCATCCCGCCGTTTTTATGCACGATGTCCGACACGAGTTCTGGGCTGGTTGATGGTGAAGAACTAGCTTCATCGGGACGGGTCATCCTCGGCTTGGGGAATCCCGGCGAACGTTATGTTGCGACGCGACACAACGTGGGATTTCGTGTGGTCGAAGAGCTGGCCCAGCGCCGTCGCTTGCAACTCGACCAGCAGGAGTGCAACTCACTGGTCGCTGAAGACGGTGAGCTGCTCTTGGTTGCTCCACAGACCTTCATGAATCGCAGCGGATATGCCGCAAGGTGTCTGCAGGAGAGGCGAGGCATCCCATCACAGGCAGTGCTTGTCGTCTACGATGAAGTCCATCTGGCGTTGGGGACCTTGCGACTCCGTCGTGGTGGTTCTCCCGCTGGGCATCGCGGGCTCGAGTCGATTTTGGAAAATCTAGGGACCGATCAGGTGCCCCGGCTGCGTCTCGGTGTGGGTGGTGAGGCAGGGCCACCAGCAGGGGATCAGCTGGTCGAATTCGTGCTGGAGCCGTTTCATGACCGCGAAAGTGAGCGTGCGGAGGCGATGATCCTTCGCGCCGCAGATGCTTGCGAGGCATGGGCTTCGGATGGTGTCGAGGCAGCAATGCAGCGCTTCAACGGCCCATTACCGAGTTGAGCTGAAACCGGGCGGCAGTTTAGATTTTGTTTCGTCTTATCCAACAGAGATCACAAACCGAGGAGACTGTTCCTCGAGGAGGAGAAGGAAAACGTGGACAGTCAAACGCTTCTTTACATTGTTCCCTTTTGCGGCGTCCTGGCGCTCGTTTTTGCCGCGGTCCGGAGCAGCTGGATCGGCAAACAGGATGCTGGCAACGAACGAATGATTACGATTGCCGGTCACATCCGCTCCGGCGCAATGGCCTTTCTGCGTCGCGAATACAGCATGTTGGCAGTGTTCGTGGTGGTGGTCGCCGGCTTGTTGGCGTTTGCCAATGTTGGCCAAGCGAATAATTCGGTGCTGATCGGCGTCTCGGTGCTGGTCGGCGCCTTGTGCTCGGGGGCTGCCGGTTTCTTCGGCATGCGTGTCGCCACCGCCGCCAATGTGCGGACCGCCGCCGCCGCACGCACCAGTCTCAACAAGGCCCTGAACGTCGCATTTTCTGGCGGCGCTGTGATGGGGTTCTGTGTGGTCGGTTTGGGTGTGCTGGGCCTTTCGGTCTTGTATCTGATTTATGCCAACATGTTTACGGAAGGCGGTGTGACCGACTACACGCGGGTCATCAACGTACTTACCGGCTTCTCCTTCGGCGCCAGTTCAATCGCCTTGTTCGCCCGCGTCGGTGGGGGCATCTTCACCAAGGCTGCGGACGTCGGCGCCGATCTGGTTGGTAAAGTTGAAGCCGGCAGTCCCGAAGACGACCCTCGCAACCCAGCGGTCATCGCTGACAACGTTGGCGACAACGTCGGTGATGTCGCCGGTATGGGCGCAGATCTTTTCGAGTCTTATGTCGGTGCGATCATCGGCTCGCTGGTTCTTGGCGCCGCCGCCACTCAGTTGACGGGCGAAACTGCAGGAACGCCGGCTTTGGTGTTGTTGCCGATGGTCCTGGCCGGACTAGGCATCATAGTGTCGCTGGCCGGTACCTTCTTGGTGCGGACCAAGGAGGGTGGCAATCCCAGCCATGCGCTCCACGCTGGCACGCTGTCGTCTTCAGTGGTCATGTTGATCGCAACATTCTTCGTGACCCGTTCCTTGGTGCCTGGCACCTATGAGCTGCCGGAAGGTGGCAGCTTTGGCGCGATGGGCATTTTCTGGGCCACGTTGGCGGGACTGGTAGCGGGTGTGTTGATCGGCCTGATCACCGAGTACTACACGTCAGAAGCACGCTCGCCAGCGCAAGGAATTGCACGGGAAAGTCTCACCGGTTCCGCCACCAACATCATCTCAGGCCTTGCATTGGGCATGCGCTCGACTGCGATGCCGGTTATCGTGCTGGTGGTGGCGATGGTGGTGGCCTACGAACAGGCTGGTCTTTATGGCATTGCGATCGCTGCCCTTGGCATGCTCTCGACCACCGGTATCCAACTTGCCGTTGATGCTTATGGGCCGGTTGCAGACAATGCTGGCGGTATCGCCGAGATGGCCCACTTGGGTTCTGATGTTCGTGAACGAACCGATCGACTCGACGCGGTTGGCAATACGACGGCTGCGATTGGTAAAGGTTTTGCTATCGGTTCGGCTGCACTCACTGCGTTGGCTCTGTTTGCGGCATTCCGCACCATCGTCGGTCTCGAGGAGATCGACGTGTCCAAACCGACCGTGATGGGTGGGCTTTTCATCGGCGCGATGTTGCCTTTCTTGTTCTCGTCGATGGCGATGAAAGCTGTTGGCCTCGCTGCTTCAGAGATGATCGAAGAAGTCCGGCGACAGTTCAGAACGATCCCAGGTTTGATGGAGGGCAAGGCCGAGGCGGACCACGCTACTTGTGTCGATATCGCGACCCGTGGCGCGCTTCGCCAGATGGTCGCGCCTGGTTTGATGGCTGTAGTGGTGCCGGTTGCGGTCGGTTTTTATGACGTTGCGGCCCTCGGCGGCGTGTTAGCTGGCGTCACTTCCTCGGGTGTCATGATGGCAATCTTCCAAGCCAACGCTGGTGGAGCTTGGGACAATGCCAAGAAGTACATCGAAGAGGGCAACCATGGTGGCAAAGGCTCGGAAGCTCACAAGGCTGCCGTGGTTGGCGATACCGTTGGTGACCCCTTCAAGGATACGTCCGGACCTAGCCTCAACATC
>JAJCXO010000112.1 GCA_029263395.1 Acidobacteriota bacterium | reverse complement strand
ACGGTCGGCGACAGGGTCATGAACCGCACCTCGGAGAAAGTCTCGTCACGGGTGCCGAAGAAGGTATTGAATTGCTTGAAGCGAGCCCCCATGCCACCCTGGGCGAGGAAACCCACGCCCCAGGCCCACGGTGTCTCGTTACCGGAGCGCACGTAGGCGACTGCCGGCAGCGGGAAATAACCATCTTCGGCGTCATTCGACGGATTGACCAGGTTCTCGTCGTCGAGCCCTGGAGCCAGGAGCGACAGGCTGTAGCTCAGGTGGTTGCCCTGCAACTGGCCGATGCCCGCCGGGTTGAAGTTGAGGGCCAGGACTCGGTCGGAGATCGCGATGTTGGCGCCACCGCGACCTACGGTTTCGGGTCCGTAGCCGGTGAGATACATGCCGTTGGTGGCTTCTAGAGCCGAAGACGCGAGGAGTGTGCAGAGTGCTGCCGTCATCGCGAGCCGAGTGAACATCTGGGCCTTCATGGTGGCTCCCCTTTCGCGGACTCAATAGACAGATCGGGAGGCCGTCGGCACGACGCCGACGGCTGGTGCGCTGTTAACTCAGATAAACAGGATCTGGGCGCCAGCGGCTTTGTCGTAGAAATCCATCGCCGAGATGATGTCTTTGACCTGCGGTAGCAGGTCGTCCTCGGTGCGCTTGAACATGTCCATCGCCATGCGGCAGGCATAAAGCTCAGCGCCGGAATCATCGAGAATCTCGACCAACTCGCGGACATCCGGGATGTCCAGTTTCTCCATCTGCTTCTTCATCATGGTGGTGGCCAGGGATTCCATGCCTGGCAAGCCGCCGACCAGCGTCGGAATGTGCATCGAAGGGTTGCCTACGGTTGGCACATGGAGTTTGTCGACCGTCTCTTCGGAGATGATGTCGAGACCCCAGAAGGTGAAGAAGAGTGTTGCGTCGATGCCCGACATACGGGCAGCGTTGGCCAGGATTAGACCGGGGTATGCCATGTCAAGGGTACCCTTGGAGCAGATAATCGCGATCTTAGCGATGGGCTCGGGCTTGGGCACGGCTGGTGCCACTGTGACATCGGCGGTCGGGGAAGTGAGAGTGGCAGTGTTCATGATGAACTCCTTTTGATTCGAATCGTCCAGGACACAGCTAATCGGGACTCAGATGCAGGCCTGTGGCTTGGGTAGGCCGGCGACTCTGGCCGCCAGTTTGCCCGGACCCTTGGGGAACAACTTGTAGAGCTCTTTCATGGAGACCCCCGAGAGCTTGGAGATCCGGCGTAAGCCCGGTGACTGCCCTTCGCGGGCAGCGTCCTCACGGCAGAATGTGATCACCTGCCAGTGCTTGTCGCTCAGAGGACCCATGCCTGCTGACTCTGCGAGGGCTTCGGCGAGTTCCGGAGTCCACTGATCACCATCTAGAAGGAATCCTTCGCCATTGAGCTCGATGGTTTTTCCGGCAGCTTCCAATGCGGTCATGTCACACCTCCTCGTGTCGTATGGGTTTGGGTGTTTCAGAGAGTTTCAAACTTCAGGCGGCGACCGATTCCGGCGGCCGACGTTTGCCGGCCATCGACATCCGACTCGGCAGCGGCAATGGCAAGGCGGGTAAGAGCGCGTTCCAGTAAATCCAGCGGAAAGCGAGCTTGCCCCAATGGTTCACTCGACTCTCGGCCAGCAAGTTGAACGGGCCGAGCCCGGGAACCGGGTAGTGGCCGGGCAGCGGTTCGACGTCGTAGTTGAAGTCGATCAACAGGGCCTTGCCGCCACCACTCTCGATGAAGCAATTGGAATGGCCGTCAAACCCTTCCACTAGGCTCTTGCCGGCGATCGTCCGCAGCACGTTGTTGGCTACGACCCCGCTCTGAAAGTGGGCCACGGAGCCCGCCTTGGAGCTCGGCAGATCGGTCGCGTCGCCGAGGACAAAGATCCGATCGTGTGCCTTGGCCAATAAGCTGTGGTGCTCGGTGGGCACAAAGTCGAGCTCGTTGCCGAGGCCGGAGGCGGCGATGAAAGGTGCTCCACCGTGGGTGGGGATCGACACCAAAAGGTCGTAGGGCACCTCGCGTTCGTCCCAGGAGCGCAGCAGCCGCGCTTCACCGTCGACCTCGCCGGTGTTGAACTCGCTCTCGACCTGAATACCCTTCTGTTCTAGCAGATAACCCAGTGCGGCGGAGGCGACCGGCTTGGTGAAGGCGCCGTCCAACGGGGTGGCGTAGACCAGCTCGACGCGGTCACGGATGCCGCGGCGGGTGAAGTAGTCGTCGGCCAGGAAGAGAAACTCGAGCGGCGCCACCGGGCACTTGATTGGCATCTCGACAACGTTGACCACCAAGCGGCCGTCGTCGAAGTCCGCCAGCGCCCGCCGCAGCGCGTTCGCTCCGTCCAGGGTGTAGAAGTCGTGGGCGGAGTTGTGCCAATGGTCACCGAGCAGTCCCTCGGTTTCCTCGGGGCGGATTTGTGAACCGCTGGCCAAGACCAGGATGTCGTAGCTCAAGCGTTCACTGTCTTCGAGCACCACTTGGCGAGCCTCGACATCAACGGTCTCGACTGCTTGCTGGCTCCACTCGACGCCACTCCGCAGAGTGTGGCCACGGGGGCGCAGCAGTCGCTCTTGCTTTTCGTCCCCGAAGGGCAGGAAGAGTAGGCCGGGTTGATAGAGGTGGAGGGGATCCGGGTCCACGATCTTCAGCGCCCAACCTGAGGGGAGCTTGCCCCGCAGATGATTCGCCACCATCGTGCCGGCGGTCCCAGCTCCAAGTATGACGATGTTCTTCATGTCCGTTTCCTCCTTTTAACAGACTAGATAGCAAGGTGCGTGCCAGGTGGAAGCTACTTGTTTTTCAATGTTTAGACGTGCATTGCCAAGTGCTTGGAACACCCCGTTGAAACATCACGTTCCAGGTTGGAACAGGAGGTTTCAGTGGCGATCAGGTGTCGTTTTGGGCTGCTTTGGGCTTATCGGTCCAGGCAGCGGGTAGTGGCTGTGGGTGATGCCGCTTCTCAGCCATGAAATGGACCAGGGGCACAACCACAAGGGTGAGGGCGGTAGAGGCGAAGGCGCCACTCATCAGGGCGATGGCGAGGCCCTGGAAGATCGGATCGAAGAGGATGACGACAGCGCCGATGACAACGGTGCCGGCAGTCAGCAGGATCGGCCGGAAGCGCACGGCCCCGGCTTCGACAACCGCTTCGCCGAGGGTTCTGCCGCGCTCGAGGGAGAGGTTGACGAAGTCGATCAACAACACCGAGTTGCGGACCATGATGCCGGCCAGGGCGATGAAGCCGATCATCGAGGTGGCGGTGAAGAAGGCGCCGAATAGCCAGTGGCCGGGCAGCACGCCGACCAGGCCGAGAGGGATGGCAGTCATCATGGTGAGCGGTACCTTGAAGGAGCCGAACCAGCCGACGATCAAGAGGTAGATGAGGATCAGCACGACCCCGAAGGCGGCGCCGAGATCGCGAAAAACCTCGTAGGTGATGTGCCACTCGCCATCCCATTTCATCGCCGGGCGCTCCGTTGACCAAGGCTCGTCACGGTAGAATTGTTCCACCGTGCCGCCGCCAGGCACCTCGAGTTCGGCAATGCGTTCAGCCATATCCTGAATGGCGTAGACCGGGCTTTCACGTCCGCCGGAAACATCGCCGCCCTCGCTGGTTGTGGCAACGTCGGCGGTGACGTAGACCACCGGTTTGAGGTTCTTGCGAAAACGACTCGCTTCGCGGGTTGTTTCTTCCACCTGGACGAGCTCCGACAACGGCACCAGGGCACCGGCCATTGATGCCAGGCGCAACGCCGAGAGGTCGGCGACTGAGGACCGCATCACCCGCGGCAGCTCGAGGCGGATGGCCACCGGCTCCACTTCGTCGGAGGCATGCAGTACGCCCGCGTTCTCACCGCCCGTGGCCAGGCGCAGGGTGCGTGCCACGTGGACCGCGGGGATACCATGCAACGCCGCCTTCTCGCGGTCGACGGTGAAGACGAGCTTAGGCTGCGGCGCCTCGACCAGCCAGTCGACGTCCACCACCCCGTCCGTGGTGGTGAAGATGTCCCGGATCTGCCGAGCGAGGGCGATGCGGGCTTCTTCGTTTGGGCCGTAAACTTCGGCGACGAGCGTCGAGAGAACTGGCGGCCCTGGCGGCACTTCCACCACCTTGACGGCGGCGCCGTGGCGCGCCGCGATCAACTGCACTCCTGGGCGGATGCGGGTGGCGATAGCGTGGCTTTGCTCGTCACGATCGTCCTTGTGCCGCAGGTTGACTTGCAGGTCGGCGACGTGGGAGCCGGCGCGCAGGTCGTAGTGACGCACCAGGCCATTGAAGTTGATCGGTGCGGCGGTGCCAGCGTACAGTTGGATATCGGTGACGACTGGCATCTCCGCCAGGTAGTCGGCGATCTCCCGCGCCACCCGCGAGGTCGACTCGAGGGTGGTGCCTTCGGGCATGTCGATAACTACCTGAATCTCGCTCTTGTTGTCGAAGGGCAGCATCTTGACGCTCACCAGGCCTGCCGGCAGCAGCGCGATGGCACCAATGAGCAGGGCGAAGATCGCCATCAGAAAGCCCCACCGACGGCGCGGGTGGATCAACAGGGGAACGAGCGTCCAGCGGTAGAGACGGTAGAGGCGACCGGCCTCGGGATCGTCACTGTCTTCGCTCTCGTGGTGTCCACTGGGGTGGCTGCGCAGTAGTCGGTAGCCGAACCAGGGTGCGGCGATTAATGCCACGAACAGCGAGAAGGTCATCGCTAGTGCCGCGCCGACTGGCATCGGCAGCATGTAGGGGCCCATCAGCCCGCGCACGAAGGCCATCGGCAGCACCGCGGCGATCACTGTCAAGGTGGCGAGAATGGTGGGGTTGCCAACTTCGTTCACCGCCGCAATCGCTGCCTGTAGCGGCGGCTGCTTGCGTTGTGCGAGGTGGCGCACGATGTTCTCGACCACAATGATCGAGTCGTCGACCACGATCCCGGTGACGAAGATGAGCGCAAATAGGGTCACCCGATTGAGGGTGTAGCCGAAGAGGTAGTAGACAAAGAGGGTCAGAGCGAAGGACACCGGTACCGAGATGAAGACCACCAGAGCGCCGCGCCATCCGAGAGCAAAACCAATGAGTACCGAAACCGAGAGGATGGCTACAAGGAGATGGAGCAGCAACTCGTCAGCCTTCTCTTTGGCGGTGGCACCGTAGTCGCGAGTCACCGCGACCTCGATCTCGGGGGGTAGGAGTCGACCGCGCAGGCTCTCGACCCTGGCCAGGGCGTCCGCGACGACGCGGTGGGCGTCCGCCCCCGGACGTTTAGTGACCGACACGGTGACCGCGGGGCTCATCGCCGGGGCCCCAACCCTCGCTTCCGCGGTATCGGTGCTGCTGGCGCCATGACGGAAAAAGACGTGGTTGGTCGCTGGCTCCGCCCCGTCAACCACCTGTGCGACATCGCGCAGGTAGACGGGTCGCCCACTGCTCACTCCAACCACCAGGTCGGCAACCTCACGAGCATCGCGCAGAAAGGAGCCGGTCTCCACCAACACCTCGCGGTTGCGCTGTTCGAAGCTGCCCGCCGGCATCGTGGAGTTCTGACTGTTGAGGGCGGTGGCAATCGCCGCCGGGTCGAGGCGGGAGGCCGCTAGCCGCTCGGCGTCCAAGAAGACGCGCACCTGCCGACGCTCGCCGCCGATGATTCTCACCGCGCCAACCTTGTCGAGGGCGGCGAGCTCGCCTGCCAGCTCGGCCGCGAGGCGTCGCAGCTGGTAGGTGCCGTAGCGGTTGGGGGTGGTGCCGTCAGTCGCCGCGTCGGTGGACCGGGTGGCCGAGTAGTCGGTGGACCGGGTGGCCAAGTAGAGGGTCAGCGCAAGCACCGGAACATCGTCGATGCTGCGTGGCTTGACTAAGGGTGGGGTCGCGCCTGCGGGCATCTCGTCCAAGCCGGAGGCTAGCTGATCGTAGACTTTGACCAGACTCCATTCTTGATCCTCTCCGACCAGAAAACGCACCGTTACCATCGCGACGCCAGGGGTCGAGGTCGAGTAGACGTACTCGACGCCCGGAATCTCCCACATTCGCTTCTCGAGGGGGCGGGTGACACGGCTCTCGACCTCGGTCGGACTGGCTCCTGGCAGACCGACGAAGAGATCGACGATCGGAACGATAATCTGTGGCTCCTCTTCCCGTGGCGTAAGCTGGACGGCGATTAGACCTAGGCCTAGGGCAGCGATCACCAGCAGCGGCGTGAGCTTGGAGTTGATGAAGAAGCGGCCGATGCGACCGGCCGGGCCCAGCGGCGTGTCGGTGGTGGTCATCGGCCCGACTCCCGGTAGGCAGCGCCATCGACCAACCCTGGCGGCGGAGTCGGCAAATAGCGCTCGCCGGCCTCGAAGCCAGAGAGGATCTCGGTGCGACCATCCAAGGTCTGGCCCGTCTTGACCCAGCGCAGACGGACGCGACCGTCTTGATTGGCCACGAACAATCCTTCTAGCTGTCCACGGGTGACCAGCGCCGATGCCTCGACGCGCAGCGCTTGGCGTTCGTCACGGGCGAAGCGGACGCGGGCGAACATGCCGGATTTGAAAGCGCCGTCCGGGTTGTCGAGGATGAGCTTTACCGAGAACGTACGGGTCGCCGGGTCGCCGGCTGGCACCACTCGATTGACGGTGGCGGCGACTTTTCGGTCAAGGATCTCGACACTGGCCACGGTACCTTCCACCAGACCCTCTACTTCGGCCTCGGGCACCTGCACCAGTACTTTGACCTGGGACAAGTCTTCCAGGGTGAAGAGCGATGCCCCCGGCGTCGCCATGTCTCCGACCTCGACTTGACGAGCAACTACCCAACCGGACAAGGGACTGCGGATGTTGGCATAACTCAGGGTCACTCGAGCAGCCGCCAAGTGTGCAAGTGCCTGCGCCCGGGCCGCCTCGGCGATTTCGAAGGCGGCGGTTGCGTCCTCGAACCGCTTGTCGGTCACCGAGCCGCGGTCGTGCAGGCCGATCATGCGGGCATGTTGGGATCGGGCATTGTCCAGCGTCGCCTCGGCGACCCTTACCGCAGCCTCGGCTTGGTCCACCGCGGCTTTCAGATCGCGACCTTCGAGGCGCGCCAACAATGCCCCGCGCTCGACCCGATCGCCTGCTCGTACCGTCACTTGTGCAACTCGGCCGAGGATCTTGGTCCCCGGGGAGACCCGCCGCCAAGGCACGACCGTGCCGCTGGCTCGGGTCGAGCGCGGGACCGTTTCGAAGGCCGCAGTCCGTACCTCAACGAGGACTGGTTCGAGGGTCGACTCTGCTGGGGTGGCGGGCTGTTTGCCACAAGCGGTGATGAGCAGGAGCGCGATCGCCGCGAGTTGGAACGACGCCCTGTAGTGCATCGCGTGGTATTGCATAGACATGGTGATCTCCTGCCGTCAAAGTTCGCCGGTCGCCAGCTCGAGGTCGACGCGAGCGATCAAGACGTCGCGTTGTGCCGCCACTTCGCGTAGCCGGGATTCGGTGAGGGCGGTTTCGGTGTCGAGGAGCTCAGGCAGGGTCGTGAGGCCTTCCTTGTAGCGATCCTCGACCATCATGAGGCTGCGTCGTGCCAGGGCGGCGCCGGTTGCGGCTTGTTCCAGTCGCTGGTGTGCGGCGCGTAACTCCAGCTCTGCGCGCCGGATTTCGAGGCCAACCTCTTGCCGCAACATTTCGACCTGAACGTCGGCTTCATGAGCGCGGGCACGGGCGCCCGCCACCCGTGCCCGGGTGCCTGAGCCGTCGAATAGTGGCAGGCTGAAGCCGACTCCGACCGACCAATGGTCGCCATCACGACCGAAGAAACTGTCAGCATTACTTTCATAGTTGGCCTGCAGGCCAACCTGCGGCCGTTTTCCCGCCCGCGCCACCTTGATCAAGGCTTCGGCGGCGGCTGAACGCTGCTCGGCTGCTTGCAGGTCGGGCCGGCGCTGGTGAGCGCTGTGGATTCGGTCGGTCAACGTCGCAATTTCAGGGCGGCTGGCCTGACCTTGCTGCGCGAGCTTCTCGGGCAGGGTAAAAGCGGTCGCCAGGTCGCGTCCCAGCACGAGATTCAAGGCGGCGTGGGACAAGTCAACGCCGCTCTCAGCGCGGATCAACAGTTCACGGACCTCGCTTTCGCGCACTTGCGCCCGCAGTACGTCGGACTCCACCGCTAGTCCTCCCTGCCACAGGTCGCGGGTGAGTGCGACATGCGCTGCGGCCGACTGGAGGGCGTCTTGGGCCACTTCGAGCTGATGGCCAGCCAGGACCGCCGTGGCAAAGGCATGAGTCACCTCGCGGACCACTTGCTGGCGAGCTCGCTCACGCTCAGCGACGGTGGCATCGCGATTGCTCCGGGCCGACTCGAGACCACCGATGAGACGACCGCCGCTCCATAGAGGCACCTCGAGCGCCAGCGCCGTCTGCCAGTTGCTGAGGGGATCGGGGTGATTGAGAGTCTCTAGGTCGAAGTTCTCGGCCTGGAAGCTCGCTTGGCTCAGCAGGTTGCTGAACACCATGACCGGGTGGTTGGACCGTTGCAAGCTGCTCAGCAGGTTGATGCGGGGCCGGCGTTGGGATCGAGCCTCGCCGATGCCGGCCTCGGCGACGTCGAGCCGTGCGTCGGCGGCCTCGAGGCGGCGGTTGTGCGTCTCCGCCAGGGTAATTGCTTGCTCCAGGGTGAGCAGAGGCGGCTGCATGACCTGAGCCAGACCCGGTGTGGACACGAACAGCGCCTGCAGCAAACCGAGAACAGCAACAGCATTCCGCATCGGAGTCCTCCTTTCGAAGGACTAGAAGAGCAGATTGCGTGCCACCGGTGAATCGGCAAGGTTGCGAACCGGTGTTCAACCCCTGCGGAGGCCGGTCTGCGGCCGACAGTTCGAGATTCTAGGCAGCAATCATCCGACTTGGAAGTCACGCGATGTTGCAACACGGTGTTGCAAATGAAACGTGTCGTTTCAGGATGGCAAGGGTGACCGTGCCGCTTCAGGCCTGCGGGTGGAGCGTGCGCTTCAGTCGATCAAACCAACCTCGCGCATTTTGCGCCATAGGGTCGTGCGACTGATACCGAGAGCCTGGGCGGTTTCGTCGCGGCGCCAGTGGTGGGCGTCTAGGGCTTGGAGCAAAGACCCCTTCTCGTCAATAGGCTCAGGCAGCGGCTCCACTGTGTCGCGAGCCTGGGTGGTGCGCGACGTGGGGTCGGTCGTCTGGCCAATCACTTCCGGCGGTAGGTGTCGGTAGTGAATGGTCTGGCCGCTGCAGACCGCCACCGCAAACTCGAGGGCATTTTCGAGTTCGCGGACATTGCCTGGCCAGTCGTAGCGCAGGAACGCCGGAATCACATCCGGAGCGAGGCGAACGGATCGCCCGAGGCGGGTGGTGACCTTCTCCAGCAGGTGTTCGGCGATGGGCTCGATGTCCTCCCGCCGACGGCGTAACGGGGGGATCTCGATCGGCACGACACGCAGGCGGTAGTAGAGGTCGTCGCGGAAGGTGCCCTCAATGATGGCACGTCGCAGGTCGAGGTGGGTAGCGGCGATGATCCGGGCGTTGCTTTGGCGGGTTCGGCTTTCGCCGACCCGTTCGAAGGTACGCTCCTGCAGCACGCGCAACAGCTTGACCTGCAGATGGAGAGGAAGATCCCCCGCTTCGTCGAGAAAAAGCGTGCCACCAGCGGCCAGCTCGAAGCGGCCGACTCGGTCTCGCACTGCGCCGGTGAAGGCGCCGCGGACGTGGCCGAAGAGTTCGGATTCCAGAAGCTCGCCGGGCAGAGCACCGCAGTTGACGGCCACGAAGGGGCCGGCGGAGCGTGGCGAATGGTCATGTATGGCCCGCGCAACCAGCTCCTTGCCAGTGCCACTTTCGCCGGTCACGAGCACGGTGGCGTCACTCTCCCGAAGGTGTTTGATGAGGCTGAAGATCCGCAGCATGCTAGCGGCTCGGGCGATCATGCGGCAGAACACGGTAGGTCCCAGCGGGGTGGCTGACTCCTCGTCTTTATGGGGCCGGAGGACAATCAGGTAGGCCACTCGAGGATCACAGACCGAGCTGTGGAAAGAGATCGGGGCAGTGGTGATCGAGACATCGCGCGAGTTGTCGGCACCGATCTGCAGCGTGGCGCCCCAACCTTCTTGCAACTCGCCCGCCAGCAGCGCCTCGCGTAGCAAGCCGTGGTCGCCAAAGAGCCGATCGCCGAGGATCTCCGCTGCGGGTTGGCCGAGCACGGTTCGAGGCACCTTGCCACCGACCAGTTCGTCGAGCCCTTCGGACACGTGCACTACCCGGAAATCCGGCCCCAGGCAGATCAGTGCACGGCCGAGGGACGTGAAGACTGTACTCAGGCCGTCGAGTACCGCCGCCGATCCCGGATGGTCCCAGGGGCTGGAAGGATTATGCGTCTCGGAGGACATGGATGGCTCTCAATACATCATGAAGCCGCTTGCGACGCAACCGGCCGCTTCATCGCCTGGGTCCGGGACGGATCCCCAGGCGACGTCAAGAAGTGGCCTCGTCGAGGGTTTCGCGAACCAGTCGCGCAAGATCCCGGGTAGTGAAAGGTTTATGAATAAAAGCGTGATCCATGGTGGTCGCTCCATGCTCTTCAAGCACCTCGTCGCTGTAGCCCGACATCATCAGCACCGCAAGTCCTGGACGGTCGACAGCGAGTCGTTTGGCGAGCTCGCTGCCGGTCATTTCCGGCATCATCATGTCGGTGAGCAGCAGATGGATCGGATCCGGATGGCCCTGGCTGAGCGCTAGGGCATGACTCGGTGAACTGGCCGAGAGCACGGCATACCCTTGGGACTCGAGGACTTCGGTCGTGAGCTCCAGAAACATTTCGTCGTCTTCAACCAGGAGAATGGTCTCGTTTCCCTGCTCCGGAGCGTCTTCGGTCGGTTGACAGGAGATATTTTCGGCAGCCTCGTCGCTGCGCAACAAATAGATCTTGACCCGCGTCCCGTGACTGGGCTCGCTGATGATCGAGACGCCGCCGCCGCTTTGCCGCACGATGCCATAAACCGTGGAGAGTCCAAGCCCGGTGCCTTTGCCTTTTTCCTTGGTGGTGTAAAAGGGCTCGAAGACATGGCTCTGGGTCTCGGCGTCCATGCCACAGCCATTATCGGTGACCGCAACCATCACGTAGCGGCCCGTAGCCAGCACCGCGCCGCGGTCGGGGTGACCAGCGTCGATGTTGCGGTTGGCGCTCTCGATAACCAGGCGACCGCCGCGAGGCATCGCGTCCGCGGCGTTGACAACCAGGTTCATGATCACCTGTTCAAACTGTCCGGCATCAACTCGGGCCTGGCCGAGCGCTGGTTCGAGATCGAAGACCAGTTCGATGTCTTCGGTCGTCAGGCGGCGCAGCAGGTCGCCCATGTCGGCGACAACTGCGTTGAGACTGATCAGGCGGGGTCGGAGCACTTGGCGTCGGCTGAAGGCCAAGAGTTGGCGGGTCAGGGCCGCGCCGCGTTCCGCGCTGCGGTGGATCTGCTCGATCGATCGACGCAGGTTGTGTCCTATGGGGAGTTGGTCGAGTGCCAACTCGCTGTAGCCATAGATCGAACCCAGTAAGGTATTGAAATCGTGGGCTATGCAGCCTGCCAGCCGTCCGATGGCGTCCATCTTATGAGCTCGGCGAAGCTGGCTCTCGAGATCAGTGCGCTCGGTGATGTCCTGGCCGACCGCGAGAACACCGGTTGTCGTGCCGGTAGCATCCTGAAGAGGCGTGTTGTGCCACTCGATCAGTCGTTCATCGTTGTCTCGGGTGACGATTGGGTTGGTGATGGCAGCGGTCGGGATGGCGGCCAGAACTCGCTGGAAAACTTCGCTGATCCGGTCCTGATCGCGCTTGGGCACAAAGGTGGGAACCCAAGGCATGTTTCGGACCTCGTCCAGACGGTATCCAGAAATCTCTTCCATATAGCGGTTGTATCGAACGATACGGCCCTTGGTATCAAGTGCCAGGACGATGACTTGGGCGGTTTCGATCAGGCTCTCGGCGAAGTCGCGCTCGTGTCTCAGGGCTTCCTCGGCCTCTTTTCGCTCGGTGATATCTCGAAGAACCCCAACAAAAAACTTCGAGCCGTCCGAAGACACTTCGCTGATCCTCAGATTGAGGGGAAAGACCGAGCCATCCTGGCGGCGGCCAACAACCTCTCGTCCGGTGCCGATGGTTTTGTTCTCGCCGGTCTCCTGGTAACGCGCGAGGTAACCGTCATGCTCTTGCTGGTAGGACTGCGGCATGAGGATCTTGACGTTGTGTCCAACAACTTCCTCACCACGGTAGCCGAACATCCGTTCGGCCGCGGGGTTTACCGATTCGATGATGCTGGCAGCGTCAATGGTAATGATCCCATCGGCTGCACACTCCAGTAGCGCTCGATAGCAGGCTTCTGATCGAACTGCTGACCGCTTGACCAAGCGGGAACCCCGTGGCCTGTGGGTGCAGGGCATGTATCTCCTCGCAGCGACCTGTGACTGGATTCTATGCAACGATATCAAAGTAGCGCTCATTAAGCCAGAGAAAAACTCAAATATATGGACTGTTAGGGATTCTTCTCCTTTATGGGTCGCGTGAGTGAGCCACCTTGTGCGATGGGATGGCCGGGGTCGGCTACCGTGCAGCGGAGCGGGGAACGGTCTATCACTTGGGGTGTGGTGGGTTGACGCTCGGTCAGCGACCATTCAAGGCTGGCATCAGGGCCCCCCAAGGCGCTCCTGATGCCTGGAACAACTTCGGTCGTCGAGTGTTCCGATCGCCTGCAGGATCTGGGGGCTCGAGCGACCGTTTCAGGGAGAAAAAACATGTTTGCACATCGCAACTTGATGCTTTTCGCTTCGATAATTCTGACCGTTGTTTTGGCCGCCCCCGTGGTGGCTCAGAAATGTAAGTCAGGTTCGTCCAACTACGACCCAGCTGCTGAGCGAACCATCAGCGGAACAATCGAGGAGATTACCGAGCAGGATTGCCAGGGGAATTGTGGAGGCGGCCGTAAAGCCTGTCGTGGCGTCCATCTTCAGCTCGCGACTGGCGACAAGACCTACGAAATCCATGTCGGGCCCAAGGACTTCCTGGATGACAGCGGTTTCAAGTTCGCCAAGGGTGACGAGATTTCGATCATCGGTGCGCCGGTGCCAGATGAGGATGAGGCTTTGATCGCTCGCCAAATCGACCGCGGCAGCGAGACGTTGACCTTGCGCGACGAAGGTGGACTTCCAGAATGGCGCGGCCGAGGCCGCGGACGGAACCGATCCTGATCGAGCGCGGTGGACCGGGCAACCGGCCCGCCTTTCGGACTCCATCTTCGAACTTAGGAGGTCGTTATGCGACACAGATCTTGGACTCGGACCCTCGGCTTCGTATGGTTGGCAATGTGGGCAACCCTGGTGGTCCTACCATCGGCATTCGCTGATCCAGGTCGCCAATCTCGCAGGGGGGCTGGGCGTCAGCACGCACGGGTCGTGCACCAGCTGCCCCCCGGCCACGTCAAGGTGATTGTTGGGCAACAACCCTACTTCTTCCATGCTGGCGTCTTCTATCGTAACGCCACGTCAGGGTTCTCGATCATCGCCGGGCCGATCGGGGCGCGGATCAGCGTGTTGCCGAGAGGCCATCGCACGATTGTGGTCGGCGGTCTCGACTACTACGTTTACTTCGGCACCTACTATCGTTACTTTCCAGACGACCGGGTATACGTGGTCGTCGAGCCGCCTGTCGACGCCTCCGGAGCGGACGTGATCTACATGCTAGACGGGGAGTCGATGGTTGGGCGTTTTGTGGGTGGCAACAAGACGTCGGTACGATTCGAGGTTGAAGGCGAAGTCCATCATGTCCCGATCACCGAGATTGTCGCCATCCATTTCGAGCCGCCGCCAGGGTGATAGGAGGGGGCATGAGCATCCCAACACGAAGTAAGCTTGGCGCGCTCGCCTCAGTGTTTTTGGTTTTCGCGCTGATTCAGCTGTTCCCAACGGAGACCAGGAACCCGCCGGTCGAGCAAGACGTTCCCGCGACCCCGGCAGCCAGGTCGGTGTTGCGCCGCGCCTGTTACGACTGCCATTCGAACGAGACTCGCTGGCCCTGGTACAGTCGTGTTGCGCCGGTCTCTTGGCTGGTCGCGCACGATGTTCGCGCAGGCCGTGAAGAGCTCAATTTTTCGACCTGGAATCGCTACGACACCAAGCATCGTATCGAGCTCTTGGCTGAATCCTGGGAAGAGATCGTCGAGGGAGAGATGCCTCCCTGGTTCTATTTGCCCGCACATCGCGACGCTGAACTCTCGGCAAGCGATAGAGCGTCACTTCGCTCTTGGGCCCTCAGCCGGAGATCATCAACCAGGTCTCGGGATGATGAAGACTAATTTGATCCCGGCGAGCTCGGAGATCTTGTGGCTCGGCTAGGCCTTGTCCCACAAGGGCAATCTCGAGGGCTGCTGGATAGGGTTGCCTGCCGCGCTGGACCGTTGCACGGCAGGCAAGTTTTGTAGAAAGGAGTCGATGGGATGCTAGATCTGCTGTCGCAACCGTGGCCTTGGTATATCGCCGGGCCGCTCATAGGGCTGATGGTGCCGCTGTTGTTGTTACTCGACAACCGCAGCTTCGGCATTTCCTCGAGCTACCAACATATTTGTGCCGCACTGGTCCCGGGTCGTAGCAGCTACTTCGCCTACGATTGGAAGAAGACCGGCAAGTGGAATCTCGGCTTGGCCCTCGGCACTCTGTTGGGAGGCGTTGTTGCAAGCGTCCTGTTGGCGAATCCGGAGCCGATCGCCATTTCGTCGGCAACCCAGACCGACCTCGCGGATCTCGGACTGCACAATCTCTCCGGGCTTGTGCCTGGCGAGATCTTCAGTTGGTCGAGTCTCGGTACCGCGCCTGGGCTCCTTCTGATGGTCGGTGGCGGTTTCCTGATCGGCTTCGGAGCTCGCTATGCAGGCGGGTGTACGTCAGGACACGCCATCTTCGGCCTGGCGGACGCCCAACTCCCATCGCTGATCGCAGTTGTCGGCTTCTTCGTTGGTGGCCTGATCTCGACCCATCTCTTGCTGCCCCTGATCTTGTAGGAGGAAGAACACCCATGTCGATACGAGACCACGAAGAGCAGGCTGTCGGTCCGCTGAAATCCGGCGACGATGCAACCCAAAACCTGAGCTGGTGGGCGCATGTTTTGGTCGGAATCCTATTCGGTATCCTGGTCACCAAGGCTGAGGTCATTTCTTGGTTTCGAATCCAAGAGATGTTCCGGTTCCAGGGTTTCCACATGTATGGCGTGATCGGCTCGGCCGTCGCCGTCGGCGCGTTGTCACTGCTCATGATCCGGAGAAGTGGTGCCAAAACGATCCGTGGAGAGGCTATCTCGATCGTCCCCAAAGATCTCGGGACGGGAGTCCGTGTGGCGGTGGGGGGAACCTTGTTCGGCCTTGGCTGGGGGTTGACCGGCGCCTGTCCCGGTCCGATCTTCGCCCTGATCGGCAACGGCGTGTCCGTGATGTTTGTGGTGTTGGCCAGCGCCTTGGCCGGTACCTGGATTTATGCCCATCTTCAGCCGCGCTTACCTCACTGATCACTTGCGGCTACAGCACCGACCACAGCACCTCCGAGAAGGAGCCGAGCCATGTTCTTCCGCCAGATCTTTGATCCCAAGCTCGCCCAATATGCGTATTTGATCGGCTGCCAGCAGACCGGCGAAGCCATCGTCATCGATCCGGAGCGCGACATTGACCGTTACATAACAATTGCGGCCGAAGAGGATCTCGAGATCGTCGCGACAACGGAGACCCACATTCACGCCGACTTTTTGTCGGGCTCGCGCGAGCTGGCGGAACGGCTCGACGCCCGGGTGTATCTCTCCGATGAGGGGGATGCCGATTGGAAGTATGCATGGGCGGACAACCCAGCCTACGATGTGACTCTGCTCACGGATGGCGACATCGTCCGTATCGGAAAAATTGAGCTCGAAGCCGTCCACACCCCCGGGCATACTCCGGAGCACTTGGCTTTCATGGTGACCGATGTGGGGGGCGGCGCGGACACAGCGATGGGGATCATCTCCGGCGACTTTGTGTTCGTGGCGGATCTCGGTCGGCCGGATCTGTTGGAATCTGCCGCCGGCCACGTCGGCATGATGGAGCCCTCGGCCCGAACCTTATATGGCTCGGTTCAGAAGTTCCTCGAGCTTCCCGACTACCTGCAAGTCTGGCCCGGGCACGGTGCCGGCAGCGCGTGCGGCAAGGCGCTTGGCGCAGTGCCCGGCACCACTGTCGGCTACGAGCGACGGTTCAACGTCGCGATCGGTGCCGCTGACGGCGGCGAAGACACATTTGTCAAAGCGATCCTCGAAGGCCAGCCAGAGCCGCCGCTCTACTTTGCGCGCATGAAGAAGGACAACAAGGAAGGGCCCAAAGTCTTGGGCGAGCTGCCGCGCCCCGTCGCCTTGTCCGCGCCCGAGCTGGCAGCGCTCGCTGGCCGGACCGACATCGCTGTGGTGGACACCCGGGTCGATCGGTCGGCGTTCATGACCGGGCACCTGCCGTCCTCCTTCTACGCGCCGATGGACCGCACATTCAACACCATCGTCGGCTCCTATGTCGAGGTCGGTGTTCCGATCTATCTGGTGATCGACGACGCCCTCGACGAGGCAGTGCGCGATCTGGTTCGGATCGGGCTCGACGATGTCGTCGGCTATGCGACGCCGGAGACCCTCGCGCAGGCCGCCTCCATCGTGCCACTGAGCACGATCGATGTGATCGATTTCGAACGTGCGATCGAACTCGCTCGCAAGCCCGCAACCCGGCTGCTCGACGTCCGTCGGATGACTGAATTCGAAGCCGGCCACCTGCGGGGAGCTCAGTGCATCGCTCACACTCGGCTGCTGGCTCGGGTGGGGGAGGTCGAGAGCGGCAAGCGGCAAGTGGCGTACTGTCGTACCGGCTCGCGCGCTGCGGCTGCCTCGGCGTTGCTCAGGCGCCTCGGCCACGACGTCGCCTACGTTGACGACCAGATCCTCAACGTCGCGCCAGAGAACCTCGAGACTGGATCTCGCGCCCCTGCTATTGCACCTGTATGAGTAGTAGTGGCCGGCGCGCCCCTGCTGGGGCGGGTCGCGAGCCCCCCGGTAGCGTTCGTTGTCCTACCCCTTCTGTTGTTCTTGCCGAGGACTTGTGCCCTCTAAGGTGTAGCTAGGTAAAAGGAGGTCTGCCATGGAATGGACTGAGCTTCTAGTGCTAGCGACTGGAATGGCCGGGTTCTTGGTCGGTGTTGTCATCACCGGCGATCTGTGGATGGGTCTGCCGCCCGCGATGTTGATCATCTTCGCAGTGATGGGTTTCATTGTCGGGTCGCTTGCGGGAGAGGCCAAGGGACGGACCTTGGAAGGAGCGATTCTCGGTCTTCTTCTCGGGCCCTTGGGCTGGCTCATCGTAAGACTCAAGTCACGCCGTATTGAGAAAATCTGAAGAGTCAACGGGCGGTGGCGTCATGGTCTCTGTCGGCGGAGTCCCACACAATTCTTGACTTAGCAGAGAACCTGGACAGTTTGGCCGTTTTAGAGTCGATCAGGTGTCCCTATGGTCAGGAGACCCCGTTTTATCGTCAATCCAGGTTTCGAAACCTCCAGAAAACCAGGGTCGAGCGTTGATTTGGGTCTCGGGACAGTGAAGAGACCAGGATCAACGCTCAATCGCGGTCTCGGGACGGTGAAGAGACCAGGATCAACGCTCAATCGCGGTTTCGGGACGGTGAGGAGACCAGGATCAACGCTCAATCGCGGTTTCGGGACGGTGAGGAGACCAGGATCAACGCTCAATCGCGGTCTCAGGACGGTGGGGAGACCAGGATCAACGCCACGGGTTCATAGGTGATGTGTAATTGGGCGGTAAATCGCTCCAATACCCGCTCAGGTAGGTGCATCGCAACACTTTTGGGCAGCAGCGACGGACCAGGCATTTCGGGTAGGCTATTTCGGTATGTCTTTCGAGATCCTGCTGTTGTTTGCCTTGCTGATCGCGGCGATGGCGACCTTTACCCTGGAATGGCTGCCGATCGATATCGTCGCCTTGGTCTTGGTCGTGACTCTGGTAGCGGCCGGGATCTTGACGCCGACCCAGGCGCTGGCGAGCTTCGGCAGCGAGGTCGTTTTTGTCCTGGCGTCGATTTTTGTCCTCGCCGGGGCGTTGGTCCGCACCGGCGCCTTGGGCTGGCTCGGACAGGCGCTGCATCGCCTGGCAGGCCACTCCGAAGCACGAATCCTGGTCTCGGTGATGGCCCTCTCAGCCGCCGCTTCGGCCGTCATCAGCAATACCAACGCGACAGCGGTGCTGATGCCCGCCACGTTAGAACTAGCGCGCAAGGCGCGGGTGAGCGCGAGGCGCCTGTTGATGCCGCTCGCCTACGCCTCGATGTTGGGTGGAACCTGCACGCTGATCGGCACCTCCACCAACCTGGCAGCCAATGGGTTGTTCCAACAGCTGGGGTTGAAGCCTATCTCGCTCTTCGAGTTCTCGTTTGTCGGACTGATTCTGGTGGTCTCCGGGATCACCTACATGTTGCTCGTCGGCCGCAAGCTCATCCCCGATGTGGCGCCGGTATCGCTGACCGAGGAATACGAGATCGACGAATACCTTTCAGAGATCGTCATTCCGGAGGGCTCTTCGCTCGCCGGCGCGAGGTTGAGCGAGACGCCGCTGGCGAATCTCGGCATTGCGGTGCTGTCGGTGATGCGCAACGCGAAGCGGCTGTTTCCGGGGCCACATCTGCGGCTGGCGGCGGCCGATATTCTGATTGTGCAAGCGAGCCCCGGTTCCCTGCTGGCGGCGGAGGAGCAGCAGGGTCTGCGGTTGGAGGCGACGGCGTCGTCGAGGGGTGAGGATTTGGTCGCAGGCGATTTTCGACTCGGCGAGGCGATCGTCCTTCCGCAGTCCAGCCTGGTTGGCAAGACCGTGCGAGACCTGCGCTTCCGGCAGACTTTCGGGCTGCTGTTGATTGCAATCTACCGCCGTGGTCACGCCTACCCGGTTCAAGTTCGAGATTTGCCCCTCGAAGCGGCTGACGTGCTCCTCTTGCAGGGACCACAGGAGCGTTTGGCAGCGCTCGAACGTAATCGTGAGCTATGGTTGTTGGGTGAAATCGCCCGGGTGCCCTTTGCCAGGAGACGAGGCACAATCGCGCTCGGAGCGCTGGGACTGGCGATCATTCTTGGCACGGCAGGGGTGTTGCCGTTGTCCTTCGCACTGCTCTCTGCTGCGCTGACAGTGGTGCTGGCGGGGTGCGTTCCAGCCTCGGAGGTCTACCGCCTTGTCGAGTGGCGCTTGCTGGTGCTGATCGCCGGCATGATGTCGTTCGGCGTTGCGCTGCAAGAGACTGGGGGTGCCGACTTGATGGCTTCGACAATTGTCGCGTTGGTTCAACCGCTGGGGACCTACGCGATCCTCGCAACGTTTATCATCATAACTTTGCTGCTGACGCAACCGCTCTCCAATGCCGCCGCCGCTTTGGTCGTCTTGCCGGTGGCGGTCGCAACCGCCGATCAGATCGGTGTCGACCCCAGGTCCCTCGCCATGTTGGTTACCCTGGCGGCCTCGCTCTCGTTCATTGCTCCGTTCGAGCCTGCCTGCCTCCTCGTTTACGGTCCGGGCAAATATCGGTTTCGCGATTTTGTCAAAGTCGGCTTGCCTTTGACGGCGGTTGTGACGGTTCTCTTGCTGGTCCTGGTGCCATGGTTCTGGCCACTGCGTCAGTGAACCGTGGCGAGCCTCACCGATGAATCCACCACAAGGCGGGCTCCCCACCCTACCGCGTTGCCCGAGGCCACCCGCTCAGTTGTCGCCAGCCAGGCCCAATTGCGTCACGCTTGTCGAGGTTGACTTCGCGGCTCTGGATCCGAGGCTGAGTTGTGACATGCGTGTTCTTGACCGTAAATTGGTTCGCGACCTATGGCGCCTGCGTGGGCAAGTCGTCGCTATCGCAACGATTGTAGCCGCCGGAGTTGCGGTGCTGGTCATGTCGCTGTCGACCCTGGAGGCGCTTTACGAAAGCGCGAATGCCTATTACGAGCGGTTTCGGATGGCCGATGTTTTTGCCCATCTCGAGCGCGCGCCACTGCATCTGATCGAACGGATCGAGACCTTGCCCGGGGTGCAAGTGGTCGAGCCCCGAATCGTTCGTTTCGCCCCCCTCGACATCGCAAGATTCGACGAGCCGGTTATCGGCCAACTGGTGTCACTTCCCAGCGGCACGCAACCGATGCTCAACCGTTTGGTGCTTCGGTCCGGGCGCTTACCCGACCCGGACCGATACCATGAGGTCATCCTCAACGAGCCGTTCGCCGAGGCCCACGATCCGGGTGAGCGGGTGGTCACGGCAGGCGAGCCGCTGTTGCAAATAGGCGATCCGACCCAGCTCGAGATTGTGGTGGATCTGCTGTCGATCGATGCGGTCAGGGTTGAACCTGGTCAGCGGGTCTTGATCGAGCGCTGGGGTGGGAGCGAGTCGATCGAGGGTAGGGTGCAGCGTATCGAGCCGTTCGGTTATACCAAAATTTCGGCGCTCGGCATCGAGGAGCAGAGAGTCAACGTGATCATCGACATCACCAGTCGGCGGGAGCTGTGGCAACGGCTTGGTCACGGTTACCAGGTTGAGGCCCGCATTGTCATGTGGGAGAGTGACTATGCCTTGACCGTTCCGCTTACGGCTCTGTTCAGAGACGGTCGGGATTGGGCGGTGTTCGTCGAACAACGGAGGCGCGCCGAGCTTCGCCATGTCCGGATAGGGCGTCGCAATCGTTTGGTTGGTGAGATTGTCGACGGACTGCACGTCGGGGATAGGGTGATCTCCCATCCGAGTGATCGCATCCACATAGGAGCTCGGATTGTCGCTCGCGATTGATCCGAGAATGATCGCGAGATCGGTGTCGCCCATCTGTCGAGGTGGTTTACGGACGGTAAACTGTTGAAATCATGCATGTCGTGAACAGCCTGCAACAAGATGGCGTGGTGACGGCCTGGCACCGGCTGGAATTGGCCGAGGTGCTGCGGCGACTGGTGACCAATCTCGACGCTGGTTTGTCACCAGCCGAGGTCTCGGCACGACAGGCGAGGGAGGGCCCGAATGACCTGGTCGAAGTGCCGGGACGTAGCCTCGCCGCGATTCTTTGGGACCAGTTTCGCAGCCCACTGGTGACGTTGCTGGTTTTGGCCTCGGCCGTCTCATGGTTCTTGGGCGAGCCGCGAGACGCTACCGCTATTATGATCATCGTCGTTCTCAATGCGATCCTCGGCCTGACCCAGGACTACCGGGCCGAGGGGGCGATGGCGGCGTTGCGCCAGCTCGAGGTACCCTCGGCCAAGGTGCGGCGCGACGGGAGACTGGCGTTGACGCCAGCCCGCGACCTGGTCCGTGGTGACGTCATTGTCCTCGAGACCGGAGATCGTGTGCCAGCGGATGCTCGTCTGATCGAGACGGCCGATCTGCAGGTCCTGGAGTCGGCGCTCACTGGCGAGTCCGAGGCGGTCAGCAAGGATCCTGCTGCGTTGCCGGTAGGCGAGCTGCCGCTTGGCGACCGAGCCAACATGGTATTTGTCGGCACCGCTGTGACCCACGGCCATGGCCTGGCGGTGGTGACGGCGACGGGCATGACGACCGAACTCGGCAACATCGCTGGCCTTCTCCAGCAGGTCGAGCGCGAGCCGACACCTCTGCAGCGTCGCCTGGCAGGTTTCAGTCGAAGCTTGGCGCTGGCGGCCCTGGCTATCGTCGCGCTGGTGGTGCTGTTGGGTTGGCTGCGCGGCGAGGCTTTGCAGCTGCTCTTCATGACCGCGCTCAGCTTGGCGGTGGCGGCGGTGCCGGAGGGCTTGCCAGCGGTGGCGACTGTGGTGCTGGCCCTCGGGTCCCGCCGGATGCTGGCGCGACGAGCGTTGATCCGGCGTTTGCCGGCGGTTGAGACCCTGGGCTCCGTGACAGTGATCTGCAGCGACAAGACCGGCACACTGACACGCAATCAGATGACCATGACGGCACTCGAAACGGCTGCCGGCCGGGTCGATTTGAGCGACGATGACATCGCGTCGAAGACGCTGGCCGAACCGTCGGTCCAGCTTCTGTTCGACATTGCAACACTCTGTAATGATGCAACCCTGGGTAATGATGCAACCCTGGGTAACGATGCAACCTTGGGTAACGACGCCAGCTTCAGCAAAGATGCCGCCGGCAAGGCTTTGCGAGAGTCGGACGAATCGTTCCTCGGTGATCCGACCGAAGTGGCATTGGTGGTGGGGGCAGCCCGCTACGGGCTCGACAAGGCAGCTCTCGAGCAGCGGATGCCGCGGGTGGCCGAGGCTCCCTTCGACGCCGAACGCAAGCGGATGACCACCGTCCACCGCGTCGACTCCGAGGGTGTCGACAGCCTCTGGTTGGGTGCCGTCGCCGGTCAAGGCCACGTGGCGCTGAGCAAGGGTGGTGCGGATGCGTTGTTGGCGGTCGCAGATCGTATCTGGGTCGGAGATCGGGCCGTGCCTCTCGACGCCGCCTGGCAAGCGCGTTTAGAAGCCGCCCACGATCGACTGGCGACAGACGGTATGCGGGTGCTCGGCTTCGGCTTTCGGGCAGTGGCGGCGCCAACGGGGGACTCGGTCGCCGACCTCGAACAGGAGTTGATCTTCGTCGGTATGGCGGGTCTGCGCGATCCTCTGAGGAAGGGTGCTCGCAGGGCGGTTGATCGTTGCCGCAGCGCCGGTATTCGACCGGTCATGATCACCGGCGATCACCCAGTGACCGCCCTCGCTATTGCCCACCAGCTCGGAATCACTGATAGCGCGGGGTTGGCTACTGGCACCGAGCTGGAGCACCTGACAGATCAAGAGTTGGCAGCCAAGGTCGACGAAGTGGCGGTTTTTGCCCGGGTGGCGCCCGAGCACAAACTGCGTATCGTACGTGCATTGCAGGCCCGTGGTCATATCGTGGCGATGACCGGTGATGGGGTCAACGATGCGCCTGCCTTGCGCCAGGCGGACATTGGTTTGGCGATGGGGATCACCGGCACAGACGTCGCCAAGGAAGCGGCCGAGATGGTATTGCTGGACGATCGCTTCGCGACCATCGTCGATGCGGTCGAGGAGGGCCGGACCGCCTACGACAACATTCGCAAGTTCATCAAGTACACCCTGGCGAGTAACGCGGCCGAGATCGGGGTCATGCTCCTAGGGCCTTTCCTCGGCATGCCCTTGCCGCTGCTGCCGCTCCAGATTCTGTGGATCAACCTGGTGACCGATGGCCTTCCCGGCTTGGCGTTGAGCGTCGAGCCGTCGGAGACCGACACCATGCGGCGCGCCCCAAACCCGCCGAACGAGGGTATCTTTGATCGTGGCTTGGGCCGCGACATCGTATGGATAGGGTTGCTCGGCGCGGTGGTGACCGTGGTCGCGGGCGGCTTCTACTGGCATGCGGAGACTCCGAGCCATGAAGACTGGCAGACGGTGATCTTCACCATTCTTACCCTATCTCAGATGGGTAATGCCTTGGCCTTGCGGGCGAATCGAGAACCTCTCTTCAGTCGTCACGGGTTTGGCAACCCGTCACTGTTGGCCGCCGTTGGCCTCACCTTTGGCCTGCAAATGGCGGCGCTCTATGTGCCGTTCCTCCAGACCACCCTCGGCACCCGCCCCCTCGCTGCCCGCGACTTGGTGCTGTGCCTGGGGCTCAGCACCATTACCCTGCTAGCGATAGAAGCGCAGAAGTGGTGGCGCCGGAGCGCTAGCCCACGTCGCGCTGGGCAAACGGAATCTTGAGGGAGTAGACATTACCCTCGAGCCGGCTCTCTACCGGCAGGCCGTGTTGGTGGAAGACCCGTAACATGCTCTTGTTGTTGGCCAAGACGTCGGCTGTGAAGCCGGCGATGCGTTGGCGCTGGGCGGCTTCGACCAGCCCCTTCATCAGCTGGGTCCCTACTCCCTTGCCTTGCCAGTCGTCGCGGACCAGGAATGCAGCCTCCGCAAAATTGCTGCGGGGATCCTTCAGATAATGGGCGATGGCGATCAATCGGGCATCTTCGTCGGTCGAGTTGGTCAACACCACCAGGGCCATGTCGGCCTCGTAGTCGACGCGCAGGAACTCCTGGAGCTTCTTGTGCGGTAGCGCCTTGAGCATCTGGAAAAAACGGTATTGGATCGATTCCGGCGAGAGTTGGTAGAACAGATCCCGGATCAGCGGCTCGTCGGTGAGTTTCAAGGGGCGCAGAAAGACACGGGAGGTGTCCTTGAGCTCCAGCCATCGCTCCAGCTCTTCCGGGTAGACCGACGGACGGATCGACATCTCGATCTGGTCGACGTAGACCACCTTCCGGTTTTTAGCCTCCGCCATCAACCACGGCCTGAACCTTGGATGGGCAACATTGATCAGTGCCATAGCTCGCTCGCGGACACTTTTGCCGTGGAGGTAGGCGGACCCGTACTCGGTGACCACGTAGTGGACGTCGCCGCGGCTCGTCACAACTCCGGCGCCCGGTTTCAGGGTCGGGACGATGCGCGAGATGGTGCCGTTGTCGGCCGTGGAGGGCAGTGCAATGATCGGCCGTCCGCCTTTGGACCTGGCCGTGCCGCGGACGAAGTCCACCTGCCCGCCGATCCCGCTGTAGAACATCGTGCCCAGGGAATCGGAGCAGACTTGGCCGGTCAGATCGACCTCAATCGCCGAGTTGATCGAGATCATCTTGTCGTTCTGCGCGATGATGAAGGGATCGTTGACGTATTCGGTTGGGTGGAATTCGACCAACGGATTGTTGTCGATAAAGTCATAGAGCTTCCGTGAGCCTATTACGAAGCTAGAGATAATTTTGCCACGGTGTAGAGTCTTCCGTGAGTTGTCGATGATCCCCCGTTCAACCAACGGGATGATGCCATCCGAGAACATCTCAGTATGTACGCCCAAGTTCTTGAAGTCGTTCAGGTAGTGAAGGACCGCATCCGGGATGGTGCCGATACCGAGCTGTAGGGTCGCGCCGTCGACCACCAGGTTGGCGATATGGCGTGCAATTTTCCTGGCCAGCTCGTCCGGCTCGCCTTGAACCGCCTCGAGGATCGGGCGGTTGCTCGGTACCATAAAATGAATATCGCGGGCGTGGATGAAGCAGTCTCCGAGCGCCCTCGGCATCTGTTCGTTGACCTCCGCGACCACTATATGGGCCGACTCGGCGGCGGCCTTGACGATGTCGGTAGACACGCCAAAGCTGCAGTAGCCATGGTCATCGGGAGGACTGACCTCGATCATTGCGACATTGATCACAACCCGTCCCGAACGGAAGAGACGGGGGATCTCGGAGAGAAAGATGGGTGTGTAGTCCGCACGTCCCTCGTTCACCGCTTGCCGAACATTCGGGCCGATGAAATAGGCGTTGTGGCGAAAGCGGTTACCGAGCCGCGGCTCGGTATAGGTAGCGACGCCGAGGGTCAGGAGGTGGATGATCTCCGTATCGTTGAGCCCCTCTTTGGCCGACAGGGCTTCGACTAGGGTCTGAGGCTCACCGGCCCCCGAACCAACAAAAACCCGGTGGCCGGTGGAGACGACGGCGGCGGCGCGTTCGGCAGTGACAACCTTGTCGGCGAAACGTTCCTGCCAGTTGGCTTTTTGCATAGTTCAAGAGTTCCTATATTGCCATCGGTCCAAGGCGGATGAGCCGTCGAGGAGACTGCCCAGTATGAATGTGCCCATCATCCTTGTCGAGCGCGCCTGAGGCTGGCGAACCCACTACCCTGGAAGCTGGGGCACCTCGGCAACAGTGAGAGAAAGCCCGCTCCGAGGCGTGCCCGCTCGCCACCTTGTAGGGCGTTTCTTACATGTTGAAGAAGTCGTATCTTAGAAGGCCCGACGAATCAGCCTGGAGATACGTGATGACCAAACCTAAAGACTTGCCCCGCGGTGGGGAGCTTTCCCTGCCACTACATGCCCGCCGTTGGGCCGTTGTGCTGGCGGCCGGCGACGGACAACGGTTGCGCTCGATCGCCTGCAGCGCGTCGGGCAGGCCGGTGCCCAAGCAGTTTTGGTCGCCGGATGGCGATACCACCATGCTCGAGCGGACGCTGACTCGCGCTGGCCGGTTGGTTCCGCTCGAGCGGATTGCAGCGGTGGTCGCCGAGCAGCATCGCCAATGGTGGTCGCCAATGCTGCAAAGGGCGCTCCTGCCGGAGAACATCGTGGCGCAACCGCGTAACTGTGGCACGGCGGCAGGCATCCTCCTGCCCCTTCTGCATATTGCTGATCACGATCCGAATGCCAGAGTTGCGATTCTGCCGTCGGATCATGGGGTCATGGACGAGTGGACCTTGTTGACTGCATTGGAGGAGGCGTTTGCAGCAGTCGAGGCTCGACCGGAGCGGTTGGTGTTGCTCGGCATGCCTGGGAAGGTCGCGGATGCGGGTTATGGCTGGATCACGCCAGTCGCCAGCAGTGCGCCGCTGCGGGCGATCCGAGGCTTTGTCGAAAAACCCACCTACCGGGCAGCCCGTCGCCTGCTCGGTCAAGGGGCTCTGATCAGCAGTTTCATGCTGGTCGCAGACATGATGGCGCTGCTCGCTTTATATCAGCGCACTGTGCCGGAGCTGTGGGCAGCTTTCTCGCACTACCGTAACGAGGGCAAGTCCGGCTCACTCTCTGCGCTCTACGCCACATTGCCGAGCTGCGACTTCTCCCATGATCTGCTGACGCCAGCGGTCGATTCTCTAGATGTGCTGACGGTCCTGCCGTGCGGTTGGTGCGACCTCGGGACGCCGGAGCGGGTCCAACAATATCGTCTGGCAATCGCGGCGAGTCCGCGAGCCGACACGTTGGGTGCCCGTCAGAAACGAGGTGAGGCGGGGACTTACGTTCTATCGGTCGCCGCTGATCGTGACGGTGGAGCTGCTGACCTCACCTGCCGAAGCCCCAAAATGTGTACCAAAAGCACCCTTGGTCAATTTCTCTAAGTCTGGGTGCGAAGACGTTGTTCGTTTGAGCAACTCGTCAACACCCGGGTGCGGAAGCGCCTCGTTTGAGCAGCCTGTGCACACCGCTCGGTTGCAGTCGGCCGAGCTGTCTAGTAGTCCGAATTGGCTGTGAGGTCCGGGAGCGGGTGGCGGTCCAGCGATCACCCACCACCCGCTCGAGAAGCCCTTGCAAGATGAATGGGGAGTTTCGATGGCGATCTTGCAGCCCTTGGCACGCGCTTCAGGGTTCAAGTTGAGGTCACTTTCAAGACTGCCCTCGAGTCGGAGCTAGGCTTTTGCGTGGGAATTGTGCGGATGGTGTCGGAGTTGGCGGAGATAAAGTCGCGAGCGCTGGGCTCGTTCGAGGGTCCCACGGATATCTGGATTGCCAGCAATCTCCAAGATGAGAGCTCCAGAAAAACCGATTCTCGAGAGCTGAGCGAGCACTTGTGCCCACGGCACGGAGCCCTCTCCTGGCGGCAGGTGATCGTCGAAGTGGCCGTTGTTGTCGCTGGCGTGGACCATCCACAGGTGCCCCGAGAGCTTGTGAGCCACGCGATGGAGGTCTCCAGAAAGGAACGCATGACCGGTATCGAGGCAGACCCCAACATCGGTCGTTTCCAGAGCTCCGAGCAGCCACAGCAGGTCTCGCACATGGCCCGAGAAGAGGTGGGGTAACATGTTCTCCAGGACCAGCGCGATCCCCATCTCGCGACACCGCCGGGAGATCTCGTTGAGCACCGAGGCAGCGTTGGCCATGCGTTCGAAACGCTGGTGATCCGGCAACCCGCCTTTCTCTGGTCCCGGATGGATAACGAAGTAGCGCACACCCAGGATCGCCGCCGCTTCGGCCGCGCGCAGGATCTCTTGGGTCGCGTGCTGACGCTGCGCGGGATCGAGAGCGGTGATCTCGATATGTTCGGCGAACGGTGCGTGGAACGAGTAGGGCTCCAGGCTGAGCTCTCGCAGAAGCTGCGCGGCGCGTTCGACTGCGGTCGGGTCGCGATAGTCGAGATGTGCCGGAAACGAGCAGATCTCCACCAGACCGAAACCGGCGTCGCGGATCTGCTCCAGACAGTCAAAGATGCTGGTGTTGTAGAAACAACCCGTTGACAGGCCAACTGGCCAATCGCCCATGTTTTCTCCTCGCCATGAGAGAGTCCCTGAACGGGTCTAGAGATTGCCCGCAAGGATCGGTTTCACAGTAGCGTTTTTCCTGAGCCGAGCGGCAATTGAAGTCCACTAGATCGTCGCGTCCGGTCGCGAAGAGGCCGGCAAAAAGACGGGTATAGAATTCAGCCCGGCAGGAGGTCTCGTGAAAATGAAGATCTTGCACCCAGCCGTGATCCTGGCGGTATTTTGAATCGATGAGCTCGGCGATTTGGCGTGGATGCCAACCCAGGGCCAGCAACACCCGCACCAGGTGTTGAATTCCGGCGGGCTTGAGCAACAAGTCGTTGGGGTAGTCGAGAAGCCGTTGGGCGCATGGCGGCAGGGCAGCCGGAGGCGAGCTGCTGGAAGCTTCGAAATTGTCGTACTCGTGGTGGAATCGGGCCAGCGCCGAGGTTTCGTAGTCGGCGAGTAGGCTAAACATACCCCGCGAGGCGTCCGGGATTGCGACTTGGACCGAACGCGCCAGCTCCGCAGCGCCTTGCAGATCCCGCATCAGCCGAAGCCCCTGAGTCTCGTCGATACTCCCCAGGGGGATCGTCACCATCAGGGGCAAGGCGGAGCGGTCCTCGGGCGAGATCGCCGGCCGCATTCGATGGGCTTTGAGATAGGCGCTGAACGGCAGCCGGATCATGCGCGTATGCAGAGGATCTCCATACTCTGAGATATCGATCGAGACGATCTCTCGCTCTCCCGCCACTGGGCCGGCCTCTACCGCCGTCAACTGTAGGGGAACCGGAGTGTCCGCGGCGGCGGCTCGTAGCAAGCGATGACCGAGGAACTCCATGACGCGACCGAGCCCGGCGAAGGCTTTCCCGAGCTCAGGATCCACTGGTTGATCCACCGGGCGCTGTGGCTCGGTATAGAGCTGTGTCAGGGACGGGGGTGGTCGCCCTAGCCGCGCCAGGCGATCAAAGACCTCGCAACCGCGCCGGATGCGCCACACAAAATGGTGCCCGCGGCCGGTGAGGAGGTGAAGCGGATTGATGCCATGGGTGCCGAGGATTTGGTGGATCGCCGCCACCAGCGGTTTCTGTATGTCGTGACAATGGTCAGAGTCCAGGTAACTCGCCCATGGCCGCTCGAAGTGGACGTGCTCGACATCTAGGTGAACCAGTAAAGACTGCCGATCCCACAATGAGCGGGCTGCTTCCTGATGGCATGTGAGGAGGTTCCAGAGCTCAGTGACTGGCAAGGGGTGAAATCCCTCCGTCATGGTCGGTGCACCGGAGGTGACGTAGAAGCATGTCGCGTCTTCGAGCGTCCGGCCGCCGAGGTACTCCAGGAGTCGTTGCCGCACTTGTGGGCGGCAACAATAATGGCGCCAGGCAGGCCCGAGGTCGATCTTTTCCATCAGATCCTCCATCAGCAGGTGCCCACTTTCGGCAGCTCTGGGAATCTCCGTTCAGAGCAATTCGATGTACAGTGAAAACACCTCTTCGTAGGTTTGATCAGGCGCTCTCACTGGCCCTCGACTGTCGACCGCTGGTGTTCGCCCATCTGTAACCTTCTGCTCGTTCGGCGCTTGCTGCCGGCAGCCATTCTCCGTCGACGGCTCTGCGCGGTCTTGTCGGATGGGGTCTTGTCGGATAAGTGTTGCCATGACGAGCCTCAGACGACCGCCGGAACTTCGCGGTGCCGGCTAATCTCTTGTAAGGAGGTGATCACGTCTTTGTAGGAGGGGCCACCGGATTTGCTGCGTGACGCTTTGGCTTCGAGAATGATGTCGTTGATCGACAAGATTCCTTCCAGCTCGCCGTCACGACCGATGACCGGCAGCCTTCTGACACGATGGGTCCGCATCAGATCCAAGGCGCTCGTCAGGTCACTATCGGGAAGGCATGAGAGCGGATCGAGTGTCATCACTTGGCGGACGCTGATCTCATTGGGTGCGCGCCCCTGCGTGGTCACTCCCATACAGATATCACGATCGGTGAGCAGGCCACGGAGCCTGCCGTTTTCCATCACCGGAACAACTCCGCAGTCGCCGTCCCACATCAGCTTGGCCGCTACCGCCAAGTCGTCGTCCAGATGACATGTCAGAACGCCTTGGGTCATGATGTCTTTGACCTTCATCATACTCTCCTCTTGAGCAACATCAATGTGACTCGAGCGCCGACCGATTCGTAGACCAGGGCTGCTCGACCGGATCGTAGGCAACGGATCAAGAGCGTAAACTGTTCAGCTATATCGTCGCGACACCTCGACGGGTGGCGCCAGAACATTGCTGGGTGGGCACGGATCTGGAGCGACTGCCCAGTTGTGGCAGATTAAGGGTCGGTGGTTGTGTCGGCGCCCCGGAGGGTCAACACTGGGCAAGAAGCCACACGTAGCACTCGTTCAGCGACGCTACCCAGCAGAAAATGCTGGACTCCGGTCAGGCCGCGAGTTGCAATCATGATCAAGTCAGCCTCGGAGGCTTTGGCGTGCTGCGCAATGGTTTCCGCCGCCCGACCTTCAAGGACTTCGATGTTGCAGTGCGTTTCTGGGCCACCGGTCTCTCTGTTGAATTTGGCGATGGCTTCCTCGACCTGGCGAGCGATCTGTGGGAAGGACACCTCGGCAGTCCATCCGTCGAGAGGATTGACTGGGTTGAGGTCGACCTGTTGCTCGAACACGTAGACCAGATCGAGAGTGGTATCCTTCTTGGCTGGGTTGCCGGCGGCTAGTTCCTTGGCGGCACGCAGGGCGATTCTGGACGGTCCAGAAAAATCGATCGGGACCGTGATACGACCAGGCCAGTCGTGCCTCAGGGGTGTTGTCGTCTCGCCGACGGTCAGCACCGGACAAGGGGCCAGGCGAACCACTTCCTCGGCGACACTGCCGGCCAGGAACCGACGAAACCCCCGTCGACCATGAGTACCCATGACGATTAGGTCGATGCTCTGCTGGGAGGCAAATTCGAGAATTGCAGGTGCCGGAGCAGAGGCCAACGGAAAGTGTTTCTCGATCTCGAGCCCATCGGATTCCATGCCGCCGAGCAACGCCATCATTTTTTCTGCACAGCGCTCCTGCTGGCTGTGGAGCAAGGTCTGCCAGTCAGGTAGCCTGTAGGCAAGGCTATACGGGTCGTCCTTCTGAGATGTCAGGACGTGGAGAACATGAAGTTCTGCTTGGAATAATCTGGCTAGGGCGGTGGCTTGAGCCAACGCGACATCGGCGCAAGCCGAGAAGTCGGTCGGGATCAAGATCTTTTCGATTTTCGATCGCATGATCAGAATCTGATGGATGGCCTTCGAGGCAAGTCGGAAGATCTGTTCGTGGAACACCAGCTATGGCTTCCGTTTGCGAAGTTTCCACCGTCGGTAGGATCTCCGGCAACGATCCAATGGATAGCTCGAGAGATGTCGTCGGGTAGGTTGTTGGTCGCTCGGGCCGTCTCTCGGGGTGGCTTCGGCCTTGCGTGGCCACACTGCACCGGGACGGCGTGATGGCCGCCACCGTGTGGGAGATAGGCTCTATCGGCTATCGAGGCCGTCGAGCAGTCGACGGACAGCCAGGGCGAGTTCTTTGGTACTGAAAGGCTTTTGTAAGAAAGCACGATCGTTGTCCGCCGCACCACGCTCTTCGAGGATGTCATCACTGTAGCCGGACATCAAAAGGACGCGGAGGTCCGGGCGCTCCCCTGCTAGGCTGTGAGCCAATTCGCTGCCGGTCATCTCGGGCATTACCATATCGGTAATCACGAGATGGATGGGGCCGAGATGTTGCCGGCTGAGTTCGAGGGCCTGTGTTGGCATCTCGGCGGGGAGCACAGTGTAACCCTGGTTCTCGAGCACTTCGGTGGTCAGCTCCAAGAACATGGCATCATCTTCCACTAATAGGATGGTTTCTGAGCCCTGCCCAGGGAGCTCTCTCGCCGATTCCTGCTCGTCTTCGGCCACCGGGATCTCGTCGCTCCGCAGAAGATAGACCTTGACCCGTGTCCCCTCGTCGATTCGGCTCTCGATCGAGACGCCGCCACCGCTCTGTCGCACGATTCCGTAGACCGTCGACAATCCTAGCCCGGTGCCTTTGCCTGGCTCCTTGGTGGTGAAGAACGGTTCGAAGACCCGGATTCTGATGTCTTCATTCATGCCATGGCCGTTGTCGTCCACCATCAACATGGCGTAGCGGCCTGAAACCAGAACCGTGCCGCGCTCGGTATGTCCGGCATCGATGTCGATGTTGACGGTTTTGACCGTGATGCGACCGCCTTGGGGCAAGGCGTCGGCGGCGTTGACAATCAGATTCATAACAACCTGTTCGATCTGACCGCCATCAACTTTCACTCGACCGAGTTGGGGATCGAGGTCGAGCACAAGCTCGATGTCTTCCGTGGTCAAGCGCCGCAGCATGTCTTCCATCTCTACCAACACCGCGTTGAGGTCCAGCAGCTCGGGGCGTAATACCTGGCGGCGACTGAAGGCCAGGAGCTGGCGAGTAAGGGTAGCGCCACGTTCGGCGCCACGATGGATCTGCTGAATCTTTCTCTGTAGGGGATCTTCGGCTGCGAGTTCGTCGAGCACCATTTCGCTGTAACCCATGATCGAGCCCAGCAGAGTGTTGAAGTCGTGGGCCACTCCGCCGGCAAGACGACCGATCGCCTCCATCTTTTGTGCCTGCAGCAGCTGTTGCTTGAGGCTGTTGCGCTCGGTAATGTCGCGCAGGATGCCGACGAAGGATCGTCTGTCGGAGAAGAAGACCTCGCTCACCGCGAGATCAAGTGGGAACGTCGAGCCATTCTTGCGCTGCCCGATCACTTCGCGACCAATACCGATGATCTTCTTGTCGCCGGTGTCAACGTATTTGGCGAGGTATCCGTCGTGCTCTTCCCGGTAGGGAGGTGGCATCAAGATCTTGATGTTGCCGCCGATGAGCTCTTCGGCGGCATAACCGAACATACGTTCTGCCGCTGGGTTGACGGAGTCGACGGTCCCCACTTCGTCGATGGTGATGATGCCATCGACGGCAGATTCTAGAATCGATCGGTAACGGGCCTCTGATTCCTGCGCTGATGGCTCCGACGGCGCTGCCGGCTCGGAGTTTCCCAAAGGACAACCTGTCGGCATCTGATCTCCCTCTGTGCCCGGGATGTATGATGTCGTCAGCGTATCAGGTGATGGTTGCGGTCTGGTGGACTTGCAGCAACTGTCTGATGGTCGAATCATCAACCGGTGGAAAGGTGTCGTAATAACGGGCGACGGAGAGGAAACTAGTGGCTTCCTGCAGGCAGATGACGAGGTCGGTTTCGGAGCGGAGTTTATCGAGTGCATCTGGCGGGCCGACGGGTATGGCCACGAGGACGCGTTCAGCACCAGCTGTTTTGGCGAAGCGGGCAGCCGCGATTGCAGTCGCTCCGGTCACCAGGCCGTCATCGACAACGATTACTTCACGGCCCTGCAGTGATGGACTGGTTGAACCAGCGAGATGTTGTTGATGTTGTCTAGCGATCTCCGCTTGCCGCCGTTGTTCGCTCATCAAATATTGCTGATTGGCGCCGACTTCGTCCGCAACAACTTGGTTGATATAGGTATTGCCGTCAGCTGTCACCGCTCCTAGATTGAGCTCGGGTTGGTAGGGGGCCTCGAGTTTGCGGGTCACCACAATTCCGAAGTCAGCTACCAAGGCCTTGGCAATCTCCGCCGCGACGACGATGCCGCCACGCGGGATACCGAGCACGATGGGTTCCTTGTGTTTCAGCTTCAACAGAGACTTCGCGAGTCGACGCCCAGCACTTTGGCGGTCGAGAAATCGCTCGTCGGTCATTTGCTAGCGCTCCGACGGACGATCGTGGTGGGTGCACGCCAGGCTCATCGAACGATGATGACGAAGGACACCCGGTGCGGCAACGCTCCGTTGGGCTGCCTAGCCGACTAGGGATGCTACCCGTTGGGGTGGGGGTGAGCCCTCCTTCGGAGTTGCGTCGACCCTCCGTCGGGTCGGCGCTCACTGACTCGAGGTCGCCTTAAAGTGAGGCCAATAGAAACCTTAAAGTGAGGCCAATAGAAAGGAGTCGATCATGGAATGGTCCGAAATGATGCTGTTTGCGGCTGGCACGGTCGGCTTCCTGGTGGGTGCTGTTATCACTCGGGATGTCTTCATGGGGTTGCCTCCAGCCATGTTGTTGGTCTTCGCGGCAATGGGATTTGTTGTTGGATCCATCGTTGGAGAAACTAGACGAAGAACCTGGCAGGGAGCTTTGCTCGGTGTTGTTCTGGGGCCCGTCGGATGGCTCATCTTGCGTCTCGAACCGTGTCGCGACGTTGACTCTTGACTGGGTTTGCTAGCGAGCTCCGATCAGCCGACCAAGGTTGCGATCGATCCAGCGCTCCGCCTTGAGATGGTGGCGAAATAGACGCTCCCGCCGCCGAAACTCCGATGTGTGAACCTGGCGTCGGCCGTTCTTGACGACCGGCGGTACCGCGGCATGGAGCATCTCGTGGTACACCACAGCTTCAACTACGTAACGTGGCACCTTGCCGCTATCGAGACACCGGTGAATGCGCACTAACTGGTCGTTTTCAGTATAGGTGCCGAGTCGAACAGAAAACCCGCAGCTGCGGTGGCGTCGGCGTCGAGTGATGGCTCGACCCCAGGTGATATGTACCGACAGCTGGTTGTCGAAATAGCGGTGGTTGATCTCGTCGCGTAGAGCCCTGAGGTCGAGCGTTGCTCCGATTGGCTGCAGTACGCGGCTTCGTCGCGTTTGCGGTGGCGATGTTTGTGGACGGTGCTGCTGAAAGAAGTGGCGTATTTCTGTCAGCGCGTCACGGCGTATCGAGCTGCGTTTCGGACTCTGCAGGAAGGTGGCGACGGCGGCCAGGATATTGTCGGGGGCGTTTGCAAAGCAGCGATGAATACGCAGGTCGAACCCGTCGCGATGGTGTTGCGCCGAGATGATCGAGGTGCGGTTGTTGGTCAGAACAATCGAACTGATCGGCAAGAAAGCGCGCAGCCTCGAGACGAGCTCCTCGCGGGAACTTGGGGTATTCGATGGCTGGGGTGCGACCTGTTTGGCGGGCGGGGCCAGGGTCAGGGCTGGCGATTCGCCTGTCGGTGGTTTGGGTCGCGCCGGTTGGCGGGCTGGCTGTTCGGCGGGCGGGCTGCCGATGGTTCGAAAAAGGTCGAGTTGGCGGGGCTGGGGCATCTGCTTTACTTTAGGCCTCAGAGTCCGTGGCGGGAAGGTCGGATTCCATAGTTTGAGCGTCGACCGGTTCGCGCTGCTCCAGCTTGGATCGAATCAGCTGTAGATGGACTCGCAGGCTGTAGTACTCATCCATGTAAGAGAGCGGCACCGAAACCTGGGCAACTTCACGTTCGAGCTGGCGGACCGCTTCGCGGTGGGTGGCGAGCTCCTCTGTGGTCGCCGGCCGATGAAGGACTTCATCAGCCCAGCGCAGATCTTCGTACCAGCGATAGATTTTGGATCGGATCCGCCAGCGATAAATTGGCGGTGCGGTTTTGAATACAGGAATGAGGAGGGTGATCAATGGCAGGAGCAGAATCTTCAAGCGATCGATCACCGTGGCGACCCGGAAGCTGAGATATCGATGTAGGAATGACGGGCCGTTGATCAGATAGTGCTCGGCTTCAGCTTTGAGTGGGAATTCGACATAGTCGACGGCCGGGAAGCTCTGGGATGACTGGAGTAAGTCGGTGCCGCCATGGACTTCGTGAAGGGCAGCCAACAGCAGTGGCACAAGAGCGTGATGGAGTTCGCTGCTCGCCACCAGACTGGCGGCAGCAGCGACCAGCGTCACGTCATTGCGGGGTAGATCGTTGTTGATATCGAGCACGCCTTGGCCGAGTAGAACGGGCGACAGGAAGGGGTGGTTCTTACGATAGGCGAGTGATCGGCGGACCGAGAAGAGTTCGATGTCGTCGTGCCGGATCAACTGTTCGATGTACGACGCCTCGGTTGAGGTGACAAAAATTGCGGCGTCAATCGAGCCGTCTCCGAGTGCCGCTGCAGCCTCCAGCGAGGACAGGGCGTGTAGCTCAGTATTGGTCTGGTCGATCCCATTGTCGGCCAGCAACTGGGTAGCCAGTACTCGGATGCCGCTGCCGGGGGGGCCGACCGCAATGCTCCGGCCCGCCAAGTCGCTCAACAACTCGAGTGGTCGGCCGGCGCGGTGGAATACCCAGACTGGCTCGAAGAAAATGCTGGCGATGGATTCGAGCTCAGTCGTTGAGTCAGAGCCTTCGTCCTGGCTACGGATACCGCCCTGCAAAATGGCGAGGGAGGCGGTGCCCTCTCGCAGGTGTTGTAGGTTGTCGATAGAACCGCCGGTAGTGAGGACCTGGAGCTCAAAACCGTCACGGGCCAGTATCTCTCGGTAGCGCTCGGCATATGTGTGGTAGGCGCCACCCGGAGCACCGGCCGCAATGGTGAGCACTCGCGGTGGCGGTGGCTCCAACTTGGCGATAGCGATTCCGAAACCGATCGCGGCAACTGCCAGCAGCGGCCCCCAGACCTTGAAGGCCTCGGTTTTACTTTTGCGATCAGGGCGGCGTAGCCGAGGAGATTCGGTCACCAGGTCCTCCGTCGGCCATCCCGTTGCAGTAGTTGCTTCAGGTAGGCCCGCAATCTAGTCGAGAATGCACCCTTCTTGGGTTTCTGCCACTAAGTGGTCAACGACCGCCTTGAAGTCGCCGCCACTCTTGCGGAAGACCTCGAGCTGACGATCGGCACTCGTACCACCGGTCAGGATGGTGTTGACGTATTCGACTTCGCTACGGCTGCCGAGGTCATCCACCACATCGTCGACGAACTCGAGCATCTCGTGAGCGAGGGTTTTCATCGGTACCTCGATCCGTCGTCCGAAGTCGATCAACTGACCCTGGACGCCATAACGAACCGCGCGCCACTTGTTTTCGTTGATTAGATGATGGCGATATTTACGCCACGACTGATTGTTGAGCCGCAGCTTGATCAGTTTGGCGACGATGGCTTGGACCAGGGCCGCGATACAGACCGCTTCGTCGATTTTGGTGCAGATGTCACACACCCGGAACTCGATGGTCGGGAACTTGGGATGCGGCCGTACGTCCCACCAAATTTTTGTGGGCTCGTCGATGCAGTGGGTCTCGACCAGGGTGTCGACAAATTCGTTGTAGTCGGCCCAGGATTTGAGACTAGGCGGCAGGCCAGTACGCGGCAAGCTTTCGAAGATCACTGTGCGATACGACTTGAGCCCGGTATCTCGCCCGACCCAGAAAGGAGAGCTGGTAGTAAGAGCAAGCAGATGTGGCAGGAAGTATCGAGCCTGGTTCATGACGTCGATCATCAATTCCTTGTCATCGATACCAACGTGGACGTGCATGCCGAAGATCAACATCCGGCGAGCGAGTTCGGCCATGTCGGTGCGCAGCTTCGTATACCGTTCACCGATCGAAATGTCCTGGGCCAACCAGGCCGAGAACGGATGTGTACTGGCTGCTGCCACTCGCAATCCGTTGGAGGCCGCCAGCTTGTGAATCGAGCTGCGTAACCGGACAACCTCTTCCCGAACCTCTTGGATGTTCTGGCAGATGGTGCTGCCGACTTCCACCTGAGATTGTAGAAACTCCTGCTTGATCTGGTCGTGTAAAACCAGCTGCCCTTGTTCGAGGAATTCCTGGATGTAGGATTTGAGTTCCCGAGTCTCGGGATCGATGATCTGGTACTCTTCCTCGATACCGAGTGTCAGTGGTGCGTGCGACATGGGACCTCCCTTCGACGGAAGCGGCGATTTTTTCGAAGTTGCGAAAGTTTAGCATCGATCTATCTGTAGCCACCCGCTAGTACCGATAGAAGTGCTGTTGTTGGCCAGAATTCGAGGAATTCGACTCCGAGCTGAAAGCTGGGTTACCATCGCCTTCTAGTCATCTATCAGCGCACGGAGGACGGTATCTAGCAGGGCAAGACGAGGGGACGATGTGATGGCGGTTGAAGACGGACCAGCTCAGAGATTGACGCAAGTCGAGGAAGCGGAAAAGCCGCCGCGGATTCGCCGTTCGCGGCGGGCAGCGGTGCATGGTTTGCTCGTCGCTATCGACGCCCCGAGTATCGCTTCGCAACCCTGGGTGGTTGATGCGATCGATATTAGCTCCCGTGGCCTGGGGTTGGTGTTGCCGCCAGAGCTACTGGTGGGCACCGAGGTTCTTCTCAGCTTCAAGCTGGAGGATCAAGAGTTATCTCGTTTGCCGGCAACTGTTCAGTACCACAAAGGGGTAGCTGGAGGTGTTCGCTTCGACTCCTGGCCACTGGAGGATCGAGCCAAGCTGCTCGAGTTCTTGGTGAAGATCTACGAAACGTCTGAGTGATTGCTGGGCATCAGCCGGTTTTCTAGATGTGAGCTTCAGCGCGGCCACATGTCCGGCGTGTCGGTCAGCACGCCGGTCCGACTGAGCTGTTCTTGCAGGCGCTTGAGTGGTCGGCGCCATGCCGAGACCGGGCTAACGACTCGCTTGGTGATCAGCCGATCGAGTTCGTCGTCGAGCCCGAGCACCGATTGCAGTTCGACTATCAAGTCGTCCGGAACCGCCTTTCGTTTGGTACCGAACGGGAAGAGAGTGCGATAGGTCCTGGCGATGAGCCGTAGATCGTGATCCTGCAACTCTTGCCGGTGTGAAACCTGAACCAGGACCTCGGCGAAATTCGACAAGTCCTGCCACAACCGTCGTGCCACCGCTGGGTCACGTTCGTTGCTGTTGAGCCAATCCAGTATTCTCTTCATGAGCTGTCGCATGTTGACTCGGTCGTCAACCCGTAAGAAGGGGTAGACACTGAGTTCACGGAACGCCAAGATGCGGTAGAGAACACGCCGTAGCCGCGCTTCCAGCGATCGATCCACAGCTCCGTCCTGGTTGCTGGTCTCACGTCGCAGGTTCCAATAAAGCTTCCGGATCTGGAGTGAGACCTCGACGTCGAACCAGTGACGTTCCGGGGCTTTCTTGCCCTCGAATTCGAAAATCGATGATTCGACCGAAATCAGCGCTTTACGCAGGCGTCGCAGACCTCCTTCACAATTGGAAGCCAGTGTCATCTGATCATGCCGGTTGGTGGCGGAAGCGATCAAACCTTCGAGCGAGCTCCTGAGGTCGGAGCGGGCGAAGAACACCATGTCGTTGAGATCGCGGGCCGCAAACTCGGTGGAGATCTGCAGGCCGATTTGACTCAGGGAGTCGAGCGGATCGTTCGAGGCTGGGCCTGAGGTCGGCTGATAGAAGGCTTCGGTATCGACCAGTAGCTGAACTCCGTCCCGCAGCAGATGGGTGACTTTTGGCACCAGATCGGTTGCCAAACTAATCAAGGCGCTATCTTCGGGTACCCGCACGTCGGCGCTTTCGACCTGCGTGATGAGCAAATGCAGGCGCGACGCAAGCTCCGGAAACCCCTTCCTAATCGTCTGCATTCAGAGATTGTATCGTGTTGTCGATCAGTACATGTCGAAAATCAAGATGCGCGCCTCAAGTGGCCCGTTCTTGACTGGGATGCGGCGTTTGGGCTTGAGGCCGATCGGTTTACCGAGGGTCTCGCCGCCAGCGAGTACCACTGCTCGCCAACCCTTGTAGTGTTGCTTGAGCAAGTCACCGAGGCGTTTCCACTGTAACGGTTCTTCGGTGAGACGCTCACCGTAGGCAGGATTGACCACGAAGAGACCGGGACCAGCCGGGGGCACGAATTTAAACGCATCTCCGGGGGCCAGCGTCGCTCGATCAACGAAGCCGGCGCGTTCCAGATTGGCTAGGCTGGCATGGATGGCTTGCTGGGACTGATCTACGCCGAATAGCTCGACATCCGGACCGGGGGCCGGGATCGGCTCCTGGCGAATGCGGGTGAATGCGTCGGCGTCGAAGCTCGGAAAGCGTTCGAAGGCCCAGCCGGTCGAGGCTGAGCGAGTTACCCGCAACGCTCCTGGCGCCCGTCCCATGGCGACCATCGCTGCTTCGGCCAAGAGAGTGCCGGATCCGCACATCGGATCCACCACCGGTCCATGTCCGTTCCAGTCCGCCGCCAAGACGCAGGCTGCTGCGAGCTGCTCGCGCATGGGTGCCTGGGACGTCACGACTCGATATCCCCGTCGATCCAGGGGATCGCCGGAAGTGTCGAGGGTCAGGGTTGCACGATCCCGATTTAGTCGCACTCGCAAGGGAAGATCCGGTCGGTCGCGGTCGATCGAAGAACGGCGACGATAGCGGTCCCGTTGGCCGTCTACCAAACCGTCTTTGACCTTGAGGGCTGCCCATCTGACATCGTGGATCCGGGAGGCGCTGGTGGTCGCACGGATCGAGAAAGTGCGCTCAGGAGTGAGCAGGGCTCCAACGTCAGGCCCGCCGCGGCCATAAACGCGGCGTTTGCCAATCAATGCCCGGGCGCCAGCCGCTAGGGCGTCGCCGTCGTCGCCGGGCCACTGGCCAAGCTCCATCAGTACCCGATTGGCGGTGCGTAGGCGCCAGTTGGCTCGCCAGCAGTCCTGCCAGCTACCTTGAAAAGTCACCGCGCCTCGTTGAGGCTGGATTTCAGCAACGCCGAGTTCGGCGAGCTCTCGTGCTACGAGTTCCTCGAGGCCGAGGCCACATGTTGCGATCAATTGCAGAGTCATACACGGGATGGTATACCGAGTCGGCCTATCTGAGCTGGCCTGTTAGACTTTGCGCCTCCCACACAGCCCGACACCGCCTGACCAGAACATCCCGACCCGGAGGACTCCGACAATGCCGTGGATTCGACTCTGCCACCTGGCAATATTCTGTGCGTTCAGCGTAGCCATGGCATCGGCGCAAGAGGCCGTTCTTCCAGAGACTGTCTCGTCGGACACTGTCTCGCCGGGCACTGCCCCGGCAGATGCTGTCTCGCCCGAGCCCGAGACCATTTTGCCAGCTCCCCCCAGAGCAGAAGGAGATGGGCCTTACGATCGCCTCATCTTGCGTGGTGGGACGTTGATCAATGGTACCGGCTCGCCGCCGATTGGGCCGGTGGACATCGTGGTTGAGAACAATCGCATCGTTGCGATCAGGAGCGTCGGCAATCCTGGCGTGGCGATCGATCCCGGGGATCGACCGAAGGCGAGCGAGGCCGGGCGGGAGATCGATGTCTCGGGGATGTATGTCTTGCCAGGTTTTGTCGACATGCATGGTCACATCGGTGGCAAACACCAAGGGACCCCGGCGGAGTATGTCTTCAAGCTGTGGATGGGCCACGGGATTACGACCATTCGTGACCCCTACTGTGGTGATGGCCTCGACTTTTGCCTCGAGCACAAGGCGAAGAGTCGAGCCAATGAGATTACCGCCCCGCGGATCGAGGCTTATCTTGCGTTTGGTTCGGATCGTGACGACCCCTTCACAACTCCTCAACAGGCGCGTGACTGGGTCTCGGGGGTTGCAGCGAGGGGCGCTGATGGACTCAAGTTCTTCGGCTATCGACCCGACATCATGCATGCCGCAATCGAAACCGCTAACGAAAAGGGACTGCGTACTGCCTGCCATCATGCCCAAGTCGACGTTGCACGGGTTAATGTGCTGACCACCGCACGCTGGGGCTTGACGACGATGGAACATTGGTACGGCTTACCGGAAGCGCTGTTCGAGGACCGAACGATTCAGGACTACCCGCTCGACTACAACTACAACGACGAGCAGCACCGGTTTGGGCAGGCTGGTCGTCTTTGGCGTCAGGCGGCGGCGCCGGGAAGCGATAAATGGAACGCGGTAATAGAAGAGTTGATCGGTCTCGATTTTACGATCGTGCCGACCCTTACGATCTATGAAGCGAGCCGCGATCTGATGCGGGCGCGTCGCGCCGAGTGGCATGAGGAGCACACGTTGCCATCCCTCTGGGACTTCTACCGGCCACACCGTAAAGCCCACGGTTCCTATTGGTTCGATTGGTCAACCGAAGATGAAGTTGCCTGGAAGCAGAACTACCGGATTTGGATGCGTTTTCTGAACGACTACAAGAACCGTGGCGGCCGGGTTGCGACCGGTTCAGACTCTGGATTCATCTACAAACTGTATGGTTTCGACTACATTCGCGAGCTCGAACTGCTGCGTGAAGCCGGCTTCCATCCCATCGAGGTGATCCGTGCTGCCACCCTCAAGGGTGCCGAGGCATTGGGGAGAGCCGCCGAGATCGGCAGTGTCGAACCGGGCAAACTAGCCGACTTGGTGGTCGTCGAAGAGAACCCGTTGGCCAATCTCAAAGTGCTCTATGGCACCGGAGCGATCCGACTGAACGAAGACAATGTGCCGGTTCGCGTCGGCGGTGTGAAGTTCACCATCAAGGACGGTATCGTCTTCGACGCTAAGCAGCTACTAGCCGATGTGCGTGAAATCGTGCGCGAAGCCAAAGAGCGGGAGGGCCGGGAGATTGTTCAGCCGGGGATGCCAGGAGATATGCCGCCGAAACTAGAAGTTGTCCCCGACAGCAGTCACTAGAATAGCCTTCTCGGCTGTGGAAGGGAGGCTCCGTGGAGCGACCGAGCGCTCGATGCGTTCCTGGACTAGATTTGTCCTAGTCTGCGCCTGTCAGCTTCTTTAGCAGATTTCCTAGCAAGCGTGGCTTGCTGTGGCGCTCAGCACCCCGGATCGACAGCGTCTTGGTGGTCAGCTGTTCACTTTCCCGGGTGCCATTGCCGGTCAGGTGACGATCACTTTCTGACGTCGGAGCGCAGTTCTCGATGCTGCGAGCAAAGGCTTGAGCGAAGGCCAGGGCATCGGGGCGATCCGCTGGATCTTTGCTCAGTGCCTGAGCGATCGGCTCTTCGAGTTCTGGCGCCAGATCGGGACAGATGCTACGCAGGGTCGCTGGCTCTTCGTAGACATGGAGTGTGATCAGCGCCATAGGATCGTCCTTGGGTGCGTTGAAAGGCCGTTTGCCGGTCAGCAACTCGAACAGCATGATGCCCAGGCTATAAACATCGGATTTCCCGTCGTAACCGCGGCTCGACAGACGCTCGGGAGCGATGTAGGCAGGGGTTCCCAGGATCCAGCCCTCAGCGGTCAGGTTGTCTCGAATCGCTGCCTCGCCGACCAGTTTAGCGATTCCGAAGTCCAGCACCTTGATGACTTCGCCACGGTTCGTCCGATGCAGGAAAATGTTCTCGGGCTTGATGTCGCGATGCACCAGATCCTGGGCGTGGGCCTCGGCCAAGACGTTGCAAACTGGCTGCAGGATCTCCTTGGCCCGTTGCGGTGACAGGCGTTGTGAAACTTCGAGGACTTGAGCCAGGGACTCGCCCAGCAGCAGCTCCATGACCAGGAACGCAACACCTGCCTCTGTTACACCGCCATCGTAAATGGTGACTGCGTTGGGGTGCTGCACGCGGCACGCGGCAACACCCTCCTGGCGAAACCGCTGCAGCGAATTGTCGTTGGAGGTCACGCTGGGTTGCAGTACCTTGATCGCGACATCGAGCTCGAGCTCGAGATGCCGTGCCTTGTACACTGCCCCGAATGTGCCGGTACCAATTTTTTCGTCCAGCCGGTATTTGTTGCCAGCCATCAGGACGCCGGGCCTCAGTTCCCCAAGGCTCGGTTCGCCGTCTGAAGAAGGTGGGCTACCAGCTGATGCCTTGAGCAGGAGTAGCGCCTGGACCTTGGCCAAGACGATCGCAAAATCGAGCGGTTTACCAACATGGTCGTTGGCTCCCAGCTGTGCAGACTTGACGATGTCTGGGCTGTCCGACTTGGCACTCGCCATGATGATCGGCAACTCCGCAGCGCTATGTTTCTGGCGCAGTCGACGCAAAACTTCGAGGCCGTCGATCCCTGGCATCATGATGTCGAGGATGATGAGGTCGATCTTTCGACTCCCGACAGTAGCAAGGGCCTGTTCTCCATTTTCTGCCAAGACGACGTTGTAGCCACGGCGTATCAGCTGCCGCGAGATGATGTCGCGATTGCTCTCGTTGTCGTCAACGACTAGCAAATGGATGTCTTGAAGTTCCACGTGGGGATTCCTGGACAGGTGGGGCACGGCTATTGCTGGATTGGCGGTGCAGTTTAGCCAGACTCCAGTGTATCAGGGCAGGTACCTCGAAACGGCAAGGACAGAGGACACGATCAAGCAGGCGATGAACGTCAAGAACCTTCCGCTTCGAGCTGGCGTATCCAAGTCTCAGAGGACTCCAGTCTAGCCAACAGAAACCCGAGGATGAAAATGAAGCAGACCAACTTGATTCGAACCGCTTTCGGTGGCGGAGCTCTGGCGGCACTTCTGGCCTTGCTGGCGACAGGTGATGTCTGGGCCGCCGGCAGTGTCGGACAGCCTGGCTCTGGGGGGCTGGACGATGGCAGCACCTTCTTGACAGCACGTTTTTACTACAGCTCTGTCAGTACAGCGGAGTCCACGTTGATGATCCAACAGCCGGATGGCTCGTATCGACAGATACCGGCGTTCGGTAGCGCAACAGACTCGGTAAAGCTCAATGCCCTCGGCGATTCGCAAGTTTTGTTCTACGATTATTATGCGCCTCAAAAGAAAGACACCAACATGAACAAGGCGACCGTGATTTTTTATCACGGCGGTGGCTACCAGAATGGGTCAGCCAACGGCGTTTGCCCTCCGTACCACATCGAGGAATGGCTACAGCAGGGCTTTCATGGTTTGATCATCGGCTACCGACGAGGTTGGTGGGGAGACGGCAGCGGATCGCCAGGAGGCGAGGCTGAGATTTCGCCGCTCGAAGCGCAGCGTTTCGTGACCGCAACCGATATGGCACTCGCGGACGCCCAGCAGGCGTGGCAGCACTACAACACCAACTCCAACGGGCATGGACGTTGGTTCAGTGGCCAAGCAGTTTCAAAAGTTTTCGTGGACCACGGGAAATCCGCACCGGTATATGTGGCGGCCGGCAATAGTGCTGGAGGCTCGCTGGTTTCCCGCACCGTGCACACGCACGCTTACCCGGCAGCCAACATTCAAGTTGTCGGAGCTATCGTCGGATTCGGCACTCATGACACTGGTGAACCGGTTCTAGCGTCGCATAGTGACGTGCCAACAGTGGTTGTCACTGGCCTCCTTGACGATCTTTCCCCAGTCTACAACAACAAGATTTTCTACGATCCCGACGCGCCGTCGGCGAAGGGTACGATCAATTTCTTTGACGAGCTGCTGCAATCAGGCTACCGAGCCCGGCTACTGGTGAGCGCCCAAAAAGGGCATGGATGGGCGAGCTTCGGTAAACCGTCCGGAGCGAGCGCGTGCACCAAGACCATTCCCGACTTTGCAATCGACACCGGCGCTGCCAACGTCTCCGCGATGGCCGATCACTACGCTTTGGCGTTCTTTTTCCGAAGTTATCTAGGAACCAATATTCCGAACTATCAGCACTTTCGCTTCGAACAAACCGCGGTTTATTCGAACGGTCCCGCTTACCCGAATATCGACGATCAGGGGAGTCTATACGAGGGAATCGGAACCGGCGGTTCGAGGAAAGCCAATGTGCTGGACATTGATCCCACTGCGATTGGATTGACGACCAACGATCATGTGCAAGTTGATGGCTTCGACTATGGTGACGATCTGCAGAACGGGCTGGGATTTCTTGGCCTTGCTCAAGGCTTCCGTTACGAGCCTATTCAAACCGAGCTCGAGCTGGCGGGATCGAACGGCAACAAACCGAGCGACATTCGTGCCAAGTACGCGCTCCCGTGATCGTCAGGTGAGTTGATCGAGTAGCTCGTGCGCTTCTTCGAGATCTGCCGTTTTCAACCCTTCATTGAAACTCTGGTAGATCTCAGTCAGAGACTCTACTGCGTGTGCTCTGTTGCTCGCTTGCCATAGCCGACTCAAACTGATGGATGCCCGCAGCTCGAGGGATCGAGCCCCTTGCTTGCGTGCCAAATCACGGGCTCTAAGCAGGCTTTCTTCGACCTCTTCGTAGGGTTCTTCTGCAAAGTAAAGAAGCTCGCCTCGGATACGATGGAGTTCTGGTTCGTAATGACCCTCACCAGTAATCTCGGCAGCCGCCAGTCCCTCTTTGATCAATGACAATCCTTGTTCGATGAGTTCTGATCGACCGCAAGCTTCGGCTAGCAGAGCAAGGTTACGCGGTCGCCCGACCTCCATGCCAGAGGCCCATACGCCGTCGAGACCACCCGACATCATCTGCAGGCCTTCTGCGGCGCGTCCTTGGGCGGTCAGGGCTTGCCCTTCGAGGAACATACCTGCCGCGATGAAGAACAGAAACCCATGGCGGTTGGCCAGCTCGACGAGTTCGTGGGCAAGCTCCCGGGTTGCAGTCGGTTCTCGCCTGAGTACGTGAAGATTACTGGCGCGATAGGTCGCGAAGACACGACAGAAAGGGTCGTTGGAGCGGCGAGCTAGCGTTAGCGCATCGGCACAGTGTTCGAGTGCTTGGTCGGGGTAGCCGAGAAACCACTGGGTGAGCGCCAGGTGACTGAGTGCCTCAGCTCGGGCGATGATCACATTCGGAGGGATCGATTGGGATGTCGAGCCATCGGGTGCGCCAGGCTCGGGGCGAACGGCGAGGCTCGTTTCGAGGCTGATCCGGGCACCTTCGAGGTCACCTTCGAGCATTTGGGCGAATCCGAGATTACGGTGCGCAGTTGTTGTTTCGTTTGCGAGGTCGGCGCCGTCCAGGTGCCAGAGGGCTCGTTCGGCGATCTGGCGGGCGGTTCGAATGTGGCCCCTCGAGATGTAATAGCTGACTAGCTCTCGCATGGCCAGGGCCAGGTCGGAAGACCTGGGAGTTTGCCAGGCGAGTTCTACCGCGCGGTCGTAGGAAGCTTGTGCTTCGAGTGTTGCATAACCCTTGGCGGTGCCGATCGCGGCTCCGAGGGCGATACGGAGGGCAATCTCCTGGGCGTTCCGGTTCTCGTCGACATCCAGTGAGCTCAGCAGTTGCAGGCCTTGGCGAGCTCTGGCGGCTGCTTCGAGGTTTGCTGCTTGCCGGACCGCCTGTTCAGCAGCTCTACACCAAGCAACGGCCGCTTCGAGCGCCATGTCGGCTGCTTCATAGTGATAGGCGAGTAGCTCGGGCTGAAGACTCACCCATTCGGGGAACGTGTCTTTCAGAGTGTCTGCCGCCAGGCGGTGCGTTTTGCGACGCTGTTGTGTGTGCTGGCTGGCGAGGATCGCTTCACGAATCAAGACATGCTTAAAAACCAGCTCGGCACGGGGACCTGGCTTTGGTAGGAGAATGTCTGCTGCCTCCAGACGTCTCAACGCGGTCTTCAGGTCTGACTCGTCAAGGGTAGAGATCGCCCGCAACAGCTCGTAGTTCACCACTTCCCCGAGAACCGCAGCCACCTGAGCGACGTCTCGAGCCGGGCCGAGCCGTTCGAGCCTTGCCACGAGCCAGTGTTCGAGGGTGCGAGGGAGTTCGAGGGCTCGAGGGGAATCCTCCGTCTCGAGGGCCGAGTCGAAGGTATTGGCGAGATGCACCAACTCTTCGATGTAGAGTGGTACACCGTCGGCGGCAGCGATGATCTCATGTCGCTGTGCCGAGCTCAGGGGGCGATCACGAGTCAGGTGATCGAGTAGGCGTTCGCTTTCTAGGCGCGAGACGCGACCAAGCTCTAGGCTCTTCAGGTGGCCTCGTGGACCCCACGGAGGATCGAACGTCGGTCCGAAAGTCAGTACGACCATCAAGCTGACCCGGGGACGCCGATGAATGAGCAGCGACAGCAGCTCGAGAGTCGACGGATCGATCCATTCGAGATCCTCGACGACGAGAAGCAACGGGTGACGCTTGGCGCTTTCCAAGAATAGCCCGACGAGGGCCTCGAGCGTCTTCTTCGCTTGGCCCTCTGGATTGAGATTGAGAGTCGATGTGAGTCGCGGCTTGCTGGGGGCCAGAAGAGTTTTCAGCCGTGCGGTTAGCGTTGCACGCAGATGCTCTTCTGCCGGGTCGCCCGGGTTCTTTTGCTCGATTGCGGCCTTGTCGTCTTCGAGACGTCGCAGGAGCTCGCGCAAGGGAGCAAACGCTGTGTGTTGCTGGTGTTCGGTGCAACGACAGGTTAGGAAGGCACGCGGCGTGTTGGCCGTCCGTGTTGCCAAAATCTTGACCAGGCGGCTTTTACCGAGCCCAGCTTCCGCGTTCAGCAAAACAACCTGCCCGACATCGTCGAGAGTCAGCTGCCAGCGATCGAGCAAGACTTCGAGCTCTTGCTTCCTGCCCTCCGGAAATTCTATTGCTGCCGGAGGCATCGCATCCATCGCCATAATTTCAATCTAGACCCACCTGGAGATTTAGATACCCGAGCGTTTGAATCCGCCCAGTGTAACTTACCCTGGAAGATCGGCAAGGTGCATCGACTACTTGACGAGGCAGATGATGCTGGATACGCTATTGACCGGCCGGCCAGTTAGGGTTCTTCGCAAACGATAATCGACGAACCAGCGATCGGACGGTCTGGGACTAGTCGGCTTGCGATTAGACGGTTTGTAACTTGAGTGCATTGGCGAAAGATCCTCGATGACCACCAACCCAGCCACTTCTCCAGACGTTCGTCGTCGTCGTGATCCCGAGGCTACTCGTGCAGCGATTCTCGAGGCTGCGGAGGAATTATTCCTCAAACTTGGCCCAGCCGATACGCCGACCAGTCGCATCGCACGCCAAGCTGGTGTGACCAAGAGTCTGATCCACCATCATTTCGGTTCTAAAGATGATCTTTGGGACGAGGTGAAGCGGCGCCACTTCGGTCAGTACTACGAAGCGCAGCGAACAATGTTGGCGTCCTCACAAGGCACGGCCGAGATGCTGCGGGACTCATTGGTGGGCTACTTCCGTTTTCTGCAACAAGATCCTCACGCAGTGCGGTTCATGTCATGGCGGTTTGTGGAAGAGGGCGATGATGCCTGCAAGACGCAGGAGGACGAGTTGTTCGAGCTTGGTATCGAGCGCGTCCGAGAAGCCCAGGACAAGGGAGAGTTACGGGCAGATCTCGAACCGATCTCGATCATCAAGTCATTCCTTGCCATGGCGATGCACTGGTTTCAGTCGAAGCCCTTGCTTTGCCAGATGTTGGGCCCCGAAGCCGACGTCGACGCGCTGGAAGAACGTTACCTCGACGACGTGGTGAAGATTTTCCTCGACGGCGTCCGTCCCCGCGACAAACAACCCGATTGACGGTTCCGTCGAAGCCTTATCCGAAACCTTGCCAAGGTCGAAGACGTAACTTACACCTCACGAGTTGACCGGTCAGCCAGTTAATAGATGCCAGCGTTCGAATCTGGATCCCTAAATACCCTGCTAGTGCTAGTTGCGAACTTGGAGAGAATCATGATCAGGCGATCGCGAAGCCTCTGGATCGTTGTGTTGATGTTGGGCGCGGCCGTTTATCTCTCGGCTGACGCCGAACGCTCGCCAGCCATTGCCAGCGAGCCGTCCACCGAAATACTGAAGCGGGTCAAAGTTGGTGGTGTGGAGGCCACTAAGGAGAGCCGTGAGCTGCGGTTTTCGGGAACGACGCGAGCAACGCGTCGAGCCCGTCTGTCGTTCACCACAGGCGGACGTCTCGTGACTCGTCCAGTAGAGATCGGAGATCAGGTCGAGCCAGGCCAGCTGTTGGCACGGATAGATTCGTCTGAGCTCGGGAACGCGCTGGAGTCGGCTCGCGGTGTTTCCGCTGAATTGGCGGCACGGCGTGCACAAAGTGAGCGCGATCACGCTCGAGCAGGGCAGTTGGTCGCCGCCAAAGCCGCAACCCATGAAGAGCTCGAACAGAGCTCAGCTGCAGTCGAAGCCTTGGTGGCCGCCGAAGGAGCAGCTCGTGCGCGATGGTCAGAAGCTGAACGCCGTTTGGCCGCAACTCGGCTGACGGCACCCTTTGCGGGGACTGTGACAGAGGTGCTGTTCGAGCCCGGCGAGTATGCGCGGGTCGGAGCACCGGTGGTGGTGTTGTCCGGAGCCGGCGAGGTTGAGTTGGAAGTTGAAGTTCCGGAAGCGGTAGTGCCTCGGATCGCGATCGGCGATGAAGTCGAGGTGATCTTGCCGGCCTTGGGTCGAAGTGCGATAGCTGGAGTCATCAAGTCGGTCGGTCGGACCTCCGCAGGGGCAGGTCGGCTGTTTCCGATTGTTGCCGGGATCGAGGCCGCCGATCAGATGTTGGTGGGTGCAACCGCGGAGCTGGTTTTGAGGTTGGAAACCGACCACGCATTGACGTTGCCCGTCGAGGCTGTTGTCAATCCCGGTGGCCGGCACCCGGTGGTCTTCCGGATCGCCGACACGATCCCAGGTACTGCGCCCAATGTGACGGCCCGGGTGGAAAAACTGGCGGTGGATGTAGCCTCGTTGATCGGTGATCGAGTCATCGTACGGGGCGACCTCGAAGTCGGAGATTGGGTCGTAGTCGGTGGGCAACGTGGGCTGCTCGAGGGTGAACGGGTCGAAGTGGAGACGGTTACGCCATGAACGTGCTGCCTGCAATTCTGGAGCGCCGCCGACTCGTCGTCGCTACCGCGTTGTTATTGGCGTTGGCCGGAGTGTTCTCCTGGTTGACGATGCCGCGGGAGGAAGATCCTAAGTTCCCACGTCGCAATGGCTTGGTGTTGACGGTCTTCCCAGGTGCTGATGCGGAGACGGTCGAGCGGTTGGTAGTCGAGCCGCTGGAGGAGGCCCTAGCAGAAGTCGAGGAAGTTGCGGACGTCGCATCCACCGCTCGTGCCGGCGTTGCGGTAATCAGGGTGGAATTGCTCGATCAGATCTACGATACCGAGGCGGCATGGGACGAGGTTAGAGACGCTGTGGCACAAGCCCGAACAGAGTTCCCGGACGGCGTAGGCGAACCGCGGGTCGATGATGACCTCGTCTCACAGGAGGCGGTGGTTTTGGCGGTGATCGGATCGGTTGATCCTTTGGTTCTCGCACGCGGTGCTGAGCGGATGAAGCGTGAGTTACTGACTCTCGATTCCGTCAAGCAAGTCAAGATTGTGGCTGATCCCGGGGAGCAGATTACGATCGAATACGACGATGCGGTTGCCCGCCGGCTCGGGGTCGATCCGCAGGTGCTCGGGAGCACCCTGGCCAAGCGCAGTTCGATTCAGCCCGGAGGGCTGATCCATCTCGGTGCCAAAAGTGCCAACCTGCGTCCCCACACGGACTTCGCGTCGCTGGAAGAAATCCGATCAACGTCTGTGCTGCTACCCTCCGGCAATACTGTCGAGCTACGGGAGTTGGCGCGAGTGCGGCAGGGGCCGGCCGAGCCCGCTGCCGAGCGCATGTATTGGAAGGGCGAACCAGCAGTGGGCCTGGGTGTGATCCCCAAGGATAACCTGGACCGCATCGAATATGGTCGTCAAGTGCGTGAGCGAGTGGCCGAAATGCAGCCGCTGCTCGAGCCGCTACGGATCGAAGAGGTTGTGTTTCAGCCCGATCAGGTCGAAAGCCGTCTGAAGGATCTGACGTGGTCGTTGAGGCTCGGCATTCTGATCGTCGCGGGCGTACTGTTTTATGCCATGGGCCCAAGGCTTGGGTTGTTGGTTGCGGTAGTGGTGCCGCTCGTGACGTTTGGGGCGATCGCCATCTTTGCTGCGACGGGTGGAATTCTGCATCAGATCTCCATCGCGGCACTGGTCATCGCCCTCGGTATGTTGGTCGACAATGCCATCGTCGTCTCAGAGAACATCCAATGGCGCTTGGATCGAGGTCTGAAGATTCGACAGGCGGCGATCGAGTCGGTGCGTGAACTAGCGTTGCCTCTCGGCACAGCCACCGGCACGACCCTGGCGGCGTTTGTACCGATGTTGGTGTCCAAGGGAGGGACCGCGGACTTCACCCGCTCGATCCCGATCCTGATCATGCTCACGCTGTCAGCGAGCTATCTGTTTGCTGTGCTAGTGACGCCGGTGCTGGCGGAGTTCCTGCTGCGCCCTGGCGCAATGCGGACCTCCGAGACTGGATTCACCCTTCGGGTCGCGAACTTTGTGTCGTCGATAGCGGTGCGTCGACCGCGCTGGGTGCTGACCGGAGCTGCAGTATTGCTGCTGTTGACACTCGTGGCCGCTGGTCGGCTCGACCAACAGTTCTTTCCAGCCGCAGACCGGACGCTGGTTATCGCTAGCCTCGAGATGCCCGAGGGCACCCACCTGGAAGAGACCGATGCCGTGACGCGACGCTTCGAAGCCGCCCTGTCGGCCCATCCCGAGGTCGAGTCGGTGGCGTCTTTCGTCGGTCGGGCGGCGCCCAAGTTCTACTACAACCTACTCAGCCAACCCAACAGTCCACATCGAGCTCAGTTGCTCGCTGAGGTTTCCAGCTTGGCAGCGGTCGAACGGTTGATTGTGTGGGTGCGTCGTTACGCACGAAGCGAGTTGCCCGAAGCTGAAGTCGTAGCACGGCGGCTAGAGCAGGGACCACCGATCGAGGCGCCGATCGAAGTTCGCGTCATGGGTGCAGATCTCGAAGACCTGGAGACGGCGGCTAACGATGTGCTCGCCCAGTTGAGGCAGATTCCTGCCACCCGTGATACCCGACACGACCTTGGGCTCGGGGTCCCAACGGTGGTGTTCGATATTGACGATGCAGCAGCTAGTCGCCTCGGATTTGAGCGCTCGGACGTTGCGACCGCACTGCGAGGGCGCACTTTGGGAGCTGAGATTGGACAGTATCGCGTCGGCGAAGATCCGATACCAATCGTGGTGCGTTCTTCGGCGGGCCAAGAGTTTCCGGTTGCAGATCTAGCAACTATCGATATGACAGCGCCCGGCGGCCAACCGGTGCCTTTGTCGCAACTGGCGAGGTTGCGGGTCGAGTGGCGACCGGCTGCGATTTCTCATTTCGAACGCAGCCGGTCGGTCAAGGTCATGTCTCAGTTGGCGGAGGGAGTGACGTCGAATCAAGTACTCGCCGAACTCGAACCGCGGCTCGCCAAGCTCGACTTGCCTCCTGGGGTTCGCTTGGAGCTTGGCGGCGAGCGCGAGGAATCTGGCTCAGCCAACGCAGCCATCTTCGGAGCGATGCCCTTAGGGCTGCTGCTGCTGCTGTTTTTCCTGCTGGCTGAATTCAACTCTTTCCGACGGGTGGGTATCGTCTTGGTGACCGTGCCCTTGGCTGCCACCGGGGTTGTTCCGGGTTTGCTGCTGAGCGGTCAGGCGTTCGGTTTCATGTCGATGTTAGGCGTCGTTTCGTTGGTCGGCATCGTCGTCAACAATGCCATCGTACTGCTCGATGTGATCGAGTCGTTGCGTGCTGAGGGCTTAACGTTGGAGGAGGCCCTGATCGAAGCCGTTGCTCGGCGTACCCGGCCGATCGTCTTGACGATGGTCACCACTGTCGCCGGGTTGCTGCCGTTGGCGTTTTCCGGAACGACCCTCTGGCCACCCCTAGCCTGGGCCATGATTTCTGGGCTGATCGCTTCGACCTCGTTGACACTGCTGGTGATTCCGGCCCTCTACAAGGTGCTCTTCACACCTCGTGTCGGTCCCTTTTGGGGTGTGTTTGGTAGCCGTAAGGCAACCGCAGGCGCTGCAGCGGTTGTTGTGGCCTGCTTCATGGCCCCACCAAGTGAGGCTCGACCGGTCGACAATCCCTTGATTGGTGCTGTGGCGGAACGGCCATTGCCGACTGCCGAGCCACTCCTTTTGACACTCGATGAAGCGGTCGCCCGCGCAGTGAAACGACCGAGGTTGACGGCAGCGGAACGTCGTACCGAAGCTGCCACGCAAGGCGCCTGGGCGGAGCGTCGAGTCGCGATCTTGCCGACCATAGGTGTGGCGCTCGATATCGCTCGCCGTGACCGCGATTATGCGTTTTCTACCCCGTTGGGTGACCTTGTCCTAGGTGATCGGACTTCGACCGCGACCACACTCGAGGTTGTTCAGCCACTGCTCGATCCTGCACAGTTGTTCTACCGTTCCAAGGCCGCTCGCTCGGATGCCGCCGCGGCTGCACAGCAAGCGCTGCGGATCAGACAGCAACTCGCTATCGAGGCTGCTTACAGTTTTCTGCAGGTCCTTGCACTCGACGCCAACCTACGATCCACAAATGCTTTCATCGCCAGCCTCGAAGCTAGTCTGGTAGAAGTCGAAGAACGGGTCGAAGCCGGCAAAACTCTTGAAGCTGAGTCTCTCAAGGTACGTTTGGATCTCGAGTCGGCGATGCTCGATCAACATGTGTTGCAGAACCGGCGAAATGTCGCACTCTACGATCTCGGCCGAACCGTTGGCTATGAAGGTCCCGTCGAACCCAGACAGGGTGATACTCAAGATCTCAGCAGCTTGGAATCCAAGACCATCGCGGCGTATGTCGAGAGCTCTGGGTCGTCGGCTGCGAGTGTGTTGATCGAGCGGGCCCTAGTCAGCCGGCCCGATATTGCTGCGTTGACCGCTCGTGTTCGGTCGCTCGAGTTGAGGGCTGGGGCGGTGCGTGCCGAACGACTCCCCAAACTCTCGGCGCGAGCCAGTTGGGTGACATCGGATAGCGATCCGTTCCGCCCCGAGGAGTTATTCGAAGGCGGCGTTGGCGTCCGCTGGAGCCCTTTTGCCGCCGGTACCCGTGCGCCTCGTATCGCCGCTCTCGAGGCTGAAAAGGAGGCTCTCGCTGCGGACCTGGCAGAGCTTCGCCAGATGATTGAGTTAGAGGTCCGGGGCGCCTTGTCCCGACTCGAGTCTGCCAACGCAACCGCACGCGTGCGGCGTCGTGGTGTCGAGTTGGCGTCGGAAACGTTGCGCGTCGAACGCGAGCGCAATCGATTCGGTCGTGCAACCACCAACGACCTCCTCGATGCGCAAGCAGCTCTCAGGCGCCAGCGGACTGAGAGCGACTTGGCACAGATCGATATCCTGCGCGCTTGGTTCGAGCTTGGCCTCGCTATGGGTAACGAGGCCGATGGAGTTGGCGCGGTCGAGCTCCTCTGATCTCTGCTTACGACCGGATCGGTAGGCCGCTCCGCTGATAGAGACACGCTAGGTGACTCTCGATATCGGCGCGAGTTGGATCGTAGCGAAGGATCTTGTGGTAGATAGCGATCGCTTTGGCCCAAAAACCATCTTCGGCATAAGCACGAGCGACGCGCTCGAACAAGGCGATACCGGGCTCGATCCGTCCAGCTCTGGCCAGCAGATCGCCAATTCGATTCAGATGGCAAAGATCGCTCGGGCGGACCTCGGCCTGGTCACCAGCGATCTCCAGCGCCTGGTGAGCCTCGAGCTCGGTACGGGAACCGATGAACCGACACTCGACTGAGTGCAACAGGTGCCTGATCCAATCGCATCGGACGTGAAGACGGGTTGTGAGTTTGGCAGAGCGGGCTGATCGGGAACGTTTCCACATGGCAGGTCTCCTTCTGGGTTCATGTTGAAAGGTCTCGATCTACATAAGACGTAAAAGGTCTCTCCGATCTTTGAGTTGGCACCAAGAAAGTTGTTTTTGGCCCCGCGCAGCCCACAGCGCCGGCAAGCAACGACAGCGATAGTCCTCAGAGGAGTTCCTGTGTCAGCATGGGCGCTGCGTCGGCGATTTCTGTGGGCAGCGAAGTTCTATGACGGTAGTTGACTCTGAGCAGAGTCCGTTCAACATGCAAACACAAAGGACGCTTATGACCTCCGAGCTACGACGCCTTTATGCTCTGATGCCCCTTCTGTTGCTGGTGCCAAGCGTTGCGCTCTTGGCTCAGCCGATGGCTCCCACTTCCCAGCGGGCGGAGGCTCAGGGGGAGGACGCCTGCAATGGAACCGTCGAAGATGGCTACGTGGTACTCGACGATGGCACTGCCGAAACCGGATACGGCTGGGTGCCGAGTGTCATCGAGGGTGAGTTCGTGCAGCGCTTTTCGACCTCGCTGTTCCTGACTCGCAACCTCGAATCGGTGTGTGTCTGTTGGATTCGGACGAACGACAATGACACCCTCATCGATTTCGAAGTGGTGTTCTACGACGATGTCGGCGGTATGCCAGCCTCAAGTCCCTATGCCATAGTGCCGGCGGATGCGATGGTCGAGCCGATGGGGATCGCCGAGACGTTTACGGAAGTCGACGTCATCGGAGTCAGGATTCCTGTCGGCCCGTCGTATATCGGCGTGCGTTGGGATGCATCGCTCGATCAATTCTTTTTCGTCTGTGCAGACCATTCTGAGAGTACCGAGCCAGTTGAAGTCTTTTTCCGAGATGATCGATCGGAGGGCGAATGGACAAGCGTATTCGAGACCATCGATCCGATATTCCGAAATCATCGCTCGATGATGGTCCGGGGGCGCTCGAGTTTTATCACCGCGATCGACGTGCCGACGCTGGGCGCTGGAGGCCTGGTGGTGTTGGGTATTCTGTTGGTCGGCGTCGCTAGCCGTGTGCTAAAGCGACGGCGTATGGCAGCACCTCGGTAATGTCTTTGCATCCAGAAACCTGTTTCTCGCCTCTCAGGGAGCCCCCTGTGGAGCGAGCACGCAGCGAGTATGATGAGCAAGAAGACAGTTCCTAGCTCTCCAAACTATTGTAACCAAGAGGGTTGGCGGACATTTAGGCGCCGATACGAGTTACGCAGCCAGGGGGCCGCCCAGGCCACGCAGTCCATAGGGGGCAATCGGCGTTTCTAGACGGGATCTACCTAGTCGTCGTGGCTGTCTAGGGCAGCTGGTGCTTCCGACGCGATAGCGGGCGCAGACCAGAATGCCGATTCCTGGTCGACAAACTCCGCCAGTCGCGACGTGTAGAACGCGGCGTTGAAGAGGATCCGGAAGGTACCGAAGGGCTGACCTCGCCACTGGGGACGCATGCCGAGCAGGATCACATGACCTTTGCCGTGGCGGACGTCGAGAGCGCTGGCGTAACCCTGGAGGTGTTGCTCTCCCAGTAGGTAGCCGGAGAGCAGCGGCGACCCAGCTTCGGCATACTTGGCCAGCACGGCACCTTCGAAACCTTCTGTGGTGGTGAAGACCGGGCTGCGGGACACGAAAATCTTGGCGCGTTCCGGCATGCCGGTCATTACTGGGTGGGATGGGTCGACGATCATCTCCAGGATCGAGCCGCCCATGAAGAAGTCGGTTGGGTCGAGATCCGCGACCACGTTCTTTACTGGCAAGTGCAAGTGTTCGATAGCGAACAAAGCGCTGCGGTTGAGGGTCACGAGAGTGCCCCCGGCACGAACGAAGGCATCGAGGGCGCGGACGCCAGCGCCCTTCAAGCCGCCGACGTAGCGCGGTGGAACGCTGCCCTTGGGAAAACCTTCCAGCATGTCATCGGTTGCGATGTCAGCGATCAAGAGCACATCGAAATGGTTCCTGAGATTGCCGGCGAGAACCTCCGCGTTAGTCAGGTTGGTGAAGTCGAAGTCGTAACGCTCCAGCAGCCAGCGAGTCCAGCCTTCGTCGATGCTCGGGTCCCAGGGTTTGTAGAGGCCGATACGGGGTTGCTTTATTCGAGGGCCGTCAGCACCAGAGCGCTTGGCTTGCAGGGCGAGGTCCTGCACCATGGCACGGTTGTCGGCTTCGTTCAGGCCGGTAATGGCGTAGTGGCCGCTGGTGCTGCTTTGGTTCTCTTCGCCGGCCTTCCCAGGGATAAAAGACACCTTGGCACCGGTCTTCCAGGCTTGGTTCATAGCCCGATAGCTGTTGTTCTGTGCCATGTCTAGAATAAGCGCAGGTCCGGAGCCCCTGGCCTGGCCGGCCGGTGGAGTGATAGCGGTGGCAACATCGTGACTGTCATATCCGACACCGCGTGGGCTATCGAACAGCGTGGCATCTATGGTGTCCGAATCCCAGGCCAGGGCCGACCCGTTCAGAGGTTCGAGCGCGTCGCGGAACTCGTCATCCAACGGTGACGTGGCGGCGACAACATGGACGTCCATCTGGTACTGCAGTGTCCAGCCGGCAACGTCGTAGGGTTGATCCGGGGGGCCCTCTGGATACTGTCGGAGATCGGGGTAAGTCTGAACCGCGAACAGCTGCCGGGCAAAGTTGGCGAAGGGCTGATCCATCACAATCGCCCAAGTCCCTTGGGGGTAGGTCTGGCCTTCGAAGGCTACTTGCCGGGTAAGCTGTGAGATCTCGATACCGTTGAACGCTAGGCGCCGCAACAGCTCAACTGCTGCCACCGGGTCGCGTTGTTCTCGGGGTACAAAGTAGGCGAATGGCGGATTGTCTCGGTAGGACGCGATAACGTCTCGGCCAGCCTGGTAGCGGTTGTACAGCAGGTCGTTCTTGTACTTCGCACCGACATCGAGCACCGAGATCGACGCGGTCAGCATGTAGTCGACCGCATCTCGCAATCGCCACCAGCCGCCTTCCCATGGGCTGGCATAAAGCGACTGTGGTCTTAGGTCGCGGGACGATTCTGGAAAGTCCTCGATAGTGTAGAAGTGGGGTGTGGCGTAGCGGTAGAGGCCAGTTTCGGTGAGGAAGGCAGCGACGTTGTGAAAGTTGTTGGCGTGGTCGAGGAAGCCGGGGTACCAGTTGTCGAAGCCGGTGCCCATGTGCACCGCGCCCTTCTGTCCTCGCTCTTCCAGCGCTTGAGCCATCGACATCCCTACCAAATTGACCGTGCGCCACATCAATGGGTGGACAAATTCTGAGATTGGCTCGGCGAACGGTGGAATCCAGATGCGGCTGGGGAAGGGGGAGGTCTGGTGATGGTTGTAGAGGATCTGCGGCTCCCACTCACGGACCACTCGGGTGGCGACTCGTGACTCATGCGTGTTGAGCATGTAGCCGTCGCGATTGTTATCGTGACCAATGTACTTCTGGTAAAGCCTTGGCAAGGGGGAGACTTCGTAGGGGCCGCCCAAGTTCTTGCGGTACCAGTCCGCGACAATTGTCTGGCCATCGGGGTTGATCGATGGCCACAACAGCAACACCACGTTGTCGAGGATCGCTTGGATCTCGGGATCGCCATCGGCGGTTGCCAGGTTGTAGGCGAGCTGAATGGTATGTTGGGCGTGAGCTACCTCGGTGGCGTGCAGACCGCCGTCGATGTGGATGATGGCCTTGCCCTCACGCGCCAAGCGTCGGGCGTCTTCGTCGCTCAGGCCTTCAGGGTGCGCAAGACGCTGGGAGGTGGCTTGGATATTGTCGAGGTCGGCAAGATTGGCTGGCGAGGAGATGATCGCCAAGTACCAGTCACGTCCGAAGGAGCTCTTGCCGATCTGCCGTAATTCAACACGGTCGCTAGCCGCCGCCAGTTTTTGGAAGTAGTTGATCGACTCTTCGTAAGTGGCAAGAAAAAAGTCTTCACCTACCGGCGCATCGAGCACCGACTCCGGAGCCGGGATCGGCTGGGCCCCTGCTGCCAAGGGCCACCCAAGGATCAAAGCTAGAGCTATGAGGCATCGGCTAGCTAGAAGGCATCGAGAGGTCGGTCGGTCTCGTGGGCTGTGCCGCAGCTCCGAACTCGCCGGATCTCTTGTGAAATGCCTGAGCCCTCGTGATGCCAACGGATACGAGAGGCTCAAGCTTGCGAAGCTCAAACACGCTCGCTGCTTGCTCGCTCCGCGAGATCTCCCTCCTCGAGCCGAACAAGGCAAAACGGGCCGGGAACTAGCTACGTTCATGTGCGTTCTCCAGGACAGCGAAAGCACCGCAGACACCGTCGCTTGAGAGAAGCTCGTATTCAATCGGCGCCTTGGTTGGGTTCAGGAATGACCAAGGCTAACAGACCGCTAGTTGAAATCGGTGGCTGAGAATTGATCATTGCCACGAGCTGGTGTCGCCAGACTCGAACCCGTCAGCGAAGATTGGATCAACTTGGTCGAAGCCGTTGATCGAGAAGCAGCGGTAACTGGTGCCGGTGCCGCGGGGATTGAAGCCGCCGGAATTCCCGACGTCGCGCCACACCACCGCAACCTGCGGTCGACCGGAAGCGTCTCGATCAGGAAGGAACCGAACCGCCGGTCGGTCTTGGGTGTTGGTGTCGAAGGTGTTGACTTTAACTTCACCACCGATCGGGTTGCCGGACGGATCGAAGACTTGTAGAAAGATATCGAGGTCGTTGACGCCCATCGGCATGGTCGAATCCCCAGCCCAGGCGATCGCCGACAGATTATCGGGCCCGTAGGCGACCGAGGGCTGTGCTTGGGCGTTGGCGGTCGTCGTGTTGACTCGGAAGTCGTCGGCGACCGGGTTGCCCATCGAGTCGAAACGACGCGCGCGTACGTCGATCGGATCACCTTGAGTGGTGGTCACATGTTCCCAGGCGACGGTGAAAGTGCCGGTTGTCGGGTCGGCTGCGACGGCGGGGCTGACGTCGCCGAAAGCGGCAGCCGTGTTGTTGACCGTGAACTCGGGGAGAACAACAGGAGTTCCGCCCGAGAAATCCACGATGTTGCCTTTGATGCCTGGGCCGGCAGTGAGTTCTTCGGTAGCGATGATCAGGCGGTTGCCGGCGGGATCGAGCAAAGCGACATCCGGGTTGCCGCGGATGTTGTCGTTGATGATGAAGTCGGGATCAATGATCGTTCCGGCCACCGCATCGGCTCGCGTCGCTCTGACCCGTGGCAAGCCCGCCATGCTGAGCTCGGTATAGGCGACTGTTGCGCGTCCTTGGTTGTCAACAGCGACACCAGTCTTGGCGAATCGGGGATCTGGGATCAAGGTGAAGGTTGGAATATCCTCGGCGATAGGTCCTTGGAAGAGGGGGGTACCCGTCTCGTCGTAGCCCGCGATGCGCACAGTGATTGAATCTACTGAGCCGCCATCAATCGCGAAGCTAAAGACGACATAGTCGCCCATGTCATCGGATAGGCGCGCGTAGCTCGAGCTGGGCCCCAATTTCTCGAGGTATTCGAACAGGGAAGTGATCGAACCTACCGGCGTCGGATTCGGGGTTCCGTGGATACGGTCCGTTAAGAATTGGAACTCGGGCGGCGGTGGCGTTGCGCCGCCGAAGGCGCTGATAGAACCGAGGATCAGCTCGCCACGCTGGCCACGGATCGACTCGAAGCTTGGGCCGAAGAGCTGGTCCCCGGCGCCGGGCATTTCGCCGATCTGGCCTTCGGCGGTCGGTACGACGACGGGGCCAGCGAGGGCCGGAGTAGTGGTAACTAACGCGAGAACAGCAAGCAGGGTAAGCTCGGGTTTGAGATAAATCATGATGTCCCTTTCCCCGGTGGATGAGGTTGCAGATGTGAGGATCTGGTCTTGGTCATCGCAACCTTCATGCCAGCGCCCAGGCCTGTGGGGAGCCGGAAAACCCTATGTTTCTAGGGTTTCCGAGGCCCTGAGGGGTGAGATTGCCTGAGATGTCTCAGATCGCCGTGAGACAACTGAGACGAGAATCGACTTCTACCGAGCGGATCGGTACCAAGAGATTCGATGGTTGATAACATCGAACCCATGGCCAACCATCCGCGTTTCTGGATCGAGTTGCTCGGCAAGCTAGGGCCTCCAACCTGCGCCGCAACGATGGTCGGTTGTCTCCTAGCACGCGACTTCGAATGGATGCACGCTGTGCTACTCGCCGTGGGGATCGCCTTTATCGCGATCCACCACTGGTACGAGTTGCATAGTGGCGGCTGATATCAAACCATTCGTCGAATCAACCGCCGCCGCCCACCCAATGGCACATGGCGGCGGTCATCGTCGCAGCGTAGGTGCCGACGGCGTAACCGATTAGGGCCATCAGGATCGACACCGGCACCAGTTTTTCACGATGTGCTGCAGCGACCACTGGGGCGGAGGCTGCGCCGCCAACATTGGCGGCCGAAGCGATGGCGACGGTGTGGATATCGACTTTGAAAATATAAGCGCCGAAGAGACAGAATGCGCCGTGGATGAAGATCCAGATAAAGGCGCCCAACAAGAACGCCGGAGCCTGGTCGAGGCCAGCGAGGGAAGCTCGTGCTCCCATCCCGGCGACGAAAACGTAGACGATCGCCATTGCCAGCTCGTGGGAGCCGGGCAAGTCGCGGGCCTTGGTCAAAGACAATGCGATGCCTATGGTGGTGATAATCAGGATCTTGAACACACTGACGGTCAGGATCGGTTTCACGATCTCCAGCAACCAGAGTGGTGCGATTGCTGTTATCCCAGCGACGCTTTGGGTTGCTACCCACGGAGCGCTGGCGGCCGCGATCCAGGTGACGCCACAGGCCAGTACTCCAAGATAGAGGTAGTCGCGCATTTTTGGGGGATGCTTGGTCCTGACTTCGAGATCTGCCGCAGCTTCCATTTCTGCGAGGCGGTTTTCGTCGACCCGCGCCCACCGGTTGAAGCGTTCGGCGAAGTTCTTCGACGCCAGCAAGATCGGTAGCCAGACGACATAAATCACGTTGTCCGCCAGCACTGCCAACCCGTATTGCTCAGGGGAGGTGCCGATGCCTTCGGCCACGGCTGCCATATTGCCGGTGCCTCCGATCCAACTACCGGCGAGGGCGCCAAAGCCAGTCCAGGCGTCGGGCGCCAGCCAGCGGTGAACGATGAAGTAGGACACCATACCGCCGACCATGATGCCGAGAGTGCCAAGCAGCATCACCAGTACACCTTTGCCCATGATACGCACCGCTGCGCCGACGTCGACTGCCAACAGCAACAGGCAGATCAAGGCCGGCAGCGCGAAGTCGCCCAGGACGCCGTAGACCGGCGAGTCTCCTGGAATCACGCCGGTGTTGTTCAACACCACCGGCGTCATGTAGATGAAGATCAACGGCGGTAGAAACTGGAAGAGCTTCCATTGGGTCTTCTGCTCAATGTAGAACCAGAAAGCGCAGACGGCAACGAGGATCGCGAGGACCCCCTCGGGCGAGGCGACTAGGGTCTTGGCTGCATCATCCATGATGGCGGGAAGATATCAGATGAACGATTGGGGACTTACCACCACAACTCTCGGCCCTTCGCCTCGCCGACCGTTTCCTCATTGATCTGTTGATGTGCGCTCTGCCGATAACCCGATGCAGAGGACGCTTCCTGTTGAATTCGCTCCAGGGCGGCGCGAATCTGCTCGGTCTCGTCTTCGCTCAAGCCACCTCCACCGCTTGAGCCATTCTCAGGGGATCCGTCACCCTGACCTTCACCTTCACCTTCACCTTCACCTTCACCTTCGCCCCCGCCTTCACCTTCGCCTTCGCCCCCACCTTCACCTTCGCTTCCACCCTCACCTTCGCTTTCGCTGCTTCCGCCGCCGCCTTCGCCTTCCGGTGTCGGATCTTGAGGTGGCGGCGGCTGGCAGTCAGCAGCTTCGAGCGCATCGAGCTCAACGAGGAGAGCCTCGATATGCGCTGCGCTTTCCTGGGAGCGTACTCCCAACTTGCTGTTGGCTCCGGCAAGTTCGATGACGTCCTGAAACCGTTGGATCGCCTGACTCCAAAGCTGCCGGCCGCGTTCGAAGCGACACTCTTCGCGGTCGATCTCTTGTTCGCCCCATTGGTAGAGCGCGTGACCGTCGTTGTAGTGAGCCTCGACCAACCGTGGCTCCTCCAGCATCGCTTCTTGGAAGAAATCGTGGGCGACGGCAAACTCCTCTTGCTCAGCGCTGCTTTTGCCCAGGTTGTACAGCGGGATGTGGCGGCGTATTCGGTAGCTCATGCTTTTCTCGAAGCGAGCTTCGGCGTCTGCGTGCTGACCGGCCTCCAACAACCCGACGCCGAGATCGTTGTGGTAAACCGCGTTGAGGATACGCATCGGCAGGCTGCGAGCCGGAGCGTCGACGAGTTGGCAACCGTAGAGCAAGAGGCTGGCGATCAAGAGGCTGGCGACGGTTGGCGAGACCGCCATGCGGGGTCGATTGTTGCTAGTGTTGGCTCCTCGGCGACGCCAGAAGATCAGGGTCTCGACCAGGAAGCCGAGCAGAAACCCGAGCAGGGGATAGACCGAGAGATCCTCTTTGTCTTGGCCTTCGATGTCGACTACCGTCGGCTCGGAGGCCAATAGGGTTGGCACCAGATCTTGTACCCATGCGCCGTCTTCGACAATCAGCGATTGACCACCCGTTTGGTCCGCGATGGTCTGCAGCTCGGTGTCGACACGGCGGGTGTGATACTCCCGTGCGATGCGCTTTTCGTCGATATTGTTGAGGACGTCATCGGGTTCGTAGATCAGCCGACTTTCACCTTCTGTGGTGCCAAAGGCGACGGTGTGGATCGGCACGACAAGTTCGGTGAGGACGTCCAAAGCATCCCCGTACGCGTCACTCTGTGGCAGCTCACCATCGCTCAACAGCACCACTTGGTAGCTCCCCGGCTGGTGCTGCACCATGTGGATGAGGGCGTCGAAGGCCGAAGAAAAGCGAGTACCGGAGAGTGTCAGGTTGACGTGGTAGGTGAGGGTCTTGAGCAGCGAAGTCAGGGCGCGATGATCACGGCTCGGTGGAGAATGCACCACCGTGACTCCACTGAAGGAGACGAGGCCAAACGCTGCTTCCGGCATGGCGACGATGAGCTCGGTCATCAACTGCCGCGCCTGGGTGAAACGACTGTCGGCTTCGACGCTGGTGACGGGATGCGGTGAAATGTCCCCAGCTCCCATGCTCAAGGAAGCGTCGAGGGCAAAAAGCACCGTGTGCGACTCGACCGTCTTCTCCGCCGCGGTGATCACAAAGGGGCCCGCAGCGGCAGCGATCAGCAGACTACCGAGCACAAAGAGCAGCACAAAGTGCCATGGCAGATTGCGTTCGGTGTAGCGGGTCAGGTCACGTTGCCAGCGAGGTGCGACCCGTAACTGGATCCAATATAACGGCGGCTTCTGCCGGACAGCCAGGACCACCAAGGTGATTGCCCACGGCGCCGCCAGCAGCAGCATGGTGGGGTGCTCCCAGCTCATCGCAGAGGCCTCCGCAGCAAGAATCCATCGGTCAGGAGCCAGGCAGCGAACAGTATCGCTGCCAACGCGGCCAGGCGTGGTGTGTAGGCCTGGCGGATCTCGACGGTTTCGATCTCGAGCGGGCTGGTGTCGAGCCGAGCCAGATCGTCGAAGATCGCAGCCAAGGAATCCATTTCCTTGGCGCGAAAGTACTGCCCGTCGGCGGTGGCGGCGATCTCCTGCAGTTGAGTGTCGTCGAGTTGGGTTCTCAGAATCGTGTCTTCGATCGTGATGAACGGTTTTCCGTCGACGTAAACCTCTACCGGCTCGTCGCTTCCCACACCGACCACGTAGAGCGCGAAGCTGTTTTCTTTGGCGAAGCGCGCCGCCAAGATCGGATCAGCGCCAGCGTTGCTCTGCCCGTCCGAAATCAGAACGATGACCTGATCGCGATCCGGCATCCGAGATCGCAGCAACCCATCCGCTGCGGCGATCAAGGCGTCTCCCAACGCCGTGCCGCCACTATCGACATGATCAATGGTTTTGTAGGCCAGGCCCTCGATCAAGCTCGACAAGGCACCACGATCGGTGGTCAACGGAGTTTGCGAGAAGACGTGTTTGGCAAAAGCATAAACGGCGATCCGGTCGTTGCCGCTGCGGCGCACGAAGTCGACCGCCAATCCCTTCAAGGCTTCCAACCGGTTGGGGGGAAAGTCGGCTGCTTGCATGCTGGCCGAGATGTCGAGGGCGAGGGCGATATCGAGCCCTTCTTCTCCCACCAGGTCGATCGTGTCGCGACGATGGGGGCCTGCCAAGGCGACGAGTGCGGTGATCAGGATCAGGAGCTCGAAAGGCACTTGAAAGCGCATCAGTAGGGGGCGCAAGCCGGTCGGACGAGCGTATTGCAACGGCGCAAAAGGCACCGCGGCACGTCGTAACAGACGATGACGCAACACGCCATAGAGGGGCATTAGCAGCAGAGCACCAAGCACCCACGGTGTGTTGAAGGCCACCATCTAGGGTCCACCTGCCGAGTCATCGGTCAGCAATCGACGGGCTTCCTCGCACGCAGCAACAAAGTGACGACGCCGAGGTTCCTCGCGGCCATACCGGCGAGCGCTGAGGCCAGTCATGAACGCGCCCAACATGGCGCCGCCGATTCGGGCGCCGTCGTGGGAAGCGACACCACCCACAAATGTCTTTTCGATCTCGACGCTGGTCATCTCCTCGACACCGAGCCCCGTCACCTGCTCGAGATGCTTCTTGATCAGCACAGCCAAGGCGTGGCAGCCGTCCCGAAACGCCTTGGTGCGCAGGGTACGCTGCTCCAGCGATTCGATTGCTGAGCCCAGGCTACCGGTCTTCACCCTTTGCCGACCGGCGGGCGTTGGCAAGGGCGGTGTCGATGGTGGCTTCGACCTTTGGCGGCGCCACAGCTTCCAGGCTAGAGCAAGCAGCAAAGCGAATAGTATGAGGCCCGCGAGTACGGCCAGCGCCAGTAGGCTCGCTGGCGGCAGGATGTACAGCGGAGGCGCGGCTGGAGCCGGCAGCGGATTCACCGGTTGAGCCTCCGGCGTTTGGCCTGAAACAGCTCGAGCAGGGCACCGTTGACGGGTTGATCCGTCGCCAGACTGCTGAGTTGGATGCCGTACTTCACCGCTTCACCGCTCAAGTAGCCGACGATCTCTTCCAAGCTGCCGGCCCCACTTGCACCCGCTGCGCGGGCACGGAGACCGGGACTGATTGCGCTGATGCTAGCGCGGCCCTCGGGAGAGTAGGCGGGCAGACGAACAAGCTCGGTCGATGCATACTCCAGAGGATCGTAAACCTGAATCAGCGAAACGTCGTGGCGCTGTTTCAGGTACTTCAGATCTTCCGGTACATCGTGATCGATGAAGTCCGAAATCAAGAACACCACGAAGCTGCGGCTACGGAAGCGTTGCATTGCGTGAATCGCACAGCGTGGATCCGATAGTAGGCAAGGTTCAGGTGGCCGATCCAGGGCTTGGGCGAAGGCCTTCAAGGAACGAAATAGCTGCTTCTTGCCACCCCGGGGCCGATCGAACTCGAGTACCTGATCGGAAAAGGTCACGAAGCCGATGCGATCACCGGCATTAACCGCCGACAGGGCCAAAGTGGCGGCGGTCTCGACCGCTACTTCGAGCTTGGTTTTTTCCTGCCAACCGGTAGCCATCGACGGGCTGACGTCGAGCGCGATGAAAACTTCGCGTTGCCGTTCTTCCAGAAATGTCCGGACGTGAGGGAAGCCAAGGCGGGCGGTCATCTTCCAATCGATGCGTCGGATCGACTCGCCTTGGACGTATTTGCGGGCCTCGTGAAACTCGAGCCCGCGACCCGGGATTGTTGTCAGGTAGTTACCGGCGAATAGCGATGAAACATTACGCCGAGCGACAATCTCCAGCTCGTGGACCCGGGCGAGAAGGTCACGCAGCTTGGCGTCCACGACGCGTGTTATCCACTCACAAGACCGACCGATACCGGAGTCACCATTACGGGACCTTCACGGCTTCGAGTAAACGGTCGATGACCTGATCGGAGGTGATGCCCTCGGCATCGGCGTGGTAGGTCATCAAGATTCTGTGGCGCAGGACATCGTGAGCCGCGGCCTTGATGTCGTCGGGCAGTACCGCGTCGCGGCCCGCCATCAAGGCTCGGGCGCGGCCCACCAGAACCAGCGCGATCGACGCCCGTGGCGAGGCGCCGAGTTGGATCATCGCGTCGAGATCGAGCCCATAGTGTCCCGGTTCACGGGTGGCGCCAGTCAGGTTGGTGGCGTAGTCGAGGATTTTGTCTTCGACGAAAATCTCTCGCGCCGCCGCCTGCAACGCGAGAATGTCGGCGCCGTCGACCAACTGCTTGAGGTTCGGCAGCTCGGTTTCGTTGATCACCATGCGGACGATCTTGCGCTCTTGGTCGCGTGCTGGGTATCGGACGATCAGCTTCATCAAGAAGCGGTCGACCTGGGCTTCGGGCAGCGGATAGGTACCCTCTTGCTCCACCGGATTTTGGGTAGCGAAGACGAAGAACGGTTGCGGCAGCGGAAACGTCGTTTCGCCGATCGTCACTTGCCGTTCCTGCATCGCTTCGAGCAGCGCGGATTGCACCTTGGGGGCCGCGCGGTTGATTTCGTCGGCCAGAACGAAATTAGCGAACACCGGTCCGGTTTTGGTCTCGAACGAGCTACTCGATGGGTTGTAGATCTCGGTACCGACAATATCCGCGGGTAATAAGTCGGGAGTGAATTGGACGCGGTGAAAGCTACCCTGGCAAGCGCGGGCGAGGAGATTGACGCTACGGGTCTTGGCTAGACCCGGCACACCCTCGATCAAGGCATGGCCGTTGGCCAGCAGGGCGAGGAGCAGCCCATCCACCAGATCGGTTTGACCGACGATGCCGGTGGCGATGTTGTCGCCCAGTCGAGCGACCAGACGTTGCGCTTCGCTGATCGAGAAGTGCATATCGCGCTCCCTTGCAGAGGGTTCTTTCGAATCGAGGAGCCGTAACGGTATCGTTGCGTCGCGTGTCACGCAAGGTATCATCATGCGCCGCGTCGGGTTGTGACATCGAGGTCCCCGAGCCTGGGATACGAACCTTGCGTCCTGGTTTGCGTATCATCGAGCACCTCGCGCTGATGTGAGAGTTGTGGTGGGTTCAGGTTGAGCTTATATGGGTCAGGTAAAAGGTATTGTTCCGGGTGTCTTTCGGCACCTGCAGGAGGAGAGGAGATCGAGCCATGAAGCCATGCAAAGACTTGGCCTTCGGTTTTACGGCGTTGGTTTTCCTCGCCGGCTGCCAGGCAGGGCCTGACGGTGGTGCATCCGACGGTACGGCATCCACTAGCGAGGCGCCAGAGGTTGTAGAGATTCCGGTGACGACGGACTCCGAAGCGGCGCTCGAAGCGTTCCGAGCCGGGCAGCAGGCGATGGATGTCGGCCGATATCAGCTAGCCAACCAGCGGTTCGAAAACGCGACCGCGACCGACCCGGGGTTCGCCTACGCTTATCTCAATACCGCCCATACCTCGGCCTCGGCGCAGGAATTCAACGACAACCTCCAGCTGGCGGCACGTAACCTGGAGGGTAAAAGCGTCGGCGAACGGTTGTTGGTCGAAATCAGTGCAACGTATTTCGCCAATGATGCCGAAGAGCGCATCATATTGGCGCGGAAAATGGTCCAGGAGTATCCCAACAGCCCTCGTGCCTGGCTCACCTTGGCCGGCACTCAGAGTGGGCTCAACCAGCATGAGGCAGCGCGTGAGTCCTTGAGCCGTGCGCTTGCCCTCGACCGCGACCACCTGGCGGTCCATTTTGCGGTTTGGGGCTCCTATCTGTTTAATGGTCCCAAAAACTTCGATCGCGCCGAGCAGGCAATGCGACGTGCGATCGAAATTGCCCCCGGCGAAGCCAAAGCTTACGAGAATTTGGGCGATGTCTATCGCGCTATGAAGCAGCTCGAGCGTGCTCGGGAGGCATACACGCAGGCCATCGAGATAGATTCGACATTGTCTGTCGCCAGTCTCAAGAAAGGGCACATCAACTCGTTTCTCGGCAACTTCGACGAGGCCAGAGCCGACTACGATGTCGGCGTGAGTGGCGCAGTCGAGCAAAACCGCATCACCTACGCCAATTACCGGGCGTTTACTCATCTCCACGCCGGTGATCCCCGTGCTGCGCTCGACGAACTCGGACAGCTACTCACCGGTGAGCAGCTTGCGGGCCTGCCGGAAAGTCAGGCTTCTGGCGCCAAGATATTCACGCTCACCAACCTGGCTACGATCGCGCTGCATCACCAACTGCTGGACGAAGCCGAGAGCATTCTCGCCCAACGTGCCAGGGTGATGCGGGCCAATGCCGAGCAAGTTGGCCATACCGAGTTCTCCCGCCAGCAGGAGGCCAACATCCTGTTGTGGGAAAGCCAGCTGGCGGCTCGACGAGGGGACTACGCCGCTGCTCGCCGCAAGGCCGAAGAGCATCGAACGATCCTCGAGAACGACCACAACCCTCGTCGGTTTGAGGGTTACCATGGGTTGCTCGGGTTGGTCGAGCTGCTGCAAGGTCGTTATTCCGAGTCCGCCGAGCACTTCGGCAAATCCGACCTCAACAAAATTTACGTGAAATATCACCTGGCTCTGGCCGAAGAAGGGGCGGGGCATCTCGACAAGGCCAACCAGATGTTCCGGGAAGTTGCCGAGTGGAACTTCAACTCGGTCGGTTTTGCTTTGGTGCGCCAGGATGCTTTGCGCCGAATGCGTTAGCATCTCGGCATGAAGCCTCTCGAAACAGTGGGTTATGTCACGACCCGCGACGGACACGACCTGACCCTCTATCATCGCGACGACGATTATCAGATCCGCCTCAACGGGTTGGAGTTGATGACCAGCCGCGCCCACGGCTCGGAGGAGGCGATGGGAGTGTTGGCGCGAGAAGCGATCCCGCACGTTCCGGTACCGCGGGTGCTAATCGGTGGCTTGGGTATGGGTTTTACGCTGCGCGCTGCCCTCGACGCTTTCGACGGGGCCGAAATTGTTGTCGCCGAGGTGTTCCCTGAGGTGGTGACGTGGAACCGTGGCCCGTTGGCGCATCTCGCGGGGCATCCCCTAGACGACCCGCGCGTCCATGTGGAGGAAACCGACGTCACCCACTTGCTCGAAAAAGAGAGTTTCGACGCCATCCTGCTCGATGTCGACAATGGGCCTACCGCCTTCACGTTGGAGTCCAACGGCGACCTCTACACTGCCGCCGGTATTGAGCATCTCGCCGCTGCCCTCACCCCCGGTGGTGCTCTGGTGGTGTGGTCGACCGACGAAGCACCCAACTTCGAACGACGTTTACACAACGCTGGCCTCGAAGTACGGCGTGAAGACGTGCCGGCTTGCGGTCGTGACGGGGGGCCCCTACATACGCTATATCTGGCGAAACTCGCAGTAATTGGCGAAACAAGCTGTACTTAGTGGGACACGCTGTATTTGGCGAGATACGCTGTACTTAGTGAGATACAGCCTAGCGAGACGTCTGGCTGAAATCCGCGCATCAGTCGGGCAGCGTATCTTTGGGCCGAGAGCACGGTGATCGAGAGCACCGTGAAGACCTGATCTATCGGTGCCTGACCCAAGGAGGTTCAGCATGGAAATACCCCGCGTGAATCCCGTAGGCGTTGTCGAATATCCTGAAGACTACTTCCCTGAAGACTACTTCCCTGAAGACGCTGAGGCGGATCACCGTCGCTTTTCTCGTCGTCAACGTTTCTTCGCCAGTACGCTGATTTTGTTCTTCTTTACGGCAACCATTGTCACCAGTGTGCTCAGCATCGGCGCCTATTGCCTGACCAGTGATGGTGGAGACACTCGGGCGCTCCAAGAGAGTGTTCGTCGATGGACGGAGACTGAACCAGCGTCCGGTACTCTCCCAATGCCTTGACGCAATGTTTCGTTGGTCCCGTAGCTCAGCCCGGTGAAGCTGAACTTAAGATCGAGCTCAGCACCGGCGCAAGCTCGACGGCGACCTTCGAGTTTCCGACGCGAGTGAAGTGGCACTCGTCGTAAATCAGCTCGCGAGTGCGCGGTAGACTCGCCGCCAGATCGTGGGTTTGGACCCAAGAGTCGGTCTCCAGATCCAGGACGACCGCATTGAAGGCTGCCATACCCAGGGCCAAGGACGGGATGTCCGGAGGAATGCCACCGTGGGCGGCAACGGCTGAGGCGAGGCGGAATCTCTCCGGGTCGTCGGGCTGTGGATCGGCTCGATACAGCGTCGCCTGAGTAAGGAAGACGATCGGGATCCGATGACCACGGGCGATTGCTGCCATGGATTGCAAGTTACGTTCGAAGACCCGGAGCGCAGGGAAGCTCTCGTAGGCTTCGAAACGGCGCTCTGCACCTTTGGGGAGGGGATTGGCAGCCCGGGTGCGCTCCCGGCGCTGGCGCACCCAATCCCACAAGAAGCTGCGCGGTTGATGGCCGGCGGTCGGCGGTCGAATCAAGTGACGACCATCGGTACGAAAGGCGGGGTGAAAGCCAAACACCAGGTCGTTGATACCATGCATCAGCACGATCAGCGAGGGCTCCAAGTCCAACACCTGATGTTGTAGCCGGGCGAGGCTGGTGCCGGTGGTAGCAGCCGACATCCCGGCATTAAACACCCGCACCGGCCGACCGAGCTCGGCAGCAACGTGTTGACCAACCAACACCGGGAACGTTTGTTGGTGGGGGAAGGCATAGTTTTCGGTCGTCGAGCCACCGAGGAAGACCACGGTCAGGCCGTCGTCGGGCTGAGGTTCTTCGATCGACGGGCCACGCATGCCGAGTTCGTTGAGACGCACTGTCATCGGCTCGCCGTCGAGGGTGTCGAATTGGTCGACGAGCAAGGGTTGCGGAATGCGGTAGGCATACGGGTCATAGACCCGGCGGATGGGAACCGGTTGATGGAGCCAACGGGCCACGGCTTCTGCCAAGACGATTGGCACCACCAGCAGCGTCATCAACACCGTCAATCGGCCCAGGCGCAAACACCAACGATCGAAGGCGTTGGATGGGCCGTCGAGATATCCTGAGCGGGTGAGTGTGCGTGGCTTCATTTTGCAGCCGACCTATCGTACCGAAGGCGGCAAGCCAGTGGTCTACCTTTTCGGTCGACTCGAGACCGGCGAGACGTTCCTGGTGCGCGACGATCGGCAGGTGCCGCATTTCTACATCGCCGCGACCCACATCGAGCGCGCTCGTCAGTTAGGAGTGGAGTCGATCGTCGCGTCGCGCCGGGTGAACTTCGAAGGTGAGGCGGTGGCCCGAGTCGAGCTGCGCAAACCTAGCGACACGCCGCCGCTGCGCGACCGCCTCACCGCTGCTGGCATCCGCTGTTATGAGGCTGATGTGCGTTTCGCAATGCGGCTGTTGATCGATCGCGGAATCCAGGGATCGTTGGCGATCGACGGTGATTGGCAAGCGGGAGACCGTATCGGGCGAATTTATGACAACCCGGAGTTGACCCCGGCGGATTGGGCGCCCGAGTTGCAGACATTGTCGATCGACATCGAGACCGATCCCAAGATCCGGCGCCTACTGTCGGTTGGCCTGCATGGCTGTGGAGCGTCGGAGGTGCTGCTGTTTTCGCCGCTCGACTACGAGACGCCAGCAGGCGCAATCGGTTTTGCCAACGAACGCGATTTGCTGCGTGCTTTCTGTAAGCGCTTTCGCGAGCTCGATCCGGACATCGTGACCGGTTGGAACGTGGTGGACTTCGACCTCCGAGTCTTGCTCGACATGGCAAAACGTTTTGGCCAGGTGCTCGATATCGGCCGGGGCTCGGGCCGGGTCCATCTGCGCGAGTCACGCATGGCCTGGAGCAGCAACGAAGTCATCATCCCCGGCCGAGTGGTGGCTGATGGTATCCATCTGGTGCGCGGTGCGTTTATCCAGATGGACAGTTACGCGTTGGATTCGGTTGCCAAAGAGGTGCTGGGAGAAGGCAAGGTGGTGACCGCGGTGCCGGGTCGGATGGAGAACCTGCCGTCGGCAGCTCCGGACCGCAACAAAGCCTTGCAGATCTTGGATACCTTCAAACACGATCGCGAGCGGTTCGTGCGTTACAACTTGACCGATGCCCGGCTGGTGATCGATATCCTGACCAAGCTCAAGCTACTCGATCTGGTGATTGAGCGCAGCCGTCTCACCGGCCTGCCGCTCGACCGCACCTCGGGTTCAATCGCCGCCTTCGACTTCCTCTATCTGAGCGAGCTGTATCGCCGCCGCATTGTTGCGCCGAGTGTCGATACTTCTGCCGAGCCCTCGAGTGGACTCGGCGGTTATGTCATGGAACCGATCACCGGCCTGCATCACAACGTCTTGGTATTCGACTTCAAGAGTCTTTACCCGAGCTTGATTCGGACTTTCCAAATTGATCCGCTGGGTTTTTTGCCAGGACCACAACCGTTGAAATCGGTCACCGACCGATCGATTGAGATACGGCCTGAAGACGAGCCGATTATTGCGCCCAACGGTGCCCGGTTTCGTCGTCAACCGGGGGTGCTGACCGAGCTTTTGGATCAGCTTTTTCCACGCCGTGAGGTCGCCAAGCAACGGGGAGACGATGTTGGCAGCTACGCTATCAAAATCCTCATGAATTCGTTCTACGGCGTGCTCGGTGCCCGTGCTTGTCGCTTCTATCGGCCGGAGGTGGCGTCAGCGATTACCAGTTTCGGCCAGGAGGTGTTGCGATGGTCGATGCGTCGCATCGAGCACCATGGTCATCGGGTGCTTTACGGCGATACCGATAGCCTTTTTGTGCTGTCTGGAGAAGACGATTCCGAGGCCGCGCTCGAAGTCGGGCGTCAGTTGGTGACAACCATGAACCGCGACGTTGCCGCTTGGATCGCCGAACGCTGGCAGGTGGAGAGTCGCTTGGAGCTCGAGCTTGAGAAGCTCTACCGTCAATTGATGCTGCCAGCCATGCGCCACGGTGGCGGCGGTGCGCGCAAACGTTATGTCGGATTGGTCGGGGAAGGGGACGCCGCCGAAGTGGTGTTTACTGGCATGGAGGTGGTGCGGCGGGATTGGACGGATCTCGCCAAAAAAGTTCAGCGCGAGCTGTATCAGCGACTTTTCGCCGGTGACGAGCTCCAAGAGTATCTGTCGTTGGTGGTCCACAACCTACGCCATGGGCGGCTCGACGATCTGCTGGTTTATCGCAAAGGGCTGCGCAAGAATCTGGACGAGTACACCTCCACCACGCCGCCCCATGTTGCGGCGGCCCGCAAATCGTCGCGCAAATTAGGACGAGTAATCTCCTACGTCATGACCTCCAATGGTGCGGAACCGGCTGGGGAGCGGCGTCATCCGTTGGATCACGAGCACTACGTCCAAAAACAGATCCGTCCGGTCGCAGAGCCGGTGTTGGCGATTCTTGGCTTGGAGTTCGACAAAGTCATCGGCGACGACGGTCAGTTGGAGCTCTTTTAGCCTGATCCGTTCTTTCCTCTGACTTGAGTCTTTTTCGCTGACTGAGGAAAAATCTCGCCGGCGTTTGAGGGACTGGTCCCCGAAGACTGTTTATCTAGTCAACCTGTCGTCATTCCGCGCCAGGTCCTTCCGATCACCGAGGCGAGGATTGCACGACTCGAGCGAACTCAAGGACTCCCGACGCTTCGACCTCCGGCAACGGCTGGGCTCTGGAGGTATGGGCGTCGTTTATTCGGCCTACGATCGTCAGCGACGCGAGATGGTGGCGCTGAAAATATTGCACACCAGTGACGCTTCGGCACTTTACCGATTCAAGAAAGAATTCCGTTCACTGGCCGATGTGGTTCATCCCAACTTGGTGAGCCTCTACGAGCTGGTCGCCGAAGACGGCCAGTGGTTCTTCACCATGGAGATCATCGAGGGCCAGAGCTTCTTCGAATACGTACGTCCGCTCGCTGCGGAGAAGGCGACGCGTCCGGCGGACGCCCTGACGGGCTCGAATGTCAGGCCTTTTGTCGGGGCCCGAGACAGCCAAGAGGTTGGCGGCCAGTTGGATTCAGAGCGGTTACGCCATGCCTTCCGCCAGTTGGTAGTAGCGGTGCAGGCGTTACACGATGCCGGTAAGTTGCATCGCGATCTCAAGCCGTCGAATGTGATGGTTGAGCCCGACGGTCGGTTGGTCATCTTGGACTTCGGTTTGGTCACTGAGCTGGCACTCAATCGCCAGACCGTCGACAGTGGATTGTCAGGTACGGTCGCCTACATGGCGCCCGAGCAGGCCAAGTCCGAGGGTGCGACCCCGGCAGCCGATTGGTACGCGGTTGGGGTGATCCTTTTCCAGGCGCTCACCGGCCGGTTGCCTTTTGTCGGCAGTCTCTACGACGTATTGGTAGGTAAGCAGGAGAAGGCGCCGCCGTCACCCTCCGAGCTGGTGTCTGATCTGCCGTCCGACCTGGTCCGTTTGTGTGAGCGACTGTTGGCGATCGAGCCCGAGCACCGCCCCACCGGGCCGGAGATTCTGGAGGTCCTCGGCCGTGAACTATCCGAGATCACCACCAGCTCCATTCCGATTGTCCGCGACAACTTCCTGGCGGGGCGTGCCGAACCGCTCGCTGTGCTGGACGATGCGATCGACCGCACCCGCGAAGGATTGGCAACCTCGGTCTACATCCACGGTGCCTCCGGCATGGGCAAAACATCGCTAATCGATGCCTTTCTCGATACTCAGATGCGGCGGCGCAATGCCTTGGTGCTGCGCGGTCGGTGTTACGAGCGAGAGGCCGTACCCTACAAAGCCCTGGACGGAGTAGTCGACAGTCTCAGTCGGTATCTGACCTCGCTCAACGACCGCAAAGTCAGCGCACTGTTGCCCGATCGTCTCCATGCTCTGATGCGACTGTTCCCGGTGCTGCGGCGGATCCTTCCGCTCTCGCGGACGCCGAGTCCAGAACCCGATAATCCAGATCTGTTGATCCTTCGCCAACGTGCATTCACCGCGCTGCGGCAGTTGCTGGGCCGAATTGCCCGTGACCGTCCCGTGATCCTATTTGTCGACGATCTGCAATGGGCCGACGGCGAGAGTGCCGCTCTGTTGACTAGCCTGGTGAGCCCCCCGGATGCGCCCCCGCTGCTGCTGTTGGCCGGGTTTCGTAGTGAAGAGGTCGAGCGCAAGCCGTTTCTGGCGAATCTCCTGTCACGCACTGGAACCGATGCTTGCCGGCAAGTCAAAGTTGACGCCCTGAGCGACGAAGCGGTACGAGAGCTTGCCCTGTCGTTGTTGTCGTCCGAGGACGCCAGTGAGCCGGTGCTGTCGGCAATTGTCCAAGAAGCGCACGGTAGTCCGTTTTTGGCCGAGCAGCTGGCGCGGTTTGCCCAGGTCAATCGTGACGCCCTGGCGACCGGCTCGAGCTTGGTCGAGATGCTGGAGGAGCGCATGGGGCAGTTGCCAGCGGGCGCTCGCCAGCTGTTGCTCACCATGGCGGCTGCCAATCGGCCGATCGATGCCGCGGTGGCCTACCAGGCGGCGCGTTTGCAAGGTGACGAACGGTCACTGATCGCCAGCCTGCGCGCCGCCAACTTTGTGCGCTCGAGTGGCTCGGCGCAACGTCTCGAGCTCAACCACGATCGGATCCGTACGGCGTTAGTCTCGTTGCTCGACAGCGGCGAGATCCGTCGGATTCATCGTCGTCTGGCAGAGACCCTCGAGGCGCGAGGCTTCGACGATCCCGAGGCTTTGTTCGAACATACCCTCGGGGCCGGTGACGAGACCGCGGCTGCAGGTTTTGCCATCTTGGCCGCAAAAAAAACCTTTGATGCCCTGGCGTTCGATCCTGCGGCACGTTTCTATCGTCGGGCTTTGGAACTAGTGCGGGCGGACGATGACTACCGCGCCGAGCTGCTGCGGGGTTTGGCACAGTCCCTGGCCAATGCCGGGCACTCGTCGGACGCGGCATCAGCCTATCTCGATCTTGCGGTACAGCAGCCCGATCAGGCGCTCGAAGCTCGCTGTCGGGCTGCCGAGCAATATTTGCTCGGTGGGTACCTTGACCGCGGCCTGACCGTCGCCCGAGATGTGTTGTCATCGGTAGGCCTCGAAATGGCCGCCGGGCCACGTCGGGCGTTGGCCTCTTTGGCCCTCAACCGACTGCGGCTGCGACTGCGCGGCTTGAAGTTTGTCGAGCGTAGCGCCGACCAGATACCGGAGCGCGATTTGGTGCGCATCGATACCTGTTGGGCCGTGACCAATGGGCTGTCCTTAGCCGATGCCGTGCGGGGTGCCGATTTCCAGACTCGCCACTTGCTGTTGGCTTTGGATGCCGGGGAACCCTATCGGGTGGCGCGGGCGTTGGCTATGGAAGGTTCGTTCCTGGCCACCACCGGTAACCTGAAGCGTGCCGAGGCGATCCGCGACCAGGCGGTGGAGCTCGCCCGTCGAGTCGACCATCCGCATGCCCTCGGTTTGGCAACCATGCAGGTGGGTATGGTTGCCTACTTCAAGGGCGCCTGGCGTCAGGCATCAGAAGCCTTGGCGGAGGCCCACCGCATGTTTCGCGAAAGCTGCCGAGGTGTGGTCTGGGAAATGACCATGTGTCGTCGGTTTTCGATCGCTAGTCATACCTACCTCGGAGAGATCTCCGAGCTGCGCCAGCGGCTGCCACTACACTTGGCGGAAACCAAGGAGCGTGGCGATACCTACCTCTCCAACGCGGCGCGGGCGCGGACCATGGTCTGGCTAGCGGCCGACGATACCGCCACCGCATTGCGTTACTTGGCAACGGTAGAGGCCAAAGAAGCCACCATGGGCTTCACAATCCGGCGTTACAACGAGTTGTTGGCTCGCGTTCAAGCCGAACTGTACTGTGGGAATCCGCGTTCGGCTTGGCTGCGGCTCGAACAGCGGTGGCCACAGATTCGGCGGTCGCTGCTGCTGCGGATTCGGCTGGCACGGGTTGAAGCGTTGCAAGCCAGAGCGAGAGTCGCGTTGGCCAATGCTGCCGCGGGGGTTGCCGTCCGCAGCATGTTGCGGCTTGCCCGCCGGAATGCTGCCAAGATCGCGGCCGCTCGTATGCCCTGGGCGGATCCCATGTCCGCCTTGTTGCTTGCCGGTGCCGCCCAAGTATCGGGTGATCGAACGCAATGCCGCAAGTTGTTGCGGCGCGCCGAGCGTGGTTTCGAAGCTGCCGAGATGGGCCTGTATGTTGCCGTCACCCGTCGTCGTCTCGGGGAAGTTTTGGCCGACGATCTCGGGCAAGGGTTGATCGAGGAAGCTGATGCCTGGATGCAGGGCCAAGGTATCGAGCGTCCCGATCGGATGACCCAGATGCTGGCACCAGGCTTTCCGAGTTCGAACTCGGCGTTACCATAGGCTTCGCCGCCGTCGTGGTGACGGTTGCGAAACCAGGGAGACCCGCATGTCGAGCTCGAAGATCGTCACCTACGAGAAAGACGGGCGCATCGCTCGCTTGACCCTGAATCGCCCAGAGCGCGGCAACGGCATTATCCCGGAGTTGGTGGCCGAGTTGGCGGCAGGCGTCGAGCGTGCCAATGTGGATTCGGAGATTCACGTGATCGCTTTGACCGGCAACGGCAAGGGCTTCTGCGGCGGCTACGATCTGGTGGCTACCGCCGAGAAGGGGCTGAATCCAGAGCCTGGCCAAGACCCGCTAGCGGCCGGCGGATCGATCACCGACTGGGCGGTCCAGGCGGCGAACCACGATCCATCTCGGGTGTGGGATCCAATGGTCGATTATGCCTGGATGCGGCGCAACGTCCGTGGTTTCATGAGCCTGTTCCACAGCGACAAGCCGACCGTCTGCAAGGTGCAAGGCTTCTGCGTTGCGGGCGGTACCGATATGGCGCTGTGTTCGGATTTGTTGGTGATCGAGGAGACTGCCAAGATCGGCTATCCGCCCGCCCGTGTCTGGGGCGCTCCTACCACCGCTTTGTGGGTGCAGCGCATCGGTATCGAGCGTGCCAAACGTCTGCTCTTCACCGGTGATTGTCTCTCTGGCAAAGAAGCTGTCGAATGGGGGTTGGCCACCGAAGCGCCGGCCGTCGACCAACTCGACGAACGGTTCGAGATCCTGCTCGAGCGCATCGCTCGCATGCCGGTCAACCAGTTGATGATGATGAAGCTGCTGATCCATCAAACCGCGGCGAGTCCGAGCCTCGACGCGTCCCAGACCTTGGGTGTGGTGTTGGACGGTATCGCTCGCCATACCAAAGAAGGGTATGCCTTCCAGCAACGCGCCGCCGAAGCCGGCTTCAAGCAGGCGGTTCGAGAGCGCGACGAGCCTTTCGGAGACTTCGGGCCTTCAACCTTCAAAGGTTGAAGGCGCCCCGCTGGGCAGGCTGTCCCCGACGATCAATTCGTAGGCGTGACGTTCTTCGGTGGCGGCTTGTCGTCGAAGGCGTCTTCGTCCTCGGACCGGCGACTCTGCCAGCGCGCGATCAGCACGGTCATGATGCCGAGGATGATCTCGTCGACAAACGGGATCGGGTCCGGGATAAAAAGATCGACCACAAACAATGAGCCGACGAGCAGCAAGAGTTGCGATGACCTGAGGCGACCGACGAAGCGTTGTAACGCCAGAATGAGACTGTTAGGAGCATTGACCATGGCGCTATTCTATCCTGTTGGAATGCTGCGTTGTTCAAGGTGCTGTCGTAGCGGTGCTCCGTTGTCTCAAAAAAAGTTCCACAACAGGTGAGAGGTCTTCCGAGCTAGCCGCACTGGGCTGATCGAAGGCGCCGAAACGCGGCGCCTGAAACATCAACCTAGCGCCTGGAGGAAGACGCATGTGGCTCAATCAACTCAAAGACCAAGCTTGGGAATTCGTACGCTGGCAAGTGCAACATACTGCCTATCACAGCAACTGTAGCGATGAGGTACTCGCCGGAGCGGCCAAAGCCGTCCGAGACGGCGCCCAGGCTCTGGGATATCGAGTTTCTGCACCGCTGCCCAATCGGGATGTCGCCTATTACAAGACGTACATTCAGGATGTCACCCACAACGCGCTGGATGCCATCTACCACTATCGGTTCGTGGAGTGCTCGTTGAGCAAAGCAATGGTTCCCTTCCGGGATGCTGCCGATCGCATCAAGAATTGCCGTAAGGCCCTGGCAGACATCGAAGGTGACGAGATCTACTTCGTGCCAGCCGAAGACTGAGGTAGTCCCTGGTCGGTAGGCGCCGTGCTCGAAGGCGAGCGCGGCATTTTGCTGTTGGTTGAATGCGGTGCATACCGGCGATGTGTCAGCTCTGCTGGTTCGACAACGCGATGAAGTCACGCCAATGCAGCGTCTCCACGCTTTCTCCAACCTGCTCCAGGTTCCGTGCCATGGCGGCGCCGAGTGTTTCGACTGGAATTCCGCGAAATTTCTGCAGGGAGCCAAAGAGCAGCGGATTGATCAGGGGCATCACGGCGAGCGTGATTGCCTGAGACAGGCCATAACGATTGGTTGGCGTCAGAATCATCGAAGGCTGAAACAGGCTCAGGCGTTCGAATCCCAACGACTTCAGACCCTCTTCCAGTTCACCTTTGGTGCGTAGATAGAACGACTTGGATGTGGCACTGACGCCAACCGAGCTGAGCAGCTCAAAATGGCGAACACCAGCCTGTCGACAGGCGGACGCAAAATCCAACACCGCGTCGCGGTCAATTTTTACAAAGTCTGCTTTACTGATCTTGGACGGTTGCCCCACGCCCAAGGTGCAAATGGCGACGTCATGGCCGGTCAACCGGGGCGTGTAGGTCTGTGGCTCGAAAATATCGATCGTATGTTGCGCAATCCGGTCTCCTGCCAAACCCTCTACTGGCCGCCTGCCGAGAAGGGATAACCGTTCGATCTTCGGCATGCCCGCCAGGGTCTGAACTACGTGCCCTCCGACCGCACCTGTTGCACCCATCATCACCACCGAGTTGAGAGTTGGCATCGTTGATTCCTTTCGAGCGTTGGATAGCCTAATCCAAATTGAGAATGTTACCTGCTGCTATCTCATTCGGGCCGACACCTGTCCCGATATCACCCGTTCGAACGAGCACGTCACTGGAGCCTGCTAGGATACGGGGGCTGACAAGGGAGGGGCTCTGACCAAGGTTTTGGGACAACATGAAACCCAGCGTTTACATTGAGACAACGATCCCAAGCTTCTACTACGAAGTTCGTCCGCAACCAGAGATGGTCTCTCGTCGTGAATGGACACGCGAGTGGTGGAGTGAGCACCTCTCTGCCTACGATGCTTACACTAGCGAAGCCGTGATCGAGGAACTCGAGGGCGGTACTTTCCCCGGAAAAGACCGTGCGCTCGAACTTGTAGGGGAGCTTCCGCTCCTCGACATCGACGAGCCGGTAGCCGACGCGGTCGTGGCCTACATCTCACATCGCGTGATGCCTGCCGATCCTGTGGGTGATGCGCTCCATCTGGCCATCGCGTCAATCTACAAATGTGACTTCCTGCTAACATGGAACTGTCGTCATTTGGCGAACGCGAACAAATTCGGCCCCATTCGCCGGATCAACACGCTACTTGGACTGTTTGTCCCGACGCTCGTGACGCCGCTCGAGCTACTTGGAGTTCAGTCATGAAATCGGACCCAGCAATTGATGCCGTTCGTGCGGTGCGCCATCAGATCTCGGCTTCCGTTGACCACGACCCGAGAAAATTGGTGGAGCACTATCGACAGCTACAAGAGAGGCATCCGGGGCGGGTTGTATCCCGCAACGTTGATCAGCCTCGTACTAAAGATGAGAGTGCTGCCTAGAACGCGCTGGTTCCGGCGTTAGTTGCTGTTCTGGTTCCGAACCCTGGATTCCTAGAATTGCGGCCTTTGTGATTGAAGGGTCGACAAACCCCAGCCACGGTGTCCGTTTCCTGGTGCTGGCAGCGTTCAGCTTCAGCCTGATGACGCTGTTCGCTCGCCTGGCCGGGGAGCGTATCCCGAGCCTCGAGATCGTTTTTGCGCGCTCGATGGTGACGTTGGCGATCACGCTTGCGTTGCTGCGACGGTCCAGGCTCGATAATTGGTGGGGGCACAACCGGTGGTTGTTGTTCTCACGTGGTGCGTTCGGTTTTGCGGCGTTGGCTTGCGTCTACTACTCTGTGACCCACATGCCGCTCGCCGAAGCGACGGTCATCCAATTTCTCAGCCCAATCTTCACCGCTTTGATCGCCTGGGTGTATTTGGGTGAACAGGCGTCGGCGCGGTTATGGGCGTCAATTGGGCTCGGCCTGACGGGGCTGACACTGATCGCACGGCCACCCGTGCTGTTCGGCGCCAGCTCGAGTCAGTTGCCGGCTGTCGCGGTGGCGGTTGGGTTGGCCGGTGCGTTCTTGACGGCGTGGGCCCATGTGATGGTGCGGCGGCTGGCCAACGACGAACACGAATTGGTGATCATCCTATATTTTCCGCTGATCGCGGTGCCGGGGTCCCTGGTCTTCGCGGCCTCAGGCTGGGTGTGGCCGTCCGCCTGGGATGGTCTATTGTTGTTAGCGGTGGGCCTGGCGGCACAAGGTGGGCAGATCTACCTCACCCGTGGCATGAAACATGTGCCAGCGGGACGCGGCAGCGTGATCCTCTACCTGCAGATCCTGTTTGCCACACTCTGGGGCGTTGTTTTCCTCGGGGAGCAGCCCGGGCCGTGGACGATCGTCGGCTCGCTGCTGGTGCTTTCCGGTTCGCTGATCGTGGCGCGGCGGCCGAGGTTGCCGGCCTGATCGAGTGTCGTCGGCGACAGGTCATCGGTTGGGGCGAGCCCCCGGTAGGACCCGGGGACTCGGAGGCGGGAACTAGAAATAGTCGCAGTTGGTTTTGCACTGCGCCCCGTCTACAAGACGGACGTCGCAATCGCGCTGGCAGTCGGTGCAGGGCTCCCACTCGCTGCATCTGCGCACGAACGAACCGTCGGAGCTCGAGGAGCAGAACGCTACCGGACAGTTGCCTATCCATGTGCAGGGGGGAGGTGCAACTTTTGCAAAAGCTGTCGAACCGGCCAGCATCAGCACCGCGAGTAACATGGTCGAAAATGCGATCTTCCAAGTGGATGAACTCTTCATCATGTCTCCTTGTGGGTTGGGGTCATCGGAAGACGGATCCACACGATCCGCCGCGAACCGGAAACTCTAGGAATCGAGCCCGAGCTGTTGGAGGTTGTCGTCGGTCAGCACTCCAAGCCAGGCGTCGGCGACCTTTCCTTGGGTATCCACCAGGACAGTTTCTGGGATCAGGTTCAGTCCCAGAGTTTGGGCGAGGGACGCGGGGTCAGTTACGCTGACGGTGGGGAAGGGCAACTCCATCTCGTCGACGTAGGCGCGGGTTGGTTCGGGACCGTCGAGACTCACTCCGATCACTTCGGTGGAGTCTGCCAGCGCTTCATAGAGCGCGCGCCAGCGAGTCTGGTTCTCACGACAAGCGCCGCAGCTGGTGTTGAAGAAAAAGAGCAGGCGGGGGCGTTTGGAGGCACCGATGTCCAGGAGTTGCGGGCTGCTGTCTGCCGCCTGGACTTCGAAGGGGGTCAAGGGTTCTCCAATCTGGAAGGCTGACTGCTGCGGTTGTTGCAACGTGAGACGGTCGCCGAGGAGGCGGTTCTGGCGAACCAGCAGGAGTGAGCACATCGCCAGAGCGACCAAGGCACCATGAAGGAAAATGGAATAGACGCGGAAATTGGCGGACATGAACAGCCCCTTTCTGGTTGTTGTGAAACCGTGTCCGAGGTCTCCATGAGGTGGCTCCCATGGGGGCACGGGCAGGTCGAATTGAGCGGCAGTCAACCCGAGACGCGCAAACCGAGGCGCGGGCATGCCACACGCGGAGAAAAATCTCCGATTCTGTCCGCCACACCTCAAGCGGCCGCCGCCCGCGGAAGGTTTACTCGGAGGATTGCGCCAGCTGTGCCAAGCGTTCGGCGATTCGCTGATGAACTTCGGGAAGCTGCTCGCGAAACGGTTCTAGCCCAGTCAGGGCCCGGCGCAGGGTGAGAGCAGCTTCGGTCCTTTGGCCTTGGCAGGCCAGGCTCTCGCCGAGCAGGCTCTGAGCGTCGAAGAATCGCCAAGGTTTCTGTACGCGCTGTGCAAGCTTCCCTAAGCTCGCTCGCAGCGCTACCTCAGCTTCGGCACAGCGGCCCTCTGCTAGCAGGAATTTGGCTAACGAGGCGGTGGGGCGGAGAATGTAACTGGGTGAGTTCGTCTTGCGGCCAATCTCGGCAGCTAGGTGATAAAGCTCGACCGCACGCTTGGCGTCGCCGCGATCCCTGGCGCGGACCGCGAGTCTCGACAGCGGCTTGACACGTTCGTAAAAGTCCGGTCCGAAGAGTTTCTCGTAAAGATGGTCGGCGGTCATCAGCTGAGCGATCTCGTCCTCTTCCCTACCCTGAGCTGAGTAAATGCGGGCGAGATTGTTGTGTAGTTTGGCGAGGTGAGGATGCCCGCCTGGGAATTTGCGCTCGAGGATTGCCTGGGCCTCTAAATACAGTGCCACCGCGGTTCCAGGGTCACCCACATGGCTCGTCACTTGAGCGTGAAGGAGCAGCGCCTCGAGGGCTTCGGTGTCCTCCGGCATCAACTCGGTTCGCGCCAAAGCCAAGGCTTCTACAGAAGCGGGGAGGGCGGCTTGGTAGTTCTCTCGCCAGCATTCGAGGTTGACTTGGTTGTTGAGGCCTTGAATGAGTGGGCGCAAGTCGGGTCCGGAATCGATCCGCAAGGTCGCTAGGGCGGCCCGGTTCGCCGCTTCAGCCTGGTCGAGATTGCCCAACTCACGCTGCGCCGCGCCCACCATGTCTAGGCTAACCGCGGCCTCGTGGCTCGTTTTACCTCGCAGCACGCTGTGCAGATCGTGGGCTCGTTGGGACCAGGCCAGGGCCTTCTCAGGCTCGCCCAACGCAAGATAAATCTCACCGAGTACCGAGACTAAGGCGGCGTGGATTCGTGGCTCACCTTCCGGACCGGCGGCGAGGTGATCCGAGCTCCGATCGAGGGCTTCTTCGAGGGAAATTTCGACCCCCTCGGACACCAAGGGGCCTGCTTGTTCGAAGACGCTGAAGAAGAACTGCGCGACCTCTTGGAGTCCGTTGCGCTCCTGCTCGATCCGAACACTGTGGACCCACAGGCCGCCGGACAAGATGAGCAGTGCCGCCAGGATCGCCATCGTTGTTGCCGCCGGCCAGCGGTTCCGCCGAACGAAGCGTATCGCCCGATAACCACGGCCTCCCTGCCGGGCCTGGACGGGCAAGCCTTCAAGGTAACGACCCAGGTCTTCGTCAAGGCTCTCCACCGACGGGTAACGATTCGCTGGATCTCGGCTCAGGGCCTTCAACAAGATACTGTCGAGATCCCCTTGCAGGGCTTTGGCCAGACCCGGCTGTTGATCCGAGACGGTAGCGCTCGGCAGAAACGGCTCCACGTCTTCGGTTGCTGGCAGGGTGCCACAAAGCACCTTGTGCAGCACGACGCCTAGTGAGAAGACATCACTGGCAGTTGACAGCGGTTCACCCCCCAGCTGCTCTGGGCTGGCGAAGTGTGGGGTGAGCGGTCGCGAGATCGAAGTGGACGAATCCTCGGTTCGATCTGCCCCGGGTTCGAGCAGACTGGCAATCCCGAAGTCGAGCAGCTTCGGTTGACCATCGTCGCGCACCAGGATGTTGCTGGGTTTGAGATCGCTGTGCACGATCAGCCGCTGGTGCGACGCAGAAACGCCCTGGCAGACGCGGCGCATGAGGGTGACTCGGTCGGTCAAAGGCAGGCCTTGGTGGTCGCAGTAGAGATCCAGCGGTTGCCCCGGAACGTATTCGAGGACCAGGTAAGGAAAGCCTTCCGTGGTTGTTCCGTTGGCGAAGATACGCGCCACCGCCGGGTGATCTACCCTGCCCAATGCCTGTTGCTCGGTCTGAAATCGCTGTTGGGCTTCTTGACCGAAGGGGCGCCAGCTCAGCACCTTCACTGCGACCTGGCGATCGAAGATCTCGTCCACCTGATGGGCGAGATACACCGAGCCCATGCCGCCCTGGCCGAGACGCTCGATGATCCGACAGGATCCCAGCTGACGCCCGATTAGGTCGGGGGCGGCCAGTACTTCTCGGGCCAACCAATCGTCTTCTAAGAAGTCTAGCGAGTCGGCATCGGCGCGTAGCCAACTCGCCACCAGCCGCTGGATTTCTGGGTCGTCGCCGCAGCGGGTGGTCAGCCAAACGTCACGCTGTGCTGCCGGCAGGTCAGCGGCTGCGTCAAACAGGTCCCAAGCTCGCTGCCAACGTTCAGGAGTCAGTTTGATTGCCTTCCGCGAGTACCTTCGACGTTGTCGTTTTCTGTCATATGGGCGTAGAGCCAGGCCTTGGCTCGGCGCCACGAGCGAGCCAAGGTGCGCAACGGAATATCAAGGATCTCGGCAGCTTCTTCCTGAGTTGAGCCGGCAAACACCCGTAGCAGAACTACTTGGGCCAGCAGCAGATCTTGTCGCTCCAGATCGTCGAGGGCACGATGCAAGTCGAGGAGATTGGGGCCGCCGCTCACCGCGACGGTGGCCACGTCACCCAAACTCTCCAAGACCATGTCTCCGCCTCGCTTCAGACTCTTCGATCGGCGGGCGTGGTCAACCAGGATACGGCGCATGATCCGGGCGGAGATGTTGAAGAAGTGGGCGCGATCTTGCCAACGCACCCGCCGTTGGTCGACTAGGCGCAAGAAGGCCTCGTGAACCAAGTCCCGGGTCTCTAGTGTCAGGCCGCCTCTTTCGCTCCGTAGCCGGTTGGCCGCCATCTGGCTGAGCTGGGTGTAAACCAACTCGAACAGGTGTTCCCTGGCTTCAGCGTCCCCGTCGCTCCACGCTCGCAAATAGCGAGTGATGGTGGTCGGGTCTGCGGGTGTCGACCCGACCGCTGCGACGTCACCGCTGAGGCGTTGTTTTCCAGGTTGGTCCGAGTTCATCTAGATTCGCTGTCGGCACACTGTGAGCGGTTCTCCAGAAGCCGGCTGGCACGTTCGTGAGACTTTTTGCGCGTTAAGGTTGGGAACCTATCTCACTGCTGAGGATGGGACAAGAGACGAGAGTGGGGCAAGCGGACCGAATCGACAAGGAGAGCTACGATGGAGCAATGGAGAATCGTGCAGCAATGGAAAATCGTGCAGCAATGGAGAATTATGCAGCAATGGGGAATCGTGCAGCATTGGGGAATCGTGAAGAGTTGGGGAATCCGAACACTAATTCTCGGCGTGTGTTGCCTAGGCGGTTTATTGCTGCCGACCGACTCACAGGCGGGAGAACACCTCGACTACGGCCAGAGTGGCACGTGGCAGGCGCCAACCGTCAGTAGCCTCTGTAACGATTCGCAGTACTGCGTTGAGTGGCATGATGACACTGACGGTGGTTCCGGGCCGAGAACCATTTGCTGCGTGGAAGGAGACAAACTGGCGGCGAATTCCTACGCTGATTGTGTGGTTGCCTTCAGGTTTAATGGGCCGCGAGACGAAGGCTGACTCCGGGTCTCTCAGAACCAGCGGGACGTGTCGCCGGACTCGAAGCCGTCCGCGAACAGGGCTTCGTTCAAGTAACGTTGACCCACGATGCCGTAGTTGTAGCCGCCTTGGCCTAAGCTCTGCCAGACCACGAAGGTGCTATCGCCACCGATCACAGCCTGCGGGAAACCCTGTTGATTGGTGGTGTAGGTGTTGATCTGGAACTCGCCCCCGCGGGGAGCGCCAGCGGCATCGAAGCTCTGGCCATGGGCGCTGCGGGCGCTGAACTGGCCGCTGGTGTTCATCGCTATCGCCGGCTGGTCCTGGCGGGACGTGGGTCACGGCTGCGGAAGGGGTTTGATGCCGCGCCGGGGTGTGATTCTTCCCATTGCTTCTGATCACGACCTAGCCCTTAGCGCTTGAAAGGGCAGCTAGGCAATGATTACTTTGTGGGTCTCACGTCCATTAAACTGGCCGGAAGGGTCGCGCCGAGCCGCGTGATGTGGGAAGTTGCAGTTTTTTGATCCAGAGGATCACCGGCTCATCCACGTCAATCGCGTATGGAAACGGCGTCATCACGAACCGAATCAGCCGCGATTCAGGCATTTAGCCCTCCATCGTCAAGGATGCTGGTCGCCTCTCCCCTTTGTCTTGGGTCCCGGCTTCATGATGAAGCGATGGTCTTCGACCAGCTGCAGAGCCCCGCACTGCCTACCTACGATGGCGCAAGCTGCTGCTGCCAGGGATCAAATCGTCGAGGACCGTTTAGTGCGTCGGGCCTGGCAACGTCTCGCCCGACCCGTCTTGTTCCATGGTCAGCCCATCACTTTGTACTCCAGACTCGGGCTGAAGCCCCTCTAGGAGTCTTCGCCCATCTTCGCTCTCGACCCAGCGACGATCGATGTGGAGCGTCGATGGATGCGGATGGCAGCTATAGGCGCTCTGATACTGAGCCAGAGGCTCGAGATTCTGCAACGGCTGGTCACTCTCTTCCACATAGCAAACGATCTTGTCCGAGGGACCGCGAATGATCTCAGCTCTTACGCCGAGAGCATCCTTGGCCTGCTGTTGGATCACCTGTATCAAGGCGTCCTCACCTTCAGGCCAGATTAGCCCTTCAGGTAGCAGGACTGTCAACGACCGAAAAGACGGCGAAGCAGCCCGAGCGGCGAAGGCATCGGTCCGGCAAGAGGCAATCAAGTTATCGAGACTCTTGGCGCCCGGATCTGGGAGGAAGAGACTCCCGAAGCTGTCGACGCAGGATCGTAAACGCGCTGAAATGCTCTCGGCATCGGTCGGAGCAGCTTCCTGGTGGTAAGCAATGAAATGGCGCAGTGCCTCAAGCTCCCGTTCAGTTGTTACCTCATCAACCGGCTCGGCGCCCACCGGCTCAGGTGTCAACTCAAGCGTCGCCTCAAGATCCCCGCGGGTGATCGGGAGTAGCGGCAGGTGCTCCTTCAGCAGTAACAGTGCGCCGACTTGGATAGCTGAGTCCAGCGCGTGCTGCCAGTCATGGAGTTCAATCGATTCTACTATCAATGCCTTCTTGATCTGTGCGTTGCGGTGGTGCACCCGCGCAGGAACAGGCAACCGGCGCCAGGGCTGGAGGTTGTCGAGCGCTCGCTCGAACCTTAGGATCTCCTCGACACAGAGTTTCCAGGCCCGGCGCCGAGGCTCGAGATCACCTCCGTTTTGGTGTTGTTCTTTCAGCCGCTTCTTCAGCTGCCGCCATTGATCCAGGAAAGCCGAGCCGACGAGCTCTGCCGGAAACTCCGCCAGCTTGCCCCCCAGCTCCGATGCGGAGCGTTCCAGGCTGTGGTACAACGCGGAACTTCCGAGAGCGTCGAGCAGACTATGGAGCTCTTTGGGATTGTCGATCTCAGCGGGTTCCTCCAACAAGAGATGGAGCCTATCTTTCTCGTCGCCGTGAGCCTTGCGGTCTTCCTCGGCCTCCAAAAGAGCCTTGACCTGCGTGTGCAGGCTCTCCTGTTTCTGAATCAGAACTTCGACTGCGCTTTCGAACTCCCGAAACATCGATTCCGGGGCCGATCCGTCGGCCGTCGTGGACTCGGGCTGCTCCAAACCCTGAGCAACCAACTCTTCGCTCAGCACAGTCTCGAGGTTGGGCAGCAACTGTTCGATCCGGATCAGAGGTAACGATGCCGCGGCACTCGACCGCAGCCGCGATAGCCAACGAATCGGCCTTGGGAGGAAGTGAACCCTGGCTGTGCGTTGTCGCCGGTCAGCGAGCGCCAAGGCTAGGCTGCGCCGTAGGCGAGCCGTCACGATCTCAGCCAAAGTTGTGGCAACCGCAGAGCTGCGCCCGAGATTCGGGCGGAGCACAACGTAGGGTGAGAGCGTCCGCCCTCGTTCGCGAACCAAGTCTATCGTCGGCGGCCCGTCCACCTTGATCACCCGTTGAGGGAACCTTGGCGCAAGGGCAAAATCGATTAACGTTGCATAAGTGTTCTCGAAGCTCGCCGCCCCTGGGCCGCTCGAGGACAAATCCTGAGGCAATACCAGGTAAACATCCTGTCGACCGATGGGTGTCAAGCTGGTCACCAGACTGGCGACATCCAACGCCAAGGCCGACCCGGTACCACCCCAAGCAGAGGCGATGAGAATCACATCCGGGCGCCGGTCGTCGTGCGATCCCGCGCGACCGCGTAGCTCCTCCAAACGTCGCCAAAGCGCTCCTCGAACCAGTTCGGTGTGGGCTGGAATCCATAACGATAGCCTGCCGAGTGGGCGGGCTAGGCCCGTACCTTCTGGCTGCTCCGGGACATGAGCAAAAATCTGACGGTCCGGGAACCAGTCGTGTACCGTGGACCAAGCTGGCCTACCGTCGACGAGGGTGTCCAAGTGCGCCAACACCTCACGCAACTCAGCCGCTGAGAGCAACACCAAGTCATCATCTTTAGCGACACCTTGACCGGCCCGCAGATCGATTCCGAGAAAGCTGGCAGGCAGGCGATACGGTTCAGGGATCTGGTGATACGCCTCCCGACAAGCTGCAGCCGCCCGCCAGCCGATACCCCCCAGCCCGACAACTAAACATGGCCGACTCATTGAGACGCTCCGGCATCGGACACTCCACTATCGGTCTGGACGCCCGGAGTCGGCACCGCCGAGTCAGCTTGGTCACATCGACCCTCGACACCGGTCCAGATTGCGAGAATCAGGGCAACTCCTAGAGCGCCAAGAATTGCAAAGTGTCGACGAGCCATCAAGTCTTCCAAGTGCCGATTCTGGACCATCAGGGCCTTCGCTGAAGGCTCTGACGAGGTGAGTTCTTCTTGTTGCCCTAGCCACCAATGCACATAACGGATGAGCCCTCCCTGGAGGACTGCACAAATGACACCCGAGATCAAAACGATACCCGCGATCAGCAAACTCAAAGCTAGCCAGACGTTCTGCCCCGCCCTGGCTGCCAGCCCGCCGATGGTACCCGCTACACCCAAAGTTGTCGTCAGGAGGCTCACCCCCGAGGCCAGCAATTCGCGACTGCGGGGCGACTTCTTGTCAGAAAACGTCCAGCCATCATCTCGGACCAGCAACATGAACGCGATCCCGACCAGGCCGACCGGTATGGCGGCGACCAGCAGCATCTCAGCGATCGCCACCAATTCTTGTGGGCAAAGATGCACAGAACCTTCCTCTTCACCGCTCTGAGCTGGTGCTCTCTGGAGGAAGGAACGCCACGCGATAGCCAAGACCCACACCGAGATGACGGTGCCAGGCTGCCTCGAATCTTTCGACGCGACCCTGCAGTGGCAGGCGGACATCATCCCGCAGTGTGCCGCGCACCAGAGTATCGACCAGCTTGCGGACACTCATCCCCTCCCTCTCCTCAGGCTCCCGGCCCGAGGCATCGAACCATAGACGGAGGATTCTGCGAAAGGTAGCTTCGTCCTTGTCGACTTCGAGAGTGAGACTACGCGCCAACTCGATCACCCGCAGATAGGCCGCGACTGGGATCCCCTCGTCGATCTTCGGATCCAAGACGCCATCGTCGGAGATCGATTCCGAAACCACAACATCCTGAGATCGGCTCTCGGATTCGAGAACGCGATCGTTGCGGCCACACAGCCGGCACGACTCAGTGCCTGTCGGTACCCAGTCTTTGGACAGACGGTTGATCGGCTGATCCGACCAACCTCGGGACCAGTTGGCCCCGAACCCGAACAGCGTCGAGCAGAATAAACACTGCCGCAGCAGGTACTGAAAACTCGTGCTAGACAACGGGCGTAGGTCGGGATCGCGGCATACTGGGCAGATCGAGGCATTGCACGGAAGCAGCGCCAACTCGTCCGTGCGCAGCAGCAAGCCGCCCGCCGGGCAGCCATAAAGATTGGTGCAAAAACTGGCGTCCAGCGACGCCAACTTGGTCCAGCCGATGGGATGCCGCGTGATGTAGCACACCGGGCAGTAGGCGATCTGAGGACGCCCTGGCTCACGCTCGATCGGTGAACGCTTGTGGGTCCGCTGGCGGCAGACTGGACAGTCTTCGAGCTCACGTTGGCAACGCGGACACGAATCATCCTTCGCCTCGAGCGGGAAGTCACACTGTCCGCACAGCGTTTCGTAACGATAGGTCGGGTCTTCGGTGGTAATGAAGACATGACCGTTTCGACGGGGATGGCGAAAGAGGAAACGCGGTGCCATTCAAGCGTACCTTTCCGTTTGTAGCTCCCGATGATGAAAAGGGATCAACGCCGTGCGACAGCGCGGACAGCGAAAGTCGTCAGGGAGCTTGTAGCGTTGGGCCAGCCTCAGGAAGCGCTCACGGTCGTGGCCGTTGACGCCGTGGCGATAGAACGGCAACAAATCCGCCCGAATACGAAAGGACTCGTGTCGCGGGTCATCGCGCCGCATCGAAGCACAATGAGGACACTCGATCGTTTCGATGGTGTCCGGCCGGCGTCCGATCTCGTCTTCCGGGTATACCACTGGATCTTCGTGATGCAACATCACACACTGTGGGCAGCGCGGCTTGTCCAGTGGTACCAACACTTCCTGTTTGCCATGGCGTTCGCAGCGCCACCAAGCGCCATGGTTGAAACCCCCGCAGCCGGGACAGGACTTGTCGGTGCCCCGGGCGTGTCGATGGACATCGTCCAGGGTGCAGGATGGATTGCCACAACGCGATCGAATCGAACGCTGGCATCCCGGGCAGACCGCCAGCGTCCGATCTTCGTAAGCGATGTTGGTGCCGCACCCTTCGTTGCCGCAGGACACCACCAAACGGTGACTGCCGGCATAAATCTGTTGGAAATTGTCGTCCTCAAGCAGCCGGCGATCGATGTGGAAAAGCTCTGGATGTGCCTGACTCTTATAAGAATGGTAATAGTCGTCGAGGTTACGAATGTGCTCGGGCGGATTGAACAGATCCTCGTAGTAGAACCACAGGCGATCACCGCGATAGCTCACCGTTTGCGAACGACACTCTAGAATTTGCTCGGCACTAGTATCGAGAAAACGATGCAGGCGACGCGTGCCATCGGGCCATACAATGCCTTCAGGCGCCAAAATCACCGAGAAACCTTTTCGCTGCGGATTCGGCGTCCGCCGCACAAAAAGATCTTGCCGCGCCGCCACGAAGTTGGAAATGATTTTCTTCTTTGCGGTCTCAGCAGAACCATCGTCCTCGTCAACAAGAAACCGTGCGGCACGTAGCGTGGCGTCGCCGAGGATATGGTGTTCCAGGATGTTGCGCAGAATGCGACGCTTGCGCTCGTCATCGGGCTGCGACTGTAACTTCTCTTGGGCTTCCCTAAGGATCTCTGGTGCCTTGGCTTGCAGCAACGTATCGAGCCTTGAACGTAGCGCTGGTGGGAGTTCGCGCAGCTGCTTTTTGGGTAACGCCTCGACGTCTATGAGATCAACGGTCCACACCTTACGCAGCTGCTCAACTTTGCGTTCGAGCTTGTTTTTCTCGCGCTGCAGGCGACCTCGCAGCTCGGCCGCTGCCCGGGCCAGGAAAAGGGCCTTCAGGGAGGTGGCTAGCTCGGGCAACTTGATCGCCTGACGCAGGACGACGGCGCGACCGACACTCAACAATTTTTGCTTTTGCTTGGGTGAGAAGATATTCTTCCACCAAGGCTGCTTCGTGCTTTTTGACAGCACGCGCTCGAGTTCTTGCCATTGCTCCCTCAGAGCATTCCGTGGCGCCTCATCGATCTTGAAAAGCATGAAGAAGCGAAAGTCGCGGAGCAGCTCGGAAAGGAAGAGGTGCCTGAGCATGATCTCCCGGGGACTTTGCACGTCCTGGGAAAGCTGCAACAAGTTCGTGATCGTACGATGAATCGACCGTTCGATATCAGCGAACGGTGGCACCGCGAGGCGGAAGTCTTTGAGGACCGACTCGAGTGTTCGTGGCTGATTCCGCGAGTTGCCAGATCTCTTCGAGTTTGCATCTCCCTCGTGCCCCTCAACTGCGGCTGGCGGCTCCTGAGGTGAGCCGCCAGATGCGTGCTCCGACTGGGGATCGACCGATCCTCCCCGTTCAGCTCGTTGTTCCTCTTCGGCGCTCTTCAGCAATATCTCATAGAGATTCTCGATCGCTTGACCTGCGCGGTCGGCGATTTCGGCAATATCGACAGCAGCGGCGGTATGAACATGGTCGAGCTCCGAGTGTAGCCAGGCGAGGACGCGATCGCGGCCGTCCTCCGCGGTGACTTCGATCGCGCCGGTGAATTTCCGCGCCAGGCTGCGCGCCCGCTCTCCAGCTTCGGTCGATTTTTCAGACTCGGCGGTTTCAGACTCTGGCGAGGAGGTCTCGGATTCCTGATCGCTGTCGGTGGGATCGAGCGCCCGTTTCGATTGTTCCGTCACGCCGTCGAGAGCTGGCTTGAAAACCTTTCGCAAGCGCTCGTCACTACCCAACGCCAGCAACGCATCTCGAAGGACTACCTCTGTATTGATCTCCTCCATACCCAAACGCAAATTGTCACTCCCCGCCGTGCTGAAGCAGTGGGTTCGACGTCGGCGTCGTTCTTCCGCAAAATCAGCTGACGACGTGTTGGCGACAACGGCCAGAGTTTTTTCCTGAATCGTTCGGTTGAGTTGCGCCAGGATCGTTTTCGCCGTATTTCTGCACGCGGCCGCCACCGGGGAACCGCCAGAACAGAGCTGGCGACCAAACAGGAAGATGCGAGTGAACGGCTCTTCTCCCCCGATCGGAATATCAATTGGCGGTGCTCGCCAATAGTCGGCTCGAAACGGAATCTGCTGATCCTTGAAATGCGCCAGCTCGCGCAGCGCAGCGTAAGCGTTTTGATAAATGCGGCCACCCTGATCGACCTCAGCGAAAATCTCTGGCAACATCAAGTAGGCAGAAACCCGTGGCTGCGAAGGCTGGCGACGGATCAGGTAGGCCATGTCGATCAACATGCCTGAACCCGTTCCGCCGGCAAGAGAAGCCGCAATGATGACGCGACGATCGCGAGTGAAGGTTTTCGAGTCGGATTCGCACGGTAGATCTTCGAGGGCCTTGCGCAGCGCGTTCTCGATCTCGACAACATGGGTGAATAGGCCGAGGCGCCCCAAGGCACGGAATTGCCCAGCACCGTTTGCCTCGACCTCGCTCTTAGGTATCTGGACATCCTCACGACTCGGGAACCACTTGTGCACCCGTTCCCAAGCCGGCCGACCATCCTGCGCCCGATCGAGATTCGCCAACGGATCCTGAATGTTCTGCGGCCGAAGGTAGAGGAATTCGCCGTCCTCGAGATCAGCGTAGTTACCATCGGTGGCTTCATCGGTCGCGGAGCGGTCAAAATCGATGGCCAGAAATCCTGCGGGTACAATCTCGCTAGCTGACTGCTCGGCGTGCAGCCGCTTGAGTGCCCGTACGGTGAGCACGCCCGTGCCGCCAAGCCCCACAATCAACGTCGGTATCGCCATCCCTGCCTCCTACCTCTGAGTCACTTTCAGAACACCCGCCGGCTGCGAGGTCACTGGGGGGGCCGGGCGGGCTAAAGACAACGTCAAATAGACCAGGCCTGCGATGACCAAGCCAAGAACTCCGGCCCAGCGCAGAATCTGAAGGCCGCTGGCTCCTCGGTCGGCAATCGATCCAACCCGTCTCACGACGTCTTGCACCGCATTGAGGTTCGGCTCTTCCGACCCCGAGTCGCTGGCGCGCCCTTGAGTCTTGAACAGGTCGTCGATCTGCTGATCAATTTCGTGGAGACGGCGTTGCCGAAGCCAAAGAAACGCTGCCGCTGCAAACGGCAGAACAAGACCTAGCCACCTAGCCTCCTTGAACCAAGGGGTCAGCGAGGGGTTCGAACGGAACCAGTCGTAGGCCATCACGCTCAGTGGAGTAATCAGGAGGGCCCCCCAGGTCAAAAGCTGCTGAGAAGCGCTCCGAAAGACGGCACGTTGTTTTTGAGATATCCCGCCATAGGAAGCAAACAGCGCCATCGCCAGACAAAGAAGAAAGAACGCCCAGTTGAAGGTCGATTCGAACTTGTCTTTGCGGATCCGAATCGTAGACTGCTCGACCGTGGCCTCGTCAACCTCCAATTCGATCTCGATCTGATCCTCTGCAAAGGACGCCGCTCGCAGCGGTAGCAGGTAAATTTGCCAGTCTTCTGACAGATCTGCTGGCAACTCGAACGTGCCCATCGCCACGTTGCGATCGTCTCGCTTCAGGCTAAATTCGTAGGTCTCAGGCTCGAGATACTGCCCCTTGAGTTGCAAATAGAGATACAACGAGTCCTTGAAAATTCGGTTCTCCGCAACACCTGCGATGCTAGCCAAGTCGCCGAACGGCTTGACGACCAGCCGGTTGGCAACCTGCCCGGTTGTCGTATCCGAGGGGCCTCCTTCGAGGCGCGTGAAGATCTCGATTTCGTCGCCGATGTCACAGTCGATCTGAGATAGGGCCTGAGTAAACGTTTCAGTCGCCCCCTTTTGCCCGGCGGCCGCCAGTTCGAAGGGATCAGGGGACAGTGGCAACGGGATGGCGTCCCCCCCAGCCTTACACCGCACTTTCACTTCTGCCAAATCAACCGCTTGGCAGTTCGGATTCGAGATGTTCACAATCAGCTCTGGACTACCTCCATTTTTGATCCGCGAAGTCGCTTGCGGAGGAAACAGCAGCCTGCGTTTGATCTCGGCCGCAACCTTACTTGGAGTGGCGGACTCGAAATCCACTTCGGCATCCGAGTTGTTGGTGGTCAGGGTATCCAGCACCGCGGTGCGGACGGATGCCAAAGTGGGTGTGTAGGAGGGCAACGTCAAGAATAGGAAGACCCGCTTCTCGGTTCCAACGAGGGCACTCTTAGCCGAATCGCCGAGGCGCTCAAGGCCTTCGTTCCAATGGTCGATGTAGGTACTGGCGGACTTCTTCAGCTCATGTTCGTGCACGAAGTCGCTGGCGATGATGACCAGGCGGCGGTCAAAAGCAGAGTCTCCGTCTGCTAGCTCCCCGGCAATATCCTCGATCACCTCGACAATATTCGACAGGTTGCTGTCCCGTTTGTTGGCCTTCAGAGCTTGGATCATGGCTCGGATGTCGGAACGTCCGCGGGTGGTCTCGCGACCTTCGATGCGTTCGCCGAAAAGCCGCAGTGTCACGACGTCGTCATCCTGCACGAGATCTCGTTGGGCGAACAATTCGCCCAACGAGTCGACCGTGCGAGCAAACGGTGAGGACTTTGGATCCCGGACCAACGGATTCATGCTGCCCGAGATGTCGAGGTAGACCAGAATCTCCTTGCGACAAGCGGCTGCCACCGGGGCGGGCACCGCCAGGGTTAGAAAACAGAGGGTCACCAGGAGCCGGACGGTGGTCTTTCTCAGAGTTCTGCTCAGCATGATGACTCAATAGAAAGCAACAAGCTTGCCACTCTCAAGCCGACTGCCTACAGCACTATAAGTGGCATTACTTCAGCACTTTGAAGAAGCTCGTGGGCTCGAGTGAGCAAACCGGCATGCGTTACCCTGAGGAAACGGGTGTTTCCGTAACGTCACGCCGGCATGACCCCGTCTGCACCCGTTGCGGTGTCCTTCGGGTCGAGACTCTCGAGCAGCATCTCGAGCCGCAGTGAGAGATTGTGGTGATGCCGCGGATCGGTTTGGGCGACCAGGACCTCGGCAGCCTCGCGACGGCGATGCCGTGGCCAGTCTGGCCCAAGTACTCGCCAATACTCTCGCGTTAGCCGGCGAGCCTCCTCATCCTGCTTGCCGATCCACAAGAAGCGGCTCAACTCGAGGGCGGCCCCTTCGACGATGGCTTCCCGAACCGGGTTTCCAGACGGCTTACCCGGCCCTCGACCACACATTCTGCAGGTATGTGTCTGCAGATGAATTCGCTCCAAGTGTGCAGCCAGTTCGCCGTTCAACGATGCTTGGCCAGCTAGCTGTTCTGTCGACCACTCTCGTGGGTCTCCCATCGCGGCTATACAAGACGCACACCGCCGGACATCACCCAAGAACGCAAGGAGGTCGACTGGCGGTCGATCGACATCGTGGCACACCGGGCAAACGATACAGCCGGGCGGCAGCAAGACAGCTATCTCGGGACTCACGAGGAGCCCTCCGGCAGGGCATCCATATAGATTGCTGCAGACGTTACCGTCGAGATCTTGCAAGCTGGGTCGATGGCGCAGACGGAGCTGCCGGGTGCCACAACGATCACAATGACAGAAGGGCCCCTTGCGCTGAAACCACTTCGCGGGTGGCCGCCCGGCCGCTTGTCGTCCGTCGCGCTCGGGCAGCAACTCACAAACCGGGCACTGCGCCAGCTCGAGACGACAACGCGGACAACGCTCAGCCGACGGTAAGAGAGGGAATTCACAATAGCCACAAGCCAGCGATTGCAGCTGCGTCCGTCGCGTCACGACGCACACCTCTTCGCCGCCTCTTCCACGAAGGGAATCAACTGTGAGGTGCATTGTGGACAGCATCCCTCACGACCCAATCCCGCTTCGACACACAGCTGTTCCTTATTCCGATCGCGGGGGATCGGCTCCTGTGACAAAAACAACTCTCGCACACGATGAGGGATCCGGAAAGGTGATCGACGCCCGACGGTGAGACATCCCGGGCACTGCAACACCCCTTTGCTGATCAGGTCGGGGCGCCGCGGACGGGCCTTCCAACCCCACTCCTGGATGCACTCGGGACAACACGGGTCCTGAAGGGTGGAGAAGGGTCCTTCGTCTTTGTGCCGGGGACAGGTCCAATATTGATTGACGTTCGGACAGCCGCACGCCTGGCATTCCACTTCCTTGCCGTCGGCGTCGAGGTGGAGGAACTCTTCCTGGCATTCCGGGTTGCCACAACGCGACAGGATCGGCTGGTTGCAACCGGGGCAGATACGCTCGGCTCGGTCGAGCTGCGAGATATCGGCGGAACACTCCCGGCGTCCGCAGCCGACGCGTAGCGACGACGGGATCAGCGGGGGCCACAGCTCGCGGCTGGGGTCGCTATGCTCGAGGCGGCGCAGGGCACGTGGGGTACGTTTGTACTCCAAGAACGCTGCCTCCAAGAAGACGAGATCCTCGACCGCCAAACCCTCTCGGATACATACGAACCGATCGGGACCCGCATCGAGGATAGGAGCCGGGATGATCTCTGTATCGCAGGATAGCTCGCGCGGGCGAGAAGGTGGCAGCGGTGGCTTGCCCGTTCGCTGGGTCAAACGAGTCAAATGACTACGAACACTCAAGCGGACGCCATTGCGCAAGAACAGCGAAACGGGGGGGCAGCAGGAAGGCGCTGCGGTCTCAGGTATCTCGGCGGGCGGTGGCAAGGTGTTTGGCGGCTGGGAGTCGATTGTAGGCGGGGCACCCACTGTGCCCGAGGCCGCTTCTCTCACCATCGTCGAGGCGGATGTGGCCTTCCGGAGCTTGGACTCCTCGACCTTTTGAACTCCCGTCGGACCGCGTGCTCCCTTGTCATCGGGAATAACTCCATTGCCGCCTCCTGGCGGCGATGCAGCAGGCGGCGGCTGCCTTGCATTCGCCTGCGGTAAAGCCTCTTGAAGTGCCGCTAGAACATTCGATAGTGCTCGCCGCCGATTCGGTGGCTGCGACAGCAAAGCAACAAATGTGTCCATCGCAACCGCCGACTGCGGCACCCGAATCCGTGGCGAGTCTGCATCCTCCACACGATCATCCGGATTGTGGTTGGCAAGCACCTGCCGAAAAAAACGCCAGACTTCCGACCGTATTGGATGCTCTCGGCCAGCCATGTGTTGAATGTGAGCTGCCGCGACCTCGGCAGCGTCTCGATCTTGTGTCCGCTGACCTCGAAGGTGCTGTAGAGCATTGATCAGCTGATCAGAGAGACGTCTACCATCCAGCCCTGAAGCATCGACCTGACGCAGGAAATATTGCGTAGGTTCCTCGGCCACCATCCAGTGCCGAAGTGCCTCGTACGTACAGACCGGACTTTCTGCCAACAGAGCAGTACTGAGATCCCTCAGCTGCTTGGAATATTTGCGGGCGCCACTAACGGATTGCCAAGCAGCCGCCGATCTTAAGCCGGCGAAGAATCGGCTGGCGGTATCGACAACTTCTCGCAGGAGAGCATCAGCAGCCTTGAGCACTTTCTGAACATCTCCTGACCTGTTGCCCGCTGAATCCTTCGAGCCATCATCGAACTGGAGGGGCGGCATCCTCACAAATTGCGAGGTCGAGTCCGGAGGCTGGATCATGAAGTCACCCCTTTAGCGGCGTGAGAGCACAAAGGCAGAACCTCCCTCAACGAGCGGTCAGGTAAGCTCCCCGAGGATGCTCGCGACACATCAGCAATAATAGCCAGGAGAGCCGATGAAAGTTCCGTAAGATGATGGTCGCTTTCAGCCGTCAGTGGTGTGCTCTGGCAGCTTCCGAAGCAGCCGGGAGCTGAAACCAAGTAAAACGGCCATCGCCCCTCGTCCTTACTCGGAATACCGGCAGTCGGAGGCACTGGTCTTTCTAGAGCTGCCACCAAATCATGAAGGGTAGTCAAGATGCGGACTCCAAACCCCTTCTTCAGTTCAGGTGGAACGAGTAGTACGGCGGTGCGAGCGGCAGGCTCCGGCGACGACACCGATCTGAGAAGACACGTCAGGCTGCATGTTGCGAACACGTCTTCGAGATGGGCAACGAAAATGGTAGCGCACCTGTGATTTGCCTCAGATCTCCCCTGCAAGAGACGATGCTCGGCCTGCCGCAAGCGCGCACACAAAAGATCAAAGTATCCAGACTCGGATAAGAACGTCGCCCGACTTGGGCCTGTATGTGACGATCGAGCGCTGCTTCCAGCATTCGGAAACGGTAAGCAAATCTCTTCTTGGATAAGCGATCGCCCCTGGCCGGCCCTATCGTCCGGCGACGGGCATCGGTCATGATCCACCATTCGGACCAAGGCGAAAGCAACCGAACCGGGTAGGAACGCGGCTCTAGTGCCGCTCAGCCTAGCAAGCCTGCTGCCAGAGTCGCACGCTTGCTGGCCCAGACAACAAACCAAGGATGTCACGTCTTCTTGCATGTCAACGTGACCTCGCCACCTGTTTGGAAAACTAGGGAATCCCCTCTCTCAGTCGCCAGATTGGACACGACAACCGTCATGATTGTAAGACTCGCTAGCAGCCACAGCAGACCCGAAAACAACGCCGTCAACTGCTGTACGCAACCCTTTGCGAGACTCAAGCGTCCCATCAAACAGAGGCGCTTGATCGTCTCCCATCGTTCGATGGCCTCAGAACAAATCAATACCAAGCACCAACACATCACCAGGAGAAGAAGCCAAGGGGCGCCGGAGTAAACTAACAGCTCTTCCAGTACACCGGGGGGCCGACTCGCGAAAACGGAGAGGACTCCAATCCCAATACCTAAACATCCTACAAAATGCAGACGCCTCCATACTAATCGTCGGATGAGATCAATGAACAAGAAGATCAAAAAAATAGTGCGCCACAAACGAGGAGAATAATCGCCCTCCAGTACGTCGAGATCGGACCAGTGCATAGTCCTCTCATCCGTCGCCCGGGTCACAATGGTAGCCACGGAGGCAGAAGACAGGCGGCTAGCCTGCTGCAAGGAAAGGTCTGCCGAGCATTCGCAACCATACCGCGTCCCTCCCTTGCTTGCTATGAAAGAGTGAACATCTTCCGGCTTCATCACTATTTGCAAATCGGGTCGAGAGCTTGCCCTGTCCCAATTCACATTTCCAAGTATAGGGCAACCGGCAAAATTTGGTCGGTTTTCTACCGGTCCCAGGATTTCCAGACTCAGATCCAGCTTGCTCCCTAGCGAACCAAAACTATGATCCGATAGCCTCACTCTCCCATTGCAGAGAAACGTTGGAAATTGTTCGACAATTTTAGATAGAAGCATTCCACCTGTCTCTCGAAGAGAGAGAGTTACATTGTCGGAGCAGGGATTAATGTTGCAATCTCGAGCTGTCACAAAATATTTTTGAAAAAACGCACTGCTGCTAGCGCCTATAGCTTTTGGCAGTAGCCTCGATTCGAGTTGGATATCTTCGAGGCGATTGCCACAAGCCAGCGAGACCGATTCGAGAGCCGTGGTCTCAGGTACTTCCACGATCCACCCATTGATCACGCTGTCAATCTGTAAGTCTGCAGAACTCTTCCGCAGTCGCTTATATCTTCGAGCCGTAACGACCGCAGCTTCCGTGCGAACACCCGGAAGTGCATCCTCGGGTAGGTCCTTCAGGCCGGAAAAACGGATGCTCTTGGGAAGTTCCGCAAGCAGCAGATCGACGAAAACAGCTCGCGAATACCCTATATGTGACAGATCTTTGACCTGGTTTGGCAACGTCGCCCCGACTACCACGTCGAGTTGTAGATTGCTGCGATTGTGTCTGCCAATCAGATCTGAGTTCCCCGGCATTGTTACCGACTCACCAGTGGGTCTATTCGACTTTCCTGGATTGTCGACCAAGTCCGTCACGAGTGTCGCGACGATAAACCGTCGACTACATTCCGCAGCTGCTTGCGAAGCATGAACTAGCGGCTTGTGGACCATTGTCAGCTTCGAATTCACCTTCTCTTTGGTAGTTGGAGGCACACAAAAGCGACCTTTGGGCTCGATAGCCTTTGCGTCGACTTTCTTGACATCGCTGATATTCTCAGCGAAAACAAAGAGTTGAATCAAATTGCTTTGAACCGCTTGTTCAAGTTTACTTCCGATCTTCTCCTCGTCCGACTGCTGAGCGGCTGGATCTTTGATCACCACAGACAGGAAGCTCTCCAGATCCGGCGAGAGTTCAAAGCAACCTTCCTTGTCACTGGGCTCGAGAGACCTAAGGCTCCCTGAGATATCCAGGTACAGGAGATGAAGCGGCTCGGTCGAGTCCTCTTCGCCGCACTCGACCGGCGGATCGGGCTTGCCAAGAATTCCAGGCCCCAACCTAGCCAAAGCCGGTGGCAGCATTGAAAACAGACAAACCAAGCAAATCACTACTGGCCGCCGCCACTTCCTCAAACTTAGCCCGCTCATCCCCACCTCAAGGACGCGTGATGCCATACTGCTTCAATTTGGCGTAAAGACATTTTGGGCTGATATCCAAGGCGCGAGCCGCAGCCCGCAGGTTGAATCGGGTATGACGACAGACTTGAATGATGTATTCCCGTTCGGCGGCTTCCCGTACTAGACGTAGAGGCTTGGGCTGATCGAACCAAGGTTCTCGCGCAGCACTTACGACCGGCGCCACAGCGTCGATATCGCGTGGACGGATCACTGTCCGCTCTTCGAGATACGCGAGCAGGCGCACCATGAGCTTGTCGAGCCCGCGGACGTTGTCGACAAACGTGCGCGCCATGAGGCCGGGCCAACAGGCGTCATCGAACACAATTTCCCGCGCCCCGATGATGCCCTTTCGAACCAACTTCTGGTAGTTCCTCTCTAACAACTCTCGACATAAACCGGGCAGATCTTCACGACGTTGTTGTAGCGGTGGCACACGCAACTCGTGATAACTCAGGCGGCTCAAGAAGTCGGCAGCGAGGGTGCCCTCACGGACGGCAACCGTGAGATCCACGTTGGTGGTGGCAAGGAAGCGGATATCGACCCGCTGGACCGAGCCACTTCCGACGGGCCTGAACACCCCATCGACGACTACGCGATGCAGCAAGTCTTGTTTCGGTCGATCGAGTCGCTCGACATCATCCAATACCAAGATGCCGCCATGGACACTTTGCAGGAGTCCATCGAGGTTACGCTCGGCGCCGGTGAAGGCTCCGCGTCGATGACCGAAGAGATTATTCTCGAGCTGTGGCAGCGTGCCACAATCAACAAATGCCAAGGGCCCCTCGGCACGAGCCGAGTGTTGATGAATATACCGGGCCAAGTGACTCTTGCCAGAGCCGACGGGGCCAGTAATCAAAATGGGACTATCAGAACCCTGAGCGGCCAGTCGCGCCTCACGTAGCAGACGTCGCACAGCTGGGGACTTCCCAACAAACTCTTTGACTCGAGATGGCTCTGATCTATCGTTCTTCTTAACGGCAGTCAGCTTGACCTGCATCTGCTGTTCAGCGGCGGCTGGCAGCATCGGAGATAAATGTTCCCGCACAATAACCATGCTCAGCGTCGTGGTGATGACGCGTCACATCCTCCATCAATACATTATCTGCATACGAATATCTTCACACGAGACTTCAAAAAGCGTTCTCGTAGCTTCCTGTCCTCCATTCCTGCCAGCAAACAAGCCCGATAGACGACTCCTCATCGTTTTGAGGCTCAGTTCAGCACCAAATTCAATTCATGCCGAATACCAGTCGGCACACGTCCGCTTACAACCGCGAAAAACTAACTGCCTTCTCCGCAACATGCACCCTTGCCTCCCAAGAAGGGGACCGGCCGCGAAGATAAATCGTAATAGATCAATAAATCGTCAAACCCTCTCGCAACGTATTCACAGACCGGATAACTTGTCGTGAATTAGGTAGATCGCTCTTCTGACTCGATCGACCGGCTCACTTGCAGTTGTGATAGATAAGGCCGCACAACCTTACCTTGCGCCGAGTTGCGAAGTCAAGGACGCGATCGCGAGCCACCCACAAGAGACCGACCTGACGGAACTCTGTCAGGCATCTAGATGGAGCGTTTGGTGGATTCGAGACCAGGATTGCGCTGTAACAGACGGAGACCTTGGAATGTCAAGCGCTGGATGACACACCCGGATTCGTCGTCCCGCTTCGACACGACCTAGAGACCGAGGAGAATTCGATGACTCGAGGATACGCGCACTTTCGTAAGACGGCTTGGATGGTCACCGGTCTTGGAGCGTTCGCCGTCCTCCTTTCTTCGTGTAGTGGGCACGCCGTTCGTGACATCCAGCATGCGGATGCTTCCGATCCACAGGCGTTGTACTACGCGTTACCTCGAACCGTGCTGACTTTGGAAGTCTTGGGCGAGAAAACGACGTTGGTCAAGGAAGCAGCGTGCTCGGCCGCCCTGCAGGAAATGATCGACTGCGGCCCCAAGGGTATGATTTCGATATCCGCATGCCTCGGTGTGCCGGCCAACGAGGCCAAGGAAAAGTGGACGTTCGAGAAGCCGGTGCTCCGCCAACGCGCCGAACCGGATCCGGGCGAGATCTTTCGGGTCGACATCAGCGCCTCGGCGCTCGAGAAGACCGGAATCGGCCTGAACCTCTCCAGGCAAGGATTGATCACCCGTGGTGAGTCCGAGTTTCAAGACAAACGAGTGGACATCGCGGTTGCAGCGCTGAAGAGCGCGGCTTCTTTGGTGCAGCCCTTCGTGGGTGGGCCCGAATCGCCGAAGACGGCCGAGCCTGTCTGTAAGAAAATGGTTGAAGGGGTGGTGGCGCTCCGCAAACAGGCCAACGATCTGCTCGACTCTATCGATGTCAGCTCCCCAGTGGACGCTGACGCTCTGAAGCTCAGGCTCGATTCCTTGGAGGCTCGCCAGAAGGAGCTCCTGGTCAATTTCCGCTCGACCAAGAAGTCTGGCAAAGGGCGTATCTACTGTGAGTACATCCCTGGTTCGGACAGCAATAAGTTATCGCTGCTCCGGCTCTCTGCAACCGAAGGTGCCGAGGCCGTGACCGCTGAGGATTGCCTCATCCCCGCTGTGCTTGCGGCTGCATCTACACCAAGCTCGCAGGAGACCAAGCTGATCTCGCTCGATCTGGACAAAGATCCGGATCAACTGTCCGAAGTGCTGAGGGCAAAGAACGTCGACAAGATCAAGCGGAAAAAGGACCAGGGTTTCTACTATCGTGTTCCTGCCACGATGAGCGTCGACATCGTCGAGCAGAAAGGATCTGGGCAGCCCGAAATTCTTCAACGGTCCGATATCGCCGTTGCTCAAGCTGGCATTGTCACTGCGTTGCCACCGCAGAATACGACCCAGAGTGCCTACGTTGTCGAATTCTATGAAGATACCGGCGCCATCAAAATGGTGACCGCCAAGTCGGAAGCTCTTGATCCAGCGCTGATCACCGGCGCCGCAGACGCGGTGAGCGGGGTTATCGAGAAGGATCGTGCGAGCACGGATGAGCTCGAAATCCTGACGCGCCAGCGCAAGATCCTCGAAGAAACAAAGAAGATTCGCGACTTCGAAAAGGCACTCGCCGAGGGAGACGCTGGCACTTCTGGCGGCAATCCTTGAGCCGATTAGAAGGGCTCGGAGGTCCGGGGAGCTCTCGTCCGTATTACAGAGACTCCCTGTCGGACGCCGAGCCCACTCTTTTCCAGAGCTCCAACTCACGCTCTGACCGCAGGCGGTCGCACTCTCGACACCTCCGACTAGGGTCGATCAGGCTATTGTCAGGCGCCAATCGTCAGCAGCTTCTGTAACGATTCGCAGGCTGACTCCAGGGTTGTCAGAGTCACCAGCGGGAAGTGTCGCCGGACTCGAAGCCATCGGCGAAGAGCACATCGTTCAAGTAGCGTTGCCCGACAACGCCGTAGTTGTCGCCGTCCTGGCCTAAGCTTTGCCAGACTACAAAGACGCCGTCAGTGCCGATCACAGCGTGTGGGAAGCCCTGGGAATTGGTGGTGTAGGTGTTGATCTGGAACTCGCCTCCGCGGCGAGTTCCAGCGGCATCGAAGCTCTGGCCATGGGCGCTGCGGCCGTCGCCGTCTTGTCCGAATCCGGTGTGCCAGACCACTAAGAAGTTCCCCTGCGCGTCGGTGGCGACTGACGGAACGCCCTGACTTGCGGTGGTGTAGGAGTTGACCTGGAACGCTTCTCCTTGGGGTTGCCCCGCGGCATCGAAGCGTTGGCCCTGGACCGCCACCTCGTCGCCGTCGATCCCCTCGCTGCTCCACACGATGACGAACCGACCTTGGGGATCGATGGCTACCTCCGGGCTGGCCTGCAAGCCGGTGGTGTAGGCGTTGAGCTGAAATTCATCGTCTAGTGGATCGCCGTTGGCGTCGAAACGCCGACCATGGACGCTGTACCCGTCGCCGTCCTGGCTGTTGCTCATCCAGGTCACCACAAAATCTCCCGGTTCGCCGATGGCGACCGCGGCAGAGCGCTGCAGGCCCGTGGTGAAGACGTTGATCTCGAACTCGGTGCCCTGAGCGTTGCCGAGAGCGTCGAAGCGTTGCCCCTGAACACCGATGCCGTCACCGTCGGGCCCAGGGACCGCCATCGTGCCGCTATCCCAGACCACGATGAACTGGCCGCCGGCGTTCATCGCAATTGCCGGCTGGGCCTGGCGGGACGTGGTGTAGCTGTTGACTTGGAACTCCCCTCCGAGGGGGCTGCCGTCGGCGTCGAAACGTTGGGCCTGGATGCTCGATGCGTCGCCATCTTGACCGCCGCTGCTCTGCCACACGGCGACAAAATTGCCAGCGCTGTCAGCGGCCACTGCCGGATAGGTCTGAAACGACGGCGTAAACGAGTTCACTTGGAATTCCCCACCGAGAGGTTGCCCCGCGGCGTCGAAGCGTTGGCTGTGGATGCCATAAGCATCGCCGTCTTGGAGCCAGCTCTGCCAGACGACCACGAAGTTGCCCTCTGCGTCCGCTGCCACATCCAACCGGTTCTGGTGCTCGGTAGTGTGCGAGTTGATTTGGAACTCGCCACCGACAGGGATCGGCTGAGCCCGAGATATCGGGGCAAGAAGGAGCAGTAGCGCGGCAGGGATCATCTGAACTCTCATCATTGCACCTCGAGACTAGGGAAGCAGTTTGTTGGCCGCAGAGTGCCGGGTCCAGTGTGTCTACCTTCATTATCAAGGGCGAGAATCTCGTCTGAGAGTGATCACGACCGGCCTTTCGTGACGTCGAATCCGGCGGGACGCCAACGCGGCGGCAAACACGCGACACTGGTGGAGGTCCCGATCTTGTTGGGCTCTTTGTGGTCATTTTGACCGATCGAGCCCAATTTTCGTGAAAATTGGTCTGTTTGACCGACTTTAGCTCCTTTGAGTTTTCCCAAAGCCGTTTTTGACCGCCAAGAACGAGTTGGGCTCAATGCCATTGAGCTTTTTGACCGCCAAGAACGCTGTTGGCAAAATGCCATTGAGCTTTTTGACCGCTAGGAACGCCGTTGGCAAAATGCCATTGAGCTTTTTGACCGCTAAGAACGCCGTTGGCAAAATGCCATTGAGCTTTTTGACCGCTAGGAACGCCTTTGGGGAAAAATAAAAGCGTCCTCAGCCGATCACAGAGAGCTTGGGGAAATGACTGGAGGGTCCTCGGCCGCCCACAACGCTCTAAAACAGAATCCAGAGCCTTCTCAGCGGCCCTAAGAGGCTTGGAACCTTTATTGGGTAGCTGCTCCGCCGTCTACAGCCTTCTTGGAGGCAATCCAGCCGACTCTTGGCCGGTCTCGATCCGTGGGGTGCTGCCGTTGGGGTGCCACCCGACTTGGCAAGCACTCGGCCTCAATCACGCAAGCTAGCGCGGTCTCCAAGGGGAATCAATCCCCGGGCTCGAACTCGTCATCGAAGATTGACGCAGGTGGCTCGATCACGGTATCGATGACCACCTGCAGGAGGATCGTCTCCTCTGGAATGAAGACGACAACCTGTTCCCAAGTCGGGCTGGAGGAAAATATCCAGTCCTCATAGAAGAAGCCACTGTCGGGCGGCAAAGTAATGCCGTGGATTGGCACCCGTTTGATGGTGAGCCTTTCAACGGTGTTCGGAGACCCTGAAATGCCCGCGTATCCAATCACGGTGGTAGGGGGTTGGGTCCCCAGATACGTCACCTGCAACCGCAGGCGTTTGAAGGGCGAGCTCACGAGCCAATTCGGGACAATGAAGATGAGCCCATTTTCGCCTGGGGAGTCGGCGAAGTAGCCACCTCCGTAAGCCGGAGTGTACATAACGTCGCCGAAAACTGAAGCGGATGGATAGGGAGCGCCAGCCGGGAACTTGTCCTTCAATGGTTCGGCGGCGTCACCGATCCACAGTGGCACGTCGGCATCGGGGCGGATCAAGTACACATCTTGGTCGGTCAGGAAATCCCAGCCCGCAACGGTCGACAGAGGTTTGAATCGATAGTCTGCTGGTCGCAGGTCGCCAGCAAACGCTGGGACAACTAAGAAGATGAGGAGAGCGAAGGTGAGAAGGCTGCGCTGTCGAATCATTGATGTGGCTCCTTGCAAGTCGCATGAAATTTCGCCTGAAGAACAGGTGTCTGCGTCTTGATGGGTTCGCAAGGAGCGTGCCGAGGCAGCAGGGTCGCTCGGCGGCGAGGCGAAGCCCTACTCGCCGAGGATTTCTCAAGAATCGGCGGTGGACCGAAATCTCAGAGGATGAGACGTCGATTGAGACGGCAGAGACGCCGTGAGACAAGTTGAGATTTAGACGGGCTACGGAGCGAAAAAGGATTCAGACTGTGTCTTTCCCACCGGCCGGCTTCTTCCCCGGCAGCCGACCTGCGTCGCGCAGCGCGCGACGCAGGATGAAGTCGAGCTGACCGTTGGTGCTGCGCAGCTCGTCGTTGGCCCAAGCGCGGAGGGCATTGAGCACTCGGGGGTCCGTTCGCAAGAGGAAGGACTCGCGGGTGGTGCGCTTTTTCGGCATGGTTCGAGCTCCGGTCTAACCGACGGTGCCGTTGGAGGGTGTGGACACCGCCAGCTCGGGTTCGCGTTGCAGCTTGGAAGCGCTAGTTGTAGAGCGAGCCGGTGTTGATCACCGGTTGGGTGTGAGCCGAACCGCAGAGGACCACCAGGAGATTGGACACCATGGTTGCGCGCCGCTCATCGTCGAGCTCTACGATGTTGTCCTTCTCGAGGTGTTCAAGGGCCATTTGTACCATGCCGACCGCACCTTCGACGATCTTGGTGCGTGCGGCGACAACAGCCTGCGCCTGCTGACGTTGCAGCATCGCGGCGGCGATTTCAGGTGAATACGCCAAATGGCTGATGCGTGCCTCGATGACTTCGAGCCCAGCCTTGTCCAGGCGCTCCTGAATGTCGTGTTGTAGCTGTTCGCAGACCACCGTGGGGTTGCCGCGGAGCGAAACTTCGTGGTCTTCGCTGTCATAGGGGTGGCGGCTGGCCAGCACACGCAAGGCGGCTTCACTCTGCACCTCGACGAAGTGCTCGTAGTCTTCGACTTCGAATAGCGCTTCGGCGGTGTTGACCACTCTCCAGACTACGACAGCCGAGATATCGATCGGATTACCGTCGCGATCGTTGACTTTGGAGGGTCGACCGCTAGACCGCGAACCCTTTTCGATCACGGTGCCCATCTCGCTCTTCTTTTCGGACGTCCGCGTCGAGCCGGTTTCGAAGTTCCGCACCCTCAGGGATAGCTTCTTCTTGGTGAAGAAGGGATTGACCCAAAAGAAGCCGGAATCTTTCACCGTGCCTTTGTATTTGCCGAACAGCAGCAGGGCCCGGGCGGTGTTGGGGGGCACAGCGATGAAGCCGCAGAGAGCAATGATGGTGGCGACCGCTGCGACCACTAGGCTGAAGACCCGACTTTCGACGTTGGGGCCGTTCAGGGCCAGTGCAAAGGCGGCTACCAGGCCTACCAGCAGGATCACCAGGGCCAGCCACCCGGATATGGCCTTGAAGGGTTCTTCTTTCAACATGGATGTCTCTCCTTGGTCGTTCGTTCGATGTCAAAATGATATCACTTTGGAATCATACGGTCGAGTCTTTTGATTATTCGGGTTTGGATGTATTGGGTGTCTTGCGACCTTGGTGTCTTGCGACCTTGGTGTCTCGTGACCCTGGTGTCTCGTGACCCTGGTGGACCTCTTCACCGACGCTTGGGTGCGACATTCTGAGCTCTCGTCCCACTCTGGATTTGGGGGCTAACCGAAGGAGGAACGAGATCATGGACACGAAGCTCACCGTATCCCGCAAAGTACTCACCATCACCTGGGCTCTGGTGCTTGGCGTCGTTTGCCATCAGCCGGTGGCGTTGGCCAGCGACGCCCCGTTGAATGATCCCAACATGGCGGCCAACGACACCGATCAGTTCGCCTGGCACCTGTTTGCCGCAGTGAATCAGTCGACGGTCGGCGCCACCAACCAAGTACGCTGGCAGACTTGGGCCGAGCAGACGGTGGTTTATGGCAACCCATGTGAAGCCCCGGAATGGCCGGGTGTCGACCTGGGGGAGCCACCGGGGCAAGGCTCGCGGCTGGTGACCATCCTGAAGAGCCAGGGGCTGGTAGAGGACGCCTTCGATCAGTTGACTGGCGAATGTAGTCTTCAGCAGGTCAAGATCAACCGGCCGTTCTTCAACTACGTCGTCGATCACGACCTCTGGTACCAAGAGGGGGTGATCAACCAGATCAGCACGGACGGTATCGACCTACCCACCGAAGCGGTGGTGTTCAAGGCCGATTGGAAGCTGATCGAACCTGACCAGAGGTCGAAGTACCATTGGCGATTGGTGAGTCGCACCGAGTATGAGAACGCCTTCGGCAAAAACAGCGCCTGCATCAGCGATCTGCCGGAGACGGAGGAGTTGTTACTCGGCTTGTCCTCCTTCCACATCGTCACCAAGGCGTTGCCCAATTGGGTTTGGACCACCTGGAACCAGGCCGACACCCTCGGACGCTGCGACTACATCGGCTGTCGCGATGATTTCGGTTCCGATCCGGCCACCATTCCACCGCATCGCCAGATGGGTGAGTCGTATGATCCCGGGGTGTTGACGCCTGAAGCTCGGCGCCTGCTCGATGAGGCTGGCCTAGACTCCGTCTGGCGTCACTACCGGCTGATGGGGACCATGACGTCTTTCACCGATGCCACCGGTCGGCCCAATCTGCTCGGCAACGCGGAACTGGAACCAACATTTGGCAATACGTCCTCGTGCGCTACTTGTCACGCGATGGCGACGTACAACGCGGTTGGCACCAGTCTGGAATTCCTGAAGAGCATCCAGCCGTTCGAAGGGTTCGTTGGGACGCCGGATCCGAGCTGGTATTTTCCTGCCCAAACCAGTTTCCCTGCCACCCCGATCGTTTACCAGACGGATTTTATGTGGCAGCTGGCGACCGAGCCGAAGTCGAGAGCAGACTGTTGTTCAGCAACTGGTCAGCTCGAGCAATCTTGTAGGAATTGAGATGGCTCTCAATCGACCTAGCTGGATTTTCGCCTGGCGAACGCTTTCGGGGTCGAGCCGGTCGTCCGTTTGAACCGTTCGTGAAAAGCCGATACGGATCCGTACCCCACCGCAGGCGCAGCCTCGGTCTCCGTTCGATTTTTTTGTCACTGGCGTTGGAGGGCCCGGGCGTTTCGTCAATTTACCGCGGCTGCATCCACAGACTCGATCTGTACGAAGGGGATGAATAGATCCATAGAAAGATGCAAGGCGTGCGGGATGACTAGGGCTCATCCCGCATAGGCTCATCACGCATAGGAAGGAACGTCTACGGTGTTGGCAGACACTGGTCGACGCTTCTCTACGTCCTTGGCTGAGCGCGACGTTGGAAGCACCAAGCGGCGAGTCGATCGCGTCGAGTTGCATCGTCGGCTGCAGCAGATTGTGGCGAGTGCGCGGGAACTCGGCTCGGTCCACGCTGTAGCTGTCATCGAGATCGAACCGATCGTGGACGCTTCGGCGAACGCCGTGCAGCATCTTGCGACCTTGTTGAGACAGCGGATTCGCCAAAGCGACACGTTGGCTGAACTCGACACGCACCGTTATGGCCTGATTCTTCAGCACTGCCCGCTCGAGAAGGCGACCGGCGTCGCACGCAAACTGTTGGACGTGTTGCATTCGATCAATAGCCTGATGATGGATGGCATCGAGGGGGCGACCTATCGAGCCGTCGTCGGCGTGGTGCCGTTCAGCGCCGAAGCGAAGGATGCAAACGCGTTGATCGATTCTGGGTGTCAGGCCTGCCAAGATGCATGGGCTCTCGGCGGCAATCGGGTGCATGTCTTCCGTTCAGACGCCAACGGCCGAGCCCATCACCAGCGCGAGATCTTGCGTGCCGTTGAGCTCGTCCAAGCGATCGAACACAATCAGCTGCAGCTGTTCGGGCAGGAGATCGTGCCGTTGAGCCAGGATCTACCACGTTATGTCGAGGTCTTGTTGCGGTTGCCTGATGGTGACGGCGGTACTGTGCACCCTGGTGCCTTCGTGCTTGCCGCCGAGCGTTATGATCTTGCCACCCGGCTCGACGGTTGGGTGGTCTCCAATGTCTTGGCCGGCTATCGGCGATGGTTCGGAGATACCCCAGTTGGTGTCTCCATCAACCTGTCGGCGAAGTCGGTTGGCGATGAGGAACTTCTAGAGCTTGTGCCGCAGTGCCTAGCGAAATACAACGTCCCGGCGGAACGTGTCTGCTTCGAGATCACCGAGACCGCGGCGCTGAATGATGTCGAGCGAGCACGTCGTTTCATCGCGGCGCTCAGGCAGCTCGGGTGCAGTTTTGCCCTCGACGACTTTGGCAGTGGTCATGCCTCGTTTCGTTATCTGAAGGTTCTCGACCTCGACTACTTGAAAATCGACGGTAGCTTCGTCCGTGGCGTGCTCGACCAGGAATTCGACTCGGTGATGGTCGAATCGATCCACCGGATCGGCCGTGTGCTCGGCATCCGCGTCGTCGCCGAAGGAGTCGAGAGTCACGAGGTACTCGAACGGCTGCGCGACGTCGGCTTGGACTATGCGCAGGGCTGGGTCCATGGCCGACCGTGTCCTATCGAAGAGCTTGCTCGGTCGGCGATGAGTCGAAGCTGATTCGGTGGGGCGCGGAGCCAGCCGAACATCTGGTTATGGATTCCAGATCGCGGGGAACAGCATCAGACTGGCGACGGTGAGGGTGGCGTCGTAAAGCAGGATCAGGCTGAGGCCGGCTCCGGTGGTTTCGCCGAGGACGGTGGCGAGGGTGGCCTCGATAGCGAATTTGAGCAAAGGCAGCAAAACCGGGAAGGCGAGGACGGCGAACAACGGACCGCGTGCCCGGGCCTGGGCGACCATGGCGGCGATCAATGTGCTGCCAATGGCGAGGCCGTAGCCGCCAGCGGCGAGGACGGCAGCAAGGCGCAACGGTTCGGCGATCGGCATCTGCAACATGGCGGCGAACAACGGTGCGATCAACAACTCGAGGGCAAGGATCAAGGTCAGGTTGTAGAGCGCTTTGCCACAGAACAGGCTGATCGGGCGTGCCGCCAGGCGTAGGGCGGTGGCGGTGTGGATCTCTTCCTCGTGGACGAAGGTGCGAGGTAATCCGGCGCTGGCGGCGAACAGCAGGATCAGCCACAGTAGAACCGGTAGGAACTGGCGAGCCTCCGGCGAAGCGCCAACCGGGCCAAGGGCCATGCTAACCACCACCAGAGTGGTGAAGGCGAACAGGCCCACCGTATTCAGGGCATACCGCGTGCGTAGCTCTGAGCGCCATTCCTTGGCGAAGATGGCGCGGGTTTCAGCTGCCCAGGACGAGGTGGGACGCGACATGCGGTAGCTCCAGGCGGTCCGGGTTGGCGACCACTGCTAGGCCGGTTTCGAGATGCTGGTTCAAGAGCCGGAGCACATCGCCGCGGCCGCTCTCGTCGAGGTTTTGGAAGGGCTCGTCGAGGAGCAGGATCGGCGGCTGGTGCAGCACCGCCCAGACCCAGCGCAGGCGTTGGGTCATACCCGAGGAGAGCGCACCCGCCACCCGATCGTGTGGCAAGCCGATCAGGTCGAGTAATTCGCCGCCGCGACGTGGATCAATGCCGCGCAGGCGACTGAAGAACTCGAGATTCTCCAGAGTGGTGAGCTCGGGATAAAGCTCGAGGTCCGGCGAGACAAAGCCGAGTGCACGGCGTCGCTCCTCGACATCCAGGGATTGGCCGTCGACCCGGCACTCGATGGTGCCGCGTTGGGGCGACAGCAAACCGGCCAAGCAGCGCAACAGCGTGCTCTTGCCACTGCCGTTCGAACCGGAGATGAGCAGCAACTGACCGCTCTCTACGGCACCGCTGACGCCTTGCAGGACCTGCAGGCGGCCAAAGTTGCGGCGTAACCCGTCGAAGGTCAAGCTGGCGCGCGGCACCGGAGGTTCGTTGTCGAGGGCTG
>JAJCXO010000111.1 GCA_029263395.1 Acidobacteriota bacterium | reverse complement strand
TCCATAAAAGCACTACGGTCGAGTTCTTCGACCTCGGTCCCTCGTCGAGCTGCTCGACGTTGTGCTTGGCGCCTAGCTTCGTATTCTTCGGAACGGGCATACCAAACCCCTTGCAACGGTATGCCGTCCATCAAAGCCTCTCCGCTGTGCACACCCTCCCATTCACGAACGCTAGCGACCAAAAACTCTTTGATCGTGTTGCTGAGCACGTACCGTAGTCGACCGATCAATGCTTCAGACTCAGGGCTGATCGGGATCAAGTGATACCGCTCGCGCCAAAAGGAACCTCGCCAGCCGATGGGTCGCCCCGCTTCGCGTGCCAGGTTGCCGTTGACGAACTCCATGAACTTTGCGAGCTGCTCGGCGTCCTCCGGGGTCAAAATCATATGGTAGTGCGACGATGTTGCCACGACCGCATGGATTTTCACCGGGTGCTTTTCTTGGGCTCTTCCAAGAATGCCGATGAAGATGCGTCGGAATTGGCTGGTAACGGGCAACATATAGAAGCCGCAGACTGTGGATGTGGAGACTTCGACGCTCCATCCTGGTGGGATGTACCTGGGACCTCGTGACATAGGGTGTTCTCCCGAAAGTCGACTCCTTGGAGTGAGCCGGGCCGCCGCCGCCACGCGCTGCGGCGTACCTCTCATCTTTTGGAACCGGTTTCTCGAGGCGTCGAAGGCTTGCGGTGGGGGAGCCCACCAAGCGCACTTGATGCCTACACCTGATATAAGACGGAAAATGGGCGATCGATCTTTCGGGTTGGACTCAGAAAGTGGTTCCGGTGACCGGATTCAGAAAGTGGTCTGGTGACCGAAGGGGCTGGCACCGCTGGTGACCGAAAGGGCTGGCACCGAGGTCGCGCTGCTAATACCCATAAACGAGGCACTGTTCGGAACCTCCCGCCGAGGACATATATTTTTCAGATAGTTGTATACTGCGCGAATGGAAGTTCCACTTCTTACTGGTTCAGGTTGCTTACTTCTACTGAGCTAGCCGGCTTCGACCAGCCATGGATCTCAATGGGACGGCTAACTTCGAGCGAAGTGAGGGCATTCAAGATCAGGCCATGACGCCAATAGGAGACACAAGAAGTGTGGGGGGTATTGAGGTGCCACACATTTGAGGGGGTTCGTCAGGGGTTTCGGAAGAGGACGTAATCTGACCCAAATCGGAGCCTCATCTCGGGGTTTTTGACTCGCTGAAGCACTGTTACTGGAGCACCAGCACGACTTCGGAACCAACAAAGCGATTCAGTCGTAGGGCGGCTAAGCGACGTCACGGATTGACGGATATGAACATGAGCAAGCTAGAGACACTTGAGCCAAACAATAGTCAGTACGGTATTCACGATTACCGAGAAGCCGTCATCAGCGATAGATCCGTGGTGATTGGTGCTGGCGATGTCGCAGACAAGTTTCTAGGAGTGAACTTCTCGGGTTGCGCAATCCGGATCCAGTCCTCGGGTCACGCCACGGGTGTCATCCTGAGTCAGAGCCAGTTCTCGGATTGCGTGATCAAAGCCTCGAAGATCCAGAAAATCGCGAAGTTGGATACTAGCTTTGACCACTGTTCATTCAAGGGTAGGTATGAAGTCGGCTTCTATGGCAGCCTATCGGCCTGTGACTTCTCCAGGGCTCGACTTAACCAATGCCTATTCTTTGACACCGAAGGCCTCCAGACTTGCACGTGGCCTAGTGATGGCCATCTACTAATCTCCAACTTGGCGGAACACCGTAAAGACTTCATGCAAACGGTGCCCAAGATGTCCATCCTGTGGATCATGGCCAGGAAGGGGTCTGAAGCGATTCTGGTCTACAAAGATTCACTGAAAAATGTTGAATCAGAAACCTGGGAATCTGTCGAAGCAAAGGACTATGTGTCCACAACCTAGGAACGCCGCCCAACAAGCTGATCCAGCGGACACCTTCGGCGCCGCTGATCTTTTGCCGTTGGGCAGTCCGAGGTGAACATCGCGTCGCTATCCCAGGTGTTTCCTGAGTTCGTACATGAGCTGGTGGCGTTGGTTGCCGCCGCGCGACCCGAGCTGGTGGAGCAAGTTGAGCAACTCGACGTGATTGACCGCTGTCGCTGCGCTCAGGACGACTGTGCGCATTTCTACACCGCAACGCGGACGGAAGGGGCATACGGTCCCGGCCATTCCAACGTCGTGCTGGGTTCGGCCTCGGGACTTATCGTGCTTGACCTCATCGGGGATAAGATCGTTGCAGTGGAGATACTCGACCGACCCGACGTGAAGCTTCGCCTCGATGCGTTTCTCCCAATTTCGGATTCTGCAGGAAGCTAGTGGACTTGCACCCTTACGATGGAGTCGAAAGGCGGTACACCCACGTAGATGCCGACTACGTCGGGTCGTTCGGTTATTGGCCAGATCCTGGGCATTGAACCCCGTTGCCCGATCCTGAGCCGCGATATGACCTATCCATCTACCGTGGGGTACCGGCGTTCTCGACGATATTGCCGACGATTTTAGGCGCCAGGGTTTTCGGCCAGAGAGTCGATGGGGTCATCCAATGGGCGAGAACTCTTGAGGTCCATGGGTTCACGGGTCATCGCCGCTCAAGTTCCATGCGTTGGCCGGTAAGGGAAGTATGAGTATCCTAGCATCACTGTTCGAGTTGAGGTCCAGCAGGATGATTGGCAGCAATCCTCCATTTTCAGAATACCTTGGCTGTGGGTTGATCAAGGTATGGTGTGTTGCACATGGTTACGAGCTGCATGGGTGGATCGCTGTCACAACAGAAGGCAAGGCGACAATTAAGATTGGTGATCTGGCCGGTAAACGGCCAGCAGAAATCGATGAGACAGTAGATATAGATCTGTTGCTGGATGCGATGCGTGATGGCTGGGCCCATACTTATGACGGTCCAGAAACAAGGATAGGGCGTATCGCAGTGGCTAAGGGCACGGAGAGCTTTGAGGCAACATTCGACCGCGGCAACATCAATCCCCAGGCCGATGTAGTTCAAGAGTTTCTGAATAGGGTATCCAAACACCTGCCGTTCAGGATCCCAACCGGCAAACAAGGCGATTCAGCAGGCAAGTCCTAGAAGGCGCCCCTGATCGATAACGATATACGGCCGAAGACCGAAGAGATGCGAAGAGATGAAGACAAACAAGTCTGACTTCGGTAGGAAGACGAACAGATGTTTTAGCTGTGGGGGAGAGTTCCCAGATATGGATGGTCCAGTACATGGGTACATGGCCTCATCTCCCGGTTGTTGGTCTGTATACGGTGAAGTCCTCGCTCGTGAATACAGCGATCAATCTTACTTTGATGTTCATCGATTAACCGTTGATGCTTATGCGGTGCAACATCCTGGCTCAACGGATCGACAAAGCATTCAATCAGTTGGACTCTACTTAATTCGTCTTTGCCTTTTTATCGAGAATGGGCTTACTGCGGAAAAAGCGAATGATGCGATGCTTGAAGCTGGAAAAAGTAAACACTTATTTTTTTGGTTGGAGCCACCCAACTCACTTGGCTTGATAACTGCGGCTGATGTTGCAAAGGTAAACACTGTTGAGGAACACAAGGCTATTGTCAGGAAGTGGGCACAAACCGCATGGACTGCTTGGTCATCTCATCACAATACCGTCAGATCTTGGATTTCACTGCCTAGCAATGCATTACATCGGATAAGCCCGTGAACGCGGCGCACACCGGATCTCACTGCCCAAGCTGGCTGAGGATCTTCTGCACCTCATCTGGACCACCGTCTCGGAGGACGTCCCCCAGCGCGCCGGGAAGCTCACGACTAAGTCGGCCCGTCAGACGCGCGTAGACCACCTTCCGCGGCCCAGAGCCAACAACTACGAGATCACCGATCGAATCGCGTTGGGGTTGCACCAAGACCATGCCGGAGGAGTCTTGTTCGTGTACACGAATCACCTGGTCCCAGCCTGTAAAGGAGAAGCGGGTGACGTCGAGGGCCGGCCCGGAGTCGGGGGACACCTCATAAACTGCCAGTTGAAGACTGCTTAGCCCGGCGAAGGGTAACTCGCCATCCTCTCCAGCCAGCGCGGACTTGATCAGCAGAGTCGTAAAGCGGCCCAGGTTGAGCTCGAAAGCACTCAGCGGATCCTCTCCGTTCTGGGTCGCAATTTCTTTTCGAACAAGTTCCGGCGTGAAGTTGGTAGCGCAGGCTCCGAAAAGGATCGCCGCCGCGACCAGACCTACAAGTCCTGGTTTGTGCCTCATGAGTCTCCTCTCTAGGTGGATCGCGATTCGACGATGATGGTCCCGTAAGTCGGCACTCTACCTCAGCCTTGACCATGCTTGCACTGATATAAGGCGACAGTCGTTTTCGCCTTCCCACGAAACTCGGACCGGGCCGTCGAGAGCGGGACGGTTTTCAAGGCTGAACGCCTGTGACCCGCGGCCGGCTCGAGATGGACCCGTCGCGTCTTGTTCCCTATCATTAGCGGCCTCGCCGCGGACCACATCTTGTGTTCCCACAGTGGACCAGAGCAAAGACTTCACCTGAAGAGGCCCGATGATTATCTACGTCGCCGCGCTGACCGCTCTGCTCAGCCTCTTGGTGTTGACGATGGTCTACCTCGCTGACCGGTTCGAGCGAGAGCCGCTAGACCTGATCCAGAATGCTTTTTTGGCAGGCCTTGCCGGGCAGTTGGTGCTAGTGCTCGGCGTGGACCAAATGTTCGGTATCGATGCCTGGTCGGGGTGGTTTTACCTGCTGACGCTATTGGCCCTCGCGACGATCCTACCGACGTTGCTGGCGGAGGAAAAGGAGGTCGACGAACGGTTCGACGGCGTCGTCTACTCTGTTGCCTTCACCGTTGGCGCGGCTAGTGTGGTGCATCTCTTCAACCTGCCACGGGCCGCCGCTCGGTATCCCGAGAGTGTCGTCTTGGGAGGCAGCGAGGTGCCCGACGTGCGAGATCTCCTCCTATTGCTCTCGGCACCCGGACCACGCGGCGAGTTGGGCGACTTGTTCATGCTGGTGCTGGTGGCAGTGTTGGCGGGAGCCGTCCTAGGGGTGCTCAAGCTCCAGGGCCGTCCGGTGCTCCAACAAATCGGGGGCATGCTGCTCGCCATCGGTCTGTTGGGTGGGATTGAGCTGGTAGCGGGCGGAGGGTGGCCGGTTCAAGTCTTGCTTGCCGTCGCCGCGGTGGCCACGCCGGTTGTGCTGAAAAGCAGATCGGTATTCCGCCATCGCCACCAGCAGCCGGAACGTGAGGTTTTTCTGGGCGGCGTGAAAACCGCGTTGATGATCTTCGGCGCCATTGTTGTCGCCTTGGCACTACTGATGAGCTTGACGGACAGTTGGGAAGCGGCTGCAACCCCTGACCGCCTGCCCCGGATCGGACTCGTGGGGGACACGCCGTGAAACGGTGGTTAGAGCTACGGCGGCTTGTCGGGCTACGTCGTTTTGTCGGGCTGCGGTGGCTCGTTGGGCTGCGGTGGTTCGTCGGAACGCTGTGTCTTGTCGGACTGTTCGATTCGGCACCTGTTGGCGCCAACGATTGGGAGAACCCGGTCTTCGAAGAAGCCGACGCCGCGGTGCGAGCGGCGTTGACGGCGCTCGAGGAGTCGAGGCCGGGAGAGGTCAGTGCGCACGAGTTGTTCACCCTCTTCACCGTGTCCTCCAAAGATCGGCCGAGGGATCCACGCTTCTCGAACGTTCGCCGCCGGGTGGTCGAGAGTTTCCTGGTGACGTTGCCTGCCTACCTCGAGAACGATCCCAAGGCCAGGCGGACTCTCGAGTCCTTCCTAGCCGAAGTGGAAGACGAGAAGGCCCGGATCGGAAGCACGGTAGAGCGCTTCGGTTATCCGTCGCTTCCCGGGCTGACCTATCTCAAGCTGGTCGAGAACGTAGAGGAACTGCAGCGCGACGGGCGGCCGTCCTCCGGACGCCGCGAGCAGATCCAGGGGGTCACTTACTATTGTCGCTACGTGGTGATTCCCCTCTCGTACATCACGCCCCAGCGGCTAGAGCAGCTGCGAGGTTCGGCGCTCGATCCCCACGTCGACGTGAACGCTACCCTCCGGGAGTGGGAGCGGGACTCCTTTCGCGTCATGCTGAGCACCTTCCGCCACGAATTGGTCCACGTCTTCACCAATGCGTCGCTAGGTCCGCCCCGCTACCGCGATCGCCAACAGTATCCAACCTGGTTTCTCGAGGGCTCTGCGGCGTTCCTGGCGGCGGATCCGCACGCTGGTCTGAGCGAGGACTACAAGGGTTATCAGAACCTGTTTTTCTACTTGGTCGAATCTTATGGCGTTGAGCCGCTACGCGCCTTTTTCGAGCACATCCTCAGCGGCGCTACGGTCGGAGAAAGCTTGGAGACAACCTACGGTATCGAAAGCGCCAGCGATCTGCGTGAGAAGGAGGCGAGTTGGCGGAGTCGCCAGGAGGCAGTGGGTGCTGTGTTGGCGATCACGCTGCTCTTGGTTGTCGTGTTGTCTCTCACAGCCCGCCTGATACCGGTCTTCGGCTCGCTCCAGTTATGGCTGGCCGTGACTCTGGGGTACAGTGCTTTTTCAGGGTTCTGTGAGAAGACCCAGGCGCTGAACGGTGCAAACGCCGTGCGCGCTCAGCAGGTGATCCTGGTGGCCGTTGCTGCCTACCTTGCCTTCCGGGGTATACGTTCGGTGCGCCGTAGCCGCCGCGCCAAGTAACAGTTGCACACCCGAGAGGTTGGGCATCTCCGTTGGGAAATCGCAGGAGCGTTCGAGTTCCTTATAGCTGCGTCCAGAAGAGGCGATTCGCTGAGAGCTGAGCGAGGATGTTGCGTGGCTGCCCGAACGTCTGCGGTGACCCGTACTCGAACCCCGGCGAAGAGGTTGGCTGCATCAACAAAAACGTGTCGCCTTGGGTGCGGACTTTCTGTATCTGCACCAACGGCTTCCTCACCTGTTGAGACGCGGCGGACCGCGATCGAGCGCACCGCACGTTCGATCGACGGTCGGATGCACCGGCATCGGCCAGGCGCCGAAGTGCAGCAGTACAAGGTGCCAACCGGGCGGCTCGGTGCCGCGGTCTAAAAGGCGCTGGCTTTCCTTCTACTGACCAGGCCAGGAACCCGCTATTTAGTTTGCGAGCTATTTAGGTTGGTGTGCGAAGTGCTTCAGTTATAATTCTGTTGGTAGCGACTATTACCAACGTCCTGCCCGGCAGCCGGACGTATCCAACCATCGAAAGCCATCGCGTGTGGCATGCCGATACGCGGGTGGCGCGCCGATACGCGGGTCGCGCGCCGATAGAGGGCCGCTCGACGGCAAAGGAGACCACGCAAATGCACACTCGTACCGACCTGACAGGCGGCCAAGGCGTCACCACCGGAAGCTTCAGCGGCGAGGTTACCGATCACGATGGGGGCCCTCTGCCCGGCGCTGTTGTTACGGCAGTTAACGAGCCTACCGGCACTCACTACAACGCCGTTACGCGAGCCAACGGTCGTTACAGTATCTTCAACGTAAGAGTTGGTGGACCGTACAAACTGACCGCGACGATGACCGGTTTCAAAACCCAGACCGTCGACAACATCTTCGTCAAGCTGGGGGAAGACGAACACGTCAACTTCCAGTTGGAATTGGAAACGATCGAGGAAACGCTCTAGAGGAAAGGCCCATCCGGCCGTGCGGCGGATGGGCGGGTTTTGATGCCGTGTGGCTCGCCTGAGACTTGGGGATGCCGACCCGATCAAGGGCAGGTATTAGTGAAGAAGACGTAGTTCTTGTCCCAGACGCCGGCACATACGACGTTGCCTACTACGGCCCCCCCGAACAGCTTGGAGCCTCCGATCTGGGCCTGGCTAGAGCCGAGGAGCCGCGAGATTGAGGCCGTTGTGCCGGCAATGAACGAGTTGTCTATCTTGAGGCGGCCGAAGCCGCCGATATCGGAAAATCCGTAACTTTGGCTTCCGCCGGAGGCCAGGATTCGGCTATCAGCGATCTGAAGACGTTCGTCGTCCGACGACTGGATCCCTGCGTTGGTTCCTGACGCCTGATTGGCAACAATGTCGACGTTGTCGAGGGTGGCTGTAAATTCGATATTGAACAGCATGTGGATTCCGAAGCTGTTATTCCCGCCGTGTGACTCGAGACGACTGTTCCGCACATCAAGCGAGTTGTGGTTCTGATTGTTGAGGACCAAGATACTTCGATTGATGCTGGTCGCATTACGAACCTCAACCTCGACGTTGTCCAGCACCGCCGAGGCACCGGACTCCACCGCGACGCCGGTCGTCGTGGTCGAGCCGGAGGCAAAGATCGAAACTCGGGTGAGCGTCGTCTCTACGAACCGCACCAGCACACCGTCGCATCCTAGGTTCGCCCCAGTGCTCTCGATGGCGACGTCGGTGATCCGGCTATTCGGGGTCTGCACGACTATGCCGACGGCTGCCTCATGTCCCGCTCCCAGAGTCTTCACAGTCAGCTGCCTAAGCTCAGCGTTGGATGCGGTGACAACCGTTCCGATTGCGAAGTCGGGTTTCCCTTGAGCGAGGAACGTCGTGATGTCGTGGCCCGAGCCCTCGATGTCGACCCAGGGTTTCATGAACAGAGACTGGGGCCCGAAGTCGTAGACCCCCGGCTCGATCTTGATTAGATAGGGCCTTGCTGGGCCGTTGTCGAGGATCGCCGCCAGGGCGGCGACAATCTGGTTGGCTGATGCTTGAGGGTTGCCAATAATCGGAGAGATCACGACCGTAGAAGAGGTCTGGGCGGCAGCGGTGGAAAAGGGCACGAGGACAGCGACCAAGAGGAGCATTGAGATGGTTTTCATTGAGATTCCTTGGAGGTTGAAGTTTGCTTGATCAGGGACCCGCGGGTCAGCCCTGAATTGAGCTGGGGTCTGTGCAGCAACGGAACGGGGATGTTTCCCCCGCAAATCCAGCTTGCCCTTCAATCCCGGCGGAGCTCAATGAAATCGAGATGAAAGTGTCGAAACCGAGGTTTTCTCGGGCCTTTCAGCTTTTTTTCATAGGTGCGGTTGGGGCGACCACATCTTGGATGGGCTCGAGCAGCGGATCCATGCTGAGGAACAGGAGGTCTGCCGCTGCCGCGTGGGTCGACAGTCGCGCGAATTCCCGCCTGGCTTCCTCGAGAAGCCCGAGTTGTGCGAAAGCCAGCAACCGTTCGCGTGACGGGGCAGTCAAGAGACCGTCTGGGTTGTTCCTGACGTAGGACCAGTAGGACCGAATGCGTTCCTCTGCCGATTGGTTTTGGAGTTCGGCCTGGAAACCCGTCGGCAAACCCGCTCGTAGTGCAATCTCCAAAACTTCCCGCGCCGCCGCCTCGACGTCTCCGGCGGCGATCAACGAGTTGAACAGGCAAGCCCGCGCCGACGAATCGTTTGGGGCCAACTTGAGGGCGTTTCTGGCCTGCGCTGCGGCTTCGGGAAATCGACGCGCCATATAGAAGATCTGGGCAGCATCTCCGCGCAGCCGTGCAGCGACCGGATCGAGCTCGACCGCAGCCAACATGTGTTCAACGGCACGATCGTGCTGGCCTTTCGCGGAGAGAACATGAGCGAACGCGTACCTCGACGTGGAGCTCTCTGGGTCGAGCTCGACCGCACGTTCGAGGTGCTGCTCTGCCTCATCCCAGTCGAAGGTGTCGTAGAACGCAAAGAATCCCACGGCAGCGTGGGCTTCAGCGAGGTCCGGATCGAGAGCTAGAGCTTGGCCGGCGAACCTCCGAGCACGAGACATATCGCCCGCCAGGAAACTGACTTGGGCAAACTCCGCATAGGCAGGCGCAAAAGCAGGTTCGAGCTCCAGAACTCGTTCCAACATGGGTACGCTCCGCAACAGCGCCGTGTGGTCGCCACTCTTGGCGAGGAATGCGGCTTCCTGCATCAGGGCCCGTGCCTCGCCGCGGATCGGCTCGCTGATTGGAGGCGTCCGAGCTGGCCATAAGCTGAATCCCACAATTCCGATCAGCGTCAAGCCAACGACGAGCATTGCAACGGCGAACCCCATACGCCGACGCTCGCGAATAGTCTCGGCAACAGGAATTACCTCAGCGATCAATCGATAGCCTCGGCCGGGCAGGGTCTCGAGAATCGTTGGGTTCGAGACGCTGTCGCCGAAGCACCGACGGATGTCGCGAACGCAGGCATTCAAGCCCTGTTCGGCGTCAACGTATCGATCTCCCCAGAGCAACGATTGGAGTTCGCCGCGCGCCAACAGCCGACCGGGGTGCCGGGCGAGGTGGTTCAGCAGTCTCGCGGATCTGGGGCGCAGGTGTCCCGGAACGGTTTGGTCCGGCGCCCAGACCTCGCCGGTATCAGGGGCAAATACGAATTCGCCGATTCGTATCCGGCTGCGTTTGTCGGGAATATCAGCCTCTTTGTGAAAGACGATCAGACCCTAGGCTCTAGGCTGTTGGCGACCGTGGTTGAAGCAAGTGTTTCACTGCGATCCGAGCTGCCCTCGCTATTAAGGGCGGCAACTGTGGTTGAATGTGATCAAAATTCGATGGAGGTGAGAGGTCCTGTTGAATAACATTTGGGACACTGTGAATGGCATCCTTGACGGAAGAGCTTTTGGTCTCGGAGTCACCTACTTCGTTAATAGCTGACAGCCCCCATCTAGATTGATGTTGGTTCTCGGCGAAATCAGGCAAACGATGGACGCCGTGGAGAAAGGAATGTTCGCAACAGCAATGACAGCCATCGCTGCCACGTACCTTTTTGCCAGCCTATTAGCCCTTGCGCCACGGAAGGCCGGTTACAGCCACGTCAAGCACACCATCAGTGAGATTGGTGAGGACGGAGCGCCCAATCAGCGTTTTGTTGCTTTTGGCCTCTTCCTGCCCATCGGCCTGCTCTTGCTACTTGTTGCTTACCTTGTTCGCCCATCATCACCGGCAGCCGCAGTGCTGGCTTCTTGCATTGCAGTTGGTTACCTCGGTGCGGCTGCGTTTCCCTGCGACCCTGGCTCCCCGTTGTCCGGCACTGCGCGCCAAGCTCTCCACAATCTTGCAGGTGCTGTTGAGTACATCGGCGGCGGCTTCGCTCTCATGACGCTCGCTGAGACCTTTGGCCAGCCTTTCAAGCTTGTCGGTTTCGTGGTGCTGGGCACTGCCATCGCACTGTCCTTCATTCCTTCGAATTCTGTGCGTGGCCTCATCCAGCGCATCGCAGAGGCGTGCCTATTGGGTGGTCTTGCATTGGCCGCTTGGCGGTTCGGTGCCGCGGTCTGATGGGGCTGGCTCTCCTTCTACTGACCAGGACAGGAACCCGCTATTTTGTTTGCTGGCTATTCCCAAACAACTTGGAGCCTCCGATCTGGGCCTGGCTAGAGCCGAGGAGCCGCGAGATTGAGGCCGTTGTGCCGGCTTTAGGCTGTCGGCGATCGTGATTGAAGCAAGTGTTTCAGTGCGATCCGAGCTGCCCTCGCTATTAATGGCGGCAACTGCGGTTGAATGTGATCAAAGCCTGCGTCACGTTGCAAGGTCGCCTTCCCGAGGTGAGGTGCCAGGGGCCTCGGCTACCTCCTGTGGAGACGCCAAGACGCCAAGACGAGGTGCCAGGGGCCTCGGCTACTCGGCCTCAGCTACCTGAGTTTCACTCCTCGACTGCATTCGGTGGCAGGGACCGATCCCAACCCAACACTTGATACTTCTCCAGAATTTCGAGCAAAGGTCCGAGCGGGATGGCTTCTAGCGTGCCTCTCGAGCTCGAGACGGTAGTCGCTTTGAAGATTGCGTTGTAGATGGCTTCTTCGGTCGCCTCGACGGTGGCGGCGAACAAGGGTGACATGGACTCGTTGGCCAGCGTCGGCCCGGAGAACGGTGCCTCGGCTTGGCGCGGTCGACGGACGTCCGGGTGAGTGGAGAAGGCGATGACATAGTCGCCGGAGCCATTGTGGGCGAAGGAGCCGGTGCGGGCGAGACCCATCATGGCTCGTTGGGCCAGGCGATCGAGGCTGCGGGCGCTGAGAGGGGCATCGGTGGCCACGACGATCATGATCGAACCGTCCTCTCGATCGTCGCTCTTGCGCTCGGCTTCGAGGGCTTCACGGTAGGCATATTTGCCGAGCTCGCGACCGACGGGGGCGCCGTTCATCGTCAAGGTGCCGCCAAAGTTCGTCTGCACCAAAACTCCCACGGTGTAGCCACCGAGAGCCCCAGGCAGACGGCGAGAGCTGGTGCCGATGCCGCCTTTCCAGGCGAAAGCCTTGGTGCCGGTGCCAGCACCGACACTGCCTTCTGCCACCGGACCACTCGTGGCGGCGGCTAGGGCAGCGAAAACTTCGTCGCGCTGGATGGGGTCCGCCCACATATTGCTGATCCGTCCGTCGTTGGTTTCGCCGACCACCGGATTGATCGTGTGCTGTCCGATGCCCGGCTGCTCGTACAGCCATTCTTTGAGGGCGTTGGCTGCGCTCCACACACAGAGGGTGCAGGTCAAGAGGATGGGGGTCTCGATCTCGCCGAATTCGCGGACCTGACTTCCCCCGATGAGCTTGCCGTAGCCATTGCCAACATGTATCCACGCCGGTACTGGATGGGTGTAGAGGTTTCCCGGTGCCGGAATGATGGCGGTGACACCGGTTCGCAAGTCCTCACCACGGATGACCGTAGTGTGACCAACTTTGACCCCCGCTACATCGGTGATGGCATTGAGGGGGCCGGTCGCAAACGTGCCCACAATCAGCCCGGCTTCACGGGCTCGGGGTCTGGATTCATCAGCCGCAGCAGGCGCAACACTACACGCGATCAGCACTGCCATCAGCGAACAACGGATGCAGGCCAAGGTTTTCATCTCGAGACTCCAAGGTTTCGGCGTGAAACGCCACTTTACCCTAGAGTCCAACCGAGCCGAGTCCAACCGAGCCGGGCTCGCTGGGTTGCAACCAGGTCCAGCTCGATGCCTACTCCTGGCCTAGTAGTGAGGCGGCGGCGTATTGTGTGGTTCCATCTCGGGTTGATGCTCGAGCTGCGAGTCTTCGAGATCACGCAGCCTCCGCTCCAACTTCTCGACGCGTTTGGCAAAGGTCTGCACAACCTCATCGAGGTCGGAGAGCAGCTTGTCCTGATAGGCCACTCGTGTCTCGAGCTCGATGATGCGTTCTTCCATTGCGAGATTGTACCAGCTCAGTCGAGTTCCACAATTTCAGACCTGGCGCAGTTTCAAGCAAGCCTGGTCGGGCTGGTGTTGCTGAGAGGTCGGCCCTCTGCCGATGTGATGGTGTTTGGACTTGACGGGCGGTAAGTATCTAGTTACGGTAAGCGTATGCTTACCAAAGAGGCTCTGAGCCTCTGTCCAACCCAACGAGAACGGACCGTGACGGGTCCAGTCACAAGGAGAGAAATGTGAAGAAGTTTGTGTTGCTCCACTATGGATTCGAGACCCCCACTCCAGAGATCATGCAGGCATGGGGCGCCTGGTTCGAGTCGATCGCCGATCGGACAGTGGATAATCTTGGTTTCAGCGGCGGGCGCGAGATTTCCGCCGCCGGAACACAGGACCTTCCGTGGGGCATGGAGTCGATCACAGGCTGCTCGATTATCGAAGCCGAGAGCTTGGATGAAGCTGAAAAGATCGCTCAGGGGTGTCCGTTTATCGCGAGCATCCGGGTCTACGAGGTCAGGGCCCATAGTCAGGGGTAACAGCCTCTTTCGTTCACCGGGGGTATCCCAGGGCGGGATGACCCCCAGGTGAGCAACCTCGACATAGCCAGAATGGTCGATCCTCTCGACCCTCTGCGATTCTGCTTTGGCGCGATGCCTGGTCTGAGATAATCTCCGTCGAAGATCTATGCTCGACACTCGACAGATCCAACAGCTCTTCGGCCACATTGACGTCTATTTGTTCGACCAGATCCTGCGCGGCAATATCGCGGCCGGCATGCGGATCTTCGAAGCGGGTTGCGGCAATGGGCGCAATCTCGTGTACTTGATGCAGGCCGGGTACCAAATTATGGGGATTGACCGTGACCCGCGGGCCATCGACGCGGTCCGAAGTTTGGCGCGGGAGCTTGCACCACACCTTCCAGTTGACGCCTTTCGTGTCGAGCCGTTGGAGGCGTCGACGTTTCCGGAAGCTTGTGCCGACGTGGTGTTGTGCAACGCGGTGCTGCACTTCGCCACAGATCACGATCAATTCGATGCTGAGGTTGACGGTGCTTGGCGTCTGCTCGCCCCCGGTGGCTTCCTGTTCGCTCGACTCGGATCTTCGATCGGTATCGAAGATCATGTCAGTCCACGCGGCGGCGGCCGGTTTGTGCAGCCGGACGGCCATGAGCTTTACCTGGTCGATTTGGAGCGGCTGCTCAGCACCAGCAAGCGTCTCGGCGGTGAGCTGGTGGATCCTATTAAAACCGTCAACGTCCAAGGCATGCGCTGCATGACCACCTGGGTGCTGCGTAAGCCACGTGATATTGGCCAGAGCTAGTCGATCTAGGGACCCGGATGGTGGGCTAGTTTGGCCCTTTGAACCGCTCAACCAATCACGCTCTTGATACTGGAGACCTGAGATGGCCAGAATCGCACGCAACGCTCCGTGTCCTTGTGGCAGCGGAAAGAAATACCGGTGGTGCTGCGACAGTCGGGGCCGCACGTTGCGCCCAGGGCGGCATCCGAGGTATCCGTGTTTTACGATGGATATTCCCGGAGCAGACGGTGGCTCTTTAGCCCTGGACTGGCTTTATCAGCAGCATGAGGATGCAACCGTGGCTGCCTATGGGCGGACCTACTTTACGGGCCTCGAGGAGTCCCAGACGAGGGCGTTGGCAGCCATTCCTGGCGAGATGTTTACGCTGATGGACTGCAATGGCAAAGAACTGATGCTGGCCGAGGGTACGATCGAGATTGATGGCGTCGAGATGAGTTGCCTCGAACTTGTGCTCGGCCCTGACGGGCCACAGCTCAACGCTGAACAACGTTGTTATCTCGAAACCCTGGGCCGACGCCAGCTGAGTTTTTACGAGGTCGTCAAGTCGCGAGTTGGCTACGCCCTGGCTGTGCGGGACCTGGTCGACGAGAATGAACCCGTGCGTTGGGTAGCAGCACCCGAGCTCTCCAAAGGTCGCTTCAGCAAGCGGAAGAAGGTTTTTGGCGCCCGACTCATGCCAGGCGATCCTTGGAAGTTGAGTGGTGCGTTATATGCCACCCAAGAGCCACAAACGTCTTATTTGATCGAACAAATTCGTGCTGGGCTCGCGACCTGTACTGATCCTGTCGAGGCGCGACGGATCCGTAGCCAGTTCATAGTTTTTGGCTGGCTACATGCGATGGCCAGCCTGCCGCGAAGTTTTTTTGCAGATGAAGAGCCGGAAGAACCGCTCGCTTGAAGGGGCACGAAGAGGGCTGATTCGGTGATCGTGTCGGTATGCCAGCCCGATCAACGATACGAGCCTCACTTGGGAACAGCGATGACCGCTGCTTCCAACCCCTGACGTGCCAAGGCACGCCGGACGTCCTCCGCTTCGCTCGACTTGCGGAAGCTACCAACGCGGACTCGATGCCAGCCGTTGGCGCTGAGTAGTTTGACATCCGGGAAGCTGCCTGTGAGCCGTTGTTCGAGCTCGACGGCGTTGGCTCGGTCGCGGAAGGCACCAACTTGGACGGTGTAGCGCGAGGTACGGATCGGCCCGGAGCGCCCTTGGCCAACCGAGACGATGCGGATCTCGACTTTGGCCAAGCCGGCATCAGCCATGCCGAGCTCGCGGGCGGCGCCGTAGGAGAGGTCGAGGACGCGGCCGCGGATGAAAGGGCCTCGGTCGTTGACCTCGACCCGCACTTTGCGGCCGTTTTCTAGGTTTTTGACATCGACGATGGTGCCCAGTGGCAGTTCGCGATGGGCGGCGGTGAGGCCGTACATGTCATAGATGACACCACTTGCGGTGGGTTTACCGTGGAAGTCTTTGCCGTACCAGGAGGCGACGCCACGGATCGTGGCGTCGGGCCTCGGGGGTTCGTAGCGGTTGGTGGCACAGCCCGTCACGAGTATCGGCAAGACCAACCAGGTGACCAGCCGCGATGTCGGCATCCACTTTGGCACGTCAGACCCTCGGCGCTTCGACCGCTGCGGCGTCGATTCCTGCCAGTGCCGGTTCCACCACTTCGCTCAGGAACTCTTCGACCTGGGCCTGGCTGCGGCCGGTGAATTTTTCGGGGCTCAACCAAGACTCGACTTCGGCGCGTTCGAGGCGAAAGTCGGCGTCGGCCAGGACGCTCTCGATCAAAGGATTCTCGCCACCGGTCTCGACCTGATCGATCGCTGCCAGGCTGTAACCTCTCAGGCGCTCGTGCAGCTCTTGACGGTCACCGCCACGGCGGGTGGCTTCCATCAACAAGGTTTCGGTCGCCATAAACGGCAGCTCACGCTCGACCCGAGCGTTAATCACCGGCTCGCGGACTTGGAGGCCTTCCGCCAGGTGGGCGGCGAGGGTCAAGATGGCGTCGGCGAAGAGGAACGCGTCGGGGATTACCAGACGCCGGTTCGAGGAGTCGTCGAGGCTACGCTCCAGCCATTGCAGGGCGGCGTTGAGCGGGCCATTGAGCGAGTCCGTCAACAGTCGGCGCGACAGGCCGCAGAGCCGTTCGGCGCGGATCGGGTTGCGCTTGTAGGCCATCGCCGACGAGCCCACCTGATTGCGATCGAAGGGCTCGGAGAGCTCACCGATTCCTTGCAGCAACCGTAGATCGTTACCCATTTTGTGACAACTCTCGGCGACGCCGGCCAAGGCGTGCAGCACTTGGGTATCCTGCTTACGAGTGTAGGTTTGACCGGTCAGCGGGAAGGCTTTGAAGCCGAGATGTGTTGCCAAGTTACGATCGAGCTGTCGCACTTTGTCGCCGTCACCTTCGAAGAGAGTGAGGTAACTCGCCTGGGTACCGGTGGTGCCTTTGGCGCCACGGCAGCGCAGACGGTCGAGGCGGTGCTCAACTTCGTGCAGGTCTTCGAGGAAGTCCTGGGTCCAGAGGCAGGCGCGTTTACCGATAGTGGTGAGCTGGGCGGGCTGAAAGTGGGTGTAGGCGAGGGCGGGGATCGCTTTGGTGCGATCGGCGAAGTCCGCCAGGTTTCGGATCACTGTCGCCAAGCGCTGGCGCACCAGAGTCAGTGCCTCGCGGGTCAATAAGACGTCGGTATTGTCGGTGATGAAGGCGCTGGTCGCACCGAGGTGGAGGATGCCGCCACCGGAGCCGGCAACCTCGGCAAAGTGTCGGATGTGGGCTACGACATCGTGGCGAGTGCTGGCTTCGAGCTCCGCGACGCGATCGAGGTCAATGTGGGTCTCGGCCCGTTTGAGATCGGCTATTTGATCTGCCGTGATTTCGAGTCCGAGGTCTTTCTGGCATTCAGCGAGGGCAATCCACAGCTTGCGCCAGTTGCCAAACCGGTTCTTGGCGGAGAAGATTCGCGCCATTTGGCGCGAAGCATAACGATCGTACAGGGGATTTTGCGGCGACTCGCTGAGAGCCGCAGCATTCAGGTCTCGGGGAGTGTTCATTGTCTATCAATGCTACAATAATAGAAGCTTCATGGCTTTCCAGGTGACATCGGAGATCGGGCGGCTGCGCCGAGTTTTGGTCCATCGTCCCGGACGGGAGATCGACTGGATGGTGCCGTCGATGATGGAGCGGTTGTTATTCGACGATATTCTCTATGGCGAGCGGGCGCGGCAGGAGCATGATTCCTTCTGTCGTCTGTTGCACACCGCGGGCGTCGAAACGTTGGATCCACAGGATCTGTTGGCGCAGGTGCTGGTTGAGGCGCCGGTACGCGAACGACTCCTGGAACGATTAAAAGGATACGGCGCATCGGCGGATTTGGTGCGAAAGCTCGACGAGCTCGACGCCGAGGCGCTGGCGACCAGTTTAGTCAGCGGGATTCTTGCTGAAACCGATCATCCGCAGAGCTTCTACGATCTCGCACCGATCCCCAACTATTTCTTTCAGCGTGATCCTCAGGTTGTGATGGGTGACCGTGTGATGGTGTCGTCGATGGCAACCGACGCTCGTCTACGTGAGCCCTTGCTGGCCCAGACGGTGTTCGAGAATCATCCGACGATGGCGGGCTTTTCAGAGCTCATCGATATTCGTGTCGAAGGTGCCACCGACGGGCCACGGACCCCGTATGTGGAGGGTGGCGATGTCTTGATTCCGAGCCCCGAAGTTCTCCTGATAGGTCTCTCGGAGCGCACCAACCGGCGCGGTGTCGAGACGTTAGCGCGCTGTTTGCGCCGCCGCGAAAGCTCTTTCCGCTATCTGATGGTGGTCGAGTTGCCGTCGCGCCGTTCCTACATGCATCTCGATACCGTGCTGACCTTCATCGACCACGGTCTGTGTCTGGCCTACTTACCGGTGGTGCCGTCGAGTGGCGCTGAAGCTGGGGACCTGTACCGCATCGATCTCCACGCTCCCGAGCTTTCCTACACCTTGTGTGATGGTCTCATCAGTGGTTTGGCAGCGGTTGGGCTCGATGTCGAGTTGGTGCCCTGCGGTGGCTCACGGAGCCTGATCGACCAACAGCGCGAACAGTGGACAGATGGTGCCAATGCCTTTGCGATCGCGCCCGGAGTGATCGCGACCTATCGCCGCAACCGTCGCACGACCGAAGAGTTGGCCCGCCGTGGCTGGCGGGTGGTTGCGGCCGAGGATGCCATCGCTGGACGGGAACTGCTGCTCGATCAAGGGCCGACGGTGGTAACACTGCTCGACAACGAACTTTCTCGAGCTCGGGGTGGACCGCGTTGTATGACGATGCCTCTGGAGCGGGATCCTCTCCCGTCGTCGAGTTGATCGGATCGAGGGTGGCTGGGGGCGGGGAGTGATCGAGATGCTCCAGTTGCGTTTTTGTGTCGACGGTGAAGACAAGCTGGTCGCCTTGACGGGAACCGAAATCCGTTTCGGACGCAGTGGTGACAACGAAGTTGTATTGCCAGACTATTCGGTGTCGCGGCGCCATGCGGCGTTGCGCCGCGAGGGTGATGGCTGGGTACTCTACGATCTCAAGAGTACCAATGGCGTCCAGGTCAACGGTGGTTCAGTGCAGCGCCGCCGGGTCCAGTTGCACGATCGGCTCAAAATCGGGGTCTTCGAGCTGTTGCTCGAGAGTCCGGTGTCTCCCCTCGACGAGTTGGCGCCAACCGAGGTCGATACTTCGATTCCGCCAGGCGTCAAGGAACAGATCCGAGCCGTGACGGGTAGCGGTGAGCGCCGGGGGCCAGCTGGTACACCGGCTCTCGAGACGGTACGGCCGCTGCCACTTGGCACCGAGTCGCCACTCAGTGGCGACTCGGCGATCTCCAACGCGACGATCATTCGGTCGATCTCCGATCTGTCGGCGGATTACGGGCTCGATACAGCCGGGTCTGAAGGGATCTCCTCGGCGATTCGCAAGCGCAAGCGTGAAGCGCTGGACGAGGCTTACAGCAGCAAGATTTTTGGTTTTTTGACCCGTCTCGCCCGCCTGCTGATCACCACCGACGCGGATGACAAGATTCTCGAACACGTCCTCGAGATCACCTTCGAAGCATTGCCTGTAGATCGCGGTTTCATCTTGCTGCGTGACGAGGCCACCGGCGAGCTCGAGTGTGAGCTGGTGCGGATCAACGACCATGTCGAGCTGCGCCCCGAGAGCGAAGTACCGATCTCGAAGACCATGCTCGAGTCGGTGATTCGAGAGCGTGTTGCGCTGCTGACGTTCGATGCACTGTCCGATCAACGACTGGCTGGCACCGAGTCGGTGCGCATCCATCAAATCCGGGCGGCGATGTGTGCGCCACTGTGGTCAGGGGAGAAGATCATCGGCGTGATGCAGGTGGATACGCCGCATCATGCCGGTAGCTTCCAGGAGCCGGACGTTGATCTCCTGGCTGCTCTCGCAAACTACTGTGCGGTGGCGATCGAGCGCAATCGCAACGCCCGTGAGGCGGAGTTCCAGCGTCAGGTCCGTGGGCGCCTCGAGCGTTATCACTCGCCAGCGGTGATCGAAGAGGTCATGCAACAGGGCACGGTGGTCGGTGACGAGGCTGTGCATCGCCTCAAGCAGGCTGAAGTGTCGGTACTGTTTGCCGACATCGTAGGTTTCACCGCCTATTCCGAGATGGCTCAGCCGGAGGACGTGGCTGAGCTCATGGAGGGCTACTT
>JAJCXO010000110.1 GCA_029263395.1 Acidobacteriota bacterium | reverse complement strand
CAGAGGGTCCTGTCGCAGAGCGACTCGGAGATCATTCAGAAGTCGGCTAGAGAGCCCCTGTGCCTCGATAGCCTCGGCGAGCAGACCCACAGCCGCGACCGTTTCGCTATGGAGGCTCAGAGAGCCAAGAATCGGAAGGGTCTCGGCAACCAACGCGGCAACGGTCTCCCATTCACCTTGCCGTGAATGGATGGTCATGAGATCGACAGAGACCATACCGAAATATCGCCGCTCCTCCGCGTCGCGGAATCCCACACGCGCGGCTGTATAGAAACTCTTCGCCTTCTCAAGGTTGTCATGGAGTTCACCCAGATCACCCTCGATCCAGTCAAGCTTGATGGAGCCCATGGGGTCGCCGACGATGCGATGGAGCTGCCGTGCGTGCTCCAGCTCCCTCTCAGCACTCTGGGCCTCGCCAGCTCGCACTAGGGCGTTCGCGAGACCGCCTCTGATAGCGAACGCCATCTCTTTCTCGTCATCTTCGTCGATCAAGCCGGCCGCTTCTTGAAAATCTTCGACGGCTTCGCCGAGCTTGCCTGCGTAGCCGTTAGTGATCCCTCGATAGATCAAAGCACGCGCCTCTCCGTTGATCTGATCCAACTGGCGGAACAGAGAGCAAGCATGATCCAGGTCTTGGGTAGCCTTGACGTACTCTCGCCGCATCATCCGCAGTGCGCCTTTGAGGTGGCAGATGTTGGCTAACACCAATTGGTCAGGCTTGGCTCTTGGAACCGCCCACTCACGATCTGCCTGCGCAAATGCCGCCGCTGCCGCCAAGAAGTCAAGCGCCAGCCGGTAGGCATTGCCAAGCCACGCCCAGCCGAACGCCCGCAAGTCATGGATGCGATCTCCAAACACCCGGTCGCTGTTCTCCAAGCTGAGTAACGCTAGTTGAGCCACCTCGACTCCACGCTTGTGGTCCGTGTGCCCTTCCCGCCGCGACATCTTGCGTAGCAGGTCGAAAAGCACCGGTGAGCAGAAGAGATACCGCCGAACCTGCTGGCATTGTTCTGCGAACGGCAGGTCACGAATCGCCTGCCAAAGCCCCTCGGCCTTCAATTGGTCGTCGTGGGCCCCGTCAACCGTGATTTTCGGTTCGGGATCGGCACCGCAAATCTTCTCCCGGATGCATCTGGCCGCCGGCGGCGAGAGCCGCATCAGCTCCTCTATGTGCCCTACCATCGCGGTGGCGTCCAGCAGGCCACGACCGGCCTTGAGCGAGACTGCATCGTCGATCAGGGGTGGTGGCAAAAGCTCACGCACCTCCTCGGACGGCAGCTTACCCTTGAAGCGCTTGTAATTCTCGGTGAAAGTCGGGTGATAGGTGAAGCCAACCCGCTCGCTGATCGAGCCCAGATCGAGGTCAGTGGTCATCATCAGAACGCTCGCGACCTCGATCCGTGCTTCGGCGATATAGCGCCTGAGCGACGTATCCGTGGATTGCGCAAACGTGGCCATCAAGGCGCTGTCCTTGATCCCAGCAGCCTTCCAGGCCTCGGTGGCGTTCAGCATGGGGTGGAAGAGCCTACGGGAGACAACTGTAAACACCTTCCTCAACGCATTTGGCGCTCGGGCACGGTCGCGCTGGATGCGTGCCCGTGTGGCTTGTGCCGCAGCCTTGAAGGCAACGTCATACCGCTCATCCCAGAACATAGGGTGATGATTGTACTTGGCAAATAGTCTTGCTTGTCAACCAAGACCACTCTACGGTGAATCCGGTTCAGAAGATCGCGAGTTCAATGAAGAAGCTTTGCTCTGCGTCAGGATGTTTGGCCCGTTGACGCAGTGAAGGCCGTGCCAGATTCGTCGCAGCTCAGAGCCTCGCAGGGGCTCGTATCGGAGGCTAGCCGCCTTGGCGGTAGATCCTCCTCGATGCGCCCCTTCCAGAGCGCAGAGAGACCGCCTTCCGCGTTCACCCCGGCCTCTGTACTGGGTCACTTCCTCACCAAACCTCAGGAACACCGCTTTTAAGAAAGCGCTCCAGACTTATGCTGAATTCTGGAAAACGTTCCGCAAGCGCTCTTAGCGAACTCTCAAACTCATCAGTCTGGTCTCTATTCGAAGCTAAGAAGCGAGGTAGCTCTTCCAAGTAGTCCAGAACAGTAGCAATCTTTCGGATGTCTTCACTTTTGAAGGCTGAAGTGCGCAACTGGACTAGAACACCATTGAGTGCATAAAGAGCCTGCGAAGCTTTGTTCTCAGCGATCATTACCGATCTCCATGTGGGTCGAGTACTACATCACGGATCCGAGTCCCGTTCTTCCCTGGCGTCACTTGAATCGGTGGCGGCACTGACCCGGCCCTAGCGGGTTCCAGGTTAGCCTTGAAGAATCTATCCGCACTCCTAGAGTCACTGATATCGATTGTACTCTTTGGTGAGCGCAGAGAATCAATCGGAATGTCCACGATTCCCCGACTGCGACCAGACGTCTCGATAACCTCTCCTGGAATCGTTTTGTTTCCAACAAATTCAGCTGACTTGGATCGACGTACACCATCTAAGATTTCGAAAGTCTCATCAGCTGCTGCGGGTACATTATCGGACTTCCCAAAGAACCTGCCCAAGAACTTCCCGGCTCTTGCAAGGAAACCACTTGCGCTAGCAGCAATTCTCGGAGCAGCAAGGCTAGCAATCGCGAGTTCGTCAGTCGGGAGAACTAGTGTAAGAGCGAGGAACGTTGCTTTTTGCAATCCAGGGTCTCGAAACGAAGGCTCGATCCCTTTCTCAAAATAGTTGTTGATCTCTGCATCTAAGTAGATTTGGGCACGTTCCTCGCCCCGCGGATCTACGTACCGCATTGGATTGTTACGCACATAGGCGAATCGATTCCAACTCTGCGGATCGCCCGTGGCCCCAAGAACCGGATCCACCGACACAAACCGTCCCAACCCCGGACTGCAATACCGAGCATGCATGTAGTCCAACATGCCGTCCCCGCTGCTCCCATTCTCGTCTCGCTCGTGGCCGGTAAACTTCAGCGCCACCTCGTTTTGCGATGCATCCGTGGCTTCGCCGCCGAAAGGGTAGTAGCTGTGGAAGGCGACCTCGGTGGCGTTCGAGTTGGTCACTTGACGTGGGGTGCCGAGATGGTCGAGATGGAGATGTAGGGTCTGCTCTGGGCCGCCGCCCGGGCTCGGCTGGACGGACGCTAGGAGCTGGCTGCCGCGGTAGACGTAGTC
>JAJCXO010000109.1 GCA_029263395.1 Acidobacteriota bacterium | reverse complement strand
TTGGTTATGCCCTTGACCTTGACTTGTGTACCCTGTCCTGGGATGTAAGTGAACTCTAGCTGGTCGCCCTTGGAGGAATCTGCCATCCAGCCATTGAGCTTGGCGAATTTTTCTTTGACGTCATCCGAAGCCTTGGGGGTGTTATTTTCGAGACCTTCGTCCCAGGCGTCGCTGAGCCGACTGGCGCTGACGCCGTAGAGAAAGCTCATCACCAGGTGCCTGGGGGTGTCCGCTGCCAGAATTTTGGTGCCATCCGTCTCTTTAGACGGAAGATAGAGGCCGCCGACGTAGACCTTGATGATGGATTTCTTACGCAAGCCCAGACCGTTGAGTACCAGGGACTCGTCGTTCACCGTCACGGTGTCTTCCATTGTGACGCCAGCTAGTTCAGCGGCTCCCAACGGTGCGGTGAGAAGAAGGGCGAGCGCAGCTGTCAGAACTCTATGCATCGAGTATCTCCTTGAAGGTGGTGCTTGTGACCGGAGAAGTCTAGTACATCGTCGGATTCCCCGAGAGCGAGCTCGATGCACCGGACTGCACTAGGCCAGCCGCGGTCGGGAACGCCATCGCCGACTGACGACGAGTTGGTGCTCGCCACCTTGGCCGGATCTGCGGAGGCGTTTCGGCTGCTGGTCGAACGTTTTCAACGGCCGGTGCTGAGTGTGATCGTCCGCATGGTCAGCGATCGCAGCCTGGCGGAAGACTTGGCTCAGGAGGTGTTCGTCAAGGCCTATTACAAGCTCGGGTTGTTCGACCGCCAGAGAAAACTGTCGAGTTGGCTATTCAAGATTGCGCACAATACGACGGTTGACTATTTGCGGCGGTCGCAGCTCGACACGGTGCCATTGGAAGCCTCCACCGCCGAGGGCAACGAGTCCTGGGAAGTGCTGCCGAACCGGGACGAAGACGGACCGGAGGGGCGCGCCGAGCACGCTCAACTGGTGCGTGCCTTGAGTGCCGCTCTCGGGCGCCTGCCACCGCATTATCGAGAAATCCTACTACTGCGTTTTCAGCAGGGCCTGGCTTATCATGAGATTGCCGACGTCATGGGTCTGGCGATGGGAACGGTCAAAGTGCAGCTACACCGGGCGCGCAAACGATTGGCCGCTGAGTTGGACGAGGCCGGTTTTGCACCTCCTGGGCGCTGGCAAGAAAATAGCTCCCGTCAGCGTAACAAGACGGAACGATGATCCGTAGGGCTAGACTGAGGCTACCGATGACACCACAAGACGACAGATTACAGACCGTTGAACCTCGAGAGGTTGGGATGCTGCTCAGTGTGGGGCCACCTGAGGACAGGTTACGGCATTGGTTGGCCGCCGAGGGTGCGGATCGTGGTGAGGAGGCGGAAACTGCCTTGGCGAGTCTGTTTGCGATGCTGCCGATCCCGCAGCCTAGCGCTGCGTTCGCGGATCGTGTCCTGATCAACCTCGGCTTGGAGACTCGGCCCGCTGCTTATCCCTGGTGGAGTCGTGCGATGATCGCGGTCTGCTTGCTGTTGGCCGGGTTGACAACGGCGTATGCGTTTCCGTTGATCTTTAGTCTCGCTCAATTTGTCGCGCCAGGTGAGGTGGCGGGAATGGTGGTACAGACCTTTGTTGGTTTGGCCAGCCAGACCGACGAGCTCCTGGCGATTTGGCGAGTTTTTGCCCGAGTGGTGAATACAGCGCTGCTGGTGGCGACGTCGCCGCAAGTGGTTGTTGCCCTCCTTTCACTGACCGTGTTTTCGGTGTTCACGTTGCGTGGATTGAATCAGCTGTTGTCCCCGTCTAGGAGCTCTGAATATGTACAAGCGCTGTGATCGATTTTTATCTCGCGACGGGTTGTTGGTCGCAGGTCGACCCAGGGCGTCGTTACGTTTGGCGGCGGTACGCTCGGCTGCAATAGATTCGGTTGCGGTACTGTTGATTGTGGGTTTGTTATGGGGCGCGACGCCACTGCTCGGCGCTCCGTTCGGAGCCGATCCAGAGCAGGCCGAGGCGTTGATCGAACAGCTCGGCGGTCGTTACCAGATCCTGACCCTCAGCGATGGCTATGTGCTCCAGCCGATGGCAGCCGAAGAGGAGTCCGAGGCGACAGCGGACTTCACGACACTCGAGGTCAAGGCCGGGAAGATAGTAGTCGACGGCGAACCGACGAGCGATGGCGAGCTCGAGAGTCTGCTCGGCGATGACGCGTCAGTCCTGCTCGAGCTGTCGGCCCTAGGGGTCGACGAAGGGCCGGTCGCCGAGGACCTCCGGGAGCGTATCGAACGTTTGGCTGCGGAACGTAAGTTGCGTTCCGAGACCGGAGACCAGTCGACAGAGGCGCCGAAGGACGAGTCGGAGGGCGCCGAGGAAGACGATGGCGAGACTGTCGAGGAAGAGCCTGACAGAGAGCGTCGATCCGAGCGTCGCCGCCAGCGTGGTCGGATCAAAACCGATACTCGGGTCTCGTTCGGCAGTAGCCTGACCATCGAAGAGAACGAAACGTCTGAGGATGTCGTGGTGCTCGGTGGTTCCCTCGATGTCGAGGGCAATATCCAGGGTGACGCCGTGATTGTCGCCGGTTCGGCCGACATTCAAGGTGAGGTTTCGGGCAGCGTGACGGCCGTGGGTGGTTCGATCTTCCTCGGGCCGGAGGGGCGGATTTATGGCGACGCGATCAGTATCGGCGGTGTCGTACAGCGCGATCCGTCGGCTGAGGTTTACGGTGAGATCACCGAGGTCTCCCTCGGTCCAAATTTTGAGATCGACGACTTCTGGAACAATTTGTGGTTTTCCGACTGGCGTTTCGGATTCGACTTCGGCATCGGAGGGTTGATCAACCGGGTGTCGAAGACGGTTGTGCTGGGCGTGCTGCTGATGTTGATCCTGCTGCTGTTCCCGCGCCTGATCGCCTCGGTGGCTGAGCGGGTAGCAGAGGAACCTTGGAAAGCTGGAGCCATCGGACTCGGTGTGCAGATTCTGTTTCTCTTTGCCTTGCCGGTGGTGTTCTTCATCTTGATGGTGACGATTGTCGGGATCCCGTTGGCGCTGTTGTTGGCACCGTTGGCAAGTTTGGCGATGGTGGTGCTCTTGCTGCTCGGTTTTACCGGTGTTGCCTGTGCCGGCGGCAAACTGTTGCAAGAGCGGTTCCGTTGGCCCGAAGCCAGTCCTTATTTGTTGCTAGTTCTGGGCCTGGCACTGATCCAGGGCTGGTCGATTCTCGGCGAAGCCTTGGGCTTCCTGGGTGGACCGATCAAGGCCTTGGGGTGGTTGATCTTGTTGTTCGGTTTCGTCATCAAATACGTAGCGTGGACGATTGGCTTGGGGGCTGTTTTGCAGCATCGTTTCTCATCGCGTGCTGCGCCCGGTGTGCTGCCGGGTCCGCCATTACCGCCTCCGATTCCGTCAACCTGGGGCGAGACGGCGTTCGATAGCGAGTCCTCGTCGCCGGACCAGACGCAACTCGGCAAGACGTTGTCCGAGCTGCGGGATGACGCGGCGAGTTATCAATCTTTGAAGGGTGATTTGCCGGGCTTGCAGCGACCTGACGACGACGAGTACCTGCAGGCCGCTGCCGGCTCAGTGGCCGAGAAGGCCGCTGTCGGATCAGTTGCCGACAAGGACGCTGCCGAAGAAGATGCTGCCGAGGAAGACGCCGCCGGCTCAGTTGCGGAGGAAGACGCTGTTGCCGAGGAAGACGCCGAGACTGTTGAAGAGAACGGTGCTGAAGGCGGAGGCGATCCGGGTGACGTTGGGGGCAAACCCGAGGCCGGTAAAGGGGAAGCCAAGTAGCCGTCTACCCGCGATGGCTAAAACGCCATCTCAGGTATTGCCTTTGGGGCTTGGCTTCAGGCCCGCAACCGCTCTGTCAGCAGGGTCGAACGTTGGGTCGAGGGCTGGCTTTCGACGGCAATCTCCAGCGCCCGGCGGCTGCCGACGATGATGACCAAACGTCGCCCGCGGGTCAGTGCAGTGTAGATCAAGTTGCGTTGCAGGAGCGTAAAGTGCTGCGTATGCAGGGGGATCACCACACAGGGATACTCGCTGCCCTGGCTCTTGTGGATCGAACAGGCGTAAGCGAGCGTGAGCTCGTCGAGCTCTAGAAAGTCGTAGTTGACCTCGCGATCGTCGAAGGTGATGCGGGCCACCTCGTTTTCGGTGTCGAAGCTGTGAATCTGCCCGATGTCGCCGTTGAAGACCTCGAGGTCATAGTTGTTGCGGACTTGCATCACACGGTCGCCGGTGCGGAGCAGCTGGCCGGAGCGGGTGATGCCGTCACCATCCGGGTTGAGTAGGGTTTGCAGCTCGGCATTGAGATTTGCTGCCCCGAGTAGACCGCGCTGCATTGGTGTCAGCACTTGAATCTCACGCGTCGGATCGAAACCGAAGCTGCGAGGAATGCGTTGGCCGATCAGCCGTTTGACGGTCGCCAAGATGGCTTCCGGCTCGTCACGCTCGAAGAAGAAAAAATCACCTTCGTCATCCGGTGGTCGCAAGGTCGGCATCACGCCGATTCTCACCCGGTGGGCGTTGGTGATGATCAGGCTGTCGAGCGCCTGTCGGAAGATTTCGTCGAGCCGGACGACTTCGATGGCGCTCGAATCGATCAGGTCGGCGAGTACCCGCCCGGGTCCGATCGAGGGCAGCTGGTCGATGTCGCCAACCAGGATCAAGCGAGACTTCTGCGGCACTGCCTTGAGCAAGTTGTAAGTCAGGGTGATGTCCATCATCGAGGCTTCGTCGATGATCAACAGATCCGTGGTCAGAGGGTTGTCTGCATCACGACTGAAGCCACGTAGCTGGGGATTGAACTCCAGCAGCCGGTGTACCGTCTTGGCTTCGATACCGGTTGCTTCACTCAGGCGTTTGGCTGCCCGACCGGTGGGTGCTGCGAGTTGCACCCGCAGACCCTTCATGGTCAGGATACTGACGATGCCTTTGACCAGCGTCGTCTTACCCGTCCCGGGGCCGCCGGTCAGAACCATGATTTTGTGGCTGATGGCCTGCTGTAGAGCACGGCGCTGTTGGGTCGCGAGTTCGAGGCGCGGACCGTTGGGGGTGCTCTGGCTGTCCTCGAACCATTGGATGGCACGTCCGATGTCGATCTCGAGCGATAACATCTGTTGGGCAGTCAGGGCTCGAAAGAGGGTAGCGACCCCGCGCTCGGCAACTTCTAGTGCCTTTAAGAAGATTGCCGCTTGCGGCGCGTTGGGCGGTTCGGCGAGGGTGCCATCCATCGCTACCGCGGTCAGCTCGCCCTCTGAGATCAAGCCGTCAAGCGCCGGGGCAATCACTTCGCCGTCGACCTCCAGCAGTTCCGACGTCTCGACCATCAGCTGTGGTCGCGACACGTAGACGTTTCCCTTGTCGGCAGCCTGTCGTAAGGTGTGGATGATGCCGGCGGCGGCGCGTTGTGGTGAATCGGCGTCGATCCCGAGTGCACGCGCGATGCGATCTGCCGATTGGAAGCCGATCCCCCGAATCTCACGCGCCAGTCGAAAGGGGTTCTCGCGCACAACCGCGATGGCTTCGCCGCGATAAAGCTTGTAGATCTTGATCGCGAAGGCGGTCGAGACGCCATAGGATTGAAGGAAGACCATGACGTCGCGAATCTCGCGCTGCTCTTTCCACGCGGCTTTGATGCGTTTGACGCGGACCCGGCCGAATCCTTCCACTTCGGTCATGCGGTCGGGCTGGCGATCGATGACGTCCAGGGTGTCGAGCCCAAAGTGTTGGACCAAGCGGCGAGCCAACTCCTTGCCAATCCCGGGTACCAAACCCGAGGCAAGGTATTTTTCGATGCCGATGAAGGTTTCCGGCTTCACCGTCATGTAGGAGTCGGCTTTGAATTGTTTGCCGAACTTGCGATCCTTGATCCAGCGTCCGGTGAGCCGCAGGCTTTCTCCCGGCTGCACACTCAATAGATTGCCGACCGCGGTGACCTCGCCGCGACCGCGGACGAGCAGCCGGACGACACTCCACCCGTTCTCCTGGTTGGCGTAGACGATGCGCTCGATGGCGCCTTCGATAGTTGTTTCCGGCTTCACACGATGAATTGTAGCGGGGTGATCAGTTGCTGGCTTCGCCTTCAGTGTCGCAGTTGGTGGTGGCCCGATCGTGAGCGTGACCGCCAGCCAGTTCGTGTTGGAGCTCGAGCATCCGTTGTCGAACATCCTGAGCGAGGCGCCGTCGGTCGGCGCGCTCGAAGGTCGCGACCGGGATCGGGTGGCCGACGGCAACTTGGATGCGGGCATGTCGGACTCTGAAACTGCCGGCCGGCAGCGCCTCGCCCGAGCCATTGATCACCACCGGTACGACGTCGATGCCGACATCGATTGCCGGCAGGAAGCTACCGGGTTTGAGCGGCGCTATCTTGCCGTCTCGGCTGCGGGTGCCCTCTGGAAACATGAAAATGCTATGCCCGGTGGCGATTCGGTCGCGGCAGGATTCGAGGTCGCGCAGCGATTGTTGGCGCGCTTGTCGGCGGATGAAGATCATCCCCATGGCCGAGATGTACCAGCCTAGGAATGGCACTCGCCGCAGCTCGTCCTTGACGATGAACAACAGTGGGGCGGGCAGAGCGCGGTAGATGATCGGTACGTCGAGCAGCGATTGGTGGTTGGCGGCAAAAAAATAGGGGCGAGAAAAGTCCACCCGATCGAGGCCCAGGGTCTCGACTTTCAAACCACCCCCAGCCAACAGGCCAGGCGCCCAGCAGCGCCGCGCCATGGCCAACGGAATGCGAGTGCTGCCGGTGACCACCCGAATGACCAGCGCGACTAGAATCAAGCCGCTTGTCCACAGCGCGGAATATACCGCCTGCAGCACGTTGATGAATGGCCAAAGGAGTCGGGGCATACGGATTCTCGGTGACGGCCTGGGAGACGGTTACGGCTCGGAGAGATGCGACTCTGAGAGGATTGCGACTTTTGAGAGGGTTGCGACTTTGAGAGGGTTGCGGTCAGGGATTCGGCGATGAGCTAGCGGTGGCTTGGGCACCAATGTTGGTCCGATTGTTGTCGGGCAGATGGATACTCTTCAGGCCGTTCGCTTCGAGGGCGTCGAGTATCTGTGGCAGTACATCCAACACAACCGGTCCACCCTGTGGGGTGCGGGCGGCTGCGCCATCGTGGAGCAACAAGATGTCGCCGGCCGACAAGCCATTCAGCAGTCGTCGTGTGACCCGTTCTGGATCGCCGACAACGGCATCAAAGCCGCGTCGCGTCCAGGATGCGAGGCGCAGGCCGCGCCGACTGAGCACCATGTCGAGCCAGGGGTTGCGGATCCCCGCTGGGGCCCGCAAGTAGGCGGGTTGCCGGCCACTAAGCCGAGTCAGGCTTTGTTGGGCGCGGTCGATGTCACGGCCGAGCGCCCACGGACTTCGAAACGCGAAGGTGTAGGCGTGGTGGTAGGTGTGGTTTTCGACGCGATGGCCACTCTGTACGATCTCTGTGATGAGCTCTGGATGGCGGTCAGCGCGTCGTCCAATGGCAAAGAAGCTGGCGGTTGCGCCCCGGGTGGCTAGCAACTCGAGCACCCTGGGAGTTACCTCGGGATCCGGGCCATCGTCGAACGTCAGGGCGACGTGCCCCTGGTGCGCCTCGGGTGCTGGCAGACGGGTGAGGTTTGGCCCAAGCCAGCGCGATCGCGGCAACATGCCCACGGTACTCAGCAGGGCATGGTTCAAGACCAAGACGCCAGCCGCGAGCGGCCATTTGGCGGGCGATAGAGCGAACGCCGCAGCGCTCGCGCCGTGCAGGGCGAGCGACCAGCGAATCAATGGAGACGGCTGCCACCGGCGAGGTGCAGGTGGCTCAGCCATCTTGCTCCGCAGTCTCCGGTGCGGGCTCATTACCGAGTTCGAGGTTGAGCAAGGCGGCGCGATCGAGTTTGCCACGCGACGTGCGTGGGATTTGCTCGACGAACACCAGGCTGCGCGGCACCTTGTAACTCACTAAATGGCGTCGGCACCATCGCAGTACGGTCTCGTGACTCAAGCTGCCGGGCGGACAGGCGATGATCGAGCGCACCATCGACTCGTCTTTGCCCGGTCGTGAGACGCCCAGGGTGACGGTTTCTTCGACCTCCTCGAGTTGGGCAAGCACCGCGTCGATCTCGCGTGGGTCGACATATTTACCGCGGACATTGATCAACGCGTCGAGACGACCCTCCAGGACCAATTCGCCGTCGCGCCACGTCGCGCAGTCTTGGGTGCGAAACGCCCCGTCAGTAAGCCGCGAATCGGCAACCGGATAATAGCCCTCGGCGACGGCTGGTGATCGCACGGTGACGGTGCCGCCTTGGCGAGGCCCGGTGACTCCGCCCCTCCTGATACCCGGTGCGGAGTCGACGCCATCTTCTGCCTCGTTGAGAGGGCCCGTCGACACCGGCTCGAGATCGATCTGGACCCCGTCGACCGGCGAGCCGAGGGTGCCGCGTTCGCCAGCGTCGCCGGTGCGATCAAAAGTGATCCCGCCACATTCGCTGGCACCATAGAAGACGTGCACGGGTTGGCCGTAGATCTCGCGGAATCGGCTAGCGGTCTGCGGCTTCAAGGGGGCGCCGGCCGAGATCACCAGCCGAAGAGACGACGGTGCCGCGGGCGGATGGGTCATCTTGACCAGCGCCTGCAAGTAAGCCGGTACCGTTGGCAAAAAAGTCGCTCGATGCGTGCGAGCCATGGACATAGGGGCCAGCGGATTACCGTTTGCGGGTACGATCAGCACAGCCCG
>JAJCXO010000108.1 GCA_029263395.1 Acidobacteriota bacterium | reverse complement strand
GGTTGGTCGAGGCCCACCAGATGCATGGCGGCGATGAGCGGTTCACGATCGAGTTGTTCGAGGATTGTGACCTGAGCTGCCAGTGCGGGAGGCGACTCGAACCGCAGCTCCGGCAGTGGAGCTGCCGTGAGCCGCCGGCTCGGCGACCATGCCAGAGTTGCCAAGACAACCGCCAGCACAACGCTGGCTCGCCATCGACCCGGCGGTTTGCGATGGGTCGTCGTACGCTCTCGGCTTTCGAGATCTGCCGCTTCAGTTGGGGATTTGTACCTTGGAAGGATCATTTGATGCACCGAGTCTCACTCGAGAGGATATCCCGAGTGCATAGCATGATAGAACACACCGCATGGCGTTTTGTTTTCTGTCGTCTTTGGCCGTGTCGTCTTTGGCCGTGGGAACTTTCGACGTCGCCGAGGATCCTGCCGGAGTTGGACGGTGAGTCCGACCGGTGCAAGCGGTGGACCGCGGCCTCGGGACCGGTCGGCGTTGTTGGCCTATGTCGGCCCACACAAGGCCAAGATCTATACGATGGTGCGCACCATTCTCGACGATCTCGAAGCGGTAGCACCCTGGGACGGGCTCTATTATCCGCCGACCGGCACCGTCGAGTTTCTCGGCATGGAGACTGCGCTGGTCGGCATGATCCAGGACATCCCCCAGCGGGTTGCGGCCTTGACGCAGGATCTCGGCCAGGCTGACCTCGACGATGCGACGCGGGAAGTCGTCGACAATATGGAGTTCTACTTCCAGGGTATTCAGGTCAGCGTGTCGTCAGAGTTGGATAAGCTGAGCTCCAAGCTCGAAGAGCTGGAGGCGGGGGAAGCGTTGCGTTCGTTGAGCTTCTACGAACGGGCCTTCATCTGTGAGATCAGCGCCGACCTCAAAGGCAAGTACACCAGCTCGATTATGGGGGCGGCGGCCAGCCTGATCGCCGAGGGGGTGTGCGGCGGCGTCGAGATCGAGCCGATTCTGTTTCCCGAGAAGGCTGAGGAGTTCGCTCGCAACGAGCAGCTGGTGGAGGCCCTCAGCGAGGTGACCGAGACAATCGGTAACTTCCTCGACCAAGTGCCGATAGTGGAGGTCATCCAGAGCTGGGAGCAGCAGCGCCGGGTCGACCAATATGCCTTGGCTCCGTTCTATTTGCTGCTCGGCAACCTCGGAAAATTGATGCAGGTCTCTAGCCGACGAGCCCTCTATTCCGGGGATTATCATCAAATCCAGCAGCGCGAGAGCCAGCTGAGCACTCGCATCAACCAGTTGCTGACGCTCCACAACAGCACGTGGCGGGTCGAACCCAAATCGGAAGACGAGGATGCGGCGGCAACCTATGCGGCTATGGCTCGGATCGCCACCGAGCTAGCGACAATCCTCGACGTCGAAATTCTGCGCAAGATCGTCGGCCAGAATCAGGTGAAGGACTTACATTTCATCGTCACGATGGAAAAAGAGGACGAAGCGGCGGGGCGGGTCGATGAGGCACGCCTGCAGAGTCGCCGGGAAAGGGTGCCGGAGTCGAATCGCGATCTTGTGCCGCTGCTCTACGATGAGGATCTGAAGACTTTTCTAGAGCTGTTGTTGGGATCGGTGCTGAAACGTGCGTCGTTGGCGGTCAAGCGAGACACGCAACTGCCGGTCGCCGAGCTCGCAGATATGATAGACGAGCCGTCGGCCGAGGTTGTTGCACCCCTCGATCCGACGACACGACCGACCGCCGATGACCCGACCGGGGTGCCTGGTATCGATCCAACGATGGCCGATCCGTTTTTGATGGGCACTTCGCTCGAACCTCCGATGCTGGACGCGCCGTCTCTCGAGAGGCCAGCTCTCACAGACTTCTCACTGCAAGCCCCAACGTTGGACGAATCGCCGCTCGCTGGCCTGACGGTCGACGGCGAACCCCTGGAAGATTTGGAAAGCTTGACCCTCGACGCCCCCGCGTTGGAGGACTTACCACCAGGGTATCGGTCGGCACAGCCCTCGCAAGGGCAAGACCTCTATCCACCGTCGTTCGACGCAGTGGCGCCAGCCGCTGAGGCGTATGCTTCGGGCTTCGAGAATCCGTCGCTGGGGTCTATGGACTCATCACTCGACGCGACCGCGATGTCGATCCATCGGCGGTCGGCTAATCCTCTGACGTCGCGACTCGAATCGCTACAGAGCTTGAATTTGGTGCTGCAACCTTTACTCTCTCGTTCGAGCTCGCAACGCAAATCGTTTGAGCTCGTACGTCGGTTGTTGAAACAGAAGCGAGCGATCCCTGGCGGTTTGTTGCAGTCGATGCGCCCCTATTTGCAGGAGATCTCGAACGAGCTCATTCCGCGCCTGCGTCGCGATGAGAGGCTGGAAGACATGCTGGTTAGCTACGGTGCCGAGTTGGGGGAACATTGCCAGATCCTGTGTGATCCTCAGTTGTCGCCCGAGACTCCGGGGATTGACCTGCCGGCTTCTATGGAGCAAGTACTCGACCTGCTGAACCATCTCGCGATCGCCACGCGCAGCACCATCGAACGTTTGTCTTCGGAGATCGAGACTCCACCGGAAACCGACCCCCTCGGGTGGTGACGATTTTGAGCACGAGGGGATGGTAGCTCGCGCTGAGCGAGATAGGATGCCTGGCCATGAACAGACCGCGACTGCCGCCGATCGTGGTGGCCCTGAACATCACCTTACCGTTTCTTTCGATTGCCCTCTATCCGTACTATCGTGGTGATGGCATCACGGCTACGGTAGTCTTGTTGGCCGGGATCAATGTTGCCGCTCGTCGAAAAGGCCGCGCTTTTTTCGAGCGTCTGAGCACCTCGATTGCCGAGCGTAAACTGGTCGAGAATCTGCTGTTGGGGGCGGCTGCCCTGATCATCACTGTCGGTACTCTGGAGTCGGCTGGCCAGATCTTGACCCGCACCGGCGTCGTCGAGCCCTACAACGCCATGTTGACCATGGTCAAACAGGGCGCGGAAGACTTCCGTCGGGCCCACATCACGGCTGACAAATACCGCGTTCCGGATCCCGTGCTGTTGTGGCGCCCGATCGATCGCCACCCCTACACGGCGCAACGCTTCAAAGGGCCCTTGCTGACCGTTCCCAAACCGGCCGATACCTTTCGCATCATGTGTTACGGCGACTCCAACACCGATGGCCCCAATCGGCGCGGCTGGGCCGAGGTGTTACAGGAGGTGCTCGAGCAGGAGGCTGTGTCTGGGACTGGCAAGATTGAGGTGGTTAACGCGGGGGTCGCGGGGTACTCCTCGTATCAGGGCTTGAAGCGCTTCCGGCAACAAGTTGAGCACTATCAGCCTGACTTGATCACGGTCTCTTTCGGCTATAACGACATTGCGCCGGCGATCGGCGTGCCAGACAGTGAGTTCCGGTTGCCTTCAGGCTGGCTGGTAGCTGTCCAGCGCCAGTTGGTGCGGTATCGTTTCTATCGGGTAGCGGACAAAATTGCTCGACGGTGGGCGCCGGAGCGGCCACCGTCGGTTGGCGAGCGGGTACCGCTCGTCGACTACTTGGCTAACCTCGAAGGTTTTGTCGCGACCGGCAGCGAACATGGCGTCAAGGTTGTTTTGATGACACGGCCCCATCTCATGCCGCGGCAGGAGTTGGCCAAGGTTGATCACAATTGGCGCGGCAAGATCCCACTCTACAATCGTAGCCTGGTTGAGTTGGGAGCGGCTCGTGGTATCCCGGTGATCGACGTACAGGACTACTTCGAGCGCCACTACCCAAACGAGTTTTATGACGATTGTCACTTCACTCTCGAAGGGCATGCTCGCATGGCGGAGATGCTGTCCCAGGAGTTCGCTGCCGCCGGGTTGTTGCCCGGCACGTGAGCTTCTTGAGCAGACAGAGCTGAAGCATCAGGAGGTGGGGATTATTTATCCCAACCATGATCTCAAGACGTCGACGGGGCCCCTGGTGGCAACCTGATGGCTGGGATGGGCGTCGAGATACTGAGTTTCGACGTCACCCTGCAGGCTAGTTGGACGATGGTCCGCTCAGTTGAACAAGAAAGTCTGGCGACCAAACCGGAGTGTCCGAGCCAGCCCCGAAGGGCTGGCTCGCAGCGGATTGACTGTCGGTTGAACGACAGTAAGGTGGAGGGATATGGGGAAGGTGTGTGGGTGGGATAGTCTCCCGCGGCACGTGTGCGATGTTAAGTACAGTCGCGGCCGTCGATCTAAACTCAGATTCTAAAAACCGAGCCTTTCGAGACCTGGCCTGTCGGCCTGGCGAAGCTAACGTGCCTCTTGGTTGCGAGTTCGAGCTTGCCGTTCTTCATTGTGATCATTTTGGCGTTCGAACCTTACATCGGGCATTAAGGCTAAGTTTTTTGTTTCCGGAGACTCAGGGGTCGTCGACCGGCTCGGTGACCGAAGAGTCGACCGCCCGATCGATCACTGAAACGCCAAGGCGGCGGGCATAGTCCTCAGCCTTCTCGGCAGCTATCTTTGGTCCCATGGGAAACCCCAGCACGACGTTGTCGACGTCCCAGTTGTTCAACTCGACGGACAGGAGCCGGCTGCGCAGCCGGCTCGCAGTGTTGGTGCTGGTCGGCTCATACCGGTCGATGGCGATGGCTGTGACAGCGTCGAGATTGCCTTGCTGGACCGGGGAGGCGAAGTACCAACCGCGGTGGTAAGTCACCGTGCGGTGCTCCAGGTCGAAGCGCAGCCGGTGGCGTTGAAGCGCCCGAGTCGACATCCACAACGCAAAGCCTGCGAACAGTCCCTGGGCGATCCTCAGTTCCGGCACCGCGAGCCACAGCCCGAGCGCTGCGCCGACGCCGGCGACGGTCAGCGTGATCGCGACGGTGCGCGGCTCTTGCAGCACGATCTCGCGTTCCGAGTCGGTGGTGAGAAGCAGATGGCCCATTGTCAGGTGTGCTGAGGGTGGCGGCTGAAGAGTACTGCTGGATACACCGTCGGTCAGCCGTCGATCGGTCAGCCGTCAATCAGAGCGCTGGCAGGGACAAACTCGAACCCGGCGGCGTGGGCTGCTGGCACCGCGGTCGCCAAAATCTCCAGGGTTTCAGGGTAGGGGTGAGCGATGGCGATTGCGCCGCCTCGGCGGCGAGCAATATCCCTGAGCTGGTCGAATTGACCTTGGATGAACGCCCGGTCGCGTTGGGTGTCGAGAAACACTTGGCGTTCGCCGGCCGGTAAGCCGAGCTGACGAGCGAGGGAGTAGCCGACGGTGTCAGCGCTGGTGCGTGAGTCAAGGAAGAACAGACGGTGTTCGGCAACCACTGCCAGCACCGCAGCGATCGCATCACGGTTCGCCAGCAGGCCAGATCCCATGTGATTGTTGACTCCGACGGCTCCCGGCACCGCCGCTAGAGCTCGGCGAGTGGCGCCTGCGAGTTCGTTTGGGCTCATGCTGAGGAGCAGGGCTCCGGGGCCCGGATTGGCGCCGCCTTTGGCCTCCATCGGTAAGTGGCAGAGCAGCTCTACGCCACGGTGGTTGAGCTCGGTGACCACCTCGGCTGTACGGACTTCGAAAGGCAGTACCGAGTAGGTTAGAGGAACCCCAAGGCCGAGGAGAGTTTCGATGTCGCGTAGGCTGCGACCCAAGTCGTCGATGACCAGTGCTATGCGCGGTCGGCTGCCGGCTTCGGGTGCAGGCTGCCGGGCGAGCTCCAGAGGTTGGTCGGAGTTTGGCGGCGTTTCTGTTGCCGTTGGGGTCTCAGCGCCTGCCTTGGGGTCGTCAGGTGTTGACTGCGTTAGCCGCTCCGATGGCGGCGGCGGTGCGGGTGACGCCGGGAGGTTTCCGAAGTCGGGGCGCGGTGGCGGCTTGGCGAGCTCGACGCCAACATAAAGCCCAGCTGCGAACAACACCAAGGCGATGGTGATCGGAACAACCTTGGGGCGCCCCTTGCGGGAGGCTCCCGAACGACGAGAGGACTGACTCATGAGATGCTAGGCGGAGGTCAGGAAACTGCGCCGGTCGGCACCGCTGGGCGGTGCCGGGACCGTTGTCGGGCTAAGCCGCCACCTTCTCCTCGATGACTTCGTTCTCGATCAGCAGAGTCAAGCCGCGCTCTAGCACTTCGTCGGTTTTCAGGACTGGCTCGTCGTTCGCAGGCTCGTCGTTCGCAGCACCACTGTCGGTCGTCTCGCTGCTGGAGTTTCCGTCACCGGCAGTGGCCTCCTCACCCTCGGGTGCATCCGTGTCGGACGCCTCATCGAGCGGCGAGAACGTTGGACGGATTCTCACGTCGGGCTCGAGTGCTGTGTTGAGCGGTTGCCCGTTGGGGCCGGTGAAGAATGCATCCGTGACCTGCAGTCGGCCGCCATTGGAGAGCTCGAGTAGCGTCTGACGCCCGGAGTGACCAAAGCTACGTTCTCCCACCAAGGTTGCGTCGGCACTCTGTTTGAGCACCGCTGCGAGGACCTCCGCAGCACCCTGGGTACTGCGATCGAGCAGCACCGCGATACGGCCTTGCCAGATCGACGAGTCGCCGCCGTCATAGGTTGCTAGATCTTTCTCGCGTGCAGTCAAGGTGCCGAGCTCACCGTTGGCGAAAAATCCTGCAACCTGGTAGGCCGCCTCTGGATCACCGCCAGCGACGCCACGCAGGTCAACCACCAACTTGTCAGTTTCGGTCAGGTCAGGCAGTGCGGTGGAGCCGTCGAGCAAGGTCCGCAAGCTGCTCTCGACACTGGTCGGCGTCGCTGATTGGATGGCCGGTAGACGTAACACGCCGACGCCGCGGCGGACTTCGAGCTCCACTGCCGGTGGTTCGTAACTCGCGAGCTCGAAGGTGACGGTCTTCTTTTGGCCCCGCGGTGCGATGCTTTCGACCTCGATTTTGGTGCCGGCTGCTCCCGCTAGAATCGATTGAATCTCGAACAGCGGCGTTTGGCGTGTCCGCTGTCCTTGGATCGCCGACAGAATGTTGCCGGCTTCGATATTGGCTTTTGCTGCCGGGCTGCCTTCTTCCACTGCGACCGCATAAGCGACGCCGCGTTCCTTGAGCACGACGATCCCGCTGCGGGTCTTGCCGATTTCTAGTGTCGATTCGTAGGTCTCGACGTCTTCCGGTGGAATGTAGATCGAGAACGGATCCAACGCATCCACAGCGCCTTCGAAAGCACCGGTCATCAACGACTCGGGATCGAGCTTGTCGACGTAGGCGCGGTTGACCAGGCTAAAAACTTCGGCGAACACCGAGAGATATTTGTACAGCGAATCGCTGCCATCGTCTTGGTTTCGGTTGTTGGCGGCCACCATGGACGCGCTCGCAACAAAAAGTACCGTCGTCAGGGAAATGCATGTGAAGACAAGCCGGCTTCGGTTCATGTCGATTGACCTGTTGGAATGAGACGCATCGCGCGCTCCAGATTGAGGGACGGGTGGCGAGGAGCCACTCTGGGGATGGTGAGGCTGATCTCGAGGCGATCTCGAAGAGTGGACCTTCGAGCGGGGGGACTTGACCACGATACCAAGGCCACAGCCAAAGATACCATAAGCTCGCTTCCATCCAAGAACGATCTCCCCTTGCTCCCGATTCAAGTATGACCCGAAAGCTCATGAGGATAGCTAGAGTCC
>JAJCXO010000107.1 GCA_029263395.1 Acidobacteriota bacterium | reverse complement strand
CTATCTGTGGCGACGAAAGCGGCACATATTCAACCTCGATCTCCGCGTTGGCGCAGTCTGCGACCTTCGTCAGCAAAATGGTGTAGTCGTCACCTGTGGCAGCCGTCGTATCGAGACCCGTCATGCCATGACTCACAGTATTGACATCATCGGCCGTAAGCCCGAGATAGTGCATGTTTCTGGAGGCGGCACCGTGCATTACGTTCTGTGTATTGTCGCCGGCACCGAGCAGGGCTGACACATAGCGATTCCCGTTCGCGGCCACGTGCTGCCGGCCGGCAATTGAGGAGCGAATATCGCGTAGGTACTGGAATCGATCACCGTGCCATCGATCACGACGGGGTCATTGTCGGAGATCCGATACCAATGAAGAGGCAGAGCATTCGGCGGTGGCGGTTGCGGGTCGGGGGTTACGATGTCGTCGCGTGATCCCCGGACCGTATCTGTACCGGCGTCCTGAGATGTCACGTCCCTGGCCGCTGTGAAGTTGTCGAGTGTCCCGGAACCGGGATCGCGATAGTTGGTATGACCCAGCCCCATGGCGCAGTGTCCAAGCTCATGAATCATGGGCGTCGCCATGATGAAGACGCCCGTCTGGCCTGAGTCCTCAGAACTCGCGCAGTCCGTGCAGTTGCCCGTTGTCGGCGTCAGTCCGTTCCAAACGCCGATCGCTTCATCGAGGGCGCGTTCAACGAACGGTTCGTCACCTGGCCGAATGCAGATCGGTATCTCGATCTCTCCACCGATCCCGGCCGACGTGTAGCCGACCGGATGAACAATGATGAAGATATTGCACTGTGCACCATTGCAGTTCGTACTGTTGGACCCAAGGAACGCGCCAGCGAGAGCCGGCGAAGACGACAGTAACACAGCCGCTAGAAAAGCCCGATAGGTCCTTCTTCTACCCTCCCTCGGCCGATTTGAAGTACCTGTCCAAGGCTTGCTGCATAGCTTTGAGCCCCCGGACCTGTAGCACTTCCGCCGAATACTTGAGACCCAAGCCGACATCACCGAATCTGAACGACCTACCCAGGCCAGCGCGGCTGTAGTCTCCGCGCTGGTAGCTCTCCAGATGCAGCTCACCGAACGCCATGGTAGGGTGGGTTGAGCGCGAATCGATTCCAAGGAACTCGAGGCTATACCGATCCCATTCGGCGAAGCCGTGATCCACAGCCAGGCGTACCAGCCCGGTCATCTCCACGAAAGGCAGGTTCAGGTCATGGCTCGCGACGACACCGCCACGCCGATCGAATCGCTGTAGCTCAAGCCGACCATCACCGTAGAGGCGCATTGATGGTCCAGCACCGTCCGCACTGACGCGGAAGGAGAGAATCAACTGCGTGGGATCGCTTGAGACAGCGAACGTCGCGTGTTCGTAGTCGGGCGGCGCCAGCTCAATCGATCCTTCCCGCCTGGCTTCGCCGATCTCCTGTTCGAGGACGGCCCGCAGATCGGCCAGCGCCTTCGACTGCACGATCTGCGGATAGTCGTCCGGGCAGATTCCAGCGTGCTCGATCCCGCCGCCTGCGCCGTGGCGATCGTAGGCAGTGAATCGAAGCGTCGCCGTGACTCGCTCAGTCTTACATGGCGTCCGCCACGCTTCGGCGCCGATCTCAAGCAAGAGCATCTGTACGTCGAACTCCGCAAGACCGTGATCCACGGCGGCGCGGAAGACTTCGAGCATCCGCGCGCGGTCAAGGCGGCGGATATAGCGCTCGCCGTCGCCGGCCTGGATCTCCAGCCGACCGTCACCGAAAAGCCGCAGCGAGCGTCCAGCGTGCTCGACTCTCAGGACCAATTCGGCGGCATCATCCGAGAACTCGAAGACCGCATCCGAGTACGGGCCTGGCGGCGGCGCCTCGGTCACCTACTTCGGAACCGCGGTCGTCCGCCAGTTTGAGCAGATGGACGTCTTCTGCGCCAACTCGTCGCTCGGCATCATCCGCTCACGCGACAAGCTGCGGGCGCTCCAGATCCTCAGCCGCCACGACCTCGGTATCCCGCCCACCGAGTTCGTCCGCCGCCAGAAAGACGTCTTGCCCGCGATCGAGCGTGTCGGCGGCGCGCCGGTGATCATCAAGCTGATCGAAGGCACCCAGGGCGTCGGCGTGATCCTCGCCGAGACCATCAAGGTGGCGGAGGCTATCGTCGAGACCCTGCAAAGCGCCAAACAGAACGTCCTGATCCAGAAGTTCGTCGCCGAATCCAAGGGCAAAGACGTCCGTGCCTTCGCTGTCGGCGGCCAGGTGGTCGCCGCCATGCGGCGGGTCGCCCAGGGGCAGGAATTCCGCTCCAACGTCCACCGCGGCGGCAAAGCGGAGGCCGTCAATCTCACCCCCGCCTACGAACAAGCGGCGATCCGGGCGGCCCAGATCATGGGGCTGCGAATCGCCGGTGTCGACATGCTCGAAGGCACGGACGGCCCGCAGATCATGGAGGTCAACTCCTCGCCCGGGCTCGAGGGTATCGAAGGAGCCACCGGAGTCGACGTCGCCGGAGCCATCATCAATTACGTCGAGGACGAGGTCCACTTCCCCGAAGTGGACGTGCGCCAGCGGCTGACCGTGGCCAAGGGCTTCGGCATCTCGGAGCTGCCCGTTCCCGAACGCTCAGAGCTGGTGGCCAAAACCCTCGCCAACTCCGGTTTAAGGGAACAAGACATCGTCGTCCTGATGGTGCGCCGCGGAGCCACGGTGATCCCGCTGCCAACGTCGTCTACCCGCATAGAGCAGGAGGACCGGCTCCTGTGTTTCGGCAAGCTCGAGGCGATGAAATCGTTCCTGCCGAAGCGCAGAACTCGGCGATCGAAGCGGTCAACGACGCGTCCGAAAGCCAAACCCCCGGAGACCGCGTCATGAAAACCGCCAAGCCTTTCACCATCGCCGGGCGAACCATCGGTCTCGGGAAAAGCGCCGACCTCAAGATCGAGATCTCGGAGAGCTACAGCGGCGCCCCGCTCGAAATGCCGGTGCGGGTCATGCGTGCCAAAAAGCCCGGGAAAACCGTGTTCATCACCGCGGCGCTCCATGGCGACGAAATCAATGGCATCGGAGTCGTGCGCGAGATCCTGATCGAGAAACCCTTCGAGCTTCGCCGCGGCACCCTGGTTCTGGTACCGGTGGTGAATCTCCCCGGTTTCGAGCGCCACACCCGGTACCTGCCCGACCGCCGCGACCTCAATCGCTGCTTTCCCGGATCGGAAAGCGGCTCCCGGGCGAGCCGGCTGGCCGACAAGATCTTCCGCCAGCTGGTTAGCAAATGTGACTATGGCATCGACCTCCACACGGCGGCGGTACGGCGTACCAACTTCCCGAACGTACGGGCCGATCTACGGGATTCGGAAGTGCGACGGATCGCCATGGCATTCGGTTGCGAGATGGTCCTCGACCAACCCGGTCCCAAAGGGTCGTTCCGTCGCTCGGCGTGCCGCGCCGGATGCCCAACAATCGTGCTCGAAGCGGGAGAGGTGTGGAAGATCGAACCGTCGATGGTGGAGCTCGGAGTCCGGGGGATCCGCAATGTGCTGATCGAGCTCGGCATGGTCGACGGTGAGCAACAACGACCCGCTTACCAGACCAGCGTGAAGCGCACCAAATGGGTGCGCGCCGAGCTCGGCGGCCTGTTGCAATTCCACGTGGCACCAGGGGAAGTCGTCGAGAGCGGTCAACCCCTGGCCACCAACACGACGCTCATGGGCGTGGAGAACCGAGTTCTCAGATCGCCAGTGGACGGCGTGATCCTGGGCATGACCACCCTACCGTCGGTGAGCCCCGCCCTACTTTCTGGCTGGTGATGCTCAGCGTCGGCGGCACCATGGTCTACTTCTTCCGTCGCAAGGGCTGGCTGTGACGGAAGTGGTTGGCCTTCTTGAGCTGCTCCGACCGCTGTTGCCCACGGGCTTCACTGCCCTCGCGGTCGTCGTCTTCCTATTCGTGGCGAATCGCGTAATCGAGCGTTGGCTCACGGGATCGGCCCACGGGCGACTTTGGGGTCAATTGACGATGCTGGCTTTCACGCTGGCCGGTCTGCTGGCGATGATTCTCTCGTTGCCGATCAGCGACGGCACCCGTGGCCAGTTGCTGAGCCTGCTCGGTATCGTCCTCAGCGCCGCGATCGCGCTGTCTTCGGCCAGCCTGATCGGCAACGCCATGGCAGGTCTGATGCTGCGCGTGACCCGCGGCTTTCGGGCCGGCGATTTTCTCCGGGTCGGCGAGCACTTCGGCAGAGTCTCCGAACGAGCCATCCTACACGTGGAGATTCAGACTGAGGACCGGGATCTGACGACCCTTCCCAACCTTTTTCTGGCCAGCAACCCGATCAAAGTCGTGCGATCGTCCGGAACGATCATTTCAGCCCAGGTATCCCTGGGCTATGACGTTCCCAGAAGCGACGTCAGGGGCTGCCTGATATCGGCCGCCACGGCCACGGGCTTGGCAGACCCGTTCGTCCAGATCCTCGAGCTCGGGGACTTCTCGGTGATTTACCGTGTCGGCGGCCTGTTGACCGACGTTAAGCGACTGCTCTCCACCCGATCCGAGCTGCGCGAAGAGATTCTCGACCAGCTCCACGGAGCCGGCATCGAGATCGTGTCCCCCAACTTCATGAACACCCGCCCGATCTCAGAAGGAAAACGCTTCATTCCAAGCGCTCCGACCCAGCCGGCAGCCGATGAACCGGAGGACAATCTGGAGTCCCTGGTTTTCGACAAAGCGGAAGAGGCGGAGAAGACCGAAAAGGTGCGCGAGCGTTTCCAGGCACTGGCAAACCGCCTGGAAGAGATCGAAGACCTCCTGAAAGACGCGACAGACGACGCCGCGCGGGAGAGCCTCGAAGCGGAGCGAGATCCCGAAGCGGAACGGGACCTGCTGTCCCGCCGTTTCGGTATCCACCACCTGGCCATCACCGACGCGCTACGGGAGCGCCACCCGCCGAAGATCGAGCCCTTTCGGGACAACACTTTCATCATGCTCAAGGGGCTCGACGCCGACTCGACGTCGATCGAGTTCGGCACGATCCAGTTGTCGATCTTCGTCGGCGAGCGGTATCTCCTCACCCGCAGCTCGGGCCGATCGGTGAGCACCGAGACTCTGCTCTCCGCCTTGGCCTCGGGCGAGATTCCACCGGACGTCTCCCGCGCGGCGCTGGCGCTGCGCCTCTGCCGCACGGTCGCCGACCGCTTCCTGCCCCTGCTCTTGGCGGTGGAAAAGCGCCTCGACGAGATGGAGGCGGAAATGCTCAGCAAGCCGAGCGACGAACTGCTCGCCGAGCTGGTGCGGCAGAAAGGCGACCTGAAGCGGATCATGCGCATCCTCCAGTACCACGCTCAAGTGTTCACTTCCGCCCGTTCGACGACGCCGGCGCAGCTCGCGGATCATGACCACGAGCTGACCGACGTCCAGGAACAGCTGGACCGCCTGCTGAGCCTGGCGCGGCTCTACTATGAGCTGACCGACGATCTCGTGAACGGCTATCTGTCGCTGTCGGCGCACCGTCTCAACCAGATCATGCAGACGCTGACAATCGTCACCGTGGTGTTCGTCCCGATCACCTTCATGGCCGGCATCTACGGCATGAACTTCGAGTACATCCCAGAGTTGGGCTACCGCAAGGGCTACTTCATTCTGCTGGGAGCGATGCTCACGGTCGTCGTGGGGATCCTCGCACTCTTCCACCACCGGGGTTGGCTGGGCGGCCGCGGGCGCCGCGGATAGTGCTAATATCCAGTTAAAGGAACATGTATGCCGCCCATTTGGTGAGGCGGAAAAGAAGATGGTTTCAGAGAGCGAGCGAGGATCAGCGATGGGCGGTTTAGACCCTGACCGGGTGGCCACCGCCGAGAGCGCGGCTATGAGGTCCGTCCTCGAGTAGGTCCGGAGCGTCGCCCCGACGCGCGCCACGGTGCTCCTGAGCGGAGAAACGGGGGTCGGCAAGGGCGTTGTCGCCAGGCTGATTCACCACTGGAGCAGGCGCCGGGACCAGCCGTTCGTCGCCGTCCACTGCGGCGCCATCCCGGACACGCTGCTCGAGAGCGAGCTTTTCGGTCACGAAAAGGGGTCCTTCACCGGCGCCCATCGGCGCAAGAAGGGCGAGTTCGAGCTCGCTCACGGCGGCACTCTATTCCTGGACGAGATCGGCACGATCACGCCGGCGGCGCAGATCAAGCTGCTCGACGTCTTGCAAGACCAGCGGTTCCATCGCGTCGGCGGGGAGAAGGACATCGAGGTCGACGTCCGCATCATCGCGGCCAGCAACCGCGACCTGCAAGCGATGCAGGAGGAGGGATCGTTCCGGGCAGACCTGTTCTACCGCCTGAGCGTATTCCCGATCGAGATCCCGCCGCTGCGGCAACGCCGGGAGGATATACCCCGGTTGTTGGAACAGATCTTCGATCGCCTCAACCACCGATATCGGAAGAACGTCGGGGGCCTCGCGCCGGTGGTCGAGCAGGCGTTCCAGGCTTACGATTGGCCGGGAAACATCCGCGAGCTCGAGAACGTCTTGGAAAGAGCCATGATTCTGGAGTCGACCGACCGCATCACGCCGCGGAGCATTCCGCTCGAGATCGTTCATACGGCGGAGCCCCACATTCTGGTGCCGCCAGGCCGGTTGACCGGGACGCTGGCCGCGGTGCGCGGCGCGGCGGTCGCCGACGTCGAGATGCGCTACCTCGAGAATCTCCTGGAAGCTCACGACGGCCGCATCAACGACTCTGCCGAAGCCGCCGGAATCACCAGCCGGCAGCTGCGCAAGCTGCTCGCCAAGTACGAGATCGACAAGGTGGATTTCAAGCCGTCGCCCGCGTCCTCCGCGTCGCCGCCCGCGGCGTCGTCCGGCGACGAAGCAAAAGCGACTTGAGGCCCGCCCGCCGAGCCATCCTTGCTGAGCTCGGACAAGGCCTGGCAGCCAACCGAGAGGTGTGGCACGCGGCGTGCAGGTATGGCAGATAGCGCAGGCCTTGCACACGGTGGCGACGCCGGGTTGGTGAACGAGGCGGCGGCAAGGGGACTCGCCCGAGAAAAAGCCAGTGAAGACGGAAAAAACGATAGAGATGATTCTTGAGGGCGTGCTCGTCCCCATCGCCTGGGGGCCGACCGGCGAGGTCGTGGACGTCGGTCTCGCAACCGTCGATGAGACCGAGTACCGCATCGACCCGGATATCGCCTGGGCTCACTTCTTGAGGGATTACCTGCGCAAACGGGTTCGGCTGTCAGCGGTCCTTGACGGCGACCGGGTGATCCGGGTGAATCACGTCGAAGTGGTCCCATGCACGGGCCCTCAAACACCCGGCACACGCTGACCTCAAGGCGGAACTCAGCGGGTCGAAACCCGGCTCCTCCCGGTCTTGCGAGGACCGCTTTCCAGTCGCCGGCAGACGGCCCAGGGGCGGCTATGCTCCGTCGGTCTTGCTTCCTCGGTCGTCCGCCTTGTCGCCTCGGCCATAGCCCCATCTCCTGTGCAGCCAGAGCTCGAACGGACCGCCGACCCCGAGCAACAGAAAGATGAAGAACAGCGCCACCAGCGCGACCGTCCAGGCGCCGAGGCCGCAGACGATACCGAGGCATGCGGTGAGCCAGATCAGCGCCGCGGTGGTCAGGCCCTGGACCTTCGTGCCCGTGCTGTCCCGGACGATGACGCCCGCTCCGAGAAACCCGATGCCGGTCAAGACACCCTGGATGGCCCGGCTCACCGGATTCCCGTCGAGCTCGGTTCCGGTCCTGAAATCCATGCTGGCAAGAACCACCAGCGCGGCCCCCAGACCGA
>JAJCXO010000106.1 GCA_029263395.1 Acidobacteriota bacterium | reverse complement strand
GACGTCTACGTCCAAATCGTCCGCAATCAGGCCACCCAACCGCCAACCGCCATTGCCAGCCGCGAAAGCTATCTCGTCTGGCTGCAAGAGATGCCGACGCTGGCCGAGACCGCGCGCTTCGGACCTTCTGGCTTCCTGGTCCTGGTGCGGCCGCAGGAGGCGGCTGAGAGGCTGCGCCAGCTCCCCGCTGGTCCGCTGTCCGAGCCAACGGCGGCGATGAGCATCGCGCAGCGGCTCGATGAGCTGCGGACGAGCCCGAACCCTGCAGCGAGGAAGTAGTTGCTGGAGCGGATCCTCGCCACTCAGTGGAGTTCGGACCTCCGCGGAAGGGGTGACCTGTTCTCTCTGCTGGGCACTCGGCTGCGAGCGATTGCCCTGTTCCACGACGGTTGGACCTTCGGGCTGAGCCCGGCAGGCATCGTGGTCGACAACGGCGATCCGAGCCCGCTGCGACAGAAGATCACGCTCGACGTCGGCGACACCAGGAGGGAGCTGCCGGTCCGGGTCTTCATCGACGACGGCGAGCGCGTCGAGACGATCCGCTTCGAGCAGGCGCAACCTCGTACCATCGAGCTTGCGCCGGTGGCCCCGTTCACCACCCGTCTGTTCATCGTCTGGAGCGACACGGCCTGGACCCCGTCCCAACGCCAACTCGGCGTCTGGATCCAGGTGGCTCGGCAACCGTAGTCGAGTTGTTGATTGCAGCACCCCTGAAGAGCTGTCAGGAGAATGAGCATGTGGAAAGACGCCCGCTCAGCGACTGCCTGGCTGGAAGAGGCTCTGGAGCTGGCCCACAAAGCCGGTGCCTTGCCGACTCGGTCCAGATAGTAACGCTCCAGACAGTAACGCTCCAGACAGAGTGCCAGGCACGCCTCGAGGCGGGGCACGCCTCGAGGCCAGGCGCACGAATAGCCTAGGGGGTATCTACGCGCCGCAGATACGCCGCCGCTGACGGCTGAGCTACCCGGGGCTGGCCCGGTCGCTCTTCCACACCGGATAGGCGAGGATCAGCGGTAGCGCCAGGCTGGGAACGAAGGCGTAAATGAGCACCTCGCTGTCGGTATCTGGCGCCGCGAGCGCCCAGAGACCAGCGATCAGAATCGGTGCCACCGCTGCGAGGGTACCCCAAAGCAGCACACCGAGACCTCGCCGCCGTCGCTCGGCAGCGTCAGTCTGCACGAAGCCGGCCACCAGCAGGGCGATCAGCACCAGGACGTGCACCAGATACAGCTGCCCACCGAGGCTGACGATGTCGGCGAGGCGCGCCGTGGTGGTGGCCGTCGACGGCACGATCAGCGCCACCGCCAGCAATAGGATCTGGGTCGCCGACGGACCGTAGAGCAACGCCAGCCAGCCGCGGTGGGTCGCCACCTGTCGCCGCCGCGGAAAGAGCAGGGCGAAGTGGATGAGGAAGGCGGTGCAGAGGGCGCCGAGGGCGCCGTAGCTGAAGACCAGGAGCTCGTGCAGCAGCGCTGTCGGCGCCAGAGGACGGTACCCCTGCACCAGTCCGAGGGAGATGCCGGTTGCGGCGAAAGCGAGGGCGTGGCTACTGCCGCTACGCTGGTAGAGCAGCGGGCCGGCGACGATGAACAGCAATCCGCTCAAACCGAAGAGCAGGCCGAGGCGCTGGCTTAGCAGCGGAAGCGAGCCGGTGACAAAGTCGAGGGAACTGCGGGCACCGTTCCGTTCGACTTCCAGAATCCGACGGTCGCCGGCGCGCAGGCTCACCGGCTGTTCGACCTCGGGCCGGTAGTCGCGGCCATCGACACGCAGTACGCGGTCGCCAAGCTCGAGGCCGGCAGTCTCACCGGCGCCGCCAGCGGTGACGTCGCTCACCACGCCGTCGGCGTCGACGGTGTAGCCGAGCATCGGAATGTACGGGACGTGGAGAGCACCGAGGACGTTGAGTACCGCTGCTCCGGCGGCGACCGTCCACAGGCAGGCGATCAGGGATCGTGAAGGTCTCATGGTCGATTCTCCGGTCAGTGTCGGGATGTGATGTGGGACCGCGCTCGTCGATGGCGTGGGCCGTGGTGTCGGCAGAATGCGACACGGATCCCTGAGAAGTCCTGAGACAGCGTCTGTGAGAGTCTGGGAAAGGTTGGGGAATCCTGATGACAACGCGGTCACCGGCCCACGGGAGACCCCGGCGGTGGCGCGCGGATCCTGTCGCGAACTCAGCCGGGTAGGCCGATGCGGCGCATCAGGGCCTGGAAGCGGGGCCGGTCGCGCACAACGTCGAAGGCGCTGTAGGTGCCAATCTCGACCACGCCGGGCTCGCGGCGGTCGGCGGCCAGTTCCAGCCAGTCGAGTCCACGTTCCAGCTCACCGGCCCCGAGCAGGGTCTCAGCGTAGGAGAGGGCGGCCGAGCCCGGGGCGTCGGCGGCGGGCTCGGGGGTGCTCTCCAGGTAGTGACGGTAGATGCCGGGCAGCCCTTCGGCGCGGTAGCCGGCCTCGACTCGCCGGCGTTGCTCGACGGCCACCTGCTGGAGCTCGAGGGTGTGGAGGAAGGCATCGACTGCATCGTCGACGCGACCGGCGGCTTTGAGCGCGAACAGGCGCTCGTAGTGGAGGTTCAAGGCGTCGGGCTCGAGGCGTAGCTGGGCGTCGAGCTCGGCGAGGGCCAGGTCGTGGCGGCCCATGAGATTGAGTAGACGCGCCACTTCCGGACGCGAATAGGCCAACGGATCGAGCTGGCGCACCCATTGCACTTCCGCCAAGGCATCTTCGAAGCGCCGCATGGAGGTGAGAAAGCGAGCCAACCAGCCGTGGGCTACGGCGTCGCTCGGATCGATCTCGAGACCCCGCCGCAACCGTTGTTCGGCGGTGACGAAATCCCAGTCGTGGATGTAGGCGAGGGCGCCGAGCAGGGTTTCGGCGAAGGCTGAGGACGGATCTAGCTCGGCGGCCCGCTCGGCATGGGTTCGCGCCCGCCCGTAGCCCTCGACCGGCAGGATACCGCCGAGCTTCACCAACAGCAGCCAGCTTTCAGCTAGGGCAGCATGGGCCTGAGCGAAATCCGGCGCCATTCGCGCCGCCCGCTCGAGCTCGGCGATAGCAAGCCGCTGAGCCTGCGGATCGTCTAGGTCCTGGGCGTGGTAGCGGCCGCGGAGGAAGGCGTCGTAGGCATCGGGGTCGACGAAAGTCGCCACCGGCGGCGACCTCTCTGGAGTGCCGCGCAAGCGCCGGGAAATGGCATTCGCCACCCGCAGCTGAAGCGCCATCGCCTCGCTGGCCGGCGCGTCGAAACTGTCGGACCACAGGTTGCGGTCGGCCTCTGCGTCGATCAGCTGCACGGTCACCCGAAGGTGGTCGCCGGCCTGCTGGACCGAGCCCTCGACCAGCGCGTCCACCCCGAGCTCGCGGGCGAT
>JAJCXO010000105.1 GCA_029263395.1 Acidobacteriota bacterium | reverse complement strand
GGAGAGGCCCGATGGGCTGCACGGACGCAGCATGGTCGGTCTCCTGAACGGTGAACTTCAAGATCACCGGCCGCATTATGCCGAGACCCTGTCGCCGCGCTTCAATAACGACTGGGGCGAGCTACGGGCCCTCTACGACGGGCACTGGAAATACATCCACGGCCCGAAACCCGAACTTTTCGATCTCGAGACGCCAAACCCCGAAACGGATAATCTGGTCGCCGCGCGGCCGAAGATCGCCGAGGAGATGCGCGGCAAGCTGAGCACCCTGATTCACCGGCGCGCCGCGTCGGCCTCGGCATCGGCGGTAATGCCCGACAGCGAGACCCGGAAGCGCCTTGAAGCCCTCGGATATCTTCAAGGTGGTGGCTCCCTGCAGGTGCAGGAGGAGCTGCGGGACGACGGTATCGCGCCCCAGGACCGAGTCGACGACATCAGCGCCATCAGTCGCATCCGCCAGGCGCTGTTCAACGATCAGGCGCGCACGGCGGCCGAAATCGCCCAACGCCTGGTCGATGAAGATCCGAACAACCGCTACTACCTCGATCTGCTGGCCCAGGCTCAAGCCCAGCTCGGAGACCTCGAATCGATGCTGGTCACCGTCGATCACCTGATCGAGCTGGGAGCGACCTCCGGAATCGCCGAGCGGCTCTTGCTCTATGCAGGACAATTCCTCTTCTTCGAGGGCGACAAGGAAGGCGGGCTGCAGCGGATCGAGCGGAGCATGGCGTTGCGTCCCACGGCCGACGGACACTACACAGCGTCGATCCTGTTCAGCGCCGACGGCGAGAGCGAAAAAGCCCTCGACGCCCTGCGCCAGGCCCTCGAGATCGATCCGAACCACGCCCGTGCCCGAGACGACCTGGCAGCCCGGCTGGCGGAAGCCGGCGATCGAGAAGGAGCCGCCGCCGAATTCGAGCGCCTCCTGGCCGCCCATCCCTATTTTCCAAAGGCGCACTACAACTTCGGGGTCTTCGTCTCGGAAACTGGGGACTACGCCAACGCTGCCTCGTCTTTTCGGCGTTCCCTCGACCTCGATCCCTATTTCGGCCTCGTTTTTGTGGAGCTGCAAGCCGGGCGCCCGGAAGCGGCCCGGCAGGCTTTCGATGAGCTGAGCGCCAAGGCGCCCAACCATCGCGTGACGCGGCGAGCCCAGGCCCTTTTGGAGCGAGCTTCATGAAGATTTCCAGGGTTTTAGCCACCGTGTCGGCAACGCTGGCACTACTGCATTGCGCGCCCCCCCTGCCGCCTGACGTCGTTGCCGCGTGGGAAGGCGGGCTGGTCACCTCCGGTGAGGTGGAAGCACGGATTCTCGAGCTTCCGGCCGAGCAAAGGCGGCCGGAAGATGGGGACTTCACGCGCTGGCACTCGCGCCTGGCAGAGGAGATTGCAGTCGAGAAGATTCTCGCCGAAAAAGCCGTCGACTCGGGACTCGCGGAGGAACCAGAGACGCGGGCCGAGGTCGACGAGGCGGTCAAGGAGATGCTTGCTGGCGTCTATCTCACCCGTCATCTGCCCCCACCTGTGCCGGTCACTGATCAAGATGTTGCGGAAGCTTTCGAAGAGCGGAAAGACCGGTTCAAGCGTTCGGCTCAGCGCCAGGTGCTGCACATCTTCAAGCGTAAAACGCCGGACAACAATTCCGAGTCGATTCGCCGACAGCTCCTGGCGATTCGCGAACGGGCGGCGAAGGGTGAGAGCTTCCAACTGATGGCGCGCGAGCTCTCAGAGTCCGAGACCCGGCATCGGGACGGATTCATGGGTACCTTCAGACCTGGACAGCTGCCGCCCGATCTCGAGCGCATCCTCTTCGCGTTGCCGGCCAAAGAGCCCAGCGAACCGGTCTTGACTCCCCAGGGCGGCCACCTCTTCTGGGTCGAGACTGCGATCGAGGCTCGTGACTTCGAGCTCGCGGACGTTCAGCGCAAATTGGCGGAGGAGATCCGGGAACGGCGCCGGGACGAAGCCATCGACACCATGACCGCCGATTATGAGCTGCCAGAAGGCAGCTACCTGCCAAACGATGAGGACCTGCGCATCGTGCTCAGCTCCGGCGACCCGCGCACCTTGGTGCTGCGCATCGGTGATTATGAGCTGCGTTTTCTGGAGCTGCGGGAGCTGCTCGCGGCGGAGCCGCCAGGAGAGGATTCGGCCTTCGTGAGGGCGCGCCGCCTGGTCGATCGTTTGCACCGCCGCGAACGACTGGTCGACGCCGCGCGACGCAGCAAATTTGATCAACAGCCTGAGGTACACACGCAGCTCGAGCGGCTGCGCCGGGTCCGGTTGGCGCGCCTGCAGGCCGAGAGGAGCATGGTCGCCTCGCTGGCCGATCGAGAGGCCGATGTGCGGTCCTTTTACGACAACAACCGATCTCGGTACACGGAGCCTCTGCGCCTCAAGCTCAGACGGATGACGGTGCCGGTCAGCGATCCTCGACAAGCCGCTGAGCACATGGCTCAGCTCGAGTCAGCGCTGGCCGAGGGAAGTGAAGACGCGACTGAAGTAGCCGCCCTGGTGCAAAGGCTCGCCGGCCAGACGGAAGACATGGATTGGATGACCTTCGACACTCTGATGGTCCGCCTGCCGCGGGTTGCCGAATTCGTAGCACCTCTGTCCGCGGGCGAGATGACGCCGCCGTTCAGGAGCCGCGAAGCGCTGGAGATCTTGATGGTCCTGGAGCGCAAGGAGCCGGGCGTCTTGCCTTTCGAAGCCGCTCGAGAGCGGGTTTCGGAAGACTATCTGGAATATCACGGTCAACAGGTTTATGGAGAGCTTCGTGACGCCTGGCTCGCCAGTCGCTCCTATCGCCCGCTAGAAGACCGCCTAGCCGCCCTCACTGCAAGCGCGCCAATCAGCGCCAGCCGTTGACATCGACCCCACAGCAAAATATCATTGTTAGATCAACCTAGATAGGGTAGTGGTCGGGTTGGGCCCTAGCTTAGCCCCGTGTGTTTCCGCACTGAATGAGAGGTATTGCGATGTCGACATGGGTTCGAGTTCTCGTTGTGATGTGCCTAATGTGTAGCCTGGGGATGACCGCAGTCGCCGATGACAGCAGCGATGCCACGATTGTTGAGCAGCTGACCCCGGCACAGCTCGAGAAGTGGAATGCGGCAAGCGAAAAAACCAAAGCAGACTGGCGAGTGCGCTGGCAAATGCGCCAGGAGAGCGAAGCCAGGGTCGGCCGCGACCCATCCCAGGCAAAGGCCGCAAAAAAACCGGCCAACGAGGCACCGATTCCGGACGGTCCCGATATTGGTCGCCTGCGTTATGACACCGGCGCGCCCGCGGATCTGTTCCATACCAACGGCGGCAACACCGACGCCATGGTAGGCAACCGGTTCACCGCCAACACCCTGACCAACACGACCCTCACCATGTTCACGGTCACCGGTATGAGCATCTACGGCCGTAGCGCGGCGGCGACCATGGACCCCTTCGATCCGGGTTTCAGCTTTCTCAATCCGCCCGCCGGCACCACGGCCGGCGTTATCGGCTACCGCGGCGCGGCCAGCAACTTCCCGCAGTCGGCGTTTTCGCCTCAAACCATCGCCACGATTCAGGTCCCGAGGACCTTCCTCGCCGCCATGTACCAGGGCACCTTCGCCGGCTCCGATGAGCTCGGTATGGTCACCGATTCCAGAGTGGCGACCATGGGCACGATGACCACTCCGCTCGGCTTCCACGCGTTCCAGGCGGACTTCAACTCTGGTACCTCGACGGGTTATGCCGCCATTGCGGGCCAAAACGCCATGTTGCGCGTGCGTGGTCCGGCGATCCTTCCAGTTGAGCTCATATCCTTCGAGCTCGAATAGCTTCTCGCGGATCTTCGGATCGAATGCGGAAAGAGCCGCCCCTGGTGGGTGGCTCTTTGCATTTAGGCAGCAAACAAGATCAACAACCTCGAGAGGATCCTTCAGGATTCCCCGGTTCGGGATTCGGAGAGAATCACCTGAAGCTCGATCTGTTCAGCGACACGCTCTTCGACCCGACGCTGCACATCAGCCAGTCGCTCATTACCCAGCAAGCGGTCGGCACGGACGCGCGCTTCCTCGAAAGTCAAGGGGCGCCGAGGCTGGATGCCTTGCAGGCGTACGATCCACCAGCTTTGATCTTGACGGATGGGCTGGGTCGTCTCGCCAGGCTCGAGGGCGGTGACGGCTCGCATGACGAAGGGGCCGTGGCTCGCCAGGTGCTTGCGGCTCCACCAGCCGACGTGTCCGCCGTCTTTGGCCGACCAGTGATCGGAATGGCGCCTGGCCGCCTGCGCCAGCTCGATGGCGCCACTTTCGAGCTGGCGGGCGAGGCTGGCGATCTGCCGCCCCGCCTGGTGGGGAATGGCGACATCACTGTCGAGGCGCAGGACTTGGAGCTGGTAGTGCTCGCGGCGCATGAAACGATCCGGGTGCTCCTGGAAGTAGGCTCGAACCTCGGCCTCGTTGGGCGGCATGAATCCTGCCTGCACGCGACGGCGCAGGCCAACGCTCGCTGCGGTCTCGATAGCTTTCCAGCGTAGGCGCAATCGGAGCTCCGGGCTCATCGAGCCCCGCGCCCGGCGGGCCCACTCCGACTGCACGATATGACGCTCGAGGAGCTCGCGCACTTGGCTCTCGTGAAGTGTCTCGAGGGCCGGCGCCCCGGTCTGCCTACGACTCAGCCAGGCCACCTCCTGACCGGTAAGCAGCCCGCCGCCGAATCGCGCCGCAACCGCCTGCTTAGTATCGGTACGGGCAGCTTTCAGGTCGAGCACCGCCGCTGCCGCCTCGAGCACCTCGTGACTCATCTGCTCGAGACGCTCTTCTGTCGCCTGCTTTTGTAGCTCCTGCCGGATCAGCTGGGTGGCCTCTTCGACCGGGATCTCTCGTTCCGCAACAATTTTCAGGCATCGCAAGAGCAGGAAGCCCTGGTCGTTCTCGATGACCTCGCTCACCTCACCTTCGGCGAGCTTGAAAGCGATCGACTCGAGCGGCTTCGGTAGATCGCCCGGTCGCACGACACCCATTCTGCCGCCGCCGCGAGCAGTCTGCGAATCTGACTCTTGCCGCGCCAAGGTGGCGAAGTCAGCGCCGTCCAGAAGCTGTTGGCGCACATCGTCGACCTGACGGCGAAGAGCCGACCGTGCCTCTTGGTCAGCATCCCTAGGCAGCCGCTTGAACAAGTTCTGCAAATGCACTTTCTTGGGGCGCCGCAGCCCCATCTCTTGCCGCCGCTGCTCGAGCCGTTTCTGGACGGCTTTCTCCGCGACCTTTACGTCCGCTAGCATTCGATCTCTGTAGTCAGCCGCCAGCAGCCGCTCTTCAGCGATCCTCAGCTCGAAGTCGAGGCGTGGCGTGGGATCACGCCTCGCCTCGGCCTGGAGCCGCAGGAGGGACGCCAGGGGCTCGAGGTAAGGGGTAGGGTCCGCAGTGGGCGAAGCCTTCTTGTGGGCCAGGTAGTCGCCCAAGAGCTCGGCGTCGATGGCGACCCGCTGGACACCGTCATGGAAGGTGGCAACCGTGGGCGCAGGTGGCTCGGCAGTGGTGGTCTCGGCAGTGGTGGTCTCGGCAGTGGTGTTGGCGGCAAGACAGCTGAGCAGGATGAGGCTAACGGCAAAGATTCTCGGCATGGCGTCCTCGTGGCGGGTTGCCCAAGCTCGGAATAGTCTATCGGTTGGGTTGCTGAAGTATTGGGTTGCTGAAGTATAGAGTGTGCGCCATGACGAGCCGCCGCCATTTCGCCTTGCTGTCGTTGTGTTTTCTGCTCTCGGGTATGGCCGCCTTGATCTATGAAACGGTGTGGACGGAACAATTCGCGCTCGTCTTCGGAGCCTCGGAGCTGGCGGTGGCAGCGGTGCTCGGAGCGTATATGGCAGGCCTAGCGGCCGGTGCCGCCGGCGCCCGGCGACTCGTCAACCAGGTACGCTCGCCAATTCGGATTTACGCCGCGATCGAGCTGGTCATCGCGCTTGCCGCGCTCGCCGTCGGCCCGGCACTGGGCTGGGCAAGCCGGATCCAAGTCGCCGTGCTCGGTGGATTCGACGTGCCGCCCGAGGCAGGCTCTTTGAGCTCGGCAATCTTCTACCTCGCGGCGGCGTTCGTCATCCTGCTCATTCCGACGGCGCTCATGGGGGCGACCCTGCCACTCTTGGTGCGCTTCAGTGTGCAGCATGACGTCGATCTCGGACCACGGGTCGGCTGGCTCTACGCCGTCAACACTCTCGGCGCCGCCGCCGGTACCCTGGTCGCCGCGTTTGTCTTGCTGCCCAGGCTGGGTCTCCTGCAGACCGTCTGGGTGGCTGTCGCGGTCAACGCCACCGCCTTCCTGGGCGCGGCCCTGCTGTCGCGATGGACGGCGGGCGAAACCGAAGATCCGTCGCGACCGCCTCTGCTCGAGCACGCCGCGGAAGCGGCACAGAGAGTTGCCGACGCCAGCACAACCTGGATCCTGCCAGTCATGCTGGTATCCGGTTTTGTCTCCTTCACCTGGGAAGTGTTGTGGACGCGACTGCTGAGTCATCTGCTCGGCGGCTCGGTTTATGCTTTTGGCACGATGCTGGCTACTTTTTTGATCGGCATCGCGCTCGGAGCCGGGCTGGCTTCTCGGCTGGCTACCGACCGGGCCAGGGCGCGCCGCGGTTTCATTGTCGCCCAGATCGGGGTCGCCGCCGGATCCTGGGGCGCCTACATGGGTCTCGACCTGTTGCCGGCGCTGACCGACGGCGCGGCCGCTAACGGCAACTTTTTGCTCGAGAGCAGCTTGCTGGCGGCACTGACTCTCTTGCCCGGAGCGCTTTTCATCGGCGCCACCTTCCCTTTTGCGGTCCGTCTGCTCAGCCGCGGCGGAGGCGACGCTGGCCCTGCGACCGCCCGGGTTTTTGCCTGGAGTACGGTAGGCGCGATCTTCGGCGCGATCTTGACGGGATTTGTGCTGCTACCCGCCCTGAAATTCGCCGGCACAGCAAGCCTGGCTCTCGGCACCAGTCTCAGCCTGGCGCTGGTAACCGCGCTGGCTCCCGGACGGCGGCTCCCTCGGTGGGCGCTGGGGTGCGCCGTCTCGCTGGTCGTCGTTGTGCTGGTGCCACGACCTACGCCATGGAACGTCTTGCGCAGCGGACCGTTGTCCGGTCAGCCTGCCGCCGGCGAAGTGGCCTTCTATGAGGTTGGCCGCAGTGCCACCGTGATGCTGATCGATGAGCGAGGCACCTGGCGTCTCTCGACCAACGGGTTGCCCGAGGCGATGATTCGACCGACCGGTAGCCGGGTCGCCGGCTTCACGCCGGTCCGCTGGATGGCTCTCCTGCCCCAGCTCAGCCGGCCGGAGACGAAGTCGATGATGGTCGTCGGCCTCGGCGCGGGCATGATCCTCGAGAGCCTGCCGACGGACTTGACGCAAGTTGATGTCGTCGAGCTCGAACCGGAGGTTGTCAGTGCCAACCGTGCCATGGCCTCCGTGAGAAGGGATCCGCTGAGCGACCCGAGAGTCGCCATCCATCTCAATGACGCGCGCAGCGCCTTGACTTTGAGCAACCGGCGCTACGACGCCATCGTCTCTCAGCCGTCTCACCCGTGGACCGCAGGATCCTCCCATCTATTCACTCGAGAGTTCTTCTCCCTCGTGAGCCAACGCCTAGCGCCACGGGGCGTCTTCGTGCAATGGATCGGTCTCTCCTACGTGGATGAGCTACTGATGCGCAGCCTGGTTGCCACGCTCAATGAGGTCTTCGCATATGTCGAGGTCTATCATCCCTCTCCGGGTGGCAGTTTGCTCTTTCTGTGTGGCGCCGCGCCGCTCAGCGACCCCACGGAAGCCGCTCGAGGCTTGGCCAAGAGCCAGGCGCTGTGGCGCGACATGGGGATCTGGAACTTACGCGACGTCCTCCTCGATCGGGCGCTGAGCAACGAGCAGAGCCGCCAATTCGGCGCCAACGCGCCTCTGAATACAGACTCCCACAATTTGCTCAAGACCCGCTCCCCCCGCATTCTCGACGCGCCTCTCGGCACTCGTGGCTTTCAACACGCAACGGCAATATTCGATCCGTTGGCCTCGTTGTCGGCCGAGGCCGGTGGTCTATCGGTCGTTCGACAGCTGATCCGTCGCGGCGATCTCCCAAGGGCCAGCAGCGTGGCATCGGGCTTGAGGGATCCAGCGCAGCAAAGGGTCGGCCTGGCGCTGACACTGCTGGCTTCTGGAGAGCGCCAGAGGGGCGAACGGGTCCTCTGGCAGTCGCTGGAACGCGAGTCATCCGTGGACTCCGAGGCCCTGCACGCTCTGGTCAAACTCTATCGGCAAGATCTGTCGACAACTGAAGGCCCGCCCCGACTGGTTCGACTCCTCGCCTCGGATGCTGAGGCGAAGGTGGTGATCGAAGGCTGGCGGCGTGCGCGTCAAGAACAGCCGCTGGCCATCCGTGACCTCGAAGCTGAACTCAGCGCCATCGAGCCGGATCATGGGCTCTTTCAGGCCGCGACGCAGCTTCGCATTGCGTGGCGCCAGGCGAGCGGCGAGCCAGCGCGCGCCCTCGAGGCGCTTGATCTCTTGGATCCGCTGCTAGCCCACGGCGCGCGGCGGCCAGCGCTGCTAAGACGTGCCCGTCTGGCGCTAGCGGCGCAGGACCAAGATCGTACCTTTGCCAGCCTAGCGGAGTTGGTAGATGGCATCGAGACCTGGGCAGAGTCTACGCCGATCCGAGGATCCTCTCTGGCGATCCTCGAGGAGATGCCGGTCAGCTGGCGAGGGCCGCGTTTTGAGCAGCTAGTGGCCCGTCTAGCGCCAAGCCACTAGCCGCTGACGAGAGAAAATCACGTGCTCGGGCTGACAAGATCGATCCTGCACGGCCCTGGCGACGGAATCCTACGACGTTCGTTCAGGGCTTGGCGCTACCGAACTCGCCCGCGTAACGATTCGAACCGGCTGCGATCGCCGCTTCGAGGTCCATATGAGGAAGCCAAACGTCGGAGTCGAGATTGAGGTCAGGAGCTTTCAGGGGAAGGCCCAGAATGGACCGGAGCTCGTTGACGAGACTGTCGCTGGCCTTGACGTCGGCCTCGGCAGCGGCCCGGTCGATGATCGTGCGCGCGAAGAACTTCTCTAGCCATTCCGCCGGAACTGGAACTTCGATCGGAGTGCCGACGTTGTCGACACTCTCGTAACTGAGTCGACTCGAATCGTCCTCCCAGGTAGTGACCTTCATTTTCGTGTCGAACTCGATCATGTCGGCTTGCAGATTTCCGAAGAGGAGGTTCTTCGCCAAGGTCAGACTTTGCACATCCGACCGACTCGAGTTGTTGACGCCGTAGCGGTCGCTGAAGGCGAGCACGTTGCCGGTTGCATTCACCTTCATCGGCCCGTCGATACGCAAGGCGTCACCACCGGTGGTACCGAACGCGTCCACCTTTTCGATGAACAAAACAGTGTTGTGGGTGATCTTGTAGGCGGCCGCAAGGTCCTTTTTCGACGCGTCGGGATGGAAGCTTGTCCTAGCATAGATACCCGTCCCGGTGCAGTTGGCGACGAGATTGTTGTCGATCGTTCCACTTCCGCCCTCGGCCACGGTCACAGATAACGCACCTTGGGTCGAACCGCAGTTGACGACAATACAATTCTGCACCGTCACCTGACTGTGAAGCGCGCCGGTGATCGCCAACGCCGGTCCGTCGGGGGTCGGGTTCGCGCCGGTCTTCGGATTCGCCATACGAATGATCTTGTTTCGCTGCTCACCCTTGTAGCGGTTACGCCCGCCGTTGTCGATGATGATGCCGTCGATCAAGACAGGGTACTCGGTGACCTCACCGGCGCGGTGGAAGGCGAGTTTGTTGGTTCGGTTGAAGGAGGCGAGATCGATCCGTAGCCGACTCTCGTTCTTGTAGTTCTCCGATTTGTTGCTGCCGGTCAAGACGGTCTTGTGCGCACCCCAGGGATCGCGCTCAGAGAAATCGTCGTTCCACCCACCGACGATGCTGACCGGTACGTTGATCGCGACCCAACCCGCATCACTCCGTCCGTGGTAAAGGCCACCAGCGATGTTGATGACGTCACCGGGTGCGAGTCGATCGGCCAGATTGCCGATGTTCTTGACCGGTCTTTCCTTGGTTCCTTCGCGGCCTCTTCCCCGCTCCGCCGACACGTAGTGGGTAACGGCTTCGGCGACGGTCGTACCCGCGAGAAATCCGATTGCGATATTCGCCGTGAGTGCTAACAGCCTGAGATGCATTTTGGTTTCTCCAATCGTTGTTGGTCGACACCTGGGGGATATCCCGCTCGCTGTTGAAATCCGGGTGCAACGGCCCAGTGCGCGAGTTCTATGCGATGGCCTCTTCGTTGTCCAGTTGTCATTTCCCAGTTGCCGCTGACGCTCAGCTAGCGCCACGATCAAGTGGCGAATGGCCTCTGTGGCTCGCCAAGAGCTATGCCCGTTTTTAGAATGAGCGACTTACGATTTGTCGAGTTGGACTCGAGGTCTTGCTACTCGACGCCTCGAAAGGCATGATCCTGCATGTTTCGGTCCCTCTTAGCGAGTCTCGCCGGCCTTTTCCGCTGGCCCGCCGACCGGAACCATCCCTCTCGGGGCACCTCACCGCATGCCATCGCCGCCATCCGGCTGCCCACTCGGCGAAGAGAAACATCAAAACTCTTCGATGAATGGCGTGGGGGGCTGAGAGCCTCTAGTCTACAAACCTTCTCGGCATCGTTCAGCCGAGTGCAACGGTACGACGAAACCGCGCCAGCGCGACGAGAAAAAACACAGCGCCGATGGCGGCGATGGCGAGCAGTTGCGGCCACACCACCGCCAGCCCGGCGCCGCGGAACAGGATCGCCTGGGCGAGGCTGACAAAGTGCGTGGTCGGTGCGGCCAGCATGACGGTTTGTACCGCCTGCGGCATGCTCTCGGTCGGCGAACCGGCGCCAGAAAGCATCTGCAACGGCAACACCACCAGGATCATGAGCAGCGCGAACTGCGGCATCGAGCGCGCCAACGTGGCGATCAAAATGCCGAGCGCGGTGGTCGAGAACAGGTGCAGCATGGCCGCGAACAGAAACAGCGGCACC